>JASSUB010000045.1:0-2377 GCA_031963205.1 Mycoavidus cysteinexigens
CGTAAATTATGTGGTCAGCAAGCGCTTTGTGAAAAAACAGCAGATGCGTTGGACTAGACGTGGTGCACATCTGTTGTTGCAAACGCGTGTGCAAGTGCTCAATGGTGATCTGCGTGAAACCTTCTGCCGTTGGTTTCCCTGTATGAAAACACAAGAGTTGACGCCGTTCAAGGAGGCAGCCTAAAAAACGCCAGCCCCCGGAATGAAACACTCTCCCTTAGCAAGGCACACATAATAACGCCGTGGAAAACATCATCCGGCCCATTGCGATTGGGAAGAATTATGCTCAGTCCGCGATTATGCGGAGTAAGAGGCGTAAAACCGCCTGGTACGGGGCTGTGCACGCTGGTAACTGTGCATAATTTTAAAGCTTTCGAGAATTTAAGCAGTGCATTGGCAGGCCGATGACGTAAGTTTTGTGTAGTAGGCGCCTGGGCATATTAGGCTTTCTGAAGAGTAAGTGGGTCGTCAGGAAGCCTTTTTTTATGCTCAGTTCAAGCGGTGAATTTCCATTCCCACATAGCGTTGCACGAAGTAGCTCCGCATAATCATCGACTGAGCATAATCGAAAAAATTGGCTGTTTACAGGCTCTGAGCGTGCCGGCCGACGCGCGGCTGCTATCCAGAGTCTCTTCGCCACGGCTAAACTCAATGGCCTTGACCCCGCTGCTTGGCTTAAAGACACCTTAGAAAAATTACCCGCCTGGCCTTACAGCCAACTCGACGAATTGCTTCCTCTGCGGCCCCTCTCATAACACGTCAAGGTGGAGCCGCTGCGCGCTTACTTTAGAAGCATCGTGACGTCCAAAGCGAGCGAGTAAGCCAAGAACGGTAGGTAGTGAATATGATTTCTGAACGCCAAGTTTATATTTATATTCAACTTCCCAGCGCATTAGAAAGTATTCCAGCTGCTGTGTGACCCCACCCCGCAATATTGTGTCAGGGGCAAATCGAGGCAAGGTCACATTGGCATCATTTAACTAAAAGCGCTTCTTCGCTTTGGGGCGGTTGGCCTTTCTGTAATTCGTCCAGCTTCTGGGCCAGAATACGACCAATTTCAGCGGTTGGCGCGGATCTATCCATATCACCGTGTGTGCAGTGAATATCGTAAACCTCGGTATCGCCGAAAATGTAAGGCTTCCATACATCAGGAGAAGCTGGCGTGATGGACGCGTCTTCCGTTATCGTTGCACGAAAGAAGAGTATATCGCCGCAATAAATGCGTGGAGAAAAACGCTTTAAGATATGACAATTATTTTTAATAACATCTCGAATTTTTTCCCATAGATATTCACCCGCATTTGAGAGACCTTGATCACTGTAGCGGTCAAGCAGCTTCATGTAGTCGATCTCGTGATTCATTTCCAGTTCATTGGTGCGCCGAGAATAATCTGGATAACTATCTAACAAGGCTAGCAGTGCCACTTTTTCGCCTTGTTGCTCGAGTTGCGTCGCTATGCTGTAAGCGACGCAGCCGCCAAAGGACCATCCCAGCAGATAGTAGGGCCCATTAGGCTGAATATGGCGAATTTGCCTGAGATAATCTAACACCATGGCGTCGATAGTTTCTGCAAGCGAGGCAATCCCATCGAGTCCTCGAGCTTGTAGGCCATAGACGGGTTGATTCGCGTCTAAATGTTTAGATAGAGCGATATAACTCCAGCTCAGGCCAGCGGCAGGGTGGATACAGAAAAGAGGAGGCCGAGTGCCTTTGGGTTGGATCGGAAGCAAGACGGCAAATGAGTCGTCTGGTGTGCCGTCTAACCTAAGTATACGTTGCGTCAATCCTGCGACCGTCGGCGCTTCAAACAACGTGCGGATAGTGATCTCAACGCCCAAGGTAGTATGAATATGATTGGCCATCTGCACGGCGAGTAATGAGTGTCCGCCGAGTGCGAAGAAGCTGTCGTGGCGACTGACGCGCTCTAGACCCAGAAGCTCGGCCCAGATTGCGGCGAGTGCGGTTTCGATCTCGCCTTGTGGCGCTTCATACGCTTGACGGGCGAAGGCTCCGCCATCTGGCGTGGGCAGCGCCCGGCGGTCGAGTTTGCCGTTGGGCGTCAATGGCATCGCATCCAAGCGCACAAAAGCGGCCGGCACCATGTATTCAGGCAGGCTGGCCACGAGGTGCACGCGTAGCGTGTGAGCTAGCTGTTCGTCAGACTCAGCCACCACATAGGCGACCAGTTGCTTGTCGCTATCCTTGCCTAGTAGAAGCACGACAGCTTCGCGCACTTGCGGATGTTTAACAAGGTGCGCCTCGATCTCACCCAGTTCGATCCGAAAGCCACGGATTTTGATTTGATGGTCATTGCGGCCAAGAAACTCCAGATTGCCATCAGGTAGGTAGCGGGCGAGGTCGCCCGTCTTATACATG
>JASSUB010000081.1:0-2293 GCA_031963205.1 Mycoavidus cysteinexigens
CCCTTATGAATACTAGAGACCGCTACCGTCGTTTATTGCACTGAAATCAAACGGACCCCGAAGTAAACGGTCAGAAGAAGATAGACAGTAATTTCTGCTTTAGAAATAGGAGAGTGTTACAAACTGGGGGCTGACGGCCGAAGCAGTGGAAGCGGGTGCATTGATATTTCCGAACAGCCACCAGAAAAACTGGGCCATACTCGATCAGTTGATTACGTCAGCCCCCGGAATGAAACACTCTCCTAAATGCAAGCTCATTTGCAGATAATTCGAGCTTGGACGCTCCGCTAGTTGCAATTAATCTGAGCCAGAAAGTGCGCTGATTGCGAGCATGGCCGGTTTCAAATGCGAGCCGTTACAGTTAATTTTATAGATAAACAACCTATCCGTAGAACAGCACCTCAAATGCTCTCAGAAAAACGTTCAGCGTATTGGTCTAACAAATTCCGTATCATTTTCTGGTATTGTGTATGGTGCTTGTTCGCTGTTTTCCTGAAAAAATCGACGCTTTTCTTACTTAAGGAAAGTGTCACTTTGACCGCTTCTTCTTTCAATACAAGTTCTGCTGGCGCAGGCAAGAAGTCGGGAAGCACCGTCACTTTTCCGAGTGGTTCATCTTGGTAGTTTGGTTTGCGCTTGCTCATAAATCTTTTTTCCTTGCCTCCAATATCCAGCCCCTATCACTCGGATGGCCTTGTCTCGATAGGTAAAACGGACAGTCATAATCTTTTCGTGAACCATCCCAAAGCAATAGTAGCGTTTCTCTGTCTGGCTATGCTCCAAATCTTCGGCAATCACACGATGCTGATCTAAAAAAGCAAACTGCGCATCGTAGAAAGAAACGCCATGCTTTTGAAGATTGAGCGCTGCTTTTTGATCGCTCCACTCAAATGAAACCCCTTTCTCTTTCATTCCAGACAGTATAAAAGATAACCTTAAAAATAACCATACATTTGTATGGCTAATGAAGAGAAAAAATCCTTATCATTGGCCAAAGGCGGATAGTAGTATCATCTAAAAGTTAACGTTTATGAAGGTAACGCTTCTATCATTAGGCAGTTTATCTGATTTCACAAGCTAAAAATTTGTCCAAAAAACGACCGTTTTTTGCACTGTCTGGATCGGGGTAGGTTTGCTTAACTCGATGCCATATTACAATGCTCAATTTATAAAAAATAACGGATAAAACTATGTTGGGCAGCATCTTTTCGTCATCACGGAGCACATTCTCACCACAGAAAATGCTGGATCTCGCTAGCTCTTACTTAGAGACTGCCTGCAAGACGAAGGATCTAGAGATTGCGTTAGTGTTATGCGACGATGCAGAAGCCTCGTTATCCCAAATGAAAAAAGCCGTGAAAAAGGCACACGCTCCTGAAACCCTAGCAGATCAAACCCTGCGAGATAAAATCGCCTCCGTGTATTTTGAGCATGGCAAGGTGTTGGACCAGTTAGGGCAATCCGATAGAGCGCAGATGAGCTATAAAAAGGCGCAAAAGTGGGGCTATGAAGAGACTAAGTCGGCCGCTACTATGCCGGTCATGTCGATGTTTACGAACAGTGCGCCGGCTATGATTCAGGCGGCCACCTCTACCGCAATGTCTGCCCAGGCAAAAAGCGAGCTGGTGGATTATTTATTTGAAAAGGCGCTGTTGACGCTAAGTTCCTTAAAAATTTCCAATAACCCCAGCCTTTTTCTGGTGTATGCGCATGACAATCCAGCTCACGGAAAGGCCGATGCCGAGACGTCTAAATATTTAATCGAGAAGTTATTTCAAATCGAAGGATTCAAGCTGCACTCGGATCAAGCGCCGATGGGGCGACCGTATTCAAGTTCGCCGGAAGAGTTGAAAAAAGATGGCAAACTAGGCGATATCGTAACCAATCAGCTGTGTTTATTGCCGGCTCAGTTAATCAAAGAGGTGAAACCGGTTGATAAGGTGGTGGTGTGTTCTTCTGAGGTATTAGCAAGCTACTTAAAATGGAAGGACTATGAAAAGTTTCATCAGGAACTTCAAGTAGCCTATCACAAAGATTTAGAAGCCTATCGCAACGATAATGAACAAAAGGACGCTTTGGCAATCCGTCAGGTGGTGAATAAATTTTCACAAGAGCCAGAATATAAGGCTGGGTTCCATCATGTGTTGACGGAAATCGCTTTTTTGCAAATCCGGGCAGAGCATATGCTCGGTGAGCACGGCATTATCCCGGTATCGTTAACGCCCAATAGCTATAAAAAGTGCCTAGCGCATTTTATTCCAGCGACCACGGTTCGGATGGAGGATATACCCAG
>JASSUB010000027.1:0-30812 GCA_031963205.1 Mycoavidus cysteinexigens
CAGCTTAAGTGGGAGGTGGCGAGCGGTACGAGGCTATTGAAGGAACGTCTAGAAGCATAGTGTGGCTCTCGCCGCCGTATCATAGGTAGTTTTGTATATAAACGCATTGGCTTGCTTGCACCTGTTGCGATGATATTTTATCTGAATGTGTCCTCACCATGGGTACACATGAAAGGAAGTGCAGCAAGCCGCGCAGATGTGCACCATAGCGGCATGCACGCTCATGACATTTTCCACCGCCTCCATAACTTGATTCGCCTGGGTACCATTGCTGAGGTGGATCATGTCCGCGCGCAATGTCGTGTTAAGACAGGTGAATTATTAACGGATTGGCTCTATTGGATCACGTTAAGCGCCGGAGCCGTGCGCACTTGGCAGCCCCCCACCCTCGGGGAGCAAGTGATATTGCTCTCTCCAGATGGCGAACTCACCGCAGGGGTTGCCCTGTGTGGGATTTATAGCGAGACCTATCCCGCACCCAGCCATAAAGCCAATGAGACGCTCACCGAATACGCAGATGGGGCGGTAATAGCATACGATGCTGCGCAGCATCACTTAAGCGTTTCTCTACCCAATACAGGCACCGTTGTTTGTTCTGCGCCTGTTTCACTCACGCTTCAGAGCGCCACTATTCATCTCGAGGCTAAAGCAGTCTCTTGCAGCGGTGATCTAACGGTTGAAGGTCATCTTGCTTACGCCGGTGGCCTCTCTGGTACAGGCGGCGAAGGCGCACACATTCAAGGAAACTTTCAGGCAAGCGGCGATATTCAAGCAGGCGGCATTAGCTTATCGCACCATCGCCATAACGGCGTTAAATCTGGCGACAGCCTCTCAGGAGAGCCGCAATGAGAGGGATGCATGCAAAAACAGGCCGCACCCTAACGGGCGTAGCGCACCTTATTCAATCGATACACGGTCTATTAACTACGCCTATTGGCTCGCGCATTATGCGGCGCGACATAGGCTGTAATCTGGCTAATCTAATCGATGCGCCGAACCATGCCGGAACCCAAGCACAACTGTATGCCGCTGTTGCCACCGCGCTCATGCGTTGGGAACCCCGTTTGCGGATTCATCGCATTTCGCTGCATGCTTCTACGGGCCTCATCCGCACCCCTATTCTAGACATCGAAGGGGTTAGTGTAGCCACCGACGAATCTTTTACAACCCAGGTCGTATTAAAGCGGGAGGGGTTATGAGTATCACGCTGCCTATTGATCTTTCTCGTCTACCTGCCCCGAGCATCATTGAACCCCTCGACTATGAGGCGATTTTTAGCGAACGTAAAGCCGCACTCATTGCGCTTTTCCCTCAAGCGCAACAAGCCGAACTTGCCGCAACACTGGCGCTGGAATCTGAACCGCTAACGATACTATTGCAAGAAAGCGCCTATCGTGAATTGTTACTGCGGCAACGCATGAATGACGCCGCACGGGGCGTCATGCTGGCTTATGCTAAAGGGAGCGACCTGGATCAACTTGCCGCCTTGCTGGGTGTAAAAAGATTAGCGATTCAAGCTGAAAATAAAGAGACCGTCCCGCCTACAGATGCACTATGGGAGTCCGATACGTCATTACGCGAACGCACGCAGGGCGCATTAGAAGGATTTTCGACCGCGGGGCCGCGTGGTGCATATGTCATGCATGCACGGTCCGCTGATGGGCGTGTAGCGGATGCGAGCGCGATAAGTCCTAGCCCTGCTACGGTCATGGTTACGATTTTGACGAATGAGGGGGGAGGCACTGCATCCGACGAGGTATTAGAAACGGTGGCGCGGGTTTTAAATGACGAAACTATGCGCCCGATTGGAGATAGGTTAATCGTGCAATCGGCGGCGATTGTGCCGTATACGGTGGAGGCTACCTTAATCTTGGCACCAGGACCGGAAGCGGAACCAATCTTGATCGTAGCACAAGCGCGTTTAGCGCACTATATCAACCAACAGCGCCGTTTAGGGCGTGATATTCGTCGCTCCGCTATTTTTGCCGCGCTCCATGTCGAAGGGGTGCAGCAGGTCGAATTAATAGCGCCAGCTGACGATATGATTATTCCTGCCACGCACGCTGCCTTTTGTACCCAAGCGAACCTCCAGACAGGGCAGCAGGATGGCTGAATCACTACTTCCTCCGAATGCGACTACCCTAGAGCATGCAACCGCCAAGGCATGCGCTGCAATGGCCGCCTTATCGGTTCCCTTGCGTGCGTTATGGAATCCCGCAATCTGCCCTGTGCCGCTCTTACCTTATCTGGCCTGGAGTGTATCGGTGAATTATTGGGAAAGCACTTGGCCGCAAGCAACGAAGCGCGCCGTTATTCAGGCGTCGTGCTTAATGCACCAACGTAAAGGCACTATGTGGGCGTTGCGCCAAGCGTTGGAGCCCTTAGGCTATCAACTCACCTTAAAAGAATGGTGGCAACAAATCCCACCTGACACCCCTGGCACCTTTCGCTTATCGCTGAAAGCCAAACACAGCATAAGCGACACGGCACGGCGCGAGCTCGAACGGCTCATTGACGAAGTGAAGCCCGTTAGCCGCCATCTCATTCACTTAAATCTCATATTTGATGTTAAAGGCGTTATCCGTGCAGGACTTACTTGTCTGCACGGCGACGCGCTGACCGTGTATGCCTATACGCCGGAGATCATCTCGAGTAGCGGCGTATTTGCCTTGTATAGCGCAGTCCACACCATTGATATTTTAAAGTGCTTTTCATGAAACCGATTTATTTTGCCATGCTCACCGCGCGAGGTGAAGAGAAATTCGCCCAAGCTGCGGCGAATCAAAACACGTTGAAGCTGACCAAAATGGCCGTAGGCGATGCAAATAACACATTGCCTACCCCTGATCGTATGCAGACCCATTTAGTACATGAACAGCGCCGCGCGCCAATTAATACGCTCTTTATTGATCCGGCTAACCCGCATCAGCTGATTGCCGAACAAATTATTCCTGAAGACGTCGGCGGCTGGTGGATACGCGAGATTGGGCTCTTTGATGAAGACGGCGATTTATGCGCGGTGGCGAATTGTCCGCCCACGTATAAGCCCAAGCTTGCCGAAGGCGCAGGACGCACGCAAATTATTAGATTGATTGTAGCCGTCACAAGTACCGATACCGTTGAGCTCAAAATTGATCCTAGCATCGTCGTAGCCACACGCCTGTATGTCGATCAAGCTAAACAAGAAGCGGCAGACCATATTGCGCAAGCACTGAAAACGGTAAGTGCACATTTTGCCCCGATTGAGAGTCCGGCGCTCACCGGTGTCCCCATCGCTCCCACCCCTGAACCAGATAACGATAGCGAGCAATTAGCAACAACGGCTTTTGTACAAGTTCTAGGGCAACGCTATATAACGCCAGAACAAGGCGATGGCCGATATGTGCGGCGGGAAGAACAGACTTTTCCAGAACTTCAATTTGGCTATCAACCACTCCCGAGCGGCCTGATTTTTCAATGGGGCAATACAAAAATAGCGGCTCACGGCAGTGAAATATGGTTTCCGTTGAGTTTTCCGCATGCTGCCTTAACCGTGCAATTGAGCCATATTGGTACGTCCGCCGCAGTGTGCCTTTGTCAAACTATCCAGGACCAAACTAAATTTTCGGCGGCTGGTGTGACGTATGCGGGCAATCACTATCCAATGGATATTAGTTGGTTTGCGCTAGGTCATTAAAAATAATCAGGAACTCCAACCATGACACTCTATTATTCCGCAACCACCGGCGGATTTTACGATAGCGATATACATAAAACATTACCGCCTGATGCGGTAGAAATCAGTGCGCAAACCCATCAAACCTTACTCAACGCGAATGCACAAGGCGGACACATTGAGGCGAATGCACAAGGCTACCCGCAACCCGCTTTTCTTTCGCAAGAGCAAACTTTAGCCAGAGCCAAAGCGGCGGCGCTTAACAGCCTGAACTACCTTATACGATCTCAACGCAAACAGGCCATATCTACACAGGATGAGAGCGAACTCTTTATGAGTTTGCATCGCTATCGTACCGCCTTAGCAATACAAAACGGCACCGCCACCCCAGATGAACAAAGCGCCTTTGAAAAAGAAATTCAAGCACGCGCACGGAATGAGAGCCTGGAGAGCTTTTGTACGCACGCCGTAAAACAGGGCGCGCACCTTATGCAAGCGATCGGCATTACAGAGGGGCTAAAACAGCGTCTCATCGAAGCCATTCACCAAGCCAGCACACAAACGGAGGTAGAAGCATTGGAACAGGATTTTAAAACTCGTTTATCCGCCGCGTGGGCTCCGCTCACTGAACTTAACGATTGACACCTTACAGCACCTGTAATGAAACCTACCTATTTTGCCATCCTTACCGCCCAAGGCGAAAAGAAACTTGCTAAAGCCACCACGAATCAAAAGCCGTTGAAGCTGACCCAAATGGCGGTAGGCGATGGAAATAACACATTGCCTACCCCTGATCGCATGCAGGCTCACTTAGTACATGAACAGCGCCGTGCGCCGATTAATACGCTTTTTGTTGATCCGGCTAATGAGCATCAGCTAATCGCTGAACAAATTATTCCTGAAGACGTAGGCGGCTGGTGGATACGCGAAATAGGGCTCTTTGATGAAGACGGCGATTTATGCGCCGTTGCAAATTGTCCGCCCACATATAAGCCCAAACTTGCCGAAGGCGCAGGCCGCACGCAAATTATTAGATTGGTTTTAGCACTCGGCAGTAGCGACGCCGTTGAACTCAAAATAGACCCTAGCATTGTCGTAGCCACACGCGAGTATGTTGAACAAACCAAACAAGACACCCTACAAACGATGAATGAGAAGTTTGCGCCAATCCAAAGCCCCGCATTCACAGGCGCTCCCACTGCGCCGACACCGCCGCTTAATAGCGATAGCAAGCAACTGGCCACAACCGCGTTTGTGCAGGCAGTAGGCCAGCGTTACGAATTTCCGGAAGGGAAACCCCATCATCAAATACTGCCGAGCGGCTTAATTTTGCAATGGGGGAGCATCCTCATACTGACGGGTCGTGATCAATGGGTCACGTTTCCGATTAGTTTTTCTAATGATTCTTTTTGTGTGTGGATGACGGATTACGGTTCAGGTTGCCATTCAACTGGCGCTGCCACGCAGCCAGGTAATCCAACGGGTTTTAATGCTTTCGGCCGAAGTATTGAGCACCACCGATACAGCTCCACCACATCCCATTGGCTCGCCATTGGCTATTAACGGAGGGCTAAAACTCTGTACATGGAACACGTATGAATTTCTTTTTCTCTCTTGCGTTATATCCCTTTTGGGCGTTTTTCTCTTTACTGTTTACTATGTTTGCCATGCTTGGCGTGAACTGGTGGGCTCCGCTCTTTGCCGACGCACAAGGCAACCTCCCACGCTGGCTTAAGTGGTTTCAGCCTTTCGATTCGACGCTTAATGAGGCATGGCAAGGCGGGTATCTTGATGCAACCTGGGGTGCTTCGCCCTTTAAGCGTTATCTCGCACGGGTGTATTGGCTCTATCGCAATCCGGTATATAGCTTTAATTACAGGCTGTTTGGCGTGCCTTTTCACGCCCAAGAGTGGCGCGTAATGACGCATATCCAGTTACCTCACCTTGAGCTTTTTATTGCGATCGGCAACGGCTTTAACGTGTATTACCACGGTCGTTTAGGCACGCTTAAACTCGGCTGGAAAGCCTGGAATCGGTGGGATGGGAAAGACTGGAAAACGCCTGATTGGAACCTTTTCCCCCGTTTGCCGTTTTGTTGCTCTTTCAGTCCTTTTAAACGGCGCATAACAAGCCAGGAGAAATGATAATGCCGACGGATTACCATCATGGCGTGCGAATTATCGAAATCAACGAAGGCAGCCGCCCGATTAGAACCGCCTCTACGGCGGTTATTGGCTTTGTCGCTACGGCCAACGATGCCGACGCCAAAATCTTTCCGCTCAATACGCCCGTACTCGTCACGAATCCGTTGCAGGCGGCGGGCCAAGCGGGCAAAACAGGCACCCTTGCACGCACCTTAGAAGCCATCGCCGCGCAAACCAAACCGCTTACTGTCGTCGTGCGTGTCCATGAAGAGAAAAACAAAAAAAATACGAACTCCAACGTTATCGGTAGCCTGAGAGCCGGCCACTACACCGGACTACAGGCCTTATTAATGGCGGAGGCTCGATTGCAAGTGAAGCCGCGCATTTTAGGCGCGCCAGGATTAGACACGGTAGAGGTTGCTAACGCCTTAGCGACGATTGCGCAAAAGCTGCGCGGCATGGCGTATATCTCGGCGTATGGCGCTACCACCAAAGAAGAAGCGGCCACCTATCGTAAAAAATTCGGTCAACGTGAACTCATGCTCATTTGGCCCGACTTCGTGAACTGGGACACGGTTAAAAATGCCACATCCACAATACCCGCTACCGCCGCGGCTTTGGGTTTGCGTGCAAAAATCGATGAAGAAATCGGCTGGCATAAAACGCTATCGAACGTCGTCGTGAATGGCATGACCGGTATATCTCAAGATGTCACTTGGGATTTGCAAGACCCCGCAACCGATACGGGGTATTTGAATGCACGAGAAGTGACTACGCTCATTCAACAACAAGGCTATCGCTTTTGGGGCAGTCGCACGAACTCGAGCGATCCGCTATTTGCCTTTGAAAGTGCGACACGCACCGCCCAGGTATTAGCGGACACGATGGCCGAGGCGCATAGCTGGGCCGTAGACCGGCCCCTCCATCCGTCGCTGGTGCGCGATGTGCTTGAAGGTATTAATGCCAAATTGAGAGAATTGAAAACGCAAGGGTATTTGATCGATGGTTCAGCATGGTATGACGACGCTGCCAATGGTAAGGATGCGCTTAAAAGTGGCCAACTCGCCATTGATTACGACTATACGCCCGTCCCCCCTTTAGAAAATCTGATGCTGCGCCAGCGTATAACCGATCGTTATCTGATGGATTTTGCACAACGTATTACCGCTTGATCGGAGAAATAAATGGCCCTGCCACGCAAGCTCAAAAATATGAACCTCTTTAACGACGGTAACAGCTATATGGGGCAAGTTACCGAGATAACGCTGCCGAAGCTGAAAAGAAAAATGGAAGAGTACCGCGCAGGCGGAATGATCGGCCCTGTGCAGATTGATTTAGGGCTTGAAGCGTTAGAAATAGAGTGGACGTGCGGAGGCCTCATGCACGACGTGCTGGCGCAATACGGCGCGGCAAATTTTGATGGGGTCGCCTTACGTTTTGCAGGCGCGTATCAACGCGAAGATAACGCAGCGGTGGATGCGGTCGAAATCGCCATGCGCGGACGACATCAAGAAATCGATTTAGGCACCGTAAAAATCGGAGACGATACCACCTTTAAAGTGACCTCTGCGCTGAGTTATTACAAGCTGACGATCAATGGAAAAATTTTGATTGAGATCGATTGCGCGAACTGCATTGAAAACATAAATGGTAGTGATCGATTAACAAATGTACGCCGTGCTATTGGACTGTAAACCCTCTCTTTAAGGAAAATTATGCCTCACTGTGCCTCCGATCAAACCGTGATTCAACTTGATACGCCACTGGCGCGTGGCGAACAAACTATTCAAGAGATCACGCTACGTAAACCGAAAACAGGTGAATTACGGGGTACCTCGCTTTCCGCTTTAGTGAATCTAGATATTGACGCCTTACAGCGCGTATTGCCACGGCTTACCACGCCGACTTTAACCGAGATGGATATAGCCAATCTGGATCCCGCTGACTTCGTCCAATTAGGGAGTGCTTTTGCCAGTTTTTTGTTGCCCAAGGCCATGCAAACCCCTATAGCCTCCCCGAGCGCGTAGAAAGCGCCATAGCGGATATTGCGATAGTTTTTCATTGGTCGTTAGCCTCATTGGACGCAATGAGCCTAGCCGAGTTGATCATGTGGCGTGAAGAAGCCCGTTTGCGAGTCAGCCAAAATGGGGCAATCTGAATTAAAACTACGTGTGGTGTTTGATGCGATAGATCGCATCACTACACCATTAAAAACGATGCTTCAGGGCAATCGTCAGTTGACGCAATCGTTTAAGGCGACACACAACACCTTAAAAGCCCTCCATCAGGCGCAAAAAGAACTCGCCGCATTTCGTACCTTACGTGAAGGGATGCGCGAAACGGCAAACGCGCTAAAAACCGCACAACAGCGCGTACAGGCACTCAGCGAGCGGATTAAAGCCAGCGATGCGCCGACCGCTGCGATGACACGCAAGTTTAGCCAAGCCAGTGTAGCCGCTACGCAACTCAGCCAACACTATCAAACCCAAGGCGCACAGCTTAAAGCCCTACAAGGCCGTCTGACGGCTACAGGTATCCAGACAGGCCGCCTAGGTGAAAACGAGAGGCGGTTACGTTCAGATATTACGGCTACCAATGCAGCCCTCTCGTCACAAAAAACCGCACTGGCCGCCGTCGCTACCCAAGAAAAACGCCTGACCCTTGCCCGTGAGCGCATGCATCGCTTACAAAGTCGTGCTACGCATCTCTCTGTCGCGGGTTATGCAAGTCGCGCGACCGGTCTGCACGCGCTCACCAAAATCGATCATACCTTAGGCGAAGCCAAAGCCACCCAAAGCGAACAACACCGTATTCGCGCGTTGGGTCTGGGTGAGGCCACCTCTAAAGAGGCGATTCGATTCGCCCAAAACACGAAAACCATTGGTATTAGTCAAACCGAAAAACTGACCCTGATGCGCGATGCTATGAGCGTATTTGGAGATCTACACCATGCCAAACTCGTTCTACCCACCCTCGCTAAGATGAAATTTGCGAATGATGCGCTCTATGGCGGGCAAGACGCCGCGGCCAATGAGCAACGCTTTATCAATATGCTGAAAGTGATTGAATTGCGCGGGGGTTTAGCGAGTGAATCCCGTTTTAAAGCAGAAGCCGAACGTATACAACAGGTGTTTACGATAACAAGCGGGCGCGTGGGGCCGGAGCAATGGCAAGCTTTCATCCAAAGGGGGGGCGTTGCCGCAAAACAGCTCCGCAATGATGCATTTTACTACCAGATGGAACCGCTCATTCAAGAAATGAGCGGCGATGCAGTCGGCACCGGCCTCATGTCGGCCTATAGCAATATCTATCAAGGTAAAACCACTTTTAAAGCAGCAAGAGAACTCCAGCGCTTGGGCTTAATTGACCCTCAAAAAGTCGAACTGAACAAAATTGGTATGCTGAAAGAGTTTAAACCTGGGGCGCTGAAAGGCAGTACGTTATTTAAACAGTCCCCGCTTGAATGGCTCGAACAAATCTTATTACCCGCTCTTGCGCAAAAAGGCATTACGCAAGAAGATCAGATTAAAGACACGATAGCGACCATTTTTAGTAATCCCAGGGCGTCCAATTTGTTTACTACGCTGTATATGCAACGCGCGCAAATTCATAAAAATGCCCGAAACAGCGCGGGGGCTGCAGGGATTGATGAGCTACATCAGCATGCGCAACAAACGGCGAGAGGGTCAGAAATTCAATTTCTAGCTAAATTCCATGATCTCAAACGCGCGCTAGGTCAGCAGGTTTTGCCCTTGTATACCCGCGCGTTGGAGGTGGCGATGCAGGCCACACAGCGATTAACCGCATGGATTGAAAAGCACCCCAAAGCCACGAAATTTCTGATGGCCACCTTAATGGGCTTAGGTGCGGTATTAGTAGGGTTCGGCACCTTAACGATTGCGCTAGCGGCGATACTGGGGCCGCTTGCTATCGTTAAATGGAGCTTTGCAACACTCGGGATAAAAGCGGGCCTTATTTCAGGCGTATTCAGCAAAATAGGCCATGCTTTGCTGTGGTTAAGAGCGGTGGTGATCGCTCATCCTGTCATTGCGCTTATTACCGCCTTAGCCTTCGGTGCGCTGTATGTCTGGCGGCATTGGGACTCCATCGGGCCAAAGCTTGCTGAGGGTTGGGCCAAGCTCAAAGAGAGGGTGTCAGGAATAGGCGAAGCTTTAAAAGCGAAATGGCAGACGTGGATAACCCACTTAGCACAGCTTAAAGATAAATGGGTTGAAGTTGGCGTGCAGTGGATGCAAGGATTGCTCACCGGCATTAAACAAACACTCGTAGACATTATCCATCAACTGACTGGCTGGTTAAAAATCCCAATAGAAGCGGCCTCTCGTCTATTGCCACCATTCAACCCGTTAGCAACCCGTGCAGGACCTATTCACCTTACCGAACTTTCTACGAGGCCTCTTATTGATACCCGTAGACCCCTAACACCCTCTCCGGCTAGCCAGCTGCATACGGGCGGCGACACCGTCAATATTACGATTCAAGGCATGCCAGGGATGGACGCGACAGCGATAGCACAGGCGGTACGCCGTGAACTGGATAAGCGCGAATGGGATAAGCGGGCGCGTTTTGCTTCTCGGCTCATCGATTAAAGCAGGAGCCAGGGCGATGATGATGATATTAGGGAATTTTATTTTTAGCCTTCCGACGCTGGCTTATCAAAACTTGCAGCGCATAAGAGAATGGCGACATAGCGAACACTTACGCATGGGCGAGAGGGCCGCTTGTCAATTTATGGGGCCTGGAGCAGAAAAAATCACTTTAACAGGTCTACTGGTCCCCGAATTCAGCGGCACCCCGCTTTCGCTCGACGTCTTAACCACAATGGCAGCCACTGGACAAGCCTACTCCCTTGTCGATGGCATAGGCCGTGTGCATGGAGCCTTTGTGATCGAATCCCTCACCGACAATCAAACGTACTTTACGCAATACGGCACCGCGCAACGCATCGAATTTACGGTATCGCTTAAGCGTGTTGACAGTACACTCTATTAGCCCTTATGCACACTTTTCAACCGGCCTATCGGCTTGTCCTCGATGAGCAAGACTTAACCTCTAGTGTAGCGTCGCGGCTCCAGAGCTTGAATTTAACCCTCTGCCGAGAAAAAGAAGCCGACCAACTGGATATTACGCTGAATGATCATGATGGGTTATTGGACCTACCCAGGCGCGGTGTGTCGCTTTCTGTCGCATTGGGGTGGCAGGAAAGCGGCACCATTGAGCAAGGCTGTTTCACGGTAGATGAAATCGAATATAGCAGCGCACCGGACCTCATGACGATACGCGCTCGTAGCGCGTCAATGACAGGGCCGATGAACGAACGGCGGGAGAAGAGTTGGCACCGCGTCAGTGTAGAAGATATCGTGCGCACGATTGCAGCACGCTATCAGCTCACACCCAAAATTGGCCACCCATTTAAAGCGATTGCCCTTCATCATATCGATCAAACGCACGAGAGCGACCTCAGTTTTTTAACACGGCTCGCGCATCGTTATGACGCCGTCATGACGGTGAAACAGCACTATCTCTTATTTATGCCAATTGGCGCATCCCGCACTATGAGCGGTGAAGATTTACCGCTCATAGCGTTATCCAGAAAAGACCTTGAGCAATACCGCTATCACGTCGCGCAAAGAGAGAGTTACGCCGGTGTGCGCGCCTATTGGCACCATTTTGGCATGGCACAGCGACAATCGGTCCTTGTGGGCGGAGAGAACCGTTATAACTTGAAAGTATTGTCAGAACAATACGCCACACAGGCCCAGGCACACGCCGCAGCTACCGCAGAATGGCAACGCATACAGCGCAGCCAAGCGACCCTCAGCATGACGTTAGCGTTAGGCCGCGCAGATTGCTTTCCTGAAATGCCAGTCAGTCTGAGCGGCTTAAAGCCAGAAATCGATGAAACACCCTGGCTCATTGCGCGGGTTAGTCATACTTTAGCGGAACAGGGATATACGACCACGCTCGAATGTGAAGTGCAAGACGACCCCGCCAGTAAGCGCCACCGGCGGCAGCTTCGGCAAAAAAGAGCGCACTAACTTGAAAATAGAGAGGGGCTTTATTCATAAGCCAGCTTGCTCACCACCCAATAAGCAATGCCCCTTTCAACATCAAAAATACATTCAGATTGTCGATGATTCGGCATGACGAACAAGCTGCCGATGGAATAGGAACGGTTCTCAAAATCGCAGCGGTGCTTAATAGGGTAAATCGATTCGGGCTTAACGGGGATAGGAACGCTAAAAAACAGGATTTTAATGCTAGTAACCATAATAAGCGCGAACATAACGCCCAATGCTAACCAAATTTGTCTGAATTGAAGATGCCTTTTGGTACAAAGTGCGCAAAAACTAGTTGGGGTATGCTCCGCCGCAGCCGACGATGCGCCTTCTCCCATGCGATTGATCGAAGGGTCAAGGGACCCTATGACTTCTTTATAGGTTTCTCTAGGTAGATCACGAACTTTAATATTCACGATGTTACTTAAGTGTTGTTGAGGCCCTGAGTTAATAATATTTTTGCCTGCAACTTGTCCAACATCCCCCACAATACTTTGCTGCACCATATCTCCCGTATACAGGTTTGACCGAGTGTGAAACAAAATCAACAACGCTTAAATACCCCCATAGCACAAACGTTCAGGGTTTCTTTTCCTTCTTGCCAAAGTTAAAAGACGTGCGCGCGGCGTTGGTAATATTGCCGCCCCTCACTTGTTGCCCTACATCGCCCTCTACACTTTGCTTAACCGCATTCACGGTTGGGCCTACTGTGAGTGCGCTCAACACCGCCGCTTTCACAGCCAGGGGCGCAGCGTGATAGCGTTTTAATAATTCTTGATCATCAGCGGATAACTGCATCTGCAAACGCTCCCCTGTTATCACATACAAAACATCCACACCGGCCCTATACCAGTTTGCGCCCGCCATAAAATCAGGGGGGCGTTCGCTTCTAACATAATGGCCATAAGTCGACAAAGATACTTTACCGGCCTCCGCCATTTGCTTTTGTGTCCAGCCTTGGCTTTCTTTTTCCATCTCTAGCCTCTGCCCAAAATCCATCACATTTACCCTCAATAAAAAACGTAGATTGTATCTTTTTTCATAAAATAGTTACAAAAGTAAACATTTATGCTTCATAATATACACATTAATGTGTGGTTTTTGTTATAAAAAAATGCACATATGTGCATAAATATAGCAAATTTTATGCGTTCTGAGAGATTAGCATAAAAATTTTGTCGTTCGTCCTTTTGCTCGAGGTAATCATCATGCGTGCTTCAGTCCGGTGTGCTCACTGTAAAGGCCCCGCCATCATAAGAGATAGCTTTTTTTTAAGCCCTTTATTGCGTCAACTGCGCTGCGTTTGCCGCGATCCAGAATGTGGACATACCTTCGTTGCACACTTAGAAACGACAAGCACTTTATCGCCCTCAGGAAAGCCCGACCCCGCGATTCAACTTCCCATTTCAACACGCGCACACGCTCATAAAAAGGAAGAACCGCCGGACTCTAAGTAACCCTGACGACATCCCAAAATTCAATGAATAAGACGAGGCGACAATGAAAGCGAATACAGACTTACACACGATAGCTCTCACTTTTCTAGAAAGACACCATGCCGAACACCTCAGCCACGATCGGCGGCACCTCATTGAGCGTTGTATTACGCATTTGATGGAAGTTCAAGAACTATCAGCGAGTACCGCAGAAGATATTGCATTACAAGCAATAGGCGAGCGTGAGTCCCGAGATCGACGGGAATATATCGATTTAGACCGCACCACATCCTATGTTGTTTTTTTACGCGACCCCCTAACTGGCCGTAAACGCGTCTTTACAGCCGCTGATTTAATGATGTTGGTATGCACCCCCGCCTTAGCTAGCCAGCCTGTCCCGAGTAGCCGTGATCTGTTAGCAGGTCGTGAACCTTTTACTTGCTGACACGACTTATGCAAACCGATCTTCATCAAGCCATTACACAGCGCCTGTTAGCCGATTATGACTTTAAGCCTAAGTCAAACTGGCTACAACAGGGCCGCTGTCCCGCATGCGGCAAAAAAGAGCTCTTCACACATGCTGAACATCCTTGGGTGTTACGTTGTGGCCGATTGAACCGCTGCGCCTGGGAAGGCCATGTTAAAGAGATTTACGCCGATCTCTTTAATAGTTGGTCTGAGCGTTTTCCATTGCAGAAAAATAATCCGAATGCTGCAGCGGATGCGTATATGCAGTATGCGCGGGGCTTTGATCTTAAGCACATTAAGGGCTGGTATACGCAAGAACAGTATTACTCTGCCACGCTAAAAGCCGGTAGCGCCACTGTGCGCTTTGCGGTCGGGGAAACATTTTGGGAAAGGCTTATTGATCAACCCGAGCGATTCGATAAGAAAGCCCACTTTAAGCCAGGTGGGCGTTATGCGGGGTTATGGTGGCAGCCGCCCCCATTAAATTTAGAGAAGGTGGAAGAACTCTGGCTAGTAGAAGGAATCTTTGATGCGATTGCGTTAGCGCATCATGACATCGCCGCGGTCGCTTTGCTGTCTTGCACCAATTACCCCGAACAGGCGCTTGCCGATTTTTTGGCGCTGCGCCAAGGTAAGCGGCCTCGTTTAATCTGGGCGCTCGATAGTGATCAGGCAGGGCAAAGAGACATTCTAAAAGGCGTACGCCAAGCACGAAAAGCAGGTTGGACATGTGACGCTGCGCAAATTCCTCAAACCACTAAAGATAAATTAGACTGGAACGACTTGCACCAGCGCGAACGGCTCACCGAAACAGACCTGGCTAATTATCGTTATCACGGTGCCTTATTGATTGCCACAAGCGCACTAGATAAAGCAAAACTGATTTATCTTAAGCAGTGCCAACGCACCTTTATCTTTGATTACGAGCGGCGTTTATACAGCTTTAAGATCGATACAGAGCGATTTGAGTCTGCCAAGGAAGCGGCGCAAGCGTATTCAGAAGAGGAACAACTCACGCAAGCGATACAAAAAGCGGCTACCGTTACCGAAATTGCGAACTGTCTGCCTACCGCTCTCTATTACCAAGCTAATCCCCTGACGGATGAAGCTTGGTATTACTTCCGTATTGACTTCCCCAACGGTCAGACCCTCAAAAACACCTTTACGGGCTCACAAGTCGCAGGCGCGAGCGAATTTAAAAAAAGACTCTTAGCCATCGCCCCAGGCGCACTGTATACCGGCAACAGCACACAACTAGATCGATATTTAAAAGATCAACTTGCCGATATTCGCTCCGTGAAAACCATCGACTTTATTGGCTATATCCGCGAATACGGCTGTTATGTGTTCCATGAAGTCGCCGTTAAAAATGGACAGAGCTATTCACTCAATCAGGAAGATTTTTTTGATCTTGGCAAGCTCAGTATTAAAACACTGAGCCAGTCAACCGTGCTGCATCTACAGTGCGACACTAACCCCGCTTATGATTGGTTGCCTGCGCTGTGGCAGTGTTTCGGCGCTAAAGGAATCGTTGCACTCGCGTTCTGGTTGGGTTCCCTCTTTGCTGAACAGATTCGTGCCGAGCAAAAAAGTTTCCCTTTTCTTGAAATTGTGGGGGAGCCTGGCGCCGGTAAATCCACGCTGATTGAGTTTTTATGGAAACTCCTAGGCCGACGCGATTATGAAGGCTTCGACCCCGCGAAATCCTCCCTCGCCGCACGAGCTCGTAACTTCGCGCAAGTGTCTAATCTGCCGGTGGTACTCATTGAAGCCGACCGCAGCGACGAAAGCAAATATAAAACCTTTGATTGGGATGAACTCAAAACCGCCTATAACGGGCGCAGCGTCAGAGCCACCGGTGTAAAAAACACGGGCAACGACACCCGCGAACCGCCCTTTCGCGGCGCGATTGTGATTAGCCAAAATAACCCTGTCGTAGCCAGTGAAGCGATACTGCAGCGTTTAGTTTCCCTTTATTTTGATCGGGCTACGCAAACAGCAGAAACAAAAGCGCAGGCCGAAAGCTTGGAGCGCGTAACACCTGAACACGTCAGCGGGTTTATGTTGGCTTCTCTGGTTCGCGAAGGGGCCATTCTTCAAACAATCCAAAAACACACGCCGATCTACGAACGCCAGCTTCAAACGGTGCCAGAGATTCGTAGCCTGCGCATTGCCAAAAATCACGCGCAGCTGATGGCACTCATCAATGCTCTCGAATTCATTATTCCTTTATCGGTTGAGCAAAAAGCAGCCGCACAAGCGCAGTTAGTGGACATTGCCATTCAACGGCAGCAAGCGATTAGCGCCGATCATCCTATCGTGCAGGAGTTTTGGGACACTTTCGATTACCTAGAAAGAGATGCAGAACACTCCCTCAACCATGCTCACGAATCAAACTTAATCGCCATCAACCTAAACGACTTCGCCAAAGTGGCCACGCTGCAACAACAAAAAATTCCTTCCTTACTCGAACTCAAGCGTTACTTGCGTGACAGTCGTGCGCGTAAATTTATCGAAATTAAGGCGGTGCGTTCAGCTTTAACCAGAGTGGATCTATCTTTGAGAGGTGCGCCGGAAATACTCAAATGTTGGATTTTTAAACGAGAGCAAGCATGACAACAAACCTGTCTACTAAATACAACAAAGACAACGAAAATCCTATGCCAACGTTAGACGTTATCGACGCAAAAGCAGCGGCCAAACTCCTATGCGCTCACGTACAAACCATTTGTTTAAAAGCCAAAAAAGGAGAAATCCCAGGCCGCAAGGTAGGGAGAGGCTGGGTTTTTTCTGTGCTTGCGCTACAGCGTTATCTTGACGGACAATTTAGCCCGAGAGTTATGCAGGGCGACCAACTGCAAGGAGGTAAAACATGTCGCTCTACAAACGAAGAAGCGAAAGCCACAAAAGCCAA
Source organism: Mycoavidus cysteinexigens (assembly GCA_031963205.1). Classification (GTDB taxonomy): domain Bacteria; phylum Pseudomonadota; class Gammaproteobacteria; order Burkholderiales; family Burkholderiaceae; genus Mycoavidus; species Mycoavidus cysteinexigens_C. The sequence goes on from JASSUB010000027.1 coordinate 16,698, forward strand.
AGCTTTTACTACAAACTCTACTGCCCCAAAACTGGAAAAGTTGTACAGGGAAGCACTGGCACCGCAAACAAAGCTAAAGCGCAAGAATTCCACGATCGCTTAAAGGCGAGTTTATGGGATGAAAATAAGCCAGAGGCGGCAGAGGAAAAAGTAGCAGAAGAACCGGCAGAGGAAGGACTTAACTATTTATGGCAGCACGCTGTTTTAGAATATTTAAGGACTCGGCAAGAGTACGGCAGTTTAGCGACTATTCAATCTCGTTTGCGTTGGCTAGATTCTTGGTTAAAAGATAAACCACTTATTGAAATTGATAAGAAGTTACTCAATGAAATCAAGGCGGCTAAACAAAAAGACGAGATAAACGTTAGGATTAAAGGCGGAGTTAAAAAAAGCACGGGCCGTAAAGTTCAACCAGCGACAGTTAATCGGGTATTAAAGTTACTGTTATCAGTTTTAAATGTAGCGGTTGATATGGAATGGTTAGATAAAGTGCCTAAAATTAAACTACTGTCCGAACCTAAAAAGCGTATTCGCTGGCTAGCACCGCACGAGGCCCAAAGGCTTTTAGCTTTGTTACCGACCCATTTGGCTGATATGGCGCAATTTTCACTGGAAACTGGAATGCGGCGTGCCAATGTTACGGGTTTGGAATGGTCACAAATTGATTTGGCAAGAAAAACCGCTTGGATTCATCCCGATCAAGCAAAGGCGCGTAAACCGATCGGCATTCCTCTCTCCGACGAGGCAATGGTAGTTCTAATGCGTCAGAGGGAGAAAAAGCGGCATGCCGACTATACGCAATACGTTTTTGTTTACGAAGGCAAGCCAGTTAAGCAGACCTCAACCAAAGCTTGGTACAAAGCATTAAAAGCTGCTGATATTAAAAATTTTAGGTGGCATGATCTGCGGCACACGTGGGCGAGTTGGCATGTTCAACGCGGCACGCCCTTATATGTGCTTAAAGAGTTAGGGGGATGGGAAACACTAGAGATGGTCCAGCGTTATGCACATTTATCTTCAGCGCATTTAGCTCAATGGGCACAATCTCATACAGTTTTCGTTCCATCTTCCCAACATGCTGTACTGGCTGAAAAAATAGCGGCATAGCTACACTTTTAGCTACACCAGTAGCTACACCTGCTATTTCTTAACAAGGTGGTTAGCCGCAAACCCTTGTATTTATTGGTGCGCCCGGAGGGAATCGAACCCACGACCTTCGGCTTCGGAGGCCGACACTCTATCCACTGAGCTACGGGCGCTTGGCAAAGCGAGAGACTGCTAAGCGAAGTCGCAAGGATACCCGTTTCAGCTCACGAAGTCTATGTGTTCAGCGCAAAATCTAGCCATCTGCCCGCTGATCAGGCTTTTCCATAAAAAAACACCCCCCTCAAATCAATCGTTTAAACTTATAATTTGTTGATATCGTTCAATAATGGAGACAAAACTAGCATGAGCGAAAACCATCACGACGCACTCATTAAAACTCCGCGGCAGCTTATTGTTGTCGTCATTGCTTCTTTTTTGATTCCAGTCGTAGGCATTCTCTTGCTGATCGAATATGTTGATAATACCTATCGTGCAGGCACAGGTACCGATGCTATGTCGCCAGCCTCCATTGCTCAGCGCATCGCCCCCATCGCTCAACTCGAAATCCGCGAAGCAGCAGCAGCAACACCAGCATTAAATACCGCCGCCACGCCAGAAAACGCTTTGCCGACTACGCAAACGACAGCCTCAGCCGCGCTGGCTGCACTGTCTGCACTCCCCACCCCAGCCACTGCCGACAGTGGCGCCGATCTGGCGCAAGCCGGCAAAGCGCTCTATTCACAATTTTGTGTTGCCTGTCATGGCACTGGCGTGATGGATGCCCCTAAACTCGGCGATAAAACCGCCTGGGCACCTCGCTTAAAAGAATCGATCGAGACCATCTATAATTACGCTTTGCATGGCAAAGGCAATATGCTGCCTAAAGGCGGCTCAAATGCCCCTGATGCGGAAGTTAAAGCGGCGGTTGATTATATGATCAAAGCCGTTAAATAAAATTGGTTGATGCCTAATCAAGCAGGCGGCGAGACTAATTCAACAGGGCTTTTAAATTAGCCAAACGGTCTTTCGGCGTCATCGGTGCGTCTTCTGGCGCGCCCGGCACACTCTCCTCCAGCACCATTTCTGCAATAAACCGCGACGGTTCACATACTTGCGTTTGCTGCGCATAGTTACGTTTAGTGCAATACGTAAGATGCAGACTGCGCTTGGCGCGAGTAATGGCGACGTACATTAAGCGTCTTTCCTCTTCAATCCGCGCATCATCCATTTCAACACCTTCGCCCCCCCGATGCGGCAAAATTCCTTCTTCACAACCGATTAAAAATACATGCGGATACTCAAGTCCTTTGGCAGCATGTATGGTTGACAGTCGCGCGGCATCAGGATCTTCATCACGGCCCTCAAGCATCGACATCAAAGCAACCATTTGAATCAGTTGCAATAAGTTTTTACCTGTATCGGAGAGACCGTCGGCCGTATCAAAGCCAGTTGCCGTTTGCTCTTCTAGCTCAGGCTTAGTGCCTTTACGTTTAAGCCACTCAAGAAACTCAAGGACATTTTGCCATTTGGTCCGCGCCTGGCGCTCATCATACGTATCATATAGATAAGCCTCATACTGAATGCCCGCCATTAAATCATCTAGCAAAACCGTCGCGGGCTCTTTCGCCGCGCGCACCCGCAAGCGCTCGATAAAATCACAAAATGCGCGCAGCGGCTCAAGCTGGCGCACCGCAAGCCGTGCTTCAAGCGCCCCCATATAAACCGCCTCAAACAGCGAACACTTCGCTTGCCCAGCAAATGCGCCAAGGGATTCAAGCGTCGTGTTACCCACACCACGGCGAGGTGTAGTGACCGCCCGAATAAACGCCGGATCATCATCCGCATTGGCGATCAGCCTTAGATACGAGCACACGTCCTTAATTTCAGCGCGCTCAAAAAATGATTGCCCACCTGATAAGACATACGGAATTCGCTCACGTCGCAGCACTTTCTCTAATACCCGTGCCTGAAAATTACCGCGGTACAGAATCGCATAATCGCGAAACTGCGCCCGCCGCTCAAAGCGATGTGCGGAGAGCCGAAATACCACTGACTCAGCCTCATGCTCGTCATCATTAGCCGCGGTTACCGTAATCGCATCACCCACCCCATGCTCGCTCCATAATTTTTTCTCGAACAGCTTAGGATTGTTAGCAATCACATTGTTAGCCGCATCCAAAATACGCACGGTCGAACGATAGTTTTGCTCTAGTTTGATCACTTTTAGCGCAGGAAAATCAACTTGCAGCTGCTTGAGGTTTTCCAGCGTCGCGCCACGCCAACCGTAAATCGCTTGATCATCATCCCCCACCGCTGTAAATGCTGCCCGCGGCCCAGCTAGCCACTTCAGCAAAGTATATTGGCAAGCATTGGTGTCTTGATATTCATCAATCAGCAAATAACGTAAGCGGTTTTGCCATTTGTCGCGGATCTCTTCATTAGCCGCTAAAAGCTCGGCAGGAATACGGATCAAATCATCAAAATCCACCGCCTGGTAAGCGCTCAGCGTGGCCACATAATTACGATAAATCAGTGCCGCCTGATGCTCATCTTCATCGCTGGCGTTAGCAAGCGCGCTCTCCGGCGCTACCAGCGCATTCTTCCACAGCGAAATCGCGCTTTGGATACGGCGAATCAGTGCTTTGTCAGTGGTGGCTGCTTGCTCTTGGACCATCGTAAAGCAATCTTGCGCATCCATGATCGAAAATTGCGGCTTCAAGCCTACATGCTCGGCTTCCTGCCTGAGCATTTGTAAGCCAAGCGAGTGAAAAGTGCAAACCGTGAGTTGCTTAGCAGGTATCTTGCGCCCTTCCTTGCCAGGCGCAGACATGGTTTTACCTTCCAGTAGCTGAGCCACACGCTCACGCATTTCGGCAGCAGCTTTATTGGTAAAGGTTACAGCGGCAATATATTTAGGCTCAAAACCTCGCTCTTCAATCAGATACGTAATTTTTTGCGTAATCACGCGCGTTTTGCCGCTGCCCGCACCCGCGAGCACCAGGCAAGGTCCATCAAGATAGCGCACCGCTTCGCGCTGCGCTGGGTTCAAACCAGCGGACATCGTATGCTTTATATTTAGATAAAAGGGCCGTGAATCGGCACAAGGGGGATGATCTTAACACGCGCAGAAAAAATATTGAGATGCGGCTTGTTAATGCAAAAACGCGTGCTAGAATTTTTTTAAATCATACAACCGTGGGGCGGTAGCTCAGTTGGGAGAGCATCGCTTTCGCAATGCGAAGGTCGTAAGTTCGATCCTTATCCGCCCCACCAGAAAGTCATACAGAAGCTGAGCTGGCCGAAGTCAATACCTTTCAACGCCAGCGTCTGCTTTCAATGGCGTCAGCTGGCTCTTAGAGTTGATAGCGCATCCAAACCAACCCCAAAGCTCCTTTTTTGCGTGGGACCACTGTACTCATCAGCGAAAACTTCTTAAAACGTACTGAACCTATCGGCAATAGCACTGGCAAAGGTAAGTAATGAAGTATATCTTCCCGTCCACTCAACCCTACGGTAAAACCTCCACCTAACGAAATCGGGCCAATGGGGTTAGTGAACCATTGACGCGCATAGCCAACAATCGGCTGAAGGTGCTTATATGAATCAGTAAACGCCATGACATACAGCAAATCTTCACGTCCATTGGCGTCAGTCCAGTGCTTGCCAACGCCACCTCCATACGTTTTAGAGTTTAATTTTTTTCCGCTAAACGTAGCCCCTGCATGCCAAGCATAACCCGTTAGGTAAATATCCCAACCTCTCTCTTGATAAGGTCTGGCTACATGCTGACTGATAGCGGCTGTCGACGCACCACTAAAATCGGCATGCTCGTTAGCCACGGCTGTTAACTGAAATACGATAGCGGTTGTTATAAAACAAAAAATTTTCTGAATTTTCATAAGATAAGTATCGGTTACATATTAAGTTCTGAAACAGCACTCTATTAAAATAAATTGTGAGCTATGCTTTAGAATACGATAAAAAATATTTTCTGAAATATCTCTCTCCTTTCTGGTAAGTTGCAATAGATGCCCATTCGAAGTATTGCTGACTTGCTTTGCAAACTGGATATATATCCCAAAAAATACTTAAAAAGCAGTGCTGCCTAAGGCGAACGCATAACATGAGACCCAACTTGCTTATGCCAGAGACTCGCATAGATGCTATTTTTCGTCAACAAACCGCCACCCGATAACGTGTTGCCTCGCTCGCCGAACTGGGTTTCCAGCCCTGCATTTGCAGCACCATGAGCGGTGTTAGCGCAGCCGTGCGGATGGCCTGCGCGATTTCTGCATCCGACGCTTGCCGGCAAGGGCAAAGTCAAGCTTAACCGAATGCCATTGTTGCGCTTACACCACCAATCTCGCCGCTGGAGGCGTCACCGCAAAACAAAAATGAGTTCTTTCTGCTTAACTTTCTACTTTTAAAAACCATTAAAAATAAGGGGATGATCCTATAAGGCATTCAAAAATTGAACATTTTACCTACTTTTTTGTAAAATAACTTTATCAAAAACCAGAAAATGCTTAAGCCTTATTTATTAGCATCCACTATTGACGATTTACTGATTATTAGGTATTTTTCGCATTGGTTGCATCAATACCTCACTAGTACATAATTATTCACATCCGATAAGAACTAATCCTATGAAAATTGAAAAACAAACAAATTTTTCGCTCACGAGACATAGTATGAAAGCACCTTCTGGGGCAATGGCAGGTATAACTTATGTCGGTACCGCCCTGCTCGTCGTCATGCTGGGTGGTTGCGCAACTGAAACGTCGCAGGTACTGCCAGTGCAGAAAGTAGAAAGCGCAAGTCGTCCCTACGCGGGTGTGCGCGCCCCCATCGCGGTAGGCAAGTTCGATAATCGATCAGCCTACATGCGCGGCGTGTTCTCGGACGGTGTCGATCGCCTTGGCGGCCAAGCCAAGACCATCTTGATTACGCACCTGCAGCAGACCAACCGCTTCAACGTGCTCGATCGCGACAACCTGGCTGAGATCAAGCAGGAGGCCGCTCTCAAGAACGCGGCGCAGAAGCTCAAGGGCGCGGATTACGTGATCACTGGCGACGTGACTGAATTCGGTCGCAAGGAAACCGGCGACCGCCAGTTGTTCGGCATCCTAGGACGCGGCATGGAGCAGGTCGCCTATGCGAAGGTCAGTCTGAATGTGGTTAACATCACCACCTCCGAAGTGGTGTTCTCGGCTAGCGGAGCAGGCGAATACAAGCTGTCAAACCGTGAAATGATCGGTTTTGGCGGCACCGCCAGCTATGACTCAACGCTCAACGGCAAGGTGCTGGACCTAGCCATGCGAGAGGCCGTGACGAACCTGGTCAATAGTATAGAAAGTGGCGCGTGGAAGCCGGGCGCGCAATGAGGCAGAGCAACAGCACATTGAAAGGGATAACTACAATCATGAGCACAACGTTTACGATATGGCGAGCAGCTACTGCTGCCATTATGGGAGGCACGCTGCTGGCCGGTTGCGCCGCGCCGAGCAAGCCGCTGTATCAGTGGGAGGGCTACCAGCCGCAGGTTTACGAATACTTCAAGGGGGCATCGAAGGAAAAGCAGATTGCTGAACTCGAACGCGGCCTGGAGAAGATCAAGTCAACCAACGGTGCGGTACCACCAGGCTACCACGCCCATCTGGGCCTTCTATATTCGAGCCTGGGCAAGGATGACCAGATGGTCCAGGAATTCCAAACTGAGAAGGCGCTGTTTCCAGAGTCGGCAGCCTATATCGACTTCCTGATGAAGAACGTCAAAAAGGGGACCCAATGATGACTCAGCGCTTTCTGAAACTGTTTACCGCCGCCGGTCTGGTTGTCTTGATGGCGGCTTGTGCAACGCCAACGAAGAAGGTCGACTATTCGGCCTTCAAGGCCAGCAAGCCGCGCTCGATCGTCGTCTTACCGCCGCTCAACAAATCGCTGGAAGTAGGCGCAACCTACGGTATGCTGTCGCAGGTGACTGTGCCGCTAGCCGAGGCGGGCTACTACGTGCTGCCGGTCACACTAGTGAACGAGACCTTCCAGCAGAATGGCCTGACCGTTGCCAGCGATATCCACGACGTGCCGGTCGCCAAGCTCAGAAATATCTTCAGCGCTGATGCCGCTCTGTACATCACGATCACGCAGTACGGCACCAAGTATATGGTGTTCGACAGTGTCAGCATCGTGGCGGCCAATGCCAGGCTGGTAGACCTCAGGAGCGGCCAGACATTGTGGACCGGCTATGCCAGCGCGTCGAGCAACGAAGGCAACAATAACGGCGGCAGCCTGGTTGGTATGCTGATGACAGCGGTGGTCAAGCAGATCATCAACAGTTCAACCGACCGGAGCTACGGGATTGCCGGAACAACAAGCTTTCGTCTGTTATCGGCGCAACCAGGGGGGATCCTCTACGGCCCGCGTTCGCCCAGCTACGGCACAGATTAACGCTCTGCGCAGTAGCAGTTCGTAGAGTTGGTCTACTTGCTCTCAGCCAAACGTCGTGACTGAGAGCAAGCCAAAGGCGCTTGGCTTGAAATGAACGACCCCGCAGCTTGCTGCTGTCTCTTGATCACAATTTAGCCACCAGTTGCAGGCTGAATTGTGAATCTGGATAATTTTCGACACACTGTACGTCGGCACCGCCTGAACCAAAAAATGAACGTGATCTTCGTCCGTTCCAATCTCCAGAAACTTTAAGTCATACCGCTTCGAAATCTTTAGGCACGCCTCTCTGAGAGCTTCATCAATACGTTCGTCAAACACCAGCGGGAAATTAAGCCCGAAGAGATTAAACGCAAATTGGGCTTGCGATAAATTGGCTTATCAGGCAAAATATTTTCCAACTACAACCGAAATTCATCCATAAGAAGTAATCGACGCATTGCAAATTCGTGTTGTGCCTGTATGAGAACCTCAACAATACGGGCTTGCTCTTATTTTGCAAGAGCTTAGTGCCAAACTTCAACAGCCCCTAGTATTTTTAGGTTCTGTAGTCCAAGTTCCATAATTGAAATTCTATCGCGCGGCCCATCCACCTATGGCCGTCCTTTAATTTTTTCTTTAGAAAGACTTATGCCTGCTTGTGTCAATCCAAATCCAGTCACCTACCCCTTATCCACCGCACAAATGGAGATTTGGCTCGCGCAGCAAATCAACCCCCGCAGTCCTGTCTACAATATTTGCCAATTCACAGAAATCCATGGCGCGGTTGACTCGGCCCTGTTCGAAGTCGCCTTGCGACAGGTGATCACGGAAGCAGAAAGCTTTTGTCTTCAATTCATCGAAAGTAGCGCTGGCATTCAACAATTTGTCAGTTTGCCGGATTGGTCGCTTCCTTTGATCGATCTCAGCGCAGAGGTTGATCCTCAAGCTGCTGCCGAAGCTTGGATGAAAGCGGACTACGAACAGCCAACCGATCTACTAAATGACTTGCCGTTTGGCTTTGCATTGTTAAAAGTCGCATCTGACCGATTTTTTTGGTATCAGCGTTGTCACCATATCGCGATGGATGGGGCCGGTGGCCGCCTTATCGCGCAACGCATGGCGCAGGTGTATAGCGCACTAGTCAACGGGGTAACAGCGCAAGAGCGCCCATTCGGGCCCGTATCGCTGCTGCTGGAAAATGATCTTCGCTACCGCGCCTCTGCGCGCTTTACAAAAGATCGGGAATATTGGCTTGCGCACTGCGCGGATTGGCCTAGCGCTGTGACACTTGCAGATAAGCAAGCCCCCGCTTTGCACCACCGCTTGCGTCAGACAGCTTACCTCTCCTCTCAAACAATGCGCACTTACGCTTCTGACGCAAGTGGTTTGGCTCAGTTTATTACCGCTGCCGTGGCGGCGTATCTTCATCGTTTAACCGGTACTCAAGACGTGGTGTTGGGCTTCCCGGTGCCAGCTCGCTTTGGCGAGGGCCGAGGTATTCCCAGCATGACGTCTAATGTCATGCCTATCCGACTCACTGTGCAGCCAGACACGCACTTCACATCATTGATAGAACAAGCGGCGCAAGAGATTAACCGCGGGTTTCGGCATCAACGCTATCGCGGTGAAGAGCTACGGCGAGAACTGCGACTGGCGCAAAGCTGGCAATTGTTTGGTCCCACCATCAATCTTATGCCATTTGACAATGACCTGCGCTTTGGCAAACATGCATCAACCACGCATAATCTTGTCAATGGACCGGTCGAAGACCTAATGATTGCGGTCTACGTCCTATCCGAGGACAGCCCATTGCGGATTGACTTTGACGCGAACCCCGACCTCTATACAGCAAACGAACTCATGGCACACCAGCGCCGTTTTCTACAATTCCTGGACGCCCTGGTCACAGAGCCCACCCAGCCAATTGACGGCATCGACCTGCTCAGTGCAGCGGAGCGGCAGCAATTGCTGGTCGAATGGAATATGATAGAGACGCCGTATCCAGCGCACCAGTGCCTTCATCAGTTATTTGAAGAACAAGTTGAGCGTACGCCGGACGCCATTGCCTTGGTGTACGAAGATCAGGCATTAGGGTATGCGGAACTGAATGCGCGTGCTAATCGTCTTGCGCATCAGCTCATCGAACTGGGCGTGCAACCAGATACGCTGGTGGCGATCTGCGTCGAACGCAGTCTAGCGTTGGTGGTGGGACTATTGGCAATTCTCAAGGCGGGTGGCGCTTATGTGCCACTTGATCCAGCATATACGGGCGAGCGGCTGGCGAGCATTCTCACCGATGCGGCGCCACGGATCCTGTTGGCAGACGCAGTGGGCCGCGCCACATTGGGCGAAACGGCCCTTGCCTCGTTGACGGTGCTCGATCCAGCGGTGCAGCCAGAACAGGCAGCCACTAATCCGCACGTGCTTGGTCTGACTGCTCGTCATCTCGCCTATGTGATCTATACGTCCGGTTCTACCGGCGCCCCCAAAGGCGTGATGGTGGAGCATGCGCAGATTGTACGTCTGTTTGATGCCACAGAACCTTGGTATCACTTTAACCAGCATGATACCTGGTGCCTGTTCCATTCCTTTGCCTTCGACTTTTCGGTTTGGGAGCTCTGGGGAGCCTTGCGCTATGGCGGGAAACTGATCTTAGTTCCTCATCAGATTGCCCGCTCACCACAAGAGTTTCACCGGCTGGTTTGCGAGCAGGGCGTGACCGTATTAAATCAGACGCCCAGTGCTTTTAAGACCTTTATTGCCAGCCAAGCACAAAGCCAATTGCGTGATCAATTACGCTATGTGATTTTCGGTGGTGAAGCGTTTGAACCTGCCATCTTGCAGGCATGGTACGCCATGCGCTCGGAGCACGCGCCTCAATTAGTGAACATGTATGGCATTACCGAAACCACCGTGCATGTCACTTACCGGCGGCTCCGACAACAGGATTGCCATGAAGTGGGCAGCCCGATTGGGGTAAGGATTCCCGATCTTAAGGTTTATCTGCTGGACACGAGTGGTCAGCCCGTGCCGTTGGGAATGGTGGGCGAACTGTATATTGGCGGAGCGGGTGTCGCGCGTGGCTATTTGAACCGGCCTGAATTGACCGCCGAGCGTTTTCTTTGCGATTCGTTCAGCAATCATGCTGAGGCCCGCATGTATAAGACGGGCGACTTGGCCCGCTATCTGCCCGACGGCAATCTCGAGTTCCTCGGCCGCAACGATCACCAGGTTAAAATCCGGGGCTTTCGGATTGAGCCCGGCGAAATCGAAACACGCCTTAACGAACATCCTCAGGTGCGCGATGCTGTCGTGCTTGCGCTAGACGAGGACGGCGACAAGCGGCTGGTTGCCTATGTTGTGGCCGAGGTGGACGAACAACTGGCGAGCACACTGCGTACGTATCTCGTGGCCGGGCTGCCTGAGTATATGGTGCCGGCCGCCTTTGTGCGCTTGGATGCACTGCCGTTGACGCCCAACGGCAAACTTGATCGCCAAGCACTGCCGGCGCCGGATGGCGAAGCCTTTGCGCGCCAGGCATACGAGGCACCGCAAGGCAAGGTAGAGACGACGCTGGCCACCATCTGGGCAGAGCTGCTCGGGGTTGAGTGCATCAGCCGTCACGACAGCTTTTTTGCGCTTGGTGGCCATTCGATGCTCGCGGTGCGGATGATCGAACGCCTGCGTTCTGTTGGCTTGACGGTCTCGGTGCGAGCATTGTTCGATACGCCTATGCTGAGCGAACTGGCTCAATCGCTGGGCCAGCATCGGGAAGTCGCCGTGCCGCCCAATCTCATTCCATCCGACACCGCCAAGCTTACGCCGGCGATGCTGCCGCTGATCGATCTTAGTCAAGCTGAGATCGATCAGATTGCGGCACAGGTTCCCGGTGGCGTTGCGAATATCCAAGATATTTATGCATTGTCCCCGCTGCAAGACGGCTTCCTGTTTCACCACCTGCTGGCGACCGAGGGCGATCCGTATCTGTTAATTGCCCAAATGGCCTTTACTGACCGGGAGCAACTCGACCGTTATCTAGACGCAATCCAGCAGGTCGTCAAGCGCCACGATACTCTGCGCACCGCCTTTGTCTGGGCGCATCTGTCCAAACCCGCGCAGGTAGTCTGGCGTCAGGCGCCATTGTCTATCACGGAGCTCACACTGGATCCAGCCGATGGACCGATCACTGAACAACTGACTCAGCGTTTCCGTCAGCATCGTCTTGATTTGACCCAAGCCCCGTTGCTGCGTTTCGTGATTGCGCAGAACAGTGATGGCCGCTGGCTGCTAGTCCAGCTGTTACACCATTTGATCGAGGATCACTCGACGCTGGAAATCATGCAGGCCGAGGTGCAGGCGTTCCTCGAAGGTCGAGGCGAGATGCTGCCCGCTCCGCAACCGTTCCGCAACCTGGTGGCGCAAACGCGTCTGGGTATGAGTCAGGCCGCGCACGAGCGGTTCTTTACCGACATGCTGGCCAAAGTGAAGGAGCCTACGTTGCCCTTCGGGCTGACCGATACGTATCGCGACGGTACCGAGGTTACCGAATCGCGCCGACTACTGCCGCAGGAATTGAACGATCGGCTGCGCGTTCAGGCGAAACGACTGGGCGTGAGTTTGGCTAGTTTATGCCATCTAGCTTGGGCACAGGTGCTTGCACGCAGCAGTGGCCTACAGCGAGCGGTGTTTGGCACGGTGCTATTTGGGCGGATGCAGGCAGGTGACGGGGCCGACCGTGCACTGGGGCTGTTCATTAACACCCTGCCACTATGTGTTGAGTTGAAGCGCAGCGTTGAGCACAGTGTGCGGGATACGCATGCGCTCCTAGCTGGACTACTCGACCATGAACATGCATCGCTGGCGCTGGCCCAACGCTGCAGTGGCGTGCCGGCGGGGACATCCTTGTTTAGTGCATTACTGAACTACCGGCACCACATTGTGGTGCCATCAGAGGGCCAAATGGCGCCGGGCATTGAAGTGTTGAGTGTGGACGAACGCACAAACTATCCACTCGCTCTGTTCGTGGAGGACTTCGGAAAAACCTTGGGACTGATCGCTCAGGTGGTGAGTCCGCTTGATCCTAATCGTATCTGCGGTTATATGCAGCAGGCGTTGCAGAGCCTAGCCGAAGCGCTTGAACAAAGGCTGGACAAACCGGCTTGGCAACTGGAAGTGCTGCCGAGCGAAGAGCGCGAGCTTCTGCACATGTACAAGACGGATGACATAGCCCGCTACCTGCCCGACGGCAAGCTTAACCGTCAAGCGCTGCCAACCCCGGACAACGAAGCCTTCGCCCAGCAAGCGCATGAAGCACCACAAGGCAAGATCGAGATCGCCTTCGCCACAATCTGGACTGAACTGCTTGGCTTGGAGCGCATCAGTCGTTACGACAGTTTCTTCGCGCTCGGTGGCCACTCGCTGCTTGCGGTGCGGATGATCAATCGTATTCGCACCACATTGGGCGTCGAGATGGCCCTCCACATGCTGTTTGAAACGCCTACCATCGCGGGACTGGCGCAGCGTTTACGCAAGCTAGACAGCGCCCAAGACGATTCATTTAATGTCTTGCTTTCCATCAAACCAGAAGGCACTCGGCCGCCTCTTTTCTGCGTTCACCCCGTGGCAGGTCTAAGCTGGAGTTATATCGGTCTATCTCAGCATTTAGAGGCGGACCAACCTGTCTATGGTCTGCAAGCTCATGGACTCAGTGGCGTATCGCAGCTTGCAGAAACAATCGATACCATGGCGTCAGACTACATTAAACACATTCGCCGCATTCAGCCTAACGGGCCTTATTATTTGCTGGGATGGTCTTTTGGCGGCAATGTTGTTCACAGCATTGCAACACAATTTGAACAACAAGGCGAAAGAGTCTCTTTGCTGGCTTTGTTGGATAGTCATCCGGGCCCTTTCCAGCGGGACAATAAACTTGAGTTAGATCAAGAAACTACCTACATCAAACTTCTTGATCGCTATAGCGATGAAAATATTTCAGATGCGGGAGAATATTTATGGGAAAAAACCCAAAATATCATCAAAAATAACCTTTGCCTTTTAAATAATTTTTCTCCACTCATTTATTCCGGCGACATGCTCTTCTTTCGTGCAACGATAGCGGAAGATGGATCTACCCAGTCCTCTTTTTCTCATTTATGGAAACCTTACGTTCTCGGCAATATCGAAACTTACGATATCCACTGCAAACACAACGATATGGATAGGCCCGTGCCAACCGCTAAAATTGGGCGCATTCTAGCCCGAAAACTAGATGAACTACAGAAGAAGCGTCATCCACCTCAAAGCGAAGAAGTGTAAGCAGGAGCATGTCAGAATTAATGAAGCTGTAAAACGATCGCCAAATAAAATGGCAAACTGAACTTTTTCAGTCCGCCATGTGATAGGTGGCATTTGCCAATCTTTAGTGATATTTCGCAAAGCGAAGTAAGCTAAATGGCAGCTTAATCATTAGGGAAATGACCTAGATTTTTTCTGAATTTATTACACATAGATCTTCTTCCTCCTCCTAAGAAACAATATAAAAACCATTGGTAACTCCCCAGGTAGCCCAGCCTTATTCAGGACCAGAAGCAATCCGAAGTCATA
>JASSUB010000003.1:0-70066 GCA_031963205.1 Mycoavidus cysteinexigens
AGATGCTGTCGGGAATAGCTCGTCAAGCGCTGCATATACGCAAACAAGATGCCACGTTGTCCTTTCGTCAGAGTAAAGTACCGGTATCGTTTGATTACGGTAGTAACGAAAGTCCGCCGTGTGGGTTCGTCGGTAGGATTCGTGAAAATAACACCTGTTGTGCCATTCAGAAATTCCCGGATTTGCTCAATTGTTTCGAGTCTTGAAACATTCATATCGATCACCATCGGTGGATGATCGACCCAAAATCCCTATTTCAGCCTCATTTGCCGTTGGAAATACGCTACCGTTTCAGCCTCATATGCCATTGGAAGATGCTCTCGCCGGCGCCAATTTTACCGATACAGTAACATGGAAAATTTCCGATGCTGTTTGACATGGAGATACTGCCCAGCTGTTTGTATTTCCATTTAGCCCAGCGCTTAAGCGCAAAGTCGAGTTGGTTGAAGATAGTCCTTGAAAAAATTGGATTCATAATCTATAAACTTAAAAATTGGTTGGGGATATGTTTTTGAGATTAATTTTTGACCAATGCTGTAGTTCTATTCTTATGAAAGGAGAAAAACGATGCAACGCATTCTTGAACTTCAAGGCTTATTGGATCATGCTACCGAGGAAAATGTTCTAATCGGTGGTGGCGCACTTTTGGCGGAAGAGGGGGGAGTCATTGGCATGGAATCGACCCTAAGCCTTCTTTTATGCTAAAGCCGTCTTTCCTCTGTTTTTTCTAAGTTGATTGCTGTGTCGGTTTGGTGGCTAAGGGTCATGCCGTCAGACAAGGGTGGATGTCTATTGCCGACCAAAACCGGCCAGCGCATGTACTGTTAACTAAGCCTTAACGATTGCAAAGAACTGGGCGGTTAAAAACAGTCACGAAGGCCAGAGCTGATTTGCTTATAGTGCGCACATAGACATCCGGTCCTGTATGTGTTGCGCGTGGCGGTCACGAGCTGAAGGTAGAGATGCTGCTTGACAAAATTTCTATTCAATATGGGGGATAGGGCGTATGCCAGTTATACATGAAAGACGCATGGTATTTGAACTGAGTGACACGCCCTTCTACGAAACGCCAGATCGATATAAAGCGAATGCATCGCATTATATTAATTTGGCAAAAACCTATCTCCCGCAGCAGTGGCGATCAGTTCACCGCGGTGTTTGGAATCACTGTCTCCCCCCTATTAGCACTATACCTTCGCAAGGCTGGAAAATTCATCTTAGTGCAACACTCTACAATGCGCGCGCTGTCTTGAGCGCTGCTGTGCCAGTGCTGGTTGACATGCAAGTGGCCTTTAAATTCGCGGCCGATCGTACCATTCTTTCCCATATGACCAGTAAAAACTGGGGGCGCGGCGCAAGCGGAAAATTTATCACGGCTTATCCGAAAGATGACAGCGAATTTCGGGAAATAATTGAACAACTCTATACCGCGACTAAAGGCTATATCGGGCCGTATATTTTGAGTGATCGCCGTTACAAGGATAGCGCCGTCGTCCATTATCGATATGGCGGGATGCAAAAAACGCAAATACTCAACGAGCAAGGTGCACTCAAGGCATACATACTCAAACCATCTGGCGAACATGTGGCTGACGAACGGACACCGGTCTATCATACTCCCGTATGGCTCGCTGACCCATTCCCTCAAGAAATACAAAGCGAGGGAGAAGCAGGGACGCTCAAAGAAGGGCGCTATTTGATCAAAAAAGCCTTGCAATTTAAGAATTCTGGCGGCATTTATATTGCGACGGATCGCATATCTAACCGAGAGGTATTGATCAAGGAAGCCAGAGCATGGATTGGCGGCCCAACGGCTGAATCTGATGCAGTCGCCCTGCTTAAAAAAGAATACCGTATTCTAAAAATGATGGACGATACGGGCTATACACCTATTGCTTACGACCTATTTCAAGATTGGGAAAATTGGTTTTTGGTCGAAGAATATATCGATGGTAAAGATTTAAATAAATTGACGCAAAGTAAATCTATTTTGTTGCGTAACCGGTGTGATGAAAATGACATCCGCGATTTTCATCAGATTTTCTGCAAAATTTTTCTGCGCATTTCTCACATAGTTGCTGAATTCCATCAACGCGGTATTGCCTTGTGTGATCTCTCTGCTAGTAATGTTCTGATTTCAGAAGATCTCGAACGGATTATCTTTATCGATTTTGAGGCGGCGTGTCAGCCTGGCATTGATGTATTGACAGGCCTCAGAACGCCTGGTTATACGCCACTTGAGCAAAGTGCACAAACCGAAGTTGAGTTCACTAGAGATTATTATGCACTAGCAGCCATGATGCTGGCGCTTGCCTTTCCGGCGAATTTATTTTTTCGTCTGGTACCCGACCGGGTTCCGCAGATAGTTGAAGAACTCTTCGCTGATGCGTCATTCCCTGAAGAAATCACGCAAGTGGTCGTCGCTGGATTGTCTGCGCGTCCAGAGCACCGCCCAACTGCATCTGAGATGCATGCCAAGCTCAAGTCAACAAACTGGGACCATGCTGTCACTGCTTCCCATCCTATACCCTTGCCAACGCGTAGTCATATTGATATGACGATGAGCGGACTAGGCTCCTTCATTGAATCCCATGCCGATCTTTCTCGTGATGATCGTCTATTTCCTTGCGATTACCGCGCGTTTGGAACAAATCCGTTAAGCCTTGGATGTGGTGCGTACGGGACGCTCTTTAGCTTGCACCGCGCCGGCTTGCCGATCAACCCGGCATGGCGTGATTGGGCTCATCGACGCCCCATCACGAACGAGCACTATACGCCCGGCTTCTTGATGGGCCAGGCTGGTATTGCGTGGGCGCTGATTGAACTACAGGATACAGAGCAAGCCAGTACACTGTTGCTGCAAGCACGCTCGCATTCGCTCTTTGGTCGTTCACACGGCCTCTTCGAAGGTCAAGCTGGCTGGGCATTCTCCGCGCTCCGATTATTTTTGGAGGCACACGACCAACAGTTTCTAGATGCCGCCGCCAGTGTGATCGATGAAATACTTTCCTACGCGCGCACGGATGCAACACGCGGGCTATATTGGCCCTATACCGATGGCAAAGTGCATCTTGGACTTGGTTACGGTGCATCAGGCATTGCGCTCGTATTGCTCTACTTAGGCTTGCTCACTAAGCATGAGCATTATATTGAGGCTGGATTGCGCGCGCTGCGTCATGATATTTCGTATAGCCAAGACAAGCAAGACGGATATGGCACACGAGGTTGGGCGTATACCATAGATAAACCTCTTCCTACTTCGCCATACTATATGTATGGGGCAGCAGGCATAGGTAGTGTGCTGCTGCGCTATCAACAACTTGCTGGCATCGATGCATTTGATGCCACGCTTGAGGAGATCTATGTCGCCACTGATTGCAAGTATGCAGTCGGATTTGGAAAAGTCATGGGGCTGGCCGGTATCACCGGTTTTCGCCTCGATGCCTATCATTACACCTCTCAGGAACGGCATATTGCCGCCGTGGCGAAGCTGCTCAAGGGCATTGAGATGTTCCGGGTACAACGCGAGGAGGGTTTTGCTTATCCAAGCGGCACTTCGATAGACCGGATCTCATGCGATTTTGGGTATGGTATTGGAGGCATGCTTGCATTGTTGGCACGCTTACAACAATGGACACCCGACGAGTTGACGCTTGATCGCTATTTTATAAGCGATCGCCAAACTAGGGGCGATGACATACATGTAGGCCAGCTCCATGTTGCATAGTGGCGAGATTCAGCAGAACCAAACGCGTATTGCAGATACAGTAACCCTGCTATCAGCCGCGGCGACGCCGCCGGACGCCCTCTACTTGAGGTGAAGCTCTCGCTCATTAATGCACTAAGCCGATCCCAGTTGATCAAACCTGATAACCGCACCAATGGATGCTCCATATTGATCTGTTCATCTAGGGTCTGTTGAAGTCTCACATAGGCAACCATAAGAAAGCGCAAGCCATAGCGACAGCACTCTCATAATTGCGTTTTAACTGATCGAATTGGGTAGCTAATGCACGAAACTGTTTCAAGCGCGTGAAAGCATTTTCGACCAAGTGCCAATAACGATATAAGCCTCTGTCCAGGTCGTCATTTCCTTTGATTGAATTGCGCTTGCGATAAATCTGCTCATCAAGCAAAATCTTTTCTAGCTTCGACCAAAATTCATCCGTAAGAAGTAATCGGGGCATTGCAAACTCGTGTTGTGTTGGCGTGAGAACCTCAACAATACGGGTTTGCTCTGAGTTTGCAAGGGCCTAGCGCAAAACTTCAACAGACCCTAAAAAATGGAAACCAATTTTATTTTTCTAGGTTGTCTTTTTTATAAGAAAAATCCTAAAAATAGGGTAATTTCAGAACCCAATTTTCGTTGACGAAAGAGGGTGTCAAAGGCTTTGGATGGCCCCTCAAAAATAGGAATTGCGGAGCAAGCCCAGAATTGCGGAGCAAAAATAGCCAAAAAATCACATAGACATATGCCGCAAGTCCTTTATTTATGGTACTATGCGCGCACTTGCCCAGGTGGTGAAATAGGTAGACGCAGGGGACTCAAAATCCCCCGCCGCAAGGCGTGCCGGTTCGATTCCGGCCCTGGGCACCATAAACATAAGGGTTTCAGCCCGATACAGCTTTTTTAGCTTGTTCTACAAAAATTGGTTTGTTCTACAAAACTTTATTTTGTAGGCATCACCATCCTCCCTCTTTTACGCACGTAGTGCTCTGTCATCGCCACGCTACTATGTCCTAATAAGGCTTGCGCCTCCCGAATACTCCCCCCCGCTTCCGACCTCTTTATCTGTTCCAGCTTTAGCGCGTAAATCTCGAAACTGGAAATTTTCTTTTTCAACCCCAGCAGCCTTACGCGCTCGATCAACGCGAGACCTTAAGGTGTAGGCGTTTAATGGCTGGCCGTTCCCATCAACTAAGAGTCGCATTGCGACGACTCGTAAGCTTTGTTTGCGGCGTCTAATGCGCTCTATGGTAGTCGCAAGCTCCCCGGTAATTTCGATACGAATTTGCGCTCCGGTTTTATTTTGTCCAATGACAAGCGCACCTTTTTGGATGTCTCGCTGGTCTAATTTCAGCACGTCAGCTGGGCGTTGCCCTGTAAGGTAAGCTATATCCATAGCATCGCGGTTAGTCCATTGCTAGCTAATCTATTCCTGCACTATGCCTTTGACCAGTAAATGCAACGCCATTATGAAAGCATACCGTTTGAGAGGTATGCAGATGATGCGGGGTGCCACTGTCGCAGCCAGGCTCAAGCCCAATGGCTTATCCAGCAACTACGAGAACGTTTTGCGCAATGCAAGCTGGAGCTGCATCCTCAGAAAACCCGGGTGGTGTACTGTAAAGATGCAGATAGACGAGGGCACTCCCCTAACACGAGCTTTAATTTCTTGGGCTTTACATTTAGGCCAAGATTGTCGAAGAATCGGTGGGGTAAGACCTTTGTCAACTTCAGCCCAGCAATCAGTGCCAAAGCAGCAAAGAGGGTCCGTCAGGAAGGCCGAAGTTGGACGCCGCGCGGCACGCAGCACCAGATTGAGGCGAGACGGGGAAAACGGCTAAACGTGGTAGGGGCCTGGCTGAACTCTGGCCACTTGTTTACGGTGAGCCTATGGGAGTCGATGACGACCTCCTTATTTGGCTCCTTCCTAGGCATGCTGCTTAACAAAACAACCAAGCCACTCACCGTGATCTTGGATAACGCCTCCATCCATACGGCGCGCGCTTTACAGCCTTACCTGAAAATCTTCCGAGAGCAGGGGCAGGATTTAACGCTGTATTTCCTCCCACCTTACAGCCCTAAGCTAAACCGGATTGAAAAACTCTGCTACCTCGTCAAGCATAAATGGCTACCTTTCAACGCACGTGACCCCGCAACCCTTCAAAAAGAGGTCGAACACGCACTCCATAACTTTGGCTCAATTTATAGAGCTAATTTCTGTTAATGACTTAGCATGATTTTTCCTTAATCTTAAGAAAAATAGGAAAACGTTGAAAAAAGCTTGATATAGTAAGGAATATTCCTTGCTATATAGAAAATTGCTCAAAGGAGTCAGCAATGTTTATTCATGAAATTGCCACCCTAATTTCAAAAGGACAACTGACGTTGCTTAAGCCAATTCGCCAAGCACTTGGGGTTGATATTGGCGGTAAGGTTGCATTTGACCTTCGAGGGAATGAAATTGTTGTCACTCGTGCCGATGAAGTTCAACCTGAAGGCCAGGTAATCGGTGCTTTTTTGTCTGTGAGCTTATGCTTATTGCTTGGGATTACCGCACCCGGCAGCTAGAGCCACTTGTTATGCTGGTGCAATGGCAGCCTATGCCGTTGGCCTGAGAGGATGTTAATTTGGAAGGGTACTCAATGCTAAAAATATCGTTATGGCTCAAGAAAAAAGAAGACGAGCAAAATAAAATAGTGCATATAGCTATTAGCTCTCCCGAAAAAACTACGGAGGGCCAATTAGTAGGAAGCTATGTATGTCACGTAAATTTACCGCTTATAGAAAAATCGCTCCCGATTTATGCAGATAATCCGATAGACGCAATTTTCAACGCTTCTCAATTTTTGAAAATTTATTTTGAAAATTTGATCGATCGAGGTTATATGATCAGTTGGGATGAAATGTAAATTTTGACAAATCTATGGTTCCCATCGGTTTTTTTTAACCATATTCCGCTAACCCCGCCTTGAATTTGATAGACTTTACAAGCAGTATCCCAAACAAGGTGCACGATCTTGATTCTGAGGTGATTGAGGTTGGAGGCAGTATCCATCAGACAGAGATAAATTTAGAAATGAGCAGAGGTGCGATGTTTTGGGAGTTCGGTTTGGACATGGCGATGGCTAGAAAAATGTTCAAACAAACGCTTAGAGAGCTGGCTAATGGCCGATTTTTAGATTTGAAAATTTCCTAAAAGTTAAGCATCGCCATCACCCCAAGCACACCAAATATGCCGGCAGCAATCGCATGCACCCAACATTGTGGCAGCCGGTGTGCAAAGCGGTCACCGAGTAAAATAGCCGGGACATTCGCCAGCATCATGCCCAGCGTTGTGCCTAACACGACGCCCCAAAAATCATGGAAACGGGCGGCCAGAGCGATCGTCGCCAGTTGTGTTTTATCTCCTATCTCAGCAATGAAAAAAGCGATTAACGTGATGCCAAAGATGCCGAGCTTGCCTGCCTTATACTCTTTTTGCGGGCCGAGTTTATCAGGCACCAGCATCCATACGCTCATGCCAATAAACGAGATGGCCAGCGCCCAGCGCATTAATTCAGGCGTAAGCCGAGCGCCTAGCCAAGCACCGAGCGCGCTGGCTAAGGTATGATTGACCAGGGTCGCAGCCAGTACGCCGAGAATAATTGGCCACGGTTTACGGTAGCGGGCAGCAAGAACTAGGGAGAGTAATTGCGTCTTATCGCCTATTTCGGCTAGCGCCACAGTGCTAGTCGAAATTAAAAAAGCAGTGATCACAGTGAATCGACTCCTAAGCCTTGCGTTGGTTTCAAGAGTAATCTGTAGCTTGTCAGTAGCTAGCTACAAAACTTAAACTAATAAGTTTTTTTCATCTTTAGCTTGTTTAAGCTTAAGCAAGCTGCCATCATCGTGTAGATTAAATATGTTAACACTTTCGCTGTTTTGCTTATGATTGAGCTTCACCACATTACACAGCGCTTCGCGGGTCCCAAGGGTCCAATTGAGGCCTTACATGACGTCAACTTAACGATTGCTGCTGGTGAGGTATTCGGCATTATCGGGCGTAGCGGCGCGGGTAAGAGCACACTGATCCGGATTCTTAATCTACTTAGCCGCCCCGCAGAAGGGCGCGTTGTCGTTGCCGGGCGGGATTTAACGGTGCTTGCGCCAGATGCATTGCGCACGGCTCGCCGCGATATTGGGATGATCTTTCAGCATTTCAATTTATTATCCTCGCGCACCGTATTTGACAATGTTGCGCTGCCGCTTGAGCTTGCGGGTATGCGTTGTAGCGCAATCGAGGCAACGGTACTGCCCTTGCTCGAATTAGTTGGCCTGAGCGCACAAAAAGACCGCTACCCGACGCAGATTAGCGGTGGACAAAAGCAAAGAGTGGGGATTGCACGCGCACTGGCAAACCGGCCGCGCGTGCTTTTATGCGACGAAGCGACCTCCGCCCTTGACCCTGAAACAACGCGTTCAATTTTAGATTTACTCAAGCAGATTAACGACGAGTTGAAACTGACGATTGTGTTAATTACGCATCAGATGGATGTGATCAAGGCAGTCTGTGACCGCGTAGCAGTGTTGGATGCTGGCCGCATCCTTGAGGCAGGGCCGGTGCGAGAGGTGTTTTTGCAACCACAACACGAAGTCACTCGCTTATTATTGGGTGAAACCATCGGGCATGAATTGCCGCCGGCGCTGAAAGCGCGTTTGCGCACGCAAATGAATGAGCGTAACCAGGGCGAGCAGCGCCATCATCTACTCAGACTGGCCTTTGCGAGTAGCGGCGTCGATCAACCCGTGCTCTCAGAAACGATGCGGCATTATGCGATGATCGATTTTAATATTTTGCATGGCCGGATTGACGAGGTCCAGGGGCAGCCATTTGGGTCTTTAGCTGTGCTTGCGAGTGGCGCTCCAGTCAAAGTCGCTGAGGCCGTTGCATTTTTACGGCAGCGCGGGGTGCTTGTCGAGGAACTATTGGATCTAGAATAAAATGTTCAGCTTATTGCTTTTATCATTTGAAGAAACGCTACTGATGGTCGGTGTATCGGGTGTGCTAGGTGCGCTATTGGGGGTGCCGCTAGGCGTTCTCCTTTACCTGAGCGCGCACGGTGGTGTACTGCCAAATGTTCTGTTAAATCGTGTGCTTGGGCTCACCGTGAATGCCGTGCGCTCAACGCCGTTTATTATTTTGCTGGTGGCGGTCATCCCTGTCACCCGCTTGCTGGTCGGTTCTTCGATTGGCACCATGGCGGCCATCGTGCCATTAACGATTGCGGCCGCGCCGTTTGTGGCGCGCTTGGTTGAAGTGGCGTTACGTGAAGTGGACGCCGGCTTGATTGAAGCTGCGCAGGCAATGGGCGCCAGTACCTGGCAGATTATCTGCAAAGTACTCCTACCCGAAGCATTGCCTGGGATTGTGGCGGGTTTGACGGTAACCTTTGTGAGTCTGGTTGGTTATTCAGCGATGGCCGGCGCAGTAGGCGGCGGTGGCTTGGGTGACGTTGGTATTCGCTACGGTTATCAGCGTTTTCTACCTGAAGTCATGTTGGCTGTCGTATTGATATTGGTGGTTTTTGTGCAGTTGGTGCAGTCGTTTGGAGATTGGCTCGTGCGCAGGCTGAGTCACAAATAAAAGGGAGCAATTAATGATCAAATTTCGTGCTTTATTCCGGTGTTCCATGGTCCTAGGGGGGCTGTTTCTTTCGCCGCTGTTGGCGTGTGCTGCAGACAAAATTAAAGTAGGCGTAACGACCGGCCCACATGCGCAAATCATGGCGGTGGTACAACAAGTTGCGGCCAAAGAACCTGATGGACTGGCTATTCAGATTATCGAATTCTCTGATTTTGTGCAGCCTAATGCCGCACTTGCTGCGGGTGACCTGGATGCCAATAGTTTTCAGCATCAGCCTTATCTGCTTGCGCAGAACAAAGATCGCCGCTACTCGTTAATTAGTGTGGCAAATACCGTAACATTTCCGCTGGGGCTTTACTCGGCGCGGCTTGAATCCTTATCTGAATTGAAGCCTGGCGCCAGAATTGCGTTACCGAACGATCCGAGCAATAGCAGCCGCGCGTTATTGCTTTTGCAACAACAGGGGTTGATTAAACTGCGTGCTGACGTAGAGTTAGCCACACCGCTTGATATCACGGATAATCCGAAGAAACTTAGATTGATTGAGTTGGATGCAGCGCAGATTCCACGGGTATTAAAAGATGTGGATGCAGCGGCGATCAATACAGACTTTGCAATGCAGGCGGGGTTGACTCCGACCCGTGATGCACTCGCCATTGAAGACCCGAAAGGACCATATGCAAACCTCATTGCAGTGCGTGTGAGCGACCTAAACCAGCCTTGGGTCGCCAAGCTGATAAAAGCGTATCACTCGCCCGAAGTGAGACAGTATATTGAAAGCCACTTTAAAGGGGAAGCGCTGGTTGCATGGTGACAGGTAGGCGCGTGACGCTCGCTATAATATCGCTCAAATAATCGTTAGAAGGGAGTAGGTGGATGAAGGTCCTGGTAGCAGTCAAGCGGGTGGTTGACTACAATGTGAAAGTTAGTATCAAGCCTGATCATACAGGCGTTGATATTGCGCACGTGAAAATGTCGATGAACCCGTTCGATGAAATCGCCGTTGAGGAAGCCGTGCGGTTAAAAGAGGCAGGGCTTGTGACGGAAATCATTGCCGTCTCATGCGGTGTGGCACTGTGTCAGGAAACGTTGCGCAGTGCGTTGGCAATTGGCGCGGACCGTGCAATTTTAGTTGAAACGAATGCAGAGTTGCAACCGTTGGCCGTCGCTAAAATCTTACACGCGCTGGTCACTAAAGAAGCGCCGCAATTAATTATCCTGGGTAAGCAAGCGATTGACGATGACGCAAATCAAACGGGTCAAATGCTGGCTGCCTTAACCAATTTACCACAAGCCACCTTTGCTTCAAAAATAAATATTGTCGATGGCCGAGCGCAGATTACGCGTGAAATCGACGGTGGCCTAGAAATGCTTTCCTTAACGCTGCCAGCGGTGATTACAACTGACTTACGTTTAAACGAGCCGCGTTATGTGACGCTGCCAAGCATCATGAAAGCGAAGAAAAAGCCGCTTGAGATGATTTCTCCAGATGCGCTTGGCGTGGATGTAACGCCACGGCTAAAAACACTCAAAGTGGCTGAACCAGCGCCGCGTTCGGCCGGCATTAAAGTACCGGATGTAAAAACTTTAGTCGACAAACTAAAAAACGAAGCAAAGGTTCTGTAGCTGTTTAGAGCCAGGTAGATTTTTAGATCACGAAAAAGCAGCGACATGACAATTTTACTCATTGCAGAACACGATAATCATAAATTGAAGGGAGGCATGCTCAATGCAGTGAGTGTGGCCTCCAAGCTAGCCAACCTTACTGGGCAAGAACTCCATCTGTTGGTCGCTGGCCACCAGGCGCAAAGTGTGGCCAACGAGGCGGCGCAGATTGCTGGCGTTGCAAAAGTGCTGCTAGCGGATGCTGTGCAACTTGCTAATGGCTTAGCTGAAAATATAAGCACGACGGTACTTAAGATCGCGGCGTCTTATTCGCACATTGTGCTATTAGCGAGCGCGTATGGTAAAAATATTGCGCCGCGTATCGCCGCCAAGCTGGATGTTGCCCAGATTTCCGAGGTGATTGCTGTACTGGACGCAGATACCTTCGAGCGGCCTATTTATGCCGGCAATGTCATTGCCACGGTGCACTCTAATGACTCGATAAAGGTTCTCACCGTGCGCGGCACAGCCTTTGACGCAGCGGCAGTGCAGAGCCAAAGCGCCCCAATTGAAACGCTCGAAGCAGCCTCTGATCAAGGCCTCTCTCAATTCATTGGCCGCGAACTCACTGAGCTTGACCGTCCGGAACTGACGGCGGCGAAAGTCGTGGTAGCGGGCGGGCGCGGGCTAGGTTCTGCAGAAAATTACACCAAACTGCTAGAGCCACTGGCCAATAAATTGGGCGCCGCCTTGGGTGCCTCGCGTGCAGCCGTTGATGCGGGTTTTGTTCCTAATGATTATCAAGTCGGGCAGACCGGTAAAGTCGTTGCTCCGCAACTGTATTTGGCCGTAGGCATTTCGGGGGCGATCCAGCATTTGGCTGGGATGAAAGACGCTAAGGTGATTGTTGCGATTAACCAAGACCCTGATGCACCGATCTTTGGCGTCGCAGATTATGGTCTAGTGGGCGATCTTTTTGAACTTGTGCCGGAGTTAGTGGCTGAATTACCCTAATGTGCGTAACGCCTCTCTATTGTCTTAGTTAGTCATTAAATAACGCTAGCGATGGCGCAGTTTGGAAAAATTTATACGTTTAATGCCCTATAAGAACAAACCTACTAAGTTGAATAAAAGTTTTGTTAAACTAATACTTAAGTGGGTTGGGACTACCCGGCCGGCGTTGGGCTCTTAGGACTTTCTAAAGGCCTTTCGCTTTTATACGCTTGGAAATCTCTTCCTGCCGTTATTTAAAATCTCTTTATTGTACTTTTCTTTAATTATTTCGTACGCTTTGTTTTCTTGCGCTGGGTAGAGATAAGACAAGCCTATCGGACGCGCTAATAAATCCGCAAGTTGGAGGCCTTCAGAGTTCGCTTTCTTGTCAGCAATAATGATTTGGAAAGGGCGAGGGCATCCTGTTCGATATCCTACTGATTGCCCGTTGCATAAACGTCTAAAGGATAGCTCTAATTTTTTATCTGCGTCACTACCACGCGCTTCAAAGATGATCTGTGTTATGTTTTTATTTTGATCTTTTATGCGCATAAATTCGTGGAGTCGCTCAAGCCCAAATTGCATGGCTAAGTAATATGGATGTATAGGCTTAGAATATTTTTCCCTGTGTTTAATTTTATCGATAACAACAGATATTAGAGTAAAGTCTAGAGCACGAATAACTTCAGTTAATCTCTCCATAAATTCTTCACGAGCTTCTTTGCTTAGCTTTGAGAAATCCTTTTATTTTTTTCGAATATCCCGTTCATGTAAGATCACGAGATCATGCCCAAAAATGTTGATTTTTAAAGCCTTAATTAATTGAAAAATCTTTTGCCCAAATGTGATACCCCTTACGCCCCCCCCCAGAATGGCACTGTGCATAGATAGCCTTGTAGAAAAATATACTGTATATTTATACAGTATATAATTACTAGGGACAGACCTGCCATGAATTCTGTTAAACCGCTTATCTCGCCGCTTGCTTGGTATAAGGGGCGTGGCGCAATCACCCATCTGCCCGGGCGCTTTGAAGTAGATCAGCGCGAACCATTTGACGATGGCTGGCCATCTGATGATACGCCAGCCCCGTCCTTACGTACCGAAGTGTTCAGCGAGCGAGCAAAAAGTATCTTAACGCATAATACTTCGCCCGATCTCCCATTCAATGTCTCGCTCAATCCTTATCGTGGCTGTGAGCACGGTTGTATTTACTGCTTTGCTCGGCCTACGCATAGTTATCTAGGATTATCGCCTGGGCTTGACTTTGAGAGCCGCTTATACGCCAAAATAAATGCGCCACAATTACTTGAGCGCGAGCTTGCCCGGCCAGCGTATCGACCGCAACGAATTGCCCTTGGGGTTAATACGGATGCTTATCAACCCATCGAGCGTGAGCTACGCATTACGCGCCGCATACTTGAAGTACTACACGCTTGCGCCCACCCAGTTGGGCTGATTACAAAGTCATCATTAATCGAGCGCGATATTGACTTGCTCGCGCCTATGGCGGAACGCCAGCAGGCCATGGTGGCGATCACCATTACCACACTTGATGCGGCACTGGCGCGCATCTTAGAGCCGCGTGCCGCGGCGCCAGAGCGGCGGCTGCGCACGGTGCGTACGCTGGCGGCCGCCGGCATCCCGGTTGCGGTATCGATTGCGCCAGTGATCCCATTTGTGACCGAGCCGGAGCTTGAACGTGTCTTAGAAGCGTGTGCCAGCGCAGGCGCTACAAGTGCGCACTATATTGTGCTGCGTTTGCCATGGGAGGTGGCTCCTTTGTTTCGGCAGTGGCTTGAGGCTCATTTTCCAGACCGTGCCCAGCGCGTTATGAACCGGGTGCAAGAGATGCATGGCGGTAAAGAATATAATGCGGAGTTTGGCCAGCGCATGAAAGGTAAGGGGCTGTGGGCAAATCTGTTGCGGCAGCGTTTTGCAACAGCCGCCCGCCGGCTTGGACTGAATGGCCGCCAATTTGAACAGTTAGACAGTTCGCGTTTCATCCGCCCGGTGATCAAACCTAGCGCGCACGGTGATAGTTCGCAGCTATCTTTATTTGATCAGGTATAGCAGATGATTTGCGATTATGGGGTCCGCATGAGCCTAGCTCATATAAAGCTGAGTGCAAATAACCAATCTTTTTGAAACTTCGGCTATAATTACGCCCTTTGCCATTCGCGCACATCTGGTTTTTAAGGATTTTAATATGGTTATTATTCGCTTGGCACGCGGTGGCGCAAAGAAGCGCCCATTTTATAACATCGTCGTTACTGATTCACGTAACCGCCGCGATGGCCGTTTCATTGAGCGTATTGGTTTCTACAATCCGCTCCAAACTAAAGGCGAAAGCCTGCGCTTGTCGCAAGAGCGTCTAGCGTATTGGCAAGGAACCGGCGCCCAGTTGTCGGCAGCCGTAGCACGCCTGGCGGTGCAGGCCGCTAAGCAAGTTGTTGCTTAAAAATTGTTTAGCTTGAACTGCAGCTTATACGCTCGCCGTAAAGCTTCATAATGGTGGCTGCACCTCTACCGGTAAGCGCCATACCTGATGACTGTGTTGAAGTAGGCATAGTCGGAGGGGCTTATGGGGTAGGCGGCTGGATTAAAATTTATCCGCATGCACAGCGTAACCAGGGTGGTGAAGCACTTTGTAGTGCACAGCGCTGGTGGCTGGCTGAGCCTCCCGCCGGTGCCAATGGTAGCAAACCCAATCGTCAAACAGAGCGCCAGCAGAGTGTCACGGTGCTGGCGGCCAAGGTGCATAGCGGCGCAGTCGTTGCCCAGCTTGCCGGCTGCAGCGAGCGTGAGGCAGCGCAAGCCCTAAAAGGGCTGCGGGTATGGATTAGTCGCGCCGATTTCCCTGCGCTGACTAACGATGAATACTATTGGGTAGATTTAATTGGGCTTGAGGTGGTTAATCAGGCGGGGGTGACGCTGGGTACGGTTAGCGATCTGATTGATAACGGTGCTCATGCGATCCTGCGTATTGCTGACTCAACTTCAGACCAAGCGGGTGAACCGGTTAACCATGAACGGCTTATCCCATTCGTTGGAGCCTATATCCATCAGGTTGATCTGGCTGGCGGCAAGATTGTCGTCAATTGGGACTTGGATTACTAAACTAGAAATTCTAGGTTGCAGTGGCTGGTAGCACAAAGCCTGTGTGGATTAGAGGGTGCAATGCAATTCGATGCGATTACGCTTTTTCCTGAGATGTTTCGCGCCCTTACCGATTGGGGCATTACAGGGCGGGCGGCAAAGCAACAGCGTTATGCGTTGCGTACCTGGAATCCGCGTGATTTCACCACTGATCGTCATCGGACCGTTGATGATCGTCCATACGGTGGCGGTCCTGGCATGGTGATGTTGGCGCGGCCACTGTCGGCGGCGATTGCCGCGGCAAAAGCGCAGCAGGCAAAAATAGGCGTGACCCCTCGCGTGATTTTGCTGTCGCCGCAAGGAACACCGTTAACACATGTCGGTGTAATGCGGCTGGCGGCTGCAGCGGGTTTGGTGTTTTTATGCGGGCGCTACGAGGGCATTGACCAAAGATTGATCGACACTGAAGTCGATGAAGAAATTAGCGTCGGTGATTTTGTCCTATCTGGCGGCGAATTGCCTGCGATGGCGCTGATGGATGCTGTGATCCGTCAGTTGCCCGGTGTTTTGAGTGATGCCCAGTCTGCGATCCAAGATAGTTTTGTGGATGGTTTGCTCGATTGTCCGCATTACACGCGTCCAGAAGAATATAATGGCATGCATGTACCTGAGGTATTATTAGGGGGCGATCATGCGGCGATTGAAAAGTGGCGGCATCAGCAAGCTTTAGCGAGTACGCTCGCAAAACGGCCTGATTTAATTGAGGCTGCGCGTTTGCAACAAACGCTCACTGAAACGGATCAAACCTGGCTGGCAGATGCGCATTCATCTGCGCGTACCTGAGTCTATAGGGTAAACAAATAACGTATCTCTAACGCTGGATTCAGTATTAGAGAAGCGATAGGCGGTGCCACATTTGATGTGGCGCCATTTTTTAGCGTCATCCTCTGCCAAGGCCACACTTAATTTTAAGGTGTGCATACAACGTTGGTACGATGATTTTGGAGTGAGTAATGCATTTAATTGAACAGCTCGAGAAAGAAGAAATCGAGCGTGTGATGGCGGGTAAGACGATCCCGGATTTTGCCCCGGGTGACACGATTATTGTCAATGTCAATGTGGTTGAAGGTAGCCGCAAGCGCGTTCAAGCTTACGAGGGTGTGGTGATTGCCAAGCGTAATCGTGGCTTGAATTCATCGTTTATTGTCCGCAAAGTTTCATCGGGCGAAGGCGTTGAGCGGACTTTTCAGACTTACTCGCCTTTGTTGGCAAGCATCGTTGTTAAGCGCCGTGGTGCGGTGCGTCGCGCGAAGCTATACTATCTGCGCGAGCGTTCTGGCAAATCTGCTCGGATTAAAGAAAAGCTCGTCTTCAAAAATCGTTCTGCGGCACCGACTGCCTAGAGCGAGGTTTCGGCTTAGCGGAAAAAGCACCCATAGCTCAACACTCTGGGTGCTTTTTCTATTTCATGGCAGTTGTAGAATTTAACTCGACAGGCGTGGTTTTTGGCATGACTTTTTTCTCCATATTACTCGCTCTTATGCTTGAACAGGCACGCGCATTGTCGCTGCGAAACCCTGTTTCTACGTTGCTGCGTTACCATGCAACGACCATTCAACACAGCTTTGATGCAGACGGTGCAACCAAGCGGAGTGCGCTCGCCTGGCTCGCGGTTGTGCTACCGTGGACGCTCGCTGTTGGCTTGGTGTATTACGTTTTGTATAACATCCACTTCGTGTTGGCCTTTGCCTGGAATATCGCAGTGCTTTATTTCACCCTCGGCTTTAGGCAATTTAGCCATTACTTTACAGACATCCAGCTGGCCTTAAATAACCATGATATCGTGCGGGCTCGTGAGATCCTCAATCAATGGACAGGTATTGACACGATGGCTATGCCGGTAAGTGAAATTGCTCGCTATACGTTGAGTCATGCAGTGATTGCCTCTCATCGACATGTATTTGGCGTTTTCTTTTGGTTTTTGCTCCCGTTTGGACCGGCTGGCGCCGTTTTATATCGAGTCAGTGAATACCTAGCACGGCTATGGGCCGAATCCTCTACGCTAGATCAGCACCATGCGCCACTTGCCCGCTTTGCGCAGCAAGCCTTCTTTATTATTGATTGGATTCCAGCTAGGCTGACGGCACTTGGTTTTGCGATTGTCGGTAATTTTGAGGATGCGCTTTATGCCTGGCGCAACGAGGTGCGGCGGCCTGCCGAGACCAACGATGCGGTTTTGTTAGCGGCCGGTAGTGGTGCACTAGGCGCTCGCTTAAGAGGGCCCAGTGCTGAACCGTCGAGCATCGATGTACTCTCTACCGATGAGCCGCCAATCTCCGTGGGTGAGGAGTGTACGCCGGCGATGTTGCAATCGGCGATTGGGCTTGGCTGGCGGGCAATGGTACTGTGGATGTTACTGCTGCTGATGCTCACGATTGCGGTTTGGTTGGGGTGATTTTGTCACCGCTCTTTTTCAGCGAGCAATTGCATATAAAGCGCATGCCGGGCAGGCGCAATTTCCCCTCTTTTTAGCGCAGCCAACACCGCACAGCCCGGTTCATGCAAGTGGCGGCAGTTATAAAAACGGCAGCCCGCAAGAAACGGTTGGAACTCTCCAAATGCGCGCTCAAGCATCCCTTCGGATAAATGATGCAAGCCAAATTCTTGAAACCCTGGCGAATCAATCAAGGCGCCGCCGTCAGGCAATCGATAGAGCCGGGTAAGCGTTGTTGTGTGCTTGCCAGTCTTTAACGCGGTCGAAATCTCACGCGTCGCGGCTTGGGCTTCAGGCACCAATAAATTCACCAATGAGGATTTACCCATGCCAGATTGGCCTAACAAAAGTGTTGCTCGGTCTGCCAGCCGGCCCGCAAGGTGTGCATGGGTGGCTTGTGGTTGCGCATGGACGGAAACTTCAAGCACCTCGAACCCCAACTTTTGATATACGTCTAGTCGCGCGCGTGCGCTGGCTAGCATCGTGGTTAAGTCGGTTTTATTTAAGACAATAAGCGTCGTCAGTTCGTGTGCTTGTGCTGCCAGCAATGCGCGACCGAGCATTTCTTCGCTAAAGTACGGCTCGGTGGCTAGCACAATCAGTAACTGATCAAGGTTAGCCGCTAAATATTTTGATTTAAAGGCATCCGAGCGATACAGTA
Organism: Mycoavidus cysteinexigens; assembly: GCA_031963205.1. Lineage (GTDB taxonomy): Bacteria > Pseudomonadota > Gammaproteobacteria > Burkholderiales > Burkholderiaceae > Mycoavidus > Mycoavidus cysteinexigens_C. Next base: position 18,203 of record JASSUB010000003.1, read on the forward strand.
AATTACGACGCGGCAGGATTTCAAGAATCACGCCTTGATTATTTGAGCGGCGTTCGCAGATGACCTTATCGCCGACTGCCGCGTCATTTTTTTTGCCGCGCGGAAACCCTTGTAGTAGGCCACCATTATTTTCTAACTCAATTAAATAATGGCGGCCATAGGCCGCAGTAATCACACCGCTTTCGAGAGGAGCGCTCATGCCGTTGCCAGGAGCCGTTCGATGCGCTGTGCTGCTGGCGGGTGTGAGTAATAGAAAGTGCTATAGATCGGGTCTGGCGTTAACGTCGATGCATTATCCTCATAGAGCTTAACCAGTGCGCTCACCAGTTCATGAGGATTGGTGTGTTGGGCCGCAAACGCATCAGCCTCAAATTCATGCCGACGAGAAAGCAGGCTGTTCAGTGGGCCTAAGAAAAAAAGAAAAACCGGCATCATCAAAAAGAACAAAATAAGCGCGGCCCCATGATTGTTGCCAGTCGTGAGCACGGGCGTCACGCCCAGGCTGCTATAAAACCAGCTGTGCTGCACCAGCCAGCCAAATAATGCCAGTAATCCAAAGCTGATGGCAAAGGTGATGACAAGTCGTTGCGTCACATGGCGCCGTTTAAAATGCCCTAATTCATGCGCTAGCACGGCTTCCACTTCATTGCCCGATAAACGGGCCAGCAGAGTATCGAAAAAAACAATCCGTTTAGCTCTACCAAACCCAGTGAAATACGCATTGCCGTGAGCTGAACGGCGGCTGCCATCCATCACAAATAAGCCTCGTGCGGCAAAGCCACAGCGTTTGAGTAGCGCCTCAATCCGGTGGCGCATGGCTTCGTCGCGCAAGGGCTCGAATTTATTAAACAGGGGCGCGATCAGCGTCGGGTAAATAATCAGTGCTAGCAAGCTAAAGATAGCCCAAACGCCCCAAGCCCACAGCCACCAAAAACGACCTGCTTGCTCCATCAGCCACAGCACAATAAAAAGCAGCGGCAAGCCAAAAAGAGCGCTCAGTACGAAGCCTTTGAGCGAATCGACAACAAACAGGGTTTTTGTCATCCGGTTAAAACCAAAGCGTTGCTCAATCGAAAAATGACGAATATAGTCAAAAGGCAAGTCAATTAAGCTAAGAAGTACGATTACGCTGGCCACCAGGGCAATTTGTCCGGCGTAACCATGGCCGAGCCAGCCGGTCAGGGTGGTGCTTAATGCTTGCAGCCCGCCAAGTAGGGTGAGCGCAATCAGAACGATTGCACCCGTTACGGCTTCAGCGTTAGCAAAGTGGGTGCGCGCCACTGTATAGTCAGCTGCGCGCTGATGGGCAGCCAGTGAAATAGTTGGCTCGAACTGCCTAGGAACTGCGCTGCGATGGCCTGCGACATAACGAATTTGGCGCGTAGCAAGCCATAATTTCGTACTGACCATCGCAATTAACGCTAGCATAAAAAATATAGTCAGCATATAGGGGCTATCCGTTAGAGTGAGTGTGCGAAAATGGTGAGTTGAGATTTTCGCCGATTTGGCGCTGCTCTGCCTAAAAACTTTAAGAGAACGATACTGATCATGCTTAACCCCAATATCTCTAAGAATCCTCAGGCTGATACGACAAGTCTGGCGCGTAGCGAGTTTAACCTTATCTGGCTGGATATGGAAATGACGGGTTTGCAACCTGCGACCGATCATATTCTTGAGATTGCGGTGGTGGTTACCGATTCAAATCTAACGGTGGCAATAGATGGACCGGTGCTTGCGATTCATCAAACAGATCTGATCTTAAGTGCGATGAATCAATGGAATCAAAAGACTCATGGCGGTTCAGGTCTAATCGAGCGTGTCCGTGCTTCTACCATCGACGAACATGAAGCGGCTAGACAGATCAGTGAGTTTATAAATAATTATGTGCCGCCCGGTAAATCGCCGATGTGTGGTAATTCGATCTGCCAAGACCGTCGCTTTATGGCGCAATGGATGCCTGAGCTTGAGGCGCTTTTTCATTACCGTAATCTTGATGTGAGCACCGTGAAAGAACTCTGCCGCCGCTGGCAGCCAGCAATTTATAAGGGCTTTCATAAACGTGGGCTGCATACGGCACTAGCTGATATTCATGAATCAATTGATGAGCTGAAATATTACCGGGAACATTTTATCCGCTTGTCAGCCGCAAATTAAAAAATGTAAAATCGCAAAATAGTATTCCATTTCATTCCTCACTCCGAGTTAAGTTGTATTCAATATGGTCGCCAACACACATTTTTTCCCGCGTACGCAAGAACAATTAAAAGAAATCGCTGCGGATATTTTGCGCTATGCTAAACAGTTGGGGGCATCCGATGCGGTTGCAAGCGTTTCCGAAGGCGACGGTTTATCCGTGACGGTACGCTGTGGCGAGGTCGAAACAATTGAGCATAATCGTGACAAAGGCGTGAATGTTTCTGTGTTTATCGGTAAAAAATCTGGCCAGGCGAGTACCTCGGATTTTATGCCGCAGGCGCTGCGTGACACCGTAGCTGCAGCCTATAACATTGCGCGCTTTACGGCTGAGGATGAATGCGCTGGGCTGGCAGAGCAGGAGCTACTTGAGTATTCACCGATGGCGCTTGATCTATTTCACCCATGGCAACTCGGCGCAGATGAAGCAGCGGCAATCGCGCGGCGGGCCGAGCAAGCAGCCTTTGCTACGGATGCTCGGATTAGCAACTCGGAAGGGGCCAGCGTATCTGCGCAACACGAGCATTCTGTGTTGGCGACCAGCCAGGGTTTTTTAGCGGGCTATCCGACTTCCCGCCATTATATTTCATGTGCGCCGATTGCCGGCCGCGCTCAGCATATGCAGCGGGATAGTTGGTATACCTCAAAGCGTAGCGCGAGCGATCTGGCGGCTCCTGAAGAGGTCGGCCAATATGCGGCCCAGCGTGCGTTGGCAAGGCTTAGAGCGCGCTCCCTCAGCACCCGTCAATGCCCGGTGTTGTTTGATGCGCCGCTGGCCGCAGGCCTGATCGGTGCTTTTGTGCAGGCGGTGAGCGGTGGTGCACTGTATCGTAAGATGACATTTCTAGTCGATAGTCTCGGCCGTCAGGTTTTTGCGCCGCATATTCGTTTGCTGGAAGACCCCCATCTGCCGCGGGCAATCGGCAGCAGCCCATTTGATGCGGATGGAGTGCGTACGCACCGGCGTGAAATAGTGCAAAGCGGTATTGTGCAAGGCTATTTTTTATCGACCTATTCGGCGCGTAAATTAGGCATGCAGACTACGGGCAATGCGGGTGGCTCGCATAATCTTGCGCTCCAAAGTACGCTGACCCAGCCATCGGATAATTTGCCGGCGATGCTAAAAAAACTGGATACAGGGCTTTTTCTCACCGAATTGATGGGACAGGGTGTGAATTATGTGACCGGCGATTATTCGCGAGGCGCGGCTGGATTTTGGGTTGAAGGTGGGGAGATTCAATATCCGGTTGAGGAAATTACCGTGGCGAGTACCTTGCAACAGATGTTTCAGCAGATCGCGGCGATTGGTGCGGATACCTTTATATATGGCGCTAAGGAGACAGGCTCAGTGTTGCTTGAGCAGATGACGGTTGCTGGGCATTGACGAGTAGCAAAGGTTTCAGGGTGCGCGGTGGCACTCTGAGTTGGCCTTTGATTGCATTTATATGCGCTCATAAATAACAAACGCATATGCAAAATCATTCGGCGGTAAGCTGTGATGCTGACTCTGAGTGATTTGTTTCCAGACCAGGGGGTCAGGTTTAGGAAAGAAGGCATCCCCGTCAAAATCCTCGTCGATTTCGGTAATGATCAGTTGATCGGCATAGTTTAATCCTTCCGCATAAAGCTGCGCTCCGCCAATTAAAAATGCTTGCGGCACAGATGCACTGGCACAAAGCTCGAGGGCATGAGCTAAGTTGCTGACTGTTTCACAGCCAGCGAAGGCTCGCTTAGGGTCCCGTGTGACCACAAGATTACGCCGCCCAGGCAGGGGGCGTCCGATTGATTCATGTGTTTTGCGGCCCATAATGACGGGCGCGCCCAAGGTGGTGCGCTTAAAAAAAGCCAGATCCTCGGGTAGATGCCAGGGCAGTTGATTATGATGGCCAATCACGCCATTGCGGGCGCGTGCAACAATAATTGAAAGCGAGGTCATATAGTTTAGATGGCAATCGGCGCTTTGATCGCGGGGTGGCATTGATAATCAGCCAAAATAAAATCTTCAAAGCGGTAGCTGAATATATCGTTGGGCTGACTGGCAAGTTTTAAGTGTGGCAATGGATAGGGGGCGCGACTGAGGAGTAGCCTAACTTGCTCTAAATGATTGGTATAAAGATGACAATCGCCTCCGGTCCAAATCAACTCGCCCACAGTTAGCCCGCATTGCTGAGCAAGCATATGGGTCAGTAGCGCGTAACTAGCAAGGTTAAAGGGCGTTCCTAAAAAGACGTCTTGGCTGCGGCAATAAAGTAAACAGCTGAGTGTGTTATCGTTGACGTAAAATTGAGTTAAACAGTGGCATGGCGCGAGCGCCATGCGGCCCGCCTGGACATTTTCGAGAGGGCTTTGCGATTCGTCTGGAAAATCCGCGATATTTAATGCTGTCAGCAATAAGCGACGTGAATGCGGTCGTTCTTTGAGTTGCTTGACCAGTTGAGCAATCTGATCGACTGTGCTGCCATCCGGCTTAGGCCAGAAGCGCCATTGATGGCCGTAGACAGGACCTAAGTCGCCGTTTTCATCCGCCCATTCATCCCAGATGCTTACGCCATGGTCATTTAAATATTTGATATTGGTGTCACCGTTTAAAAACCAAAGTAATTCGTGAATCACGCTTTTAAGATGAATTTTCTTGGTGGTCAGAAGCGGAAAGCCAGCGGCCAGATCAAAACGCAGTTGGCGGCCGAAGACGCTGATGGTGCCAGTGCCTGTGCGGTCTGCTTTGGGCGTGCCGTGGCGCAAAATATCGTGTAGCAGTTCGTGATAGAGTTGCATGCTGTGTCAAATGATTGGAGAAATTCCATGATTGAGCGCTTCATCGAAGATGCGTAAATCACCTGTGGCAAGTTTGTGGTGATCGGATAGCACGCGTCGCCAACTGCGAGCGCCAGGCACCTCATGATACAAGCCTAGTATATGACGTGTCATTGCGCCTAAATATGTCCCGCGCTCAAGTTCTTGCGCAGCATAGGCGATAAATGCCGTTTCAATTTCCGCGCGCTGCGCTAGCGGCGTTGCAGCGTGGTAAAAATGCTGATCAACGCTGGCTAACAGCCAAGGCTGATGATAGGCTTGGCGACCTAACATCACGCCATCTACATGAGCGAGTTGCTCTGCCATTTGCTCAATGGTTTGAATCCCGCCGTTCAGGATGATTTCAAGCTCAGGAAAATCGCACTTTAAACGATGAACATAATCGTATCGAAGGGGCGGAATAGTCCGGTTTTCTTTTGGGCTAAGCCCGCCAAGGATGGCATTGCGCGCATGGACAATGAAAGTGCGACAGCCCGCGTTGGCCACCGTGCCAATAAAATCGCGCACAAACGCATAGTCAGTCCGGTCGTTAATGCCAATGCGATGTTTAACTGTGACTGGGATCGAGACGGCATCGCACATCGCGCGCACGCAATCGGCGACGAGTTCTGGCTCAGCCATTAAACATGCGCCAAATGCACCGCGTTGCACACGCTCAGATGGACAGCCACAGTTCAGATTGATCTCATCATAATTGGCTGCCGCAGCGAGCTTAGCGCAACGTGCAAGCTCAGCAGGGTCACTGCCGCCAAGTTGTAGTGCAAGCGGGTGCTCCTCTTCATTAAATGCCAGGTGCTGAGCGGCGTTGCCATGTAACAGGGCGCCGGTGGTGACCATTTCAGTATAGAGCCAAGTATGGCGCGTCAAGAGCCGATGAAAATAACGGCAGTGACGATCCGTCCAATCCATCATAGGCGCCACGCAAACGCGCCGGCTACCTTTTACTGCAAGCGGGTAGGGTTCACTTAAAACTTCGTCCGGCTGGCTTGGAAGTATCGTATTTTGGGACATGTCACTGTTTTTCATCACCACCACAATCTTTATTCAAATCCTGAAATCACAGTAAATAGAGCGCTCACTTAAAGCCAACTTTGTACTAGAGTGGTGGCGAAAGCGCAGCACCGCTCATTATAGCGCCAAGCGTCTAATCTAGCTCCCAGATGCTCGATTCACACTGGCGGATAATGCCGCTGAGATTAGGATAATGGCTGAGGGGGACTCGTTTTTCATTAAAATGCACCGGGCCGGATGAGACCTACGACGATCCCTTCAAGAGCAAAATCCACCTGCTCGGGCTCAATTGTCATATTAGGATAATCCGGGTTTTCAGCAATTAACTCCACTTTTTTGCCACGCTGTCTGAAGCGTTTGACGGTGACTTCATGATCGAGCCGGGCGATGATAATCTGACCATTTTGGGCTTTTTCCTGACGCCGTACAGCGAGTAAATCGCCATCTAGGATCCCTGCATCGCGCATCGATAGGCCGCGCACATGCAATAAATAGTCAGGCCGGCTGGCAAACAGGGATGGATCGCACTGATAATGTTGAACAATATGTTCTTGCGCGAGGATTGGGCTGCCGGCTGCGACGCGACCAATCAGCGGCAGCGATAATTGCCTGAGGCGAGCGTCAGGCAACGTGAGTTGACGAGGCCTGCTCTGGGTTGCGGCCATTTTAAGTTTAATGCCGCGCGAGGTCCCTGCAGTCAGTTCAATCGCGCCTTTGCGGGCGAGGGCCCGCAAATGTTCTTCAGCGGCATTCGCTGAGCTAAAGCCAAGCTGGGTGGCAATTTCTGCCCGGGTTGGGGGAAAACCGCTGCGTTCAATCGCGTGGCGGATCAAATTGAAAACTTGCTGTTGCCGTGTAGTCAGTTTGAGCATAATGTCATTGTGCGTTTGATCAAATACCCCTGTTTTTTTATACAGTATAAAGTGTTTTTCTAGCGAATGAAAGTAGGATTTTCTGCCATCTAATGTAAGCCAGCCATGTTTTGTTTTTATCTGGCAGGATCTGGCGTTTGCTCCAATGGAGGAGTGCGCCCGTTTTGCTGTGAGTTTTTATGCCGCAGAGGCTAGGTCGCTTATGGCGCAAATGCTAGATAGCGTTTGTTTGAGATTCAGCGATTGTCGGGGAGCGGGCTACAAAGTATCTTCGATACTTATTAAATCAGTGTTAAAATCCTACTTGGTTCTGCTTTACCCTTGTCATTTGGCGCAAAAATTGGGCGCGATGCACAAGGCATCAGTGTAACCAAATTATCAAACCAGCGCACCCAGGGTGCTTTTAGCTTTATTTAATACGCTAAATAGTATCGCGGCTGGTTTTAGACCTAACCCTTACGGAGAATTCTCATGTCTATTACGATGCGGCAAATGTTAGAAGCGGGTGTCCACTTTGGTCACCAAACGCGTTTTTGGCATCCTAAAATGGCCCCTTATATCTTTGGCCATCGCAACAAAATCCATATTATCAACCTCGAAAAAACCTTGCCGATGTTTCAAGACGCGCTGAAATATACGCGTCAAGTAGCGGCTAATCGGGGCACCATCCTATTTGTCGGAACTAAGCGCCAGTCGCGCGATATTATTGCAGAAGAAGCGGCCCGCGCTGGCATGCCTTATGTCAATAGTCGTTGGCTGGGTGGCATGTTGACCAATTTTAAAACCTTGAAATCATCGATCAAAAAGCTTAAAGAAATGGAAGCGATGGTCGAGGCGGGTGAACTTGAGCGCATGAGCAAAAAAGAAGCGCTGATGTTTGAACGGAATATGGCTAAGCTGGACAAATCGCTCGGTGGTGTCAAGGATATGAACGGCATGCCAGAGGCAATTTTCGTGGTCGATGTGGGATACCACAAAATTGCGCTGACTGAAGCGAAAAAACTCGGCGTACCGGTCATCGCGGTAGTGGATACCAATCATTCGCCAGAAGGCATTGACCACGTGATTCCAGGTAATGACGATGCGAGTAAAGCAGTCGCACTGTATGTACGCGGTATGGCTGACGCTATTCTTGAGGGCCGAGAAAACGCCCTGCAGGGTCTGGTTGAGGCAGTGCGTAGCAGCGATACTCCTGAAGATGAATTTGTTGAAGTTGACGAAGAAGCGTAAGCTGTTTTTTGTCATTTGAAAAAGCTGGTTTGCCCATGTTGTGTGTGCTAACCAGAGTTATTGTGTGGCCTGCCGCCTTACCCAACTGAATACGTGTGGGTGAGCCGTCGAGCAGGTCCAATCAACCCGCTTGACAGGAGTGAAGAATGGCGGAAATTACCGCAAGTATGGTAGCTAAATTGCGCGCCAAAACAGATGCGCCAATGATGGAATGTAAAAAAGCATTGACCGAAGCTAACGGCGATTTGACGCGTGCTGAAGAATTGTTACGCGTAAAATTGGGTACAAAAGCGGACAAGGTTGCTGCGCGTGTAACGGCGGAAGGCATCGTGGCGACATATATTGATGCCGCGACCCAGGTCGGAGCACTGGTTGAGCTTAATTGCGAAACAGATTTTGTGGCAAAAAATGATGATTTTCTAGCCTTTGCAAAAACTGTGGCTGAGTTGGTAGTGGCGCAAAAACCTGCCGATGTGGCGGCCCTATTGGCTTTGCCTTTGATGGACAAGACTGTAGATGAAGTAAGGCGGACTTTGATTGGCAAGCTTGGCGAAAGTTTGACGATCCGCCGTTTTGTCTGCTATCCAAGCACACATAAGCTGGCGGCCTATTTGCACGGTACGCGGATTGGCGTGCTGGTTGAATACGAGGGCGCTAATGAGCAGGTGGGTAAAGACCTGGCGATGCATATTGCCGCAATGAAACCGATCACGCTTTCGGCCGATGCAGTCCCTGCTGAGTTGATTGCAACAGAACGTAAAATCGCCGCAGAAAAAGCGAGTGAATCTGGTAAGCCAGCTGAGATTGTTGCAAGAATGGTTGAAGGCAGCGTGCAAAAATATCTGAAAGAAGTGTCGCTGCTCGATCAGCCATTTGTCAAAGACGATAAGCAAACTATCGGGCAGATGCTGAAAGCGGCTCAGGCTTCGGTTAAGCGCTTTACAATTTACGTTGCCGGCGAGGGTATTGAGAAGCACCAAGGTGATTTTGCAGCTGAAGTGGCGGCGCAAGTTGCTGCTGCTCAGTCGGTATAAAAAGCCATTCCACAACTTTGTGCAGTTCGCTAGATTAAGCTGCGCAAAGTTGTCCGGTAAGTTCAAGAATTTTCATGTCAACCTCTATGCCAGTTTCTACCCCCAGCCGCTATAAGCGAGTATTGTTAAAGTTATCTGGTGAAGCCTTAATGGGCGAAGATGCTTTTGGTATCAATCGGACAACGATTGAGCGTATGGTGGCCGATATTGCCGAAGCTGTTCAGCTTGGCACGCAACTCGCGATTGTGATTGGCGGCGGCAATATTTTTCGTGGCGTTGCTGGCGGCGCTGCCGGGATGGATCGAGCGACAGCTGACTACATGGGGATGCTTGCCACAATGATGAATGCGCTGGCCTTGCAAGATGCAATGCGTCATGCCGGCATTGAGGGTCGAGTGCAATCGGCATTGCGCATGGATCAAGTGGTCGAGCCGTATATTCGACCCCGCGCCATTCGTCAACTTGAAGAGGGTAAGGTCGTCATCTTCGCAGCAGGTACGGGCAATCCCTTTTTTACCACGGATACTGCAGCTGCATTGCGCGGCGCTGAGATTGGGGCTGAAGTGGTGCTTAAGGCAACCAAGGTAGATGGCGTTTATTCAGCCGATCCACGTAAAGAGCTGAGCGCAACCCGTTACACGACAATCAGCTTTGATGAGGCGATCAGCCGTAACCTACAGGTGATGGATGCGACTGCATTTGCGCTTTGCCGTGACCAAAAATTGCCTATTCGTGTATTTTCGATTGTCAAGCCGGGCGCTTTAAAGCGTGTTGTGCTTGGTGAGAACGAGGGAACGCTGGTCCATGTATAGGCGTTCCGTGTGTAGATTTGTTGCCCTTATGTCAGATATTGCCGCACAGCGGCGATTTGGAGTTTTAAATGAGTGTAGCTGAGGTTAAAAAAAACGTTGAGCAAAGGATGCAACGCTCGATTGACGCATTTAAGAATGACCTTGCAAAAATCCGTACTGGCCGCGCGCATACGGGGTTTCTTGAGCATCTTCAGGTCGATTACTATGGTTCTCATGTGCCGCTTTCGCAGGTGGCCAATTTGACCCTTATCGATGCGCGCACAATCGGCGTTCAGCCATGGGAAAAAAAGATGGTGTCGGTGGTTGAAAAAGCCATTCGTGAATCTGACCTAGGGTTGAATCCAGCTACGCACGGTGAATTATTGCGAGTGCCAATGCCGGCTTTGACCGAAGAGCGCCGCCGTGACCTGACGAAAGTGGTTAAAAGCGAAGGCGAAACTGCCAAAATCGCGGTCCGAGGATTGCGCCGGGATGCAAAAGAACAATTGGATAAATTGGTTAAAGACGAAGGTGTGCCAGAAGACAGCGGACGTCGCGCGCAGGACGACGTGCAAAAATTAACCGATAAATTTGTTGCTGAAATCGACGAATTGGTGCAAACCAAATCGAGCGAAATTATGAAGGTTTAAGGCGTAGCACCTGCAGGTCTGCGAAACAGCTATGACCTATACGAGTTCTACTATGGGTGTGCCTGTTGCGGTTGAGATGCCGCGGCATATTGCCGTTATTATGGATGGCAATGGCCGTTGGGCGACACAACGGCGACTGCCCCGTGTTGCGGGCCATACTAAAGGCGTTGAAGCCGTGCGCGCAATGGTTGAAGCCTGCGCGCGGCGGAATATTTCATATTTGACTCTATTTGCTTTTAGCTCCGAAAACTGGCGCCGACCTACGGATGAAATTTCATTTTTAATGCGCCTTTTTGTGAATGTGCTTGAGCGTGAAATTGGCAAAATGCATAGTAATGGCATTCGGCTGCGCGTGATTGGCGATTTGACTAAGTTTGAGCCGCGGATTCAAGAACTGGTGCGCTGCGCTGAGGCAAAAACAGCCCATAATCAACGGATGACGCTGACCATTGCCGCTAATTACGGTGGCCGTTGGGATCTCGTGCAAGCGGCTTATAAGCTGGCTGAGCAAGCCTTGGCTGAAAAAGGCATGCAATCTATAGGCGAGGCGGATTTTTCAAAATATCTTGCCATGGCGTATGCACCAGAACCCGATCTGTTTATTCGTACCGGCGGTGAGCAGCGTTTAAGCAATTTCCTGTTATGGCAATGTGCCTATACTGAACTCTATTTCACTGATATTTTTTGGCCTGATTTTGATGCGCCGGCACTTGATCTTGCGCTTGATTGGTATCGTCAGCGCGAACGCCGGTTTGGTCGAATTAGCGCGCAACTTGAATCCGAAGAAAAGCAGATCTCATGTTAAAAACCCGCATTCTGACGGCTGTAATATTGTTGGCAGTGTTACTGCCGGTGATTTTTTGTACCGCTTGCACATTCAATCTATTCAATGCGCTGGTGATTGGCACACTGACGCTCGCGGCCTGGGAGTGGGCGCGTTTATTGAAACTCACGCCGAAGAGGTGTCTCAGCTATGCTGTGCTAGTAGCTTTAATGTTGTGCCTGCTGGCGCTCTGGCAATGGCAGCTTAACCGTACGTTGCAGAGCGCGTCGCCGGTGTTTTTCGGGAATGGCTTATTTTGGCCGATTCTATATTCGATTGCGGCTTTTTTCTGGGTCGCGGTGGTGCCATTTATCTTAATGCGGCAACCTATTTTAGCGGCTGGCCTATGGCGTGTGCTTTTGCTGGCTGCGGGTTTGGTTATTTTTGCCGTGTGTTGGGATGCGTTGATTGCAGCGCATAGAGTAGGGCCGGCTTTTCTTTTATCTGTTTTGCTTATTGTATGGCTCGCCGATAGTGGCGCTTATTTTGCCGGAAAACGATTTGGGCGGCATAAATTAGCGCCCTTAATTAGCCCCGGTAAGACCTGGGAAGGTGTCTTGGGCGGCTGGCTGCTGGTGCTTGCAATAACCGCTGTTGTCGCAGGTACAGGCCGGCTGTTCGGCGTCGTGCCATGGGCGCTTGAGGTTGCCTCAGTCAATGGCTGGTTGGGCATGTTAGCGGTACTGACCTTACTGGTTGGGGTTGGCGTTGTGGGTGATTTGTTTGAATCATTGATGAAGCGGCAGGCAGGCTTTAAAGATTCGAGTATGCTCTTGCCCGGCCATGGTGGCGTATTAGATCGTTTAGATGCGTTGTTACCCATGCTTACGTTGGCGCTTGGCCTGTACGGGAGTTTTTTGCGTTTTATCCCTACCTAAGAGCGTGAAACCCGCAGCGATATGCAACAACGTCTAACTATACTTGGTTCAACCGGTTCAATCGGCGAGAGCACACTTGATATCGTTGCGCGCCACCCAGAGCGTTTTTCTGTGTTTGGGCTGAGCGCACACCGCAATATCGATAAATTGCTTAAGCAGTGTTTACGCTTTACGCCTAGGTGTGCGGTTGTAAGAGATGCCGATTTGGCCGCTCAGTTGCAAACTCGGTTAAAGGCTGCTGGCAGTCGTACCGAAGTGGCATATGGCGAGGCGGCGCTGATTGCCTTGGCGAATGCCGCGGAGTGCGACACGGTGGTGGCGGCGATTGTAGGCGCGGCGGGGCTTGCGCCGACGCTAGCTGCGGCCTGTGCTAGCAAGCGTATCTTATTAGCCAATAAAGAAGCGTTGGTGATGTCGGGCCGATTGTTTATGGAGGCGGTGTGCCAGCATAATGCACTGCTCTTTCCTGTGGACAGTGAGCACAATGCGATCTATCAATGCTTATCTGCCCGTGCTGGCGTCGAGAAAATTATTCTGACTGCGTCGGGCGGTCCATTTCGTACGCGCGAGCTTGCTTCACTGGCGCATGTTACCCCTGATGAAGCGTGTGCTCATCCAAACTGGCGGATGGGTCGAAAAATCTCGGTCGATTCAGCCACCATGATGAACAAGGGGCTTGAAGTGATTGAGGCGCACTGGTTATTCAATTTGCCGATTAGCCAAATTGAAGTGCTGATTCATCCGCAAAGCGTGATTCACTCGATGGTGAGTTATGTTGATGGCTCTGTGCTGGCGCAACTTGGCAATCCAGATATGCGAACCCCAATTGCCCATGCACTGGCCTTTCCAGATCGTATTGCAGCCGGGGTCGCACCGTTAGATTTAGCGTTAATTGCCACCCTGAGTTTCGAGCGGCCTGAGCTTGAGCGTTTCCCCTGTTTAACGCTTGCCATCGAAGCTTTACGGCAGGGCGGCGTAGCCAGCGCTGTATTGAACGCCGCCAATGAAGTGGCGGTTGCGGCCTTTTTGCAGGGCGTTACAGGTTTTACCTCGATTGCCACCATTGTCGCGAATGTGCTTGAACGTATTGAGCCGAGCGCAGTCCATACGCTAGATGACGTGTTCGCAGCAGATGCACAGGCGCGCCGGCTGGCCTTTGAAGAAATTTCGGCGCTAACGGTATAAATTGGCTGACGCCTAAGTGCTCCGTTATAAATAATGGGAGCTGTGAGCAGAGTGCTGCTGGGCGAGGTTGGGTTAATGGACAGAGATGCTTATGAGATCATTGCTGTAAGGAAGAAGCAGCATGTCTCTGTTATGATTATTAGCTAAATTCTTTATTAAGGATAGAAGTTGTTGCCATTTCGTTTTGCATTTAGGATGGGTATTGTCGCTCTTTTCTCAGCGTATGCTACGCTGACGCATGCGGTCGTCCCCTTCGCGGTAAAAGACATTCGCATTGAAGGTCTGCGCCAGCTTGACGCGGGTACGGTGTTTGCGTATTTGCCTCTTAAGCCAGGCCAATCATTTACCGATGATAAAGGTTCGCAAGCGATTCGCGCGCTTTACGCAACTGGGTTTTTTAGTGATGTGCGCGTGTTAGCACAAGGTAACGTGGTGGTGGTTCAGGTGCAAGAACGGCCGCTGGTCTCGTCGATTGATTTTGCCGGACTGCGTGAGTTTGATAAAGAAAATCTATACAAATTGCTGCGTGGCGCAATTGCTTTGTCGCCGGGTCGCTATTACGATAAAAATTTGATTGACAAAGCGGAGCAAGAACTTAAGCGCCGTTATCTAATGCGTGGTTACTACGCGGCTGAAGTCACGACTACAGTCACGCCGTTTGAGCGTGACCGAGTAAATATTTTATTCTCCGTCACAGAGGGTCCGGTGGCGCGTATCCGGCAAGTCAATTTGATTGGCAATAAGGCGTTTAAGACCAGCACCTTGCACGACGAAATGCAACTCTCGACGCCTAACTGGTTCTCCTGGTACAGCAAGAATGATTTGTATACGCGTGAAAAACTGGCCAATGATCTTGATCATATCCGATCCTACTATCTTGATCGGGGTTATCTAGAATTTAATTTTGAATCGACGCAAGTCTCAATTTCACCTGACAAAAAAGACATCTATCTGACGTTTAGCTTGCATGAAGGTAAGCCGTACACCATCGCTAATTTTGAATTGAGCGGGGAGTTGCTCGATAAAAAAGAAGAGTTACTTAAATTGGTCAAAATCCGCTCCGGCGAGCGTTTTTCAGCAGCTAAGCTGCAAGCTGCGAGCAAAGCGATCACTGATAAACTGGGTGAATACGGCTATGCTTTCGCGACGGTTACCCCGCAGCAGGCGGTTGACCAGCAGCGGCATACGGCAGCGATCAGCTTGCAAGTCACGCTGGGCCGGCGTGTCTATGTGCGGCGAGTGAATGTGATCGGTAATAATCGTACGCGCGATGAAGTGATTCGTCGTGAAATGCGCCAATTTGAGAGTGCTTGGTTCGACGGACAACGGCTAAAGCTGTCGCAAGACCGGATTAACCGCCTGGGCTATTTTACGGATGTTAACGTCGTCATGGCGCCGGTCGAAGGAACCAACGACCAAATTGACGTTGACGTGAAAGTAGCAGAAAAGCCGACGGGTGCCGTGACCGTGGGTGCAGGATTTTCATCGACAGATAAGGTGGTGCTGTCAGCAGCAGTGTCGCAAGACAATGTATTTGGTTCTGGCACTAGCCTTGCGGTCAATATAAATACGGCCAAAACGTATCGTACGCTGTCTGTTACGCAGGTCGATCCTTACTTTACGATCGACGGTATTAAACGGATTACCGAGGCTTATTATCGGACCTATCAGCCGCTCTTATATGGTGGCTCAAGCTTTATGCCGGGCTCAAATTCAAGTAATTTCACCATCGTCAGTGTGGGCGGCAGTTTGAAATTTGGCATCCCGTTTTCTGAGTTTGATACAGTTTATCTAGGTGCCGGTTTTGAGCAAGACCGGATGAAAGCGGATGAAACAGCGCCGAAAGCTTACCGGAACTACATTGATCAATTTGGCCGGGTGGTGAATAATGTCCCGCTGACGATTGGTTGGTCCCGTGATAGTCGTGATAGCGCCTTGGTGCCAAGTCGTGGTTATTACACGCAGGCAAATGGCGAGCTAGGTGCGCCTGCCGGCGACACCCAATATTCCAAAATCGATTTACAGCAACAATATTATTATTCGTTTGCGCGTGGCTTTGTGCTTGGTTTGAATGGGCAGTTCAGTTATGGGCGGGGACTTGCCGGCAAACCGTATCCGATTTTTAAAAACTACTATGCAGGCGGAATTGGCTCAGTGCGTGGCTATGAACCTAGTTCGTTGGGCCCTAAAGATGCCGAGAGCGATGATGCAATCGGCGGCTCTAAGCTTTTGATTGGCAATATTGAACTGACTTTTCCGTTGCCCAAAACGGGTTACGATCGTACGCTACGTTTATTTACTTTCATTGACGCAGGTAATGTGTGGGGTCCGGATCAGAAAATCGCTCTGGGCAGCTTGCGTTATGGCTATGGGCTGGGGATCGCATGGATTTCGCCGGTCGGTCCGTTAAAATTTAGTTTGGGTTTCCCGCTGGCCAAAAAGCCAGGCGATACTTACCAAAAATTTCAATTTCAGCTTGGCACAGCCTTCTGAAGATTCATCTATCAAACTATGCAGACACCCAATATAGAGGCGTATCGTGTTAAATAATCTATCCAAACAGCGTTATCTGTGCTGGTTTGCATGCGCCTTGTTCGCGAGTTCGGCGAATGTATGCGCTAGCCCAGCGAATGGGTCTACCTATGAAGTGCATATTGCCGCTGTCAATTCAGATCGCATTTTGCGTGAATCGACACTGGCTAAGGCAGCACAAGACAAGCTCAAGCAAGAATTTTTAAAGCGCGATCAGGAACTACAGGCCATCGCCAAGGATTTAAAAACGAAATCGAATAAGCTTGATAAGAATGCAGCCACGATGTCCGACCTTGAGCGTAAAAAAGCACAAATGGAGCTGACGCAACTGGATGCCGATTTTCAGCGTAAGCAGCGTGAATTTAGTGAAGATCTTAATCAACGCCGTAATGAAGAGTTGGCGGCTGTGCTTGAACGTGCAAATAAAGCGATTAAGCAGATCGCAGAGGCAAAAAATTACGACTTGATTGTACAAGAAGCGGTCTACGTGAATCCGCGCATTGATATTACCGATGAGGTGTTAAAAGCGCTGGCTAAATCCAATGGTAGCTTCTGAGTTGAACATGCAATTGGCTGGCGACAAGCATCAAGGATTTACCCTCGCGCAACTCGCACAACGGTTTGGTGGCGAAGTGGTGGGCGATGGCGCCTGCTCTATTCACAGTTTAGCGCCACTTGATCGGGCCCAGCCGCAGCAGTTGAGCTTTTTGGCTAATCCCAAATATCTCGCTCAGCTTGAAGTGACGCGGGCAGGAGCTGTATTGATCAGCTGCGCTGACTTATTGAAAGTTAAAAACCGTAGCACCTGCTCGTTTCTGGTCACGCCTAATCCTTATGCCTATTTTGCCCGTGTGGCGCAATGC
The DNA here is from genome assembly GCA_031963205.1 of Mycoavidus cysteinexigens. Lineage (GTDB taxonomy): Bacteria > Pseudomonadota > Gammaproteobacteria > Burkholderiales > Burkholderiaceae > Mycoavidus > Mycoavidus cysteinexigens_C. Next base: position 35,079 of record JASSUB010000003.1, read on the forward strand.
TTTGCGGCCGCGAGCATACCGCAGGCGGTACCCGGCATTCATACCAGCGCAGTGATTGACCCTAGCGCGCGAGTGGCGGCTACCGCATCGATCGGGCCGCAGGTTGTGATTGAAGCCAATGCGGTGATTGGCGCGCGCGCGCGTCTTGATGCCCATACGTATATTGGGCGAGGCGTTACGATTGGCGATGATGTCCATTTATGTGCACAGGTTACCGTTTATCATGGCTGTACCTTAGGCGCGCGCGTGTTGGTGCATGCCGGCGCTGTGATTGGCGCCGATGGTTTTGGTTTTGCTCCTGATTTTAACGGCGATACGGGAGAGTGGGTCAAAATTCCACAAACCGGCGCGGTCATGATTGGCCAAGATGTTGAGATTGGCGCCAATACCACGATTGACCGTGGCGCAATGACTGACACCCTTATTGAGGACGGCGTAAAAATTGATAATCTGGTGCAAATTGCCCATAATTGCCGAATTGGTGCTTATACGGTGATTGCTGCTTGTGCGGGCATTGCCGGCAGTACGGTGATCGGCCGGCATTGTATGATCGGTGGCGCAGTGGGTATCGCCGGTCATTTGACGTTAGCCGATCGAGTCATCATTACCGCCAAATCGGGTGTTTCAAAATCTTTATCTAAACCTGGCGTTTATACTAGCTCATTTCCTGCCATTGAAAATACTCACTGGAACCGCAATGCTGCTTTGATGCGCAATCTCGATAAAATGAATGCGCGCCTCAAGCAGCTTGAAGCTGTTATATTAGCTAGTCAACATAAGCAGTCATGATTGTGACTGAAGCAAATCATTCTACGTAGAAAATCGATGAGTACACAAGACATTAAACTCGATATCCATCGGATCCTTACTTTACTGCCCCATCGCTATCCGATTTTGCTGGTTGATCGAGTACTGGAGCTTGAACCGCATAAGCGGATTAAAGCGCTGAAAAATGTATCCATTAATGAACCTTATTTCACAGGTCATTTTCCGGCTCGTCCGGTCATGCCTGGGGTATTAATCCTTGAGGCATTAGCACAGGCTGCAGGGCTTTTAACCTTTGCTGAAGAAGAGTACGATCCCGCTAAGTCACTTTACTATTTTGTCGGAATTGATAACGCGCGCTTTAAAAGGCCGGTTGAACCGGGCGATCAGCTGATTTTGAATGTGAATTTTGAGCGCAATTTGCGTGGGATTTGGAAATTTAGCGCATTTGCTGAGGTAGATGGTGTTGTGGTGGCTGAAGCGAATTTGATGTGTACGGTTAAACCAGTGCATCAGAGTGATGCGCAAACATCAAACGTTTAATAAGACAACAACTCAGAGCATGACAAAAATTCATAGCAGTGCAGTGATTGAGCCGGGCGCCGAACTCGATGAGACAGTCGAGATTGGCCCCTATGCGGTGATTGGCGCGCACGTAAAAATTGGCGCAGGCACAAAAATCGGTTCCCATAGCGTGCTTGAAGGCCATACGACGCTGGGCAAAGATAACCAGATTGGCCATTATGCCGCGCTGGGCGGCGCCCCCCAAGACATGAAATACAGAGGTGAGCCAACCCAGCTAGAGATTGGTGACCGCAATACCATTCGTGAATTCACCACGATTCATACCGGTACGGTACAAGATACTGGCCTGACTCGCATCGGTGATGACAACTGGATCATGGCTTATGTGCATATCGCACATGACTGTATCGTAGGTAACCATACTATTTTCGCCAGCAATGCGCAAATCGCTGGGCATGTGCAGGTTGGCGATTGGGCGATTCTGGGCGGTATGGTGGGGGTGCACCAATTTGTGCGCATTGGCGCACACTCAATGTTAGGCGGCGCTACCGTTTTAATCCAGGATATCCCGCCATTTATCATGGCCGCGGGTGACAAGGCTAAGCCGCATGGCATCAATCTTGAAGGCTTGCGCCGGCGAGGCTTTACAGCGGCTGCGATTACGACGCTGCGCACCGCTTATCGGACGCTGTATAAAGCAGGTCTGTCGCTTGAGCAAGCCAAAATCCAACTGGCTGAGTTGGCTGCACAAGCGGACGACGGCAACGCGCATGTGCAGGAACTGCTTAGCTTTATCGCCGACACACAGCGCGGCATTATCCGCTAGGCAGCCAAGATGCTAAGTACACATCCAACTGGCGCTACTGCGCCGGCCAGTTTGGCAATGGTGGCAGGCGAGGCGTCCGGGGATTTACTCGCCGCCGCCCTGATCCAGCAGCTTACAAGCCGTTTACCGGCAGCGAGCATGTACTTCGGCATTGGCGGGCCAAAGATGACCGCGCTCGGCTTTAATGCGCGCTGGCCGAGTGAAAAATTATCCGTGCGTGGCTATGTTGAAGCCTTGCGCAATATTCCCGAAATTTTGCGTATCCGGAGCGCCTTAAAACGCCAACTGTTGGCTGCGCCTCCAACCGTCTTTGTGGGCATCGATGCGCCTGATTTTAATCTCGGCCTTGAGGCACAACTGCGCCGCGCTGGCATTCCCACCATTCATTTCATTAGCCCATCGATTTGGGCGTGGCGCGGTGCACGCATTAAAAAAATCCAGCGGGCCACAGATCTCATGTTGTGCCTATTTCCCTTTGAGCCGGAAATTTACGCTCGCGCCGGAGTTGCCGCACGCTATGTTGGCCACCCATTAGCGGATGTGATCCCGCTGGTACCTAATCCAGTGGCTGCCCGGCGTCGTCTGGATTTACCCGTAACGGGTCCGATCATCGCTGTCTTGCCGGGTAGCCGGCGCTCAGAAATCGCCTTGATTGCGCCCACTTTTTTAGCTGCGATGGCGCTGATGCAAGCCTCCGAACCTGGCCTACGGTTTATCTTGCCAGCGGCGTCGGCGGCAATTAGGGCGCAATTGCAGCCGTTGATTGCCAAGTATCCACAGCTTTCTTTGACAGTGCTTGAGGGCGACTCGCATAGCGCACTAGAAGCGGCTGATGCTGTGCTGATTGCCAGCGGCACCGCAACCTTAGAAGCCGCCCTATATAAAAAGCCGATGGTGATTTCGTATCAAGTCCCTTGGCTGACGGCCCAAATTATGAAAAGGCAAGGTTATTTACCTTATGTTGGGCTGCCTAATATTCTCGCTGGCCGATTTGTGGTACCCGAATTGCTGCAGCATCTTGCCACGCCTGATGCCCTAGCGCGCGCGATGATGGAGCAATTGAATGATCACGCAAATCGCGATCAGCTCACGCAAATTTTTACGCAAATGCACCACACCTTAAAGTGTGATTCAGCCGCTGTTGCAGCGGATGCGATTACCGAGTTCATGCAAGCTTCACAGCGCCAGGCAGCGCAGTTCGTTGCACCTTTAAAGTAGTTTATATCACTCTATTCGGCTGTCGCGGCTTAAGCCTTCAATAGCATTAATGAGTGCCGGCGGCACTCCTAACATTTCGCGTGACTGACTTCATGGCTCCATCTTTTTCTACTCCTTATAACGGGCTATTAGACGATCCAAGCAGGCTAATCTGCGGCGTTGACGAAGCGGGCCGGGGCCCGTTAGCTGGCCCTGTGGTCGCGGCGGCGGTGATGCTTGATGCAAGCCGGCCGATTGAGGGCTTGGCTGATTCAAAGACGTTGAGTGCCAAAAAGCGCGCGCTACTCTTTGATCTGATCTGTGAACGTGCGCTCGCTTTTAGTATTGCGTCGGCCTCAGTGGATGAAATTGATCGCTTAAATATCTTGCACGCAACCATGCTGGCGATGCAGCGTGCGGTTGAAACGTTGCCGATTACTCCAAGCTTAGCAAAGATTGATGGCAACCGTTGTCCACCCTTAAAGATGCAAGCGCTAGCCATTGTGCGTGGCGATGCATTGCTGCCAGAGATTTCAGCCGCCTCGATTCTGGCTAAAGTGACACGCGATCGAATGCTGCTTGAATTACATGCCGCTCATCCCGAATATGGTTTTGCTGCACACGCAGGGTATGGCACACCACAGCATCTTGCGGCGCTTAAGCAGCATGGTCCCTGTATTCACCATCGCCGCTCATTTGCCCCGGTGCGCCAAGCACTAGGTGGCGACCCTGGACTGCTGCGTTCGATTGATTCACTATAATGCGCGTAGACCTACATCATGAAAACCCGTAGACCTACATCATGAAAACCATTACTGCGCGTGATAACCCTTTTTTTAAGAGGCTCAAGCAACTCGCCGGTGCGCTCACGCGTGAACGCCGGGCCGGCCAAGCTCTTGCTGAAGGGCTACATTTAGCGAGCACCTATCTCGATACGCTAGGACAACCCCGTTTCTGTATTATTGCCGAGAGCACACTGTCTGATCATAAAATGCAGCACAGTCTGCAGCCAGTCATCTCACGCATTGAGCTAGCGCGTATGGTGGTGTTATCAGATACACTCTTTGCACAATTGTCGACGTTAGCGCGAGCAGCGCAGGGTGGCAACGTGATATTTTTGATTGATATCCCGGCCCCTGAATTGTCTCAGAAAATTACCCGTGATTGCATCATTCTTGACGGTGTGCAAGATGCGGGTAACGTGGGCTCTATCTTGCGTAGCGCCGCTGCTGCCGGCATTCAATATGTATTTTGCGCACCCGGTACGGCCTGCGCCTGGTCTCCTAAAGTACTACGGGCGGGGATGGGGGCGCATTTTCTACTGCATATTTTTGAAGGAATAGAGCTAGACCAACTCTTGCCACACCTTGCCGTGCCATTGCTCGTTACAGATTCGCACAACGCCACTTCGATCTACCAGCAGGATTTGATTAAACCTTTTGCCTGGATCTGGGGCAACGAAGGTGCTGGCGTCTCTGCAACATGGCGCGAACACGCCGCACACTCGGTCACCATCCCCCAACCAGGTGGCATGGAATCGATTAATGTCGCAGCTGCTGCGGCTGTTTGTTTATTCGAGCAATGCCGCCAGCGTAACACTTAGTTGCTTGCACGATTTTCAAAAAATTGTGCACCCAAATTGTTGTGTAGTAAAAAAATATCAGGGACAATTAGAAAGGCCGTTTCACTATATTATTTTGTTGCATAGACCTTTCTCTAGCGTGCGCGCTCATGAACCGACAATAAGCTCAATACGATTGTAGTCAATAAGCAACATTTCTATGTTCTAAGTCCGTTATGGGTGAAAAATTTTGCCCATATCGCTGCAGGCAAGCCGCTGCTCAATATAAACATTTCGGGAACAATCAAGGTTCGTTCATAACCATGACGGCAACCGCCGTTTTTTATTAAAGTTCGGTCTGATGAAACATTCCTTATCTACTTCTCATAATGCATTGTTTAAAAAATTCTTGTCCAATGTAACCCTTGCTAAGGCTTTTTTAGAAATTTATTTGCCTACTTCGGTAAAACAACATTGCGATTTAAACACACTGCAGATTGCCAATGGCTCGTTTGTAGACACAAATCTGAGTCCACATCTTTCAGATATTGTCTATTCATTGAAGATTGCCGGCGCCTTTGGATATATTTATGTTGTTATTGAGCAAGAGGGCGTTGTAGATCGGTTAATGCCTTTTAAGATTTTGTGCCATCAAACTGCAATCATGCAGCAGCACCTTGATCAAGGTAATGAATTATTACCTATAGTGGTGCCTATGCTGGTTTATCGGGGGCGGCGCAGCACTTATCCAGGAAATCTAGACCTACTGAGTTGTTTTGAAAACCCGGAGCTTGCGGAAAAAATTTTCCTAAAACCGATTAAGCTCATCGATCTTTCTGTCATTCCAGACGAAGAAATTCAAACGCATAAAAGCATTACTGCGTTTGAAATCACACAAAAGCACATCCGAACCAGAGATTTGTTACAACTGGCGCAATCTGTTTTGAAAATGCTCAGCACTGATCTGCCTCCCGGCGAAATCCTGCATCGCCCGCTAAAATTTCTTGTGGAAGAAGGGCAAGGCACCCATTACTCGCAGTTCATCCAGTTGGTGACTGAAAGCGCGCCGAACTGTCGTGAGAAAATTATGACTCTTGCTCAACAATTAGAACTCGAAGGTTGGAAAAAAGGCCATCAAGAAGGCGAGAAAAAAGGCTTCCAAGAAGGTGAGAAAAAAGGTAAGCGCAAAACAACTCTTGAGCTTGTGAACAATATGTTAGCTATGGGAATGCAACTCGATAAGATTAAAGAACTCACAAAGCTTTCTGATCAGGATTTCGCAGAGCTAACTGAAGTAGCTTAATAGATGATTGAAACCGCAATGAACTGACGCGAGAAATTTATGACTGTTGCTAAAAACTTTGAACTTGAGGGTTGGAAAAAAGGCTGGGAAGGAGGTTGGCAGAAGGGCTGGCAAAAAGCTAAGCGAGAAACAATTGTTGAAATAGCTAACAATATGTTAGACGCGAACATGCTGCAGCCCTGGAAGATTAAAGAGATTATGGGGCTCTCTGATCGAGATTGTGAAGGGTTATTCGTACATCACGCCATAACCCCGGAGTAAGCCATTAATACGACGGCTTATCAAGTCTGATTTCTTGCAAAATAGTAGCAGCGATCTCTTCAATTGATTTATGCGTGGAGGATAGCCACTTAATATTTTCGCGTCGCATCAGAGCTTGAGCCTCATTGACCTCATAGCGGCAATTTTCAAGGGAAGCGTATTTACTACCAGGACGCCGTTCATTGCGGATTTCCGCAAGCCGATTGGGATCGATCGACAAACCAAAAATTTTCGACTTATGAGTGAGCAGCGGTGTCGGCAGTTTGCCACGCTCAAAATCTTCTGGAATGAGCGGATAATTGGCAGCCTTTAAGCCATACTGCATTGCTAAATAGAGCGTGGTCGGTGTTTTGCCGCTGCGTGAGACCCCTACTAAGATAACATCGGCTTCTTTAAGGTTAAGATGAGACTGGCCATCGTCATGCGTCAGTGAAAAATTGATCGCTTCAATCCGGTTCTTATAAGCCTCGGTATCTGCTGCCTGATGCCCCCGTCCCATGGCATGGCTGGACTTAACCTTAAGTTCTTGCTCAAGGGGCTCGATGAAGGTCTGGAACATATCCAACACAAGGGCATTCGAGCGCTTCACAATCTCGTTTGATTCACTATTGACCAGCGTTGTAAAGACAATTGGCCGGCTGTCACCTAGTTCTGCGGCATGATTGATATCATTGAGCGTGGTATAAGCTTTGTCGACCGAATCAACAAAAGGCACGCGAATTAAGCGGAATTTCAGATCAAATTGTGAAAGAATTGAGTGAGCGAAAGTTTCGGCAGTAATCCCGGTTCCATCAGAAACAATAAAGGCAATAGGTTGCATGGTGTTGTATCGGTGTCAATATAAAATACGTATAGAGTAGCGGCGCCATAAGCGCTGTTGGGTGATAGCCCAGAGCACGGTAGAATAGCGGTTTTTAAGCGTTAATACAGATTTTTTACACTTTAGGGACTGTGATGAATAGGGCAGTGGATAGCAACGCTTACGTAGTGCCGTTTGAGCAACTGCGAATGACGGACGTTGAGATCGTCGGCGGTAAAAATGCTTCGCTTGGTGAGATGATTAGCCAGCTTACCCGCGCTAGCGTGAGTGTGCCAGCTGGCTTTGCGACAACGGCACAGGCATTTCGTGATTTTCTGCAACTCAATCATTTGAGCGCGCGAATCGCGCAGCGGTTGCAAGATTTAGATATTGACGATGTCAAAGCGTTAGCCGTTGCTGGCAGCGAAATTCGCCAGTGGATTATTGACGCGCCGTTGCCGCCAAGGTTAGTCGCTGAGATTCGAGCGCATTTTGAGCTCCTGCAAAAAGACGCCGCTGAACTATCGTTTGCCGTGCGCTCATCAGCAACCGCTGAAGATTTGCCTGATGCCTCATTTGCTGGCCAGCAAGAAAGCTATCTTAATATAGTTGGCATTGACCAAATTCTAGACCGCGTCAAACACGTCTTTGCTTCGCTCTACAATGACCGCGCGATTTCATACCGGGTTCATAAGGGCTTTACGCACGCAGAGGTCGCATTATCGGTAGGGGTGCAACGCATGGTGCGCTCAGATGTGGGCGCGGCGGGCGTAATGTTTACGCTAGATACTGAATCTGGCTTTAAGGACGTGGTATTTATTACCTCGAGCTATGGCTTAGGAGAAACCGTCGTACAAGGTGCGGTCAACCCTGACGAATTTTATGTTTTCAAGCCAACGCTGGCAAGCGGTCATTACCCGATCATCCGCCGTTCGCTGGGCTCAAAATTAGTCAAAATGGAATTTGCTCCGCCAAATGATGTGGAGCGAGTCAAAACAGTTGACGTGGAAAGCGCACAACGCAACTGCTATTCGCTTACCGATGAAGATGTGATCCAGCTCGCCAAATACGCCGTGATCATCGAGCAGCACTATGGCCGCCCAATGGATATTGAATGGGGTAAGGATGGTCGCGATGGCAAGCTTTATATCTTGCAAGCGCGGCCTGAAACGGTCAAAAGTCAAGCCAGCGGCAAACTTGAGCAGCGCTTTAAACTCAAAAATATTGCCCCGGTACTGGCCTCAGGCCGAGCCATTGGCCAAAAAATTGGCGCGGGGCCAGTCCGCGTGATTCGTGATGTGAGCGAAATTGAGCGCGTACAGCCTGGCGATGTGCTGGTCGCCGATATGACTGATCCGAATTGGGAGCCAGTCATGAAGCGGGCGGCTGCCATCGTCACTAACCGGGGTGGCCGCACTTGCCATGCGGCCATCATCGCGCGCGAGTTGGGGGTACCTGCCGTTGTTGGTTGTGGTGAAGTGACCGACCTATTACGAGAAGGCGCACTCGTGACCGTCTCATGTGCGGAAGGTGACGAAGGCAAAATCTATGATGGCTTGCTTGACATGGAAGTGACCGAGATTGAACGCGGTGATTTGCCTGCCTTGCCAGTTAAAATCATGATGAACGTCGGCAGCCCACAGTTGGCCTTTGATTTTTGTCAGCTGCCTAATGCTGGCGTGGGTCTGGCGCGGCTCGAATTTATTATTAATAATAATATTGGCGTGCATCCTAAAGCCGTGCTTGACTATCCAGAGGTTGGCCCAGATCTCAAAAAAGCGGTTGAGAGCATTGCCCGCGGCCATGCCTCGCCACGCGCATTTTATGTCGATAAATTGACCGAAGGGATTGCCACGATTGCCGCTGCATTTTATCCAAAGCCGGTGATCGTGCGGCTATCTGACTTTAAGTCAAATGAATATAAAAAGTTGATCGGCGGTTCGCGCTATGAGCCCGATGAAGAAAACCCAATGTTAGGGTTTCGGGGTGCGGCGCGCTATATTTCCGAGGATTTTGCGCCGGCTTTTGAGATGGAATGCATTGCTCTCAAACGGGTGCGTGAAGAGATGGGGCTGACCAATGTTGAGGTCATGGTGCCCTTTGTGCGGACGCTGGCGCAAGCCGAGCGCGTGGTGGCGCTGCTGGAGAAATTTGGTTTAAAACGCGGCGCGCATGGTCTGCGCTTGATTATGATGTGCGAAGTCCCATCCAATGCGATTCTTGCCGCTGAATTTTTGCAGTATTTTGACGGCTTTTCAATTGGCTCAAACGACTTGACCCAACTCACGCTTGGGCTTGATCGAGATTCTGGCATGCCTTTACTAGCGCAAGATTTCGATGAGCGCGACTTGGCGCTACGTTTCTTGTTAAGCCGCGTAATTGACGAGTGCAAACGTCAAAACAAATATGTGGGGATTTGCGGGCAAGGACCCTCCGATCATTTGGACTTTGCGCAGTGGCTCACAGAAGCCGGAATTATGTCAATGTCGCTCAATCCGGACACAATCATTGATACTTGGCGCACGCTTGCAAAAATGAGTTAAAGTGTCCCAGTTGAGACACTTTCGTGGCCTCAACTGACACTTAATATTCAGGAGTATTTATGATAGAAACAGGCCTCTTCTGGTGGATTCTGGCCGGAGGGCTCGTGATTGCTGAGTTGCTAAGCGGCACCTTTTATTTATTAATGATCGCACTGGGCTGCGTGGCCGGCGGAGTGGTTACGCTTTTGGGGCTCTCCGTGAGCTTACAGTTGGTCGTTGCCGCCGCCATTGCACTCAGTGCGTTGATACTGTTGCGCCGTTCACGTATTGACTTAGCTAAGGGGCGCCATGCTAATCTGAATAACAACCTTGATTTAGGTGCATTATTGCAGATTGATGCTTGGCAAGGACGCCGCGCGCGTGCTCTTTATCGTGGCGCGCAGTGGGATGTTGAACTGCTTGCTGGCGAAGATGTAGATGGCCAATGGTATGAAATTAAAGAGATGCGTGGCAATCTTTTGGTGGTTGCAGCCAAGCGCAGTTAATTAATGATGGGCTAAAAACGGCTCGCTCATAAGGAAAATTATGTTAGTAGATACAAGTCTTATTGCGTTGATTATATTTATCGTCGCCGTTGTCATTGCGGCCCAATCCGTGAAGATTGTGCCTCAGCAACATGCTTGGGTGCTTGAGCGGCTTGGCCGTTATCATGCAACGCTGACGCCGGGCGCGAATATTGTGCTGCCCTTTATCGACCGCGTTGCCTATCGGCATATTTTGAAAGAAATCCCGCTCGATGTGCCTAGCCAGATTTGCATCACGCGCGACAACACACAATTGCAAGTGGATGGCGTTCTATACTTCCAAGTGACTGACCCGATGAAAGCCTCCTATGGCTCAAGCAACTATATCGTGGCCATCACTCAACTCGCGCAAACCACCTTGCGCTCGGTCATCGGCAGGCTTGAACTCGACAAAACCTTTGAAGAGCGTGCCTTGATCAACCACGGCATTGTTGAAGCGCTAGATGAGGCAGCCGCAAACTGGGGCGTTAAAGTACTGCGTTATGAAATCAAAGATCTCACCCCTCCTAAAGAGATTTTACATGCAATGCAATCCCAAATTACCGCCGAGCGTGAAAAGCGTGCATTGATTGCAGCTTCCGAGGGTAAGCGGCAAGAGCAAATTAACTTAGCCACGGGCGCACGCGAAGCAGCGATTCAAAAATCAGAAGGTGAAAGACAAGCGGCGATTAACCAGGCACAAGGGCAAGCATCAGCCATTCTTGCCGTAGCCGAAGCCAATGCGCAAGCGATTGCAAAAATTGGACACTCGATTCAATCGTCTGGCGGTATGGAGGCGGTGAATCTTAAAGTGGCGGAGCAATATGTGAATGCGTTTAGCAATCTTGCCAAGTCGGGTAACACACTCATCGTGCCAGCTAATTTAAGTGAAGTGAGTTCGATGATTGGGACAGCGTTATCGATTATTAAGCAGGGTAAGTAATCTCAGTTAAAATATAGTATTTGCTTTTATAGCAGTTTTTTTAGAATAATGACTCCTGCTCAAACGGAGTACAAGTTAAGACTAAAGAGGAAAACATGAAGAAATTAGTTGTGATAAGCCTGCTAGCGATGGGAAGCGGGGTAGCAGGTTGCTGTGGCGATGGTAGTGGTGATCATGCGGGGTACTCTAATGCGTTGAATACTGCGGGCGCTGCGTCTACTGGTAGTGGCGATCGCGCTGCATCTTCTAATGCATCGAACGCTGCGGGTGCCGCGTCTACTGGTAGTGGCGACCGCGCTGCATCCTCTAATGCATCGAACGCTGCGGGTGCCGCGTCTACTGGTAGTGGCGATCGCGCTGCATCCTCTAATGCATCGGACGCTGCGGGTGCCGCGTCTACTGGTAGTGGTGCTCATGCTGGACACTCTAGCGCATTGAGCACGGTAGGCGCTGCTTCTATTGCTAGTGAGCATGAAGAAAAATGGATTTGGAACGGGCAAGGTCATAAAGAACTGCAGACGCTTCGCTCCAAAAACGGCTTTGCTGTGTTAAGTTTTAAATTGCCTAAAACAACAGAGTTCCCAAATTTCGAGATCTCTTTGATTCAGTCGGGAGTTCATGAATATACGATTAGCACAACGGATCAGGATAGCTATGGAAAACTGGCCTTCCTTAACTTGAAAGTCGCGGCTCCGACAGACGAACTGCGAAAAATCTTACCTCGATTGCAAGGACTTCACGTAGAGCAAAAAGACGAGCTTGACGGAATTCAAAAAATTCTAAAGAGCAGTATTGAATATGTTTGGACTGATGAAGAAAATCAAGAGCATAAATCCGGCGATCAAGTAGTAACGGCGCTTTTAAATAAGTATGCTCCAGGTCATGAGTTTTTACCGTATGATCAAGGCGGTGACAAACTCTATTGGATTGTTACTAGAAAAGCGAACTCTGTAGGTAAATATGGCTGGCAGATAACGGAACAGATAGAACATAGTGATGCTCGTGACCCTGAGGTAGATATTTCACATGATATCGAGGAGACTTATCACGTTACAAAGTTGTCACCATCTTCGTCAGCATCATCATGGACGGACGCAGGAAGTGCCGTTCTCGATCAACACCGTACAGATGGTGCACTATTAAGTGAGGATGGCCAAACAGAGACACATTCAGAGGTGAGCGAGAAGGACGGAAAAACCATCCAAAAAATTATTACCAGTACAACGCGTACAAAGACGATGAGTGGTGTGAAGCAAACGATGAGGGTTCAAAGCCAACACGAGGCACATGTAAGTACCATTGCGAGCGGCGCTAACAGTGAAAAAAGCGAGGTATTTCCCGAACCGCAATCACCTTCTGAATTGCCTTTGATAAGAAAAAGAAAAGATAAACCAAATAAAAATAGGCCATAAAACATAAAAGCTAAGAATAAAGCAAAAAATAAAGGCTAAAAAGCAATATAGAGTAAAAGGTGGTAGGAGTATGCCACCGCCTACTTGTAGTTTTATTTATTTGAGATTGCTGAGAAAATGGCAATCTCAAATTTTATTTTGGACCCACCGCAAACCGGTTGCGGTTCATAGTACCTTGTTCACAATTCCAACTGGCCTCAACGGGGTTGGGCTAATTTAATTTCGCCCCTCCAAAAAAGAAAGAAAAATAACTTTTCTAATTTATTAAAAATATGGTATTTTTCTTTTTTTAAAAAGATTTTTTGAGTAATTAGTCGGCCCTGAATAATTCGTAAGTTCTTTTGTGGTAAAGGATTTGCGGCCAGCCAGTCCCTACGATGGCCATATGAAAGCGGACGGGAAGCTCGGCCGAAATTGGCTTAAAGGGGCATTAGGCGATGCCCTGCACGCTGTGCTCTGTGGCGCCGGGCATAACTTACGAATGATCCTCAGAAAGCTTCGGCTTTTTTACGTCTTTCTTTTATCCATTTTATTCCGTCATACCTTTACTGTTGGTTTGAGTTTTTAGATTAAATAGTACGCAAAACGATTTATTCAGCACTGACTAAATTATCTCTGGCCCAAAAAGTCTAATTTTACGGGGGAAATATGAAAAAAATGGTATTAATAAGTTTACTGGTTACGGCAAGTTGGATCGCAGGCTGTGGTTATGATGACAACTCTACGCCGGCAAAATTGGGTTGTCCTGAGGATTATGAATATTGGACTAAGGTAGAGGGTTCTGAGCAAACCCTTTTAGCTGACGATGGCGCGGCTCAGTTGACTTTTAAATTGCCTAACTCAGACGTATCAAATCTCCAAATCTGTTTGGGTCGACCCAAACCCTATCAATATGAAATTAAGACACTGGGTGGTTACGATAAAGTAATTGAACCTCAATTGTGGTTTTATTTTCCCATGTCCGATTTGGTAATAGAAATACCAGAATTGAGTAGGCTGGGGCTGCAGCCAACTGACGCTGATGTGAAGCGTGTCCTGAACGCTAGTGCAAAATATTATTTTGCTAATGCAACTCCCGGGAGTAAACGGAAATACAGTGATATAAAATGGTTGAAACAGGGAGAAAAAGAGGATGACTCATTTTGGGGCATAACCAGAAGCGCAAAACAGGCAGGCGTATATGGCTTCACAATCGGTCACTATGAATAAGCGTTTTAGCTAGTTTTAATCACAATGACTATCTACTTTAAGGTTGCCATCAATTTTATTGGCAACCTTAAAGTTTTCGCAACGCAGTCAAATCAATTTTTGATGACGGGGTAAGCATAGGCTAGTATTTTTTCCCTTAAGAAAGTCATGCACCATTACGCATCAACCGAGCTTTCTCCCGCGCCCAGTCCCGCTGCTTCTCAGTCTCCCGCTTATCATGCTCCTTCTTACCTTTAGCCAAACCAATTTCACATTTGACCCGTCCCTTCGTATAATGCAAATCTAACGGTACAAGCGTATAGCCACGCTGCTCAACTTTACCGATGAGGCGTTTGATTTGCGTGGCATGCATCAGCAGTTTACGGGTGCGCACCGGATCTGGCCGGATATGGGTCGAGGCGCTTAAGAGCGGGCTAATATGTGCGCCGATTAGAAATAACTCAGCATTGCGGATGACGACATAGCTTTCTCTAATCTGTGAGCGGCCAGCGCGAATCGCCTTAACCTCCCACCCTTCGAGGACGAGGCCGGCTTCGTAGCGATCTTCAATAAAGTAATCGAAGAGGGCTTTTTTATTGTTACTAATACTCATGATGAGAGAGAACGTATACTTCGGCTAAAATAATCATTCTAACAAAGCCGCTTACCTTATGCTGTCGATTTTGCGCAAACTGCGCGTCCTTTTTACTTAAACCTTTATGCCGGATGTTCAAAAAACCGTTTTGGTCCGCTACGCGGCCGAACAAATGTTCGACCTTGTCAACGATGTTGCCGATTATCCAAATTTCCTACCATGGTGTGGCGGGGTTGAGATTTTTGAACAAAGCCCGATCGAGATGAAAGCCAAGATTGATATTACATTCAAAGGGATCAAGCTGCATTTTACAACCCGTAATACCCAGCAGCGGCCAAACCGCATCGATATGGTCTTTGCCGATGGTCCATTTAAAAAATTCACTGGCTACTGGTGCTTTACGCCGTTACGTGCTGACGCGTGTAAGGTCGAATTTTCATTGCATTATGAATTTGCCAGTGTGATCCTAGGTAAACTGATTGGACCCGTGTTCAATCATATTGCGAATACTTTTGTTGAGTCTTTTGTGAAGCGCGCACAAACTAAATATGGTTGCTAAGATTGAAATCGAAGTTTGTTATGCTTTGCCCGAGCAGCAAACCGTACTGAAAATAACCCTGCCAGCAGACGCGACAGTGCATCAAGCGATTCTTGCATCGGGTATTTTGCAACTTTATCCAGAGCTTGATTTAGCAACGCAGGCGGTGGGGATATGGGGCAAACTTAAATCATTAGAGACCGTCTTGGCGGCAGATGATCGAGTTGAAATTTACCGGCCTTTAAAAGTAGACCCCAAGCTCGCGCGGCAACGGCGTGTAGAAAAGGGGCGCATGGGACGGCCTGAGGGGCGTAGATGGCACGCATAAATCGAAAAAAATATTCAGTCGATGCCTGGCAGGTGCTAGGTTAGCGCTAAAGAATCGCGTATAATCCGTTTTTGCGCCTCCAGGATATCTTATGCGCCTCCTCCAAAAAGCACTGACCTTTGACGACGTATTGCTCGTGCCCGCATTTTCCAATGTACTGCCACGAGAAACCTCCCTTAAAACCAACTTCACCCGCCGCATCACGCTAAATATGCCGCTTGTGTCCGCGGCCATGGATACCGTGACCGAAGGCCGGCTTGCCATTGCTATGGCTCAGCTAGGCGGAATTGGCATCATTCACAAAAATTTGCTAGCGGCTGAACAAGCCCGTGAAGTGTCTAAGGTCAAGCGCTTCGAGTCTGGCATTGTGCGTGATCCGATCACCGTGCCGCCTCATCTCAAAGTGCGCGATGTCATGGCGTTGTCGCAACAGCACGGTATTTCCGGTTTTCCTGTCGTTGAAGGCGCGCAACTTATTGGCATTGTAACGAATCGTGATTTGCGTTTTGAAACTCGCTTGGACGCACCTGTGCACGCCATCATGACCCCTCGAGAGCGTTTGATTACGGTGCCAGAGGGAACGCCGCTTGCTAAAGCTAAGGAATTGATGCATCGCCATCGGCTTGAGCGAGTATTGGTGGTGAATGATACGTTTGAATTGCGCGGCTTAATGACCGTTAAAGACATTTTGAAAGCGACGGAACATCCAGATGCATGCAAGGATGAGCAGGGCAAACTCCGGGTTGGCGCCGCCGTTGGGGTTGGCCCAGAAAACGACGAGCGTATTGAGCTGCTGGTGCAAGCAGGCGTGGATGTGATTGTGGTGGATACGGCTCATGGCCATAGCCTCGGCGTGCTTGAACGCGTGCAGTGGGTTAAAAAGCATTTTCCGCAAATTGAAGTGGTGGGTGGCAATATTGCCACGGCCGATGCAGCGCGTGCTTTGGTTGAATATGGCGCCGACGGAGTCAAAGTGGGCATCGGCCCAGGCTCAATTTGCACCACCCGGATTATTGCTGGGGTTGGGGTGCCGCAGATTTCTGCGATTGCGAATGTGTCTGCAGCGCTGGCGGGTACCGGCGTGCCGGTGATTGCCGATGGCGGAGTGCGTTATTCGGGAGATGTTTCCAAGGCGTTAGCCGCGGGGGCGCATAGTGTCATGATGGGAAGTATGTTCGCCGGTACTGACGAAGCGCCAGGCGAAGAATTTCTATATCAGGGCCGTTCCTATAAATCTTATCGCGGCATGGGTTCGGTGGGTGCCATGAAAGATGGTGCCGCCGATCGTTATTTTCAGGACAATTCGGTCAATATCGATAAACTTGTGCCAGAAGGCATTGAGGGCCGCGTTGCCTATAAAGGGAGCGTGAGCGCCATTTTATATCAGCTGGTAGGTGGCGTACGCGCAAGTATGGGCTATTGTGGTTGCCGCACGATTGCAGAAATGCACGAGCAGGCTGGTTTTGTTGAAATTACTTCGGCTGGCATTCGTGAGTCGCATGTGCATGATGTACAGATTATGAAAGAAGCCCCGAACTATCACGTGGAATAAATGCAGATGCATGACAAAATTTTAATCCTTGACTTTGGTTCACAGTTTACCCAGCTGATCGCCCGCCGTGTGCGTGAGGCCCATGTATGTGCTGAAATTTACCCTTCTGATGTGGATGAGGCTTTCATTCGTGATTTTGCCCCGAAGGGCATTATTTTATCGGGTGGTCCAAATTCAGTGACGGGTGCCGATACGCCGCGCGCACCACAAGTTGTGTTTGAGCTTGGCGTACCCGTGCTGGGGATTTGCTATGGTATGCAGACCATGGCCGAGCAACTGGGTGGCAAGGTTGAGCATGGTCATGTGGGTGAATTTGGTTACGCCGAAATCTTAGCGCATGGTCATGCAAAATTCCTGCACGGGATTGAAGATTTTCATACGGATGCGGGCCAGAGCGTGCTCAAAGTCTGGATGAGCCATGGTGATAAAGTGAGTGAAATGCCGCCTGGCTTTACGCTGATTGCGTCGACGGATGCATGTCCAGTTGCAGCTATGGCGGATGACGCAAGGTGCTTTTACGGCGTTCAGTTTCACCCAGAAGTTACCCATACACTACAGGGTAAGGCTCTGCTGACACGTTTTGTGCATGAGGTATGTGGCGCGCGTGCAGATTGGATTATGGGCGACTATGTTGATGAAGCTGTCAAATCGATTCGTCAGCAGGTCGGCAACGAGCGGGTGATTTTAGCCATTTCAGGTGGCGTAGATTCCTCGGTTGCGGCAGCTTTGCTGCATAAGGCAATTGGTCCGCAGCTGACATGCGTGTTTGTGGATCATGGCTTACTGCGGCTTAATGAAGCAGAGCAGGTCATGGAAACTTTCGCTAACCATCTAGGGGTGAATGTGATCCATGTCGATGCCAGCGGACCCTTCCTTGAGAAGCTTACTGGTGTGGCCGACCCAGAGCAAAAGCGCAAAATTATTGGCGCGGAGTTTGTTGAGGTATTCCAGCACGAAGCACGTAAGTTGGTCGATGCAAAATGGCTTGCGCAAGGCACAATCTATCCAGATGTCATCGAATCGGCCGGCAGCAATAAGCCAGGTGCCGCTAAAATTAAAAGTCATCACAATGTAGGCGGCTTACCAGAAACCTTGCATTTAAAGTTGCTTGAACCTTTGCGCGAACTGTTCAAAGATGAAGTGCGCGAATTAGGCATCGAACTGGGTTTGCCGGCTACGATGGTGTACCGTCATCCGTTCCCAGGCCCGGGCCTAGGGGTGCGGATTCTAGGCGAAGTGAAGCGCGAATATGCCGCTTTGCTGGCCCGTGCTGATGCGATCTTTATCGATGCGTTACGCAATACCATCGATCCGCACACAGGCAAGTCGTGGTATGAGCTGACCAGCCAGGCGTTTGCGGTTTTTCTGCCGGTTAAAAGCGTGGGCGTTATGGGTGATGCGCGCACTTATGAGTATGTGGTTGCGCTGCGCGCGGTGCAAACACAAGACTTTATGACCGCACATTGGGCTCATCTGCCGCATGAGTTACTGGGCCAAATCTCGAACCGGATCATTAATGAAGTGCGTGGCATTAATCGTGTGGTCTACGATATTTCAGGAAAGCCGCCTGCGACTATTGAATGGGAATGATTTGAGGTCCGGCAGTAGCTAGCACTGAAAAGCATTAAAACCTCCGAAACCCGCGTCACTGCGGGTTTTTTCACGTCTGCGTCTAGCATTTTCTGGCACAGCAGAGCAGCTTCAAGCATGATTTTTTCATGGTATTTTACATGGTATTTTTTAGGTTAGCGCCATGACGAATGCTCTATACCATGCCATGATTTTTCAGTGGATCATGGTATCAAAATCAATAAAACCCTTTATTTATAAGGGTTTGAAGGGTGAAAAAGCAGCTATTTGAATCATGGTATTTTTAACCAGAATAAGCATGGAAATCATGCTTGCCGTACCATATTGAAATCAATCAAAGCCTTTATTCATAAGGGTTTGAGCGACGATCATGGTATAGGAAAACCTAAGTTGAAGCCCAAGTTTGGTAGCCTGAAGCTGGTTGAAATCACTGACGAGAATTTGCGGGCACAGACGGATGCCATTGTGGCGCGTGGCGCGCCAGCCACGGCGGTACATGTCCGTGAGGTGGTGTTGATGGTTTATCGGTGGGCTATCGAGCGCGGCCAGAAGGTCAAGAACCCGGCGGAAATGGTACGCCCGACCACTATTGCCAGGTTTGAGCCCCGCGACCGGGCGCTAACACCGGAAGAGATTGGGCTGATGTACCAGTACATCGAGCGTATTGGCACAACACCATCGATTCGGGCAGCAGCCAAGCTGTTACTGCTGACAATGGTTCGTAAGAGCGAACTGACTAACGCAATGTGGAGCGAAATTAATTTCAGTGGGGCGATCTGGACAATACCTAAAGAGCGTATGAAGCGGCGCAACCCACATCTAGTATTCCTGTCCAGGCAGGTGTTGGACATTTTTATCGCACTAAAAACTTTCGCGGGTGGGTCTGACTATGTGTTGCCGTCACGGTACGATTCAAGCCAACCAATGAGTAGTGCGACGCTAAATCAGGTGCTGACGCTGACGTACAAACTAGCGCAGAAAGAGGGGAGGTACCTCGCTAAGTTCGGGCCGCACGATCTGCGCAGAACTGCTAGTACGTTGCTGCACGAGGCTGGGTACAACAGCGATTGGATCGAAAAGAGCCTCGCGCATGAGCAAAAGGGCGTGAGAGCTGTTTACAATAAGGCAGAGTACCGAGAGCAGCGTACAGCTATGTTGCAAGATTGGGCTGACATGATTGACGAGTGGACGCTCAAGCAGTTACGGCCATCGGAATGAGGTTGGGCGCATAGGCTTATCGCCTGACGACTTCCGTGTCTCGATCCATTCATCGACCTCGGCCAAGTCCCAGGCGACTTTTCGGGGAGAAAGCACAATGCGGCGTGGAAACTCTCCCTCTTGTTCCATATCAAAGATTGTGCGCTCCGACAAAGGGACTTTTTTCAACAACATTTTCCGATCAATAAGAATCGTGGTCATTGTTATTCTCCATACGAAAATTCGATCCGCGTAATCGTTGTGGCTGGCATGCAATCGCAGTGTGATGCGCAGAATATCTCTATAAAATCAGCAGGCAAAAATTTTAATAATCTCTCCTGCCTACAGTCGGCCCTGTGCTTGCTCACATTTATGCCTGCTCGAGTTCAGCGCGGCGCTGGCGGTAGATGCAGCTCAATTCTTCGCGGTGTGCAGAATCCTCCACCTCGCCGATTAGGTCGGCGGCTGCATCAAGTAGGTCAATATCGCTTGCTTTGTGCAGTTGCTCGGATACTTGAGTGAAGGTGACGCCGAATGATTGCTGCTGGCCGCCTTGCTCAAGTGGGCGCAGTGCGTCATCTTGTTGGTCTGCCTCGCTTTTCTTCCGTGCCGCTTCGCGCTGAGCTTGGGCCTTGGCTTTAACTGCATCCGTTCTAGAGGCAGTAGTTGCTTTTGATGTGGCCTCTGCTTCGGCAGCCTCGAACCAATCAGCGGGGGTGCTCATGCCATCGCGTAAGCTGGCGTAAATCTTTTTGAGGCTGACAACTTGCGCCGGTTGAATGGCATCGAGGCGGCGTTGAATACGCTTCTCGATTTGCTTTTTGGTGACGCCTAATTTTTCAAAAGCGGTTAGCATTTT
This sequence comes from Mycoavidus cysteinexigens, assembly GCA_031963205.1. Lineage (GTDB taxonomy): Bacteria > Pseudomonadota > Gammaproteobacteria > Burkholderiales > Burkholderiaceae > Mycoavidus > Mycoavidus cysteinexigens_C. The sequence goes on from JASSUB010000003.1 coordinate 55,564, forward strand.
CTGCATCGCATCTGGTGAGGTATCTGCCTTGGCACACATAGTAGCCTCGCATTGAGCAACCGCTGCTTCGGCTACATCGGTAGGAATTACGGCCAAGATGCAGGCACGTCGCCTCCGCGCCCCTTGGTTGGCAACTAATTCGTATATTTCGCGTGGGTCTTCCAACCTGTATGAACCTTTGCGCGTGTAGCGAAGGTGAGGTACTTGAAACGTCATTTCTTGACGGATGTTGGTTTCAAGGTCCCACGCATAGGTTTGTACAGTCGATTTGCCGTTTGCTTGATCTAGTTCACGGGTGCCGATCATCATGTTTCCCCATTGCTGAACCATAACTTCGGCAAGTCGAATCGATGGGCCGCTGACATTAGAGCCGCCCTTTGCGTAGGTGTATACGGCAGCATCCGCTAAGCTTGGGCGTGCGCAGGCGTTAAGAATTCGATCTGTCGCAACAATTTCATTGCGAGGATTCGCCCGTGCGATCATCATTGCCGCCTGAACTTCCGCGATCGCCCGCTGTTGGTCGGTTTGCGCTGTAGCACTGTTTCCCGAATGAGACTCGGCTGGAACGGATACCCTAAGGGGGTTGATAGTGGTTACTTCGGTCATGCTTATTTACTCCTAAGTTGTGCTAAAACGGGCGTCAATGTAGCTTCTTGCTTCGATGGTGTAGGGTTTCTTCTGGATTAATTTGCGACGGAATATTTTGTTGCTATCTAGTTTCAGCGCGGCGGCCTCACCCATGAAGGCCAGAAGGTGATTTTTAGCCCCCTCTGCGACCTTCTCATATTCGCTTGCACGCTTTGCAGCATCTTGGGCGACTTTGGCCCAATGTAAGATCATTTCATCAGCTTCAATTGTTATACCGTTGGTGCCGGGATATAGCCGTTTAAACATCGGTAGCGTTGCATGGTGGTCAAATTCTGGTTCGGGTGGGACACCGGCTAGAACGTGTTTGTGCCAGAAATCGTGAGCCGTTCCAACGATAATCTCGTCCATCTCTTTATCGCGCTCCATCGGGTAGATACGCAGATCATCTCCGCCGAAGTAGGCCGCTACGTCAAATGCTGGATAATCTAGAACTAACATGTAATGATGGATCTGCGGGATGTAGTACTCAGCAATAGAGTCCGGCTGTCCATCTTTTCCCCACAGATAGCCCATGCGTGGGCTAACGTTTTTGATTTCTAGCCCTTTCGGGATGCCGACAAAATCACGGTCAATATGTGCAATCAAAAAATCGTGCTTGGGGTGGCGCAATGTTCTGTTCACTCGGCGTAGTTTGCTGCTTGTGCGCTCCGAAACCATCGCCGCAATTACTTGTTCCATGACTCGGCCTGCTTTTGTGCGGCTGTTATCCGGTTGGGGTTCAATTTCGCCGCGCTTTTGTAAATAGAGTTCGAGCTTGGTAGAGAACGGGTTGATACCTAATAGTGTTGCAATGTCACTGCCCCCCAGGCCAGACTGTCTTGTCCTCAAGAAGGCATCGTTCGGTGCGTTCATCAGTCATTCCTCGCAATAGCGGCAGCCTTGGTCACAGCAGCTTGAGCAGGCGTTCGCACGTTCGTTTTCAATCTCACGCTCGGCCCAACGTCGGGCTTCACGCTCCCAATATGCATTCACCAAAGTGGCGAGAGCTTTTCCGGCTTCTTCGTGCCTACGAGCTTTGAGCGCAGTAGCGATGGTTTTGATGTCGCTATCGCAGATCGCCTGCGACACGTTATCTGTTGAAAAGGGATAGCAGTCGCCCCCATCGCTAAGTAGCTTTTCTTGTCTCGCATCAACTGTTTCTTGCCAGCGCTCGTCCTCGTCAAATTGTGTGAGGTAGCGATTCAGATCAGCGGTAACAGCGCATGGAAAGTCATAAATGCTCATAGCAACGTCACCTTGGCAAGTTCCCATGCGCGGCGGATACCGTAGCCGCGACGCACGTAATAGATGAAGTCAGTAAGGAATTTTTTCATGGCAACGCCTTTACGTTCAATTTGCAGGGATGCGTTTCGATATGCTGAGTAGCGGCGATCAGGGCCTCACAGGTTGAAGGAAATAAACCCTCATAGTCATAATTGCTATCTTTGGTTTTGACTGTGATACGGCACTTTATGAGTGGGAAGGTTTCCGCCCTTAGAGAGGTGTCTAGCCTCTCCTCGAAGGCGGGAGAACCGTTGCCTCTTTTAGCTCGGCTCATACAGCAGCCTTTTGCGAAGGGCAATTATTTTTTTGTAGGCGAAATTCAATAAAATCATCGGTGACTAGTTCAAACTTCTTATCTGGCGCTGTTTTTGGGGTTACTTCTGTCATGGTCTTATCCCATTGCACTGCTAAAAGTTAGTCAAAACGGATTCATGAATGCCTACCGCTTTAAGTTTCGTAAACATTACTTAAAGTGCCTTGTGGACAACAATTTATTTGCATTTTAAGCAATTAAATTAAATTGTCAACAATATTTATTGCTTTTGAGGCAATAAATATTGTGCAAAAGAGACAGATGGCAGGTATTTTTTGGAGGCGGGTACTGGGAAGTTGCTATTAGCTTTCTTAAATGCTTGGCAATGTTGAGCTCAACTTGCTCTTAGGGCGGGCTAATATGTTTAATAAAGGGAGGGGGCGATCGGCCTGCTGGCCGTAGGATATGATGCAAAAGAAGCAAAAAACTGAAGTCTCAACGCGCGGGGAAACTTGGACTTCAACAGGTCATTATTCCTCAAATAGAGGTTAAAAACCTTTATAAATCAATCGATTATATTTTTCTTGGGGGATGAAATTGGGCGAAGGAGAAAGCGATTCAGGCAAAGCTGGGAGGTAATGGCTAAAACAATCAGAATCACTCAAAGCTTTCCATGCGGGCGATCACTACACCGCAAATCGTAGCGTTGTTATTCACGTGGAAAATTCTGTCTGGCCATTCAGGATTCAAGGTTTCAAGTATCTTGTCGCCATCAAGCATAATTAACAAGCGTTTAAAGGCAACTGTATTTTCATCATTGAGATGTGCAATGATTAATGACTTATGCAAGGGGTCGCGATCTGGGTCAATAAAAATAAATTCACCGTCTCTAAAGGATGGCTTGCCATTAGGGTTAAACATACTATCACCCTTCACGCGCAAGGCGTATGTGCGTTCCCCATGCCTGACAGGGCATATAAGCCACTCTTCGACGTCTTCGAGAGAGTACTTACTTACGGCTTTACAGCAATTTCCAGCGGCTACCCATGAAATTAAAGGTACTCGGTCGCGGATGATAATCTCGTCTACGCCCACCTCGGGTGCTAATAAATCAGGCAAACCAACACCCAACACAGCCGCAATGCGACTGAGCATGTCTAGAGAATGATGTTCTCGTTTCCCACTCTCAATGCGTGAAATATTGCTCGTGTCGGTATCCACTGCATTTGCGAGCTCAAGAATTGTCATCTTCTTGGCTTTGCGCAGTTTTCTAATGTTTTTTCCGAGATTCATATGGCTCATATCTTCGATTGTCTATGAATATATGCATATTAAGCAATGCCCTGTAGGCAAATAATTAATTTTGCGCTAATATGTTAATATGCTTTTAAGGCAATTTATATATGCAAGGCAATTTTATGAAATTTCCTCTTCGCCTAGTACGCGAGAAACGCAAGATGACAATCGCTCATGTCTGCGCAGCTACTGGAATGAATCCAAGCAGCTTAAGTCGCATAGAACGCGGTCATCAAACGCCATCTAAAAAGCTAACTGAGAAATTGGTCAAGTTCTTCGACAATGAGGTAACAGAAATGCAAATTTTTTACCCAGAACGCTACACAGAAAAATCTGTTGTGCAGATTTAAAAGGTTTTTTGCCTAAGCAGAAGAGACAACACAAGATAAATACTTTGATGCGAGATGAGTTGATGCAGCGAGAACTAAATGGAGAGCGCAGAATAAATACGCCATCGCGCTCAGTCATGACGTATCACGGCGGAAAGTGGCGTGTAGCTGAATGGATTATTAGCCATTTCCCGGATCACGACACGTATGTAGAACCCTTTGGCGGCGCGGCTTCTGTGTTAATGAAAAAAGAGCGCAGCAACAAGGAATATTACAACGACCTGGACGAAAAAATAGTAAACGTTATGCGCGTGTTGCAGAACGACGAGCAGCGGGCCAAGCTCACTGAATTATTAACACTGACGCCTTATTCAGAATCTGAATTTCGCCTTGCTTCAAAGCCTTGTAATGATCCTATTGAATGCGCTCGTCGTACCTTGATCCGGGCGGAAATGGGGTTTGGATCGGCAGGAGCAACTAAAAAATGTACTGGCTTTAAAGTCAATATCAAACGCAAAAATTCAGTAACACGAGTATGGGAGCGTATGCCATCAGGCATAGAAGCATTCGGCCTGCGCCTGCAAGGAGTGGTATTGCATAGCAAGCCCGCTCTAAAAGTACTAGATATGTACGATACCCCCAAAACGCTGTTTTATATCGATCCGCCATATATGCACGGAACCCGCCAAATAAGCTGCGCATGTTATCGGCATGAAATGACCAATGACGATCACGCAAAGCTTCTAGCAGCAATACTAAAGTTAAAAGGGATGGTTATTTTATCGGCCTATGCGCACGACTTATACGAATCTAAGCTCATAAACTGGCGGCGCGTGACTAAGCAGGCACAAGCAGCCGCCCATGGTGGCGGTTCAGTGCATCGTACTGAGGTGTTGTGGCTTTCTCCCAATATCCTTTTGCCTAGATTATTCCAAAATCCGGCGATATGAAAGCACGTTCTATTTTTTATCAGTATGAGTACGGCCACCCGTAAAGGTTGATGTTTGCAATGAATACACCATCACGCCCGCTTCTACGTTACCACGGTGGAAAATGGCGCTTAGCTAATTGGATTATTGAGCATTTTCCAGAGCATCAAATTTATGTCGAGCCATTCGGCGGCGCGGCATCGGTTCTGCTCAGGAAACCGCGGGTATACGCTGAAATCTACAATGATTTGGATAACGAGATCGTTAATTTATTTCATGTGATGCGCGATGACGGCCTTTTACTTAGGGAAAAGATCGAATTGACACCATTTGCGCGTGAAGAATTCCATATGAGCTATACGCCCGCGGATGACCCTATTGAGCAGGCTCGTAGAACATTAGTACGTTCATTTATGGGATTTTGCAGCGCGTCGGCTACTGGCTACAAGACCGGTTTTCGAGCTAATTCAAATCGATCAGGTACGACGCCAGCGCATGATTGGAGAAATTTACCGGCTAACTTTGAAGCTTTAATCGATCGTCTGCGCGGCATTGTGATTGAAAATAAAGATGCATTAAAGGTTATTGATCAACATAAAAATCGTGAAGATGCTTTGTTTTATGTTGACCCGCCTTATGTGCCAAGTACGCGTGACAAAGGAGCGGATTATCGCTATGAAATGAGCGAGCAGCAACACTACGAGCTAGCCGCTGTACTGCGGCAGGTGGCCGGTATGGTCGTATTGTCGGGCTATCGCTGCGCATTGTATGACGAGCTTTATGCGGATTGGCAAAGAAGAGATCGAAAAGCCTATGCAGATGGGGCGCGGGTGCGTGTGGAGTCTATTTGGTTATCGCCTAATATCCAACCACCGGGCCTATTTCTGGAATAAGCCAAATGAACTACTACGAACATCACATTGGCGATTACGCTGAGGCCACTGCCCATCTAAGCTTTATTGAAGACGCAGCATATAGCCGACTCCTCAGGAAATATTATGCGAGCGAAAAGCCGCTACCAGCCAAGTTAGAGGAGGTGCAACGCCTCGTAAGCGCAAGAACCAAACAAGAGCGCGAGACAGTGAATACCGTACTCAATGAGTTTTTTATTCTGCAAGAAGATGGTTGGCACAATAAACGATGCGATGAGGAGATAAACCGATATCAAGAGGGGAGCGTCGAGCGTAAGCAAAAAGCCGTTCATGAGAAAGAGCGGATGCGCCGACATCGTGAAGAACGCAGCCAATTATTTGATGAGCTTCGAGTACTTGGTATTAGGCCGAAATGGGACGCAACGATTACACAGTTGCGAGACACGCTGCAGCGCAGCCAGAACGCACCGGCAATGGTCACAAAGACAGAACAAGAATACCCTTGTTACGCACCTGCAACGCGAACAGGTAGCGAACAAGAACGCACCTGTAATGAATCTGAAACGGCTAACCATAAACCAGACACCATTACTAACACTACTACTAACGTAGCAGTGTTAGTTCAGCAAGAACAAGAACAGCCCGTAACCCTATCAGCGAAAGAACACCGTATTGGGCTGCTTTGCCAACAGTTACGCACAATGGACATTGATGCCAATCCGCAAATGTCGACCTGGGCGGAGCTTATACCCAACTATTCCGACGCGCAGATCCTTGCGGCGGCAAAGGCTGCACACTGCCATGCCAGGCCAGAGCAACGTATTCATCTTAACTATCTTATTCCCAAGTTAGCGGATACCGCTCAGGCAAAAGCCTATACGCAAGTCAAATCAAAGCAGCCGAGGGCAGAAAATTTTGACAATCTCGACTATGGCACAGGCGGGAAGCTATGAGTCTATTAAAAGAGATTGGCATTTACGTTGAACCTAAAACTCGCATAGATGCTTGTGATAAGCATGGCAGATATGAGGCTAAGTGTTTCATTAAGTCTATTTGGTCGACGTGTCCGACTTGTAACGCAGAGGCACAGGCACGGGAAAGAGCCGAGGTAGAGAAAAAAAACCGTGAAGCAAAGTTGCAAACATGGCAAAGAAAAATCGGCGATGCCGGTATCCCTAAGCGGTTTCAAAACCGCAGCTTAAAAAATTTCATTGCAGAAACACCCTCTCAAAAGCGCGCACTAGCATTTGCTTTGGCTTATGCCAATGAGTTTGATGATGTGTTGAAAACAGGACGCTCCGCCGTGTTCGTAGGAAAGCCAGGGACAGGAAAAACCCATTTATCGGCAGGTATAGGACTGCGCATCATGCATCGATACAACCGCACGGTACTCTTTATTTCAGTACTACGAGCAGTTCGACGCATTAAACAAACGTGGCGCAAAGACAGCGAAGAAACCGAAAGCCAAGCGATTGCGGCATTGGTTTTTCCAGATTTGCTCATTCTTGATGAGGTCGGCCAACAGTTCGGTTCTGATGCTGAAAAGCTGATTTTGTTCGATGTGCTCAACGAGCGCTACGAAAAGCGTAAGCCAACTTTGCTGCTTGCCAATATTCCCCTTGATGACTACGAAGATGCAGGCCGCATACAACCTGGATTTAAATCATTTCTTGGAGAGCGAATCATTGACCGATTACGCGAGGACGGTGGCGAGTTTGTTGTTTTCGATTGGGAAAGCAAAAGAGCTTTACAGAATCATGCTCAACGTAGTTAGGCAAGAAATCGCTGAATTTGATTTGATTTTTTTCGATATAAAAATGGCAAATATTCTTACTTCACTACCCTGGCGAGTTAGCCGACAAAGGCCGCTCGATATGAAAATCTCGCCTCCTTAGTCGGGCATTAAACAATGGGTGAGCAGGAATCTAAATCTGGTTTACATAGGGTAGAGAAATGGAGATTAAATTTAAGAGCGCTTTCGATATCGTGCGTTTTGCATTGAGCTATTCCTATCAACAGTATGGCGAAACGTTAATGGCTAAACGGCTACGTGGTGAGCCTGCTAAAGAAGGGATGGGGTTAGTAGGTCTTGATGGAGCGGGTCAAGCTGGTCAGATCAAACGCGAATTATGGGAACTGTCTGACTTACATCTAGCGGTATTAATCGCACGTGCTGCCCCGCCAGATATTCCTTGTGATTGTGGAAGATCATGTTGCGCAAAGCGTAAGGTGAATGAAGAGTGGCGCACCGCCATCATTTGGCTAACAGAGGCCTCTTCTGCCTACGTGTCTGGTTTCTCTCATTACCAAGTGAGGCGTGCAATTATTGAGAAGCTCTTCAACAAGAAGTGCAAAAACCTAACTGAAATTGCTAAGCGTTCTGGCGCTCATATCAATACTGTTAGCAATCACCATTGCGCCATTCGCCGATGGATTACTGGCAACCCGAAAACAAAAGAAATAGGCGTCGAGTGTAAGGCATGGGCAGTCATAGAAAATCGCTTTGCTGAGCTTGATTTGCTTGAAACTGAAGAAATAGCTTGACATTGTGTGAAAATCACACAATAATTGTTAATATTAGATACACGTCATACCTACGTCAAAAGCCTGCCAAGCGCGGGCTTTTTGCGTTTCTACCTCTTTCTCCCCATATCACCTTCGGGTGATTTTGAAACCCGCGCCCGTCCCAATATGGCGCGGGTTTCGCTTTTTTTGGCTGGAATTTATGCGCGATTTGACTATTAGAATGCGCCCGATTGAAATGCTGATTCCCTACATTCGGAATTCGCGCACTCACTCGGACGCCCAAATAGCGCAGATCGCCGCGAGTATCCGTGAGTTCGGATGGACTAACCCAATTCTGATTGATGGCGAAAACGGCATTATTGCCGGGCATGGCCGCCTGCTGGCTGCTTTCAAACTCAGCTTAACTGAAGTGCCGTGCATTGAAATTGCCGACATGACCAAGGCGCAGAAACGCGCCTATATCATTGCAGACAATAAACTTGCTGAAAATGCCGGGTGGGATAAGGAATTGTTGGCGCTAGAGCTTGGCGAACTGAAGGCTGATGGCTTTGATCTTGATCTGATTGGATTTGATCTTGAGGAATTAGGCGAACTATTTGAACTAGATACGAATATCGGCCTGACCGATGATGACGATGCGCCTGAAGTCGCCAATGCTGCTATTTCTCGTCCAGGCGATATTTGGGTATGTGGCAATCATCGGGTTATGTGTGGTGACAGTACCAACATAACGGAAGTAGAACGGCTGATGAATGGCTCTCAAGCTGACCTAATTATCACAGACCCGCCGTATAACGTTGCCTACGAGGGAGGCACGGCAGAGAAGCTGACGATTCAGAATGACAACATGAGCAAGGGGGCGTTCTATCAATTTTTGCTGGCTGCCTATAGTGCGATGTTTGCCGTAGCAAAAGATGGTGCTAGCCTGTACGTGTTTCATGCAGACAAGGAAGGCAACAACTTTTGCACGGCAATGACCGATGCAGGTTTCAAGATGGCGCAGTGCTGCGTCTGGGTCAAACAATCGCTCGTATTAGGACGGCAGGACTATCAATGGCAGCATGAGCCGGTACTGTACGGCTGGAAGCCGACCGCGGCGCACCGTTGGTACGCTGACCGCAAGCAAACAACGGTATGGCACTTCGACCGCCCACAGCGAAACGATGTCCATCCGACCATGAAACCAGTAGCACTCATCGAGTATCCGCTTTGCAACAGTAGCAAGAGTGGTGATGTGGTACTCGATCTCTTTGGCGGCTCCGGTTCTACGCTGATTGCGTGTGAAAAGCACAATCGATCTGCCCGACTAATGGAACTAGACCCGAAATATTGCGATGTGATTATCCACCGTTGGCAAGCATTTACAGGCAAACGGGCAGCACTGGCGGAGATGGGCGCGATTTAGTTAAGGAGAAATGCATGGAGATGACACATGCCGGGTGTGAAGAATAAATCGGGCGGAAAACGTCCTGGCGCTGGTCGCTTAGCCTTCAAATCCAACGAAGAACAACGCAAGCTAGCTATGCAATTGGCCGCCTTTGGCCTGCGTCATTCAGATATTTGTTTGCTCATTAAAGACCCTAAAGGAAAATCCATTTGTGAGCCTACGCTACGTAAGCATTTTTCTATGGAGCTGGGAATCGGAAAGTCGAAGGCCATTGCGAAGGTTGCTGAAACGCTCTACAAAAAAGCAATTGGGGGCGACACCACATCGATTATTTTTTTTCTTAAATCTCAAGCAGGCTGGACAGATAGGCAGCACGTTGAATTAACAGGCGCAAACGGCGGCCCTATGCAATCCATTACTACCGTAACCAGTGATCCCGTTGAGGCCGCAAAGATTTATCAGCAGATGATGAATTTATAAAATTCTTATGTCGTTATAAACCAAGCTCGCTATGCGAGCCAAGGCGAATGAGTTGTAACTCTGTGTCATCCGGCTTGCGGTAGATAAGTACTAAATCTGGTTTGATATGGCAGTCTCTGTGATCCGCCCAATCTCCGGTTAGTGCATGGTCGCGGTGCTTCTGGGGCAACGTCTGATCATTTGCCAAAGCGGAGACAATAGCGACAAAATTACTTTGTAGCGCCTGTCGATGCGGGCCTTTGGCTTCGCGTTTTATGTCTCGTTTGAATTGGTTGGTCTGTTTAATTGCCCGCATCCAGCACCATTTTTAGATCGTCAAGCGTCACCGTTTCCAGCTTACCCAGGCGTGCTTCTTTCATTGCTTCGATAGTAGTACCGTTCGGCACCAGCGGCTCAAATGGCAGCTTCTTATCATGAGCAACGCGAGTTAACAAAATACGGAAAGCATCAGACACGGTTAGCCCTATCGTCGCCAGCACGGCGGCGGCTTCTTCCTTAATTTTCTCGTCGATTCGAGCGCGAACTACAGCATTTACAGACATGATTTTCCTCCACCATTTGAGCTACATTGTGGCCCAAACGTGTATTAAATGCAACTTGAATTCTGCTGAGGCCATAATAAACGATCCAGTTAAGGCCGCAAAATGTATCAGCAGGCTATGAGTTCGTGAGATGCCACTTCCGTTTCCGTTTGATTTTCGCCACCCTGATTATGTACAGGTGTTTGCATGGCGAGCAGAGAGATTGCGGCGAATTCGTGCGAACCCATCAGCGCTACCCGCATTAAAGGCGTTCTACCGCGACCACCCTGCGCAGTTCATTATCGATTGGGGCATGACATTTGACCCACGCAATGTTGAGCGCAATTTGCCTGCGGCAATACCATTTCTACTTTTCCCGAAACAAGAAGAGTGGGTTGACTGGTTTTTAGACAAGTGGCGCACGCAGTCTCCAGGACTCACGGAAAAATCCCGCGACATGGGGCTAAGTTGGCTAACGATTGCTGTAGCAGCGACGATCTGCCTCTTTCATGACGGCGTAGTGGCGGGATTTGGCTCCCGCAAAGAAGAATATGTAGATAAAATCGGTTCTCCCAAATCCTTATTTCACAAGGCGCGCATGTTTTTAGCGCTGCTACCGCCAGAATTTCGGGGTGGTTGGGATCCTCTCAAGCATGCGCCCCATATGCGTATCTATTTCCCGCAAACGGCGTCAGTAATGACAGGCGAAGCGGGAGACGGTATTGGCCGCGGTGATCGAGCGAGCTTTTATTTTGTCGATGAAGCGGCGCATATTGAACGCCCGTTACTCGTCGATGCGGCCTTGTCGCAAACAACGAACTGCCGCCAGGATATTTCATCAGCCAATGGCATGGCTAATCCGTTTGCGCAAAAAAGGCACACTGGAAAGATTCCAGTGTTTACCTTTCATTGGCGCGATGATCCGCGTAAAGATGATCACTGGTACGAAGAGCAAAAGCGCAAGATTGATAACCCTGTCATTGTCGCGCAGGAAATCGATATCTGTTACACCGCTTCTGTTGAAGGGGTTCTTATTCCGAGTGAATGGATTCAGTCCGCTATAGACGCGCATAAAAAGCTCGGTGTAGTGCCTACTGGCATACGTAGCGGTGCGCTTGACGTAGCAGATGAAGGTGTCGATCTCAATGCGTTTTGCGGCGCACATGGGGTCTTAGTCGATTACCTTGAAGCATGGACAGGTGAAGGCTCCGATATTTATAAAACGGTAGAAAAAGCCTTCAGGCTTTGCGATACGCATGGTTACAACTCGTTTAACTACGACGCTGATGGCCTTGGTGCCGGCGTTCGCGGTGATGCCAGAGTAATTAATGAAGGTCGCAAACAACGCGGCGCACGGGAAATAATCGTTGCACCGTTTCGCGGTTCAAGTGGCGTCGTGAACCCAGACAAAGAAATGATAAACGGGCGCACGAATCAAGATTTTTTTGCCAATCTAAAAGCCCAATCTTGGTGGGCCTTACGTACCCGGTTTCAGAAAACGCATCGGGCCATTGCTGATCAACGCCCTTTTGAGGCTGACGACATTATTTCACTATCGAGTTCATTGCCAGCGCTTGCGCGACTGATAATTGAGCTTTCACAGCCGACTTACACGATTAACGGTGTTGGCAAAATTTTAGTAGACAAGACCCCAGAAGGGACGCGCTCACCCAATCTTGCGGATGCGCTCATGATACGTTTTGCGCCGCAAGAAAAGAAATCACGCGGTTTTTTCGATTTAGATTAAAGCGATCTGTGCTTACCCGCAATAAGAGCCATAACAATCTAAAGGTTTAGTCGGATGAATATACATAACACTCTCCACACCACCGCGCCGATGATCCCGTTTTCTAACCATCCGTGCGCGAATGCCGAACCTATCCACGACACAAAAGAGAGATCGGCCAATCCTTTACAAGCATTAGCCGATGCCCTTTTCCCAGAAGAGGGCAGAATAAGAGAACTGGCACGAAGTGCAACGAGCCTACTGTCAATATGGGTAATCGCTATTCAGGCCGGACTTTTAACCGTTTCTCCATTAGTCGGTGTTGGCGTTCCGCTCGCTGTTATTACTTTGCTTATTGTGCTCAAAATTGCTACGACACTGGCTGAAAACAAACGTGATGGGGAGGCGCGCAATATGATGATTGCTTGAATTATTTATTTTTTGGTATGTCAAAATTCATAGCCAGATACGGAGCGATATGTTCAATTGGCTACGCCGCAAACCCGACTCACCCCAAACCCCCGAGATTCAAAAATCCGGGGGTTTTTTTTCGACCGAGCACGATGTACGTAAGCATCAAAGTATGGTGTGGACACATTTACAGGCATCGGCATTTCAACGAACCGCCGCTGACTTCGTTTCGTCTGGTGTGGGAATGGATGCCAACGATATGGCCGATAGCGTTAAGCAGGTGTACGCGCTACGACAACAGAATATGCCAGCGGCTCAGGTTGGCTGGTATTCATCACAAAGCTTTATTGGCCACCAACTTTGCGCGTTGATTGCGCAGCATTGGCTCGTTGATAAAGCATGCGGGATGCCTGCTAAAGATGCGATTCGTAACGGCTACACAGTGACGGTGAATGACGGTAAAGGCATCGATGCGGGCGTGATTGATGCTATTCGCAAGGAAGATAAGCGGTTTAGAGTGAATCACCACATGCGCGAATTTGTGCGTATGGGCCGGATATTTGGGATTCGCATTGCTATGTTCATTGTCCAATCGACTGACCCAGACTATTACGCTAAGCCGTTCAACCCTGATGGGGTGACGCCTGGGAGTTACAAGGGCATTCGGCAGATTGACCCTTATTGGACTGTTCCAGAGCTTAACTCAGCGGCAGTCACAGACCCAACGAATCTCCATTTTTATGAACCCACGTATTGGCGCATAAATGGTAAGCCTATACACCATTCGCACCTGATTATTTTCCGTACAGGCGAAGTACCCGACGTGCTCAAGCCGACGTATTACTACGGCGGCGTGTCAGTACCTCAAAAGATTTTTGAACGGGTGTATGCCTCAGAACGTACCGCCAATGAAGCGCCACTGCTGGCTATGTCTAAGCGTAGTACCGTCGTCCATATGGACGTAGAAAGCGCTGTTGCCAACCAGGCGAAATTTGAAGAGCGCATCGCCACCTGGGCGCATTACCGTGATAACCACGGCATCAAAGTGGTCGGCACGGAAGAACAAATTGAACAATTCGACACGGCTTTAGCAGATTTTGATGCGGTGATCATGACGCAATACCAGCTGGTAGCGGCGGCGGCAAACGTGCCAGCTACTAAGCTGCTCGGCACCTCTCCGAAAGGCTTTAACGCGACAGGAGAATTTGAAGAAGCGAGTTATCACGAAGAATTGGAAAGCATCCAGTCCCACGACCTGACATTGCTATTAGACCGTCATCATTTACTCGTTATTCGCTCCGAGATTGCACCTAAATTTGGAATTAAGCCATTTGAAACGACCGTTTCATGGAACCCGCTCGACTCAATGACAACCAAAGAGTACGCCGAAGTGAATAAGCTTAAAGCAGAAGCCGGGGCGGTTTTAGTTCAATCGGGTGCAATCGATGGAATTGACGAGCGCCGCCGTATTACACAAGACCCAGACAGCGGGTATACGGGCATCGAAGAAGCGATAAGCGCAGAGCTAGAAGACGAAGCATCCCAAGATAACGATGGCACGTAAGTTATTAACCCGAAAAAAAGCAGCGTGGACAAATCAATTTAAGCCCGCTTTGCTGCGCGGTCGACCTCTGCGCGTGAGTGCGGGTCTACAGGCCCGCTACCAGCAAGATATTGATCAACTTGTGAACGTCATGATGGTTAGCACCTACAAAGAATTGGTGGCGTTATTTCAAAGCCCATCTGCGCAGGCATTTTTTGCGCAAGATGCCAGTATATCGAGCCAAGCTCGTCTTTTAATGAAGGGATTAACACGCCATATCCGTAAGCATTTCACGCTACGAGCAAAGCAATGTGTTAAG
>JASSUB010000046.1:0-2277 GCA_031963205.1 Mycoavidus cysteinexigens
GCGGGGAATACGCAGGCTAAATTCTAGAATGTTTGCAATTTTGTTGGGGGCGTAATGATTCCTCCCTGCGGTACGCCTGCGGTTGTGCTCCGCAATTGCCCCCGGTCAATTACCCCGGACTTCAGCCACTTCTGTAACATCGATTTATCCGTGCGGATATTGTCGAGCATCCAGTCTTCTGAAATTTGGTCAAAGAAGTTTTCGATGTCTGCGTCAAGCACCCATTTGGCCGAGTTCTTTTTAGCCATCAGGATGAAGATTTGTTCCATCGCATCAGCGGTGCAGCGGTTTTTCCTAAATCCATATGAATTCAGATCACTCACCGATTCCAAAACTGGGTCAAGAGCTAGCAAATAGAGTGCTTGCATCGCTCTATCCTGCATGGTTAGTATGCCCAACGGGCGTTCTTTCCCATTCGATTTTGGAATATAAACCCTTCGCAAAGGTGAGGGCTTATACCGTTGCTTCTTTAATCTGGCAATTGCTATGAACTTTTTCTGTGGTGTATCCCACAGTTTGTTGTCCACGCCAGCAGTTCGTTTGCCTTGGTTTTCGGTCACTCGTTTGACTGCTAATGCTTTCGCACTGAACGAGCGGGTGAGCATCCGTTGCAGAGCTTTCACTCTACGCCAGTTGCTCTCCTGTGTTGCCTTCGTTAAGCGGCGCTGTACAACTCTCACATTCCTTTGAACTCGCTTCCAGTCTATGGAAACCCAATCTGGGGGAGTGTGCGAGGACGCAGAACCGATTTGTTTGCTATCAGTTACTCTCATGCTTTCCTCGGGTAATCTAGTATTACAGATTACGTGATTTGTCTCAGTTGCTTACGACTGTTATACCCCGCAGAAGTAGGCACCCTTTCAGGTTAGGACAAAGTTAGAATCCCTATCCGGCGCATTACACTCCGGCTGTTCGCTTTTTCTGCGATCCTCTGCCCGCTTCACCAACAGCGCCCCTTACGGGTTGCCTGCCACCTTTGATAATCAAAGGAGTGGCGGTGGTCGGGTTTACCGCGTTCCACGTCAATGACACGAGTAGGGTAGGTTCTGCCTATTTGCCGATGATCTTGTGGGTCCGTGTATCCCTAGCCGAAAAAGAAATAACCGATCATGTGCCTTTTGGCTCAAGCCTGTCAGCGCCTTTGGCTTGTTGATGTTGACGACATTTATTAGCAGTTCACTTATATTAACCTTACTACCCAGCCTAGTACCTGATCCGCCTTTGCGCTAGCAGATAGCACATCCCTCTCACGAGTGACGTGCTGCTCTTATGAGCAGGTTACATTGTCTCGGCGGCTCCACACAGGCTCGTTACCAACCCCGCATGCGCCGATAGGCTACGACTGACGGAACAGTCGGTTTCTCTACCTGCTTACTGGCAGGTGAAACAATCATTGACGCAGCTTCGCGTCGCACTCCAGCTTACACCCCCATAACGGGACAATCGTTTATCGATGCCGGGCATGCCGATCAGGATTAGGCCAAAACCATCTCGGTCGAACAAGTCGCGCAAATATTCGAGCGCTGTCGTCGAAAGGCGTTCGGCCTCATCAATGATGATCATTTCCACATGATTGCTACGATGCCTAGAGGGAGAAGCGCCTTCGGGGCATACATGTTCTTCGATACAAATGTCAGCGCGGGAGATTAGGCGCGGCAAATCCTTGCGTAACTCGCGGAGCGTGATGCCCACTGTTGGAGTGTAGAACACTGTCCGCGCTCGAGCGAGTGCGGCATAGACTTTCGCGTCAGATTCCTCACGTGGCCCCCACTCGTTAAGCATAGTCTCAGCGGCATCCCATCGTGCGTATTGCCGTGCAGACAGTGTTTTCCCAACGCCTGCAGGCCCATGACAGACCCCGATGTAGCGATGCTTGCGTACCGCGTCGGCGAACTCGGCGAAGCGGCGATGCTCACGGGTGATGATAAAGATTCCGGCTCGCTCGCCATCGTTGTGTTCTGCCATCATTGGTCCTCAACATAGGTGCGAAGACGCGGCCGTGGTGATGAGGTCATCTCCGATTTCAGCGATGGCGATGTAGGCGGCCGCAACGCGGTCGGAAGCAGATCGACGACACGCCCTCGTTTTTCTTTAATGACCTGCCGCACTTTCCGACGATGGGCAGCTCTAGCTGCCTGCACGTCTTTCAGGGTGACGGTCAGACCAGCATGCTCGGGGTTAATTGCGCGGCACAGGAAGGTATTGACCCCTGGCCGGGATTCGCAAAAAATCCGCCACATCTCAGCTTAAAGTACTGATTTTATTGCATTAATCAAT
>JASSUB010000082.1:0-2246 GCA_031963205.1 Mycoavidus cysteinexigens
AGTGGCTTGAAAGCCTTGTCTGTAAAGGATCGCCAGACTTGTGTGTAATGAGGTGCTTTTAAAGAAAAATCTGGCATCCCATCTTGCATCGATAACACAATCGCATCTTTCGATGAAGAGGTATCTTTTTGAAAAGATAATTGGCTTCCCTCAAGGTGAGGTATGCTCAGAGGTTCGCAATATAATTGATTTTTCTGAGTTAAGACGCAGAGTTGATAGTCATCTGCTGTTTCCAGAATCCAACTGGCGAGCGGGCTGTTTACGAAATCTCCTTGTATAACATTTTGGATAGGAGGTAACTTAGCAGGGAGGGGAATCGATTGGCAATTTGGCAGTACAGTATTTTTGATAACATCACATGCCATGATACTATTTCCAGAATTCCAATAAATTCTCGGAGTATCCGTGGAAGAGAGATCGGCAACCTCTTCCGCAATAGCAAAACAAGAAGAAAATAAGACGGCTAAGACGAAGTAACCGAATTTATTAAGCATGCTATACATCCTTAAAAAAATTAAATAAAATTTTTCAAAAAATCAGCGATCTATTAATCTATAAAAATATTCCTTATTCATTTTAAATTTAGCAGGCTTTTTTGCATATTTCAAATTAATTTCTGTTTCCATAAATTAGTCGCCCCTGAATAATTCTGAACGCCTTATACAGTAAGGGTTTAATGGTAAAAATAGGGCGTAGGAATTGCAAGAAATAGGTGCTCTAACAGCACCCTTGCAAATTTAGGTAAAGCACAAAGGCAAATTTCGACAAGTAATACAATTAACGCATCTTGTGAGTTCTATGCCTGGCAGGGCAGCCAGACTTGTTTCTTGTAATTTATAACCTAATTTACGCCTTCAAACCCTTCAAAAATAAGGCTTTCAGAATTATTCAGGGGCGACTAATTAACCAAAGTGATTCTCCCAAAAAATTAATTTCATAAAAAAATAAAATCTTTTCAGTATCCAATCGTTATCCTGATGACGTAGGTAAATTTGAATAAATCGTTATGTCTATCTAGATAGAACGTGGCAATTTCGACCCATTCCTTGACTTTGCGCCAGGTCGGCTTGTTTTTCAGTCATTCGTAATAGCCGTTAAATAAATCGTTGCTGAATTTCATAAAAAATAACCCTCGCCCAACATTTGTCACGATTCCCTCATTTCGTCGGCTCCACTTTCTCGCCTCGGCGATTGCGAACATAGTGCTCCGTCATCTTGATGCTCGTATGGCCCAACTGTTTTTGCGCGAGCCGTATATCCCCCGATAACTCCGCCTTATCCGTTCCAGCTTTCGCTCTTAAATCTCGAAACTGATAATCCCCTGCACATAAGCCTGCCTTGGACCGCGCTTGCGCAAACATCGCTTGCAACGTCTTTAACGCAACTCGCTCTCCTAACTCATTTACCACCAAATCAAAATGACCTGTGTTGTGCTCCGCTTTTCTCTTTAAGATACGATCCAGAGTCTTCTCCAGATTGCCGGTGATCGCTATCCTCAGTTTCGTCTTCGTCTTGTTTTGCTGCACCAGCAGGCACCCTTCTTTTATATCCTGCTCCGTCATCTTTAAAATATCTGAGGGCCGCTGACCCGTCAGATACGCCAAATCCATCGCATCCTGCAGCGGTTGCCGTGCCTTCGCATAAATCGCACCATATTCACTATCTTCGATATACACACTGCGCCCGTCTTCTCGATAGCCCTTGATCCCTAAGCACGGATTCGGCTGATCCGTATACCCCCATTCCCTTGCTTTGTTCCAGATATGCGAGAATAACGACTTCTCTCGATTCGCTCTGATCTGCCCTTCTGTTCCTTTCACAGTCTGGCCAGCCCCTTTCAGCTTTCTGACGGTCTCTTTCACTCGCCAATCTAAAAATTGACGGATATGGATCGGTCTAACCTCATCCATTAACGCTGGCGGATTATCAAAAAATTCTAGCAATTTAACCAGCTCCGCCAAATTGTCTTTCTGCGTGCGAGGGGCCTTCGTTGGGATCACTTCCTGACGGTACCGCTGCGCCGCATGGCGAAACGTCACCCTCACTCGATCATCCAACTGGTTTTGCGTATCCAACTCCGTCAACTTTTGTAGGGCCTCTATAAAATCTGGCCCCAACGCAATCTCTTGCCTCGAGGAGTGGCCTGTATCATAGTAATAATATGTCCGGCCGCTACGCTGCACCCTCGCCCGCTGAGGTAGGTCGTCAATAGTGGACGCCATAAATAAATTTTATGCCATGGGTTG
>JASSUB010000083.1:0-2096 GCA_031963205.1 Mycoavidus cysteinexigens
ATCTGTATAAAGAGAATGGAGGTAATCCGCTTGTCGAGTACTCGTTGTTCAAAGACAAGGGTAGTTGGAAGGATGCTTTTTTCGGTCGAGAAGAAGAAAATCAACTGCTGCGGGAAGCATGGCCGTTGATCCGAAGTGGCACAGAATACCGTTTTATCCATAAATCGCTGCTGGAATATTTTGTGGCGAGGTCGCTGTTTGAGTCCTTCGATGGGTGTATGGATCTAAGCACCCGCCAGCGTCGGGGCAGCGCTGCTTCAGCCTATAGTTTTGAAGATCCAGCTGTTGTGCCCCTCCGAACGCAGCGAGATTTATCGTTAAGCCCAAAGCATTGGATTGGGGATCTGGGGGTTGTGCGCTTGTTGACTGATCGCGTTCAGCAAGAGCCCACATTTAAGGAACAGCTGTTAGCGATAATCGAGCGCTCGAAAGCCGATAAAAGCGTACGCCAAACGGCGGCGAATGCCATGACGATTTTGGTCAGAGCGGGAGTACAGTTTCATGGTATGGATTTAAAATGCATCAAGATACCCGGAGCAGATCTGAGTTTTGGGGTATTCGATTCAGCGCAGTTGCAAGGGTCGGATTTAAGAAAGGCCACGCTTCGCACGAGTTGGCTACGCAACGCCAATTTAAGCGGAGCGCAGATGACCGGGGTGCAGTTTGGCGAATGGCCGTATCTTGAAGTAGAGAGTGATGTCAATTCCTGTGCCTATTCGCCGGATGGAAAAAGCTGCGCGATGGGTCTTGAGAGCGGCGTGATTCGCGTGTACGACACGTCAAGCTGGACAACAATCCACACCTTGACTGGGCATACCGAGGCTGTTAATAGCGTGGTGTATTCGCCAAGCGGTGAGCAGCTCGTCTCGGGCAGTAATGACACTACTGTGCGCCTGTGGGATCTCCAAACGGGTCAGTGTCAAATGAAAATTCAAGATTGCGGGGTAATTACAAGTCTTGCCTGGAAAGTGACTTCCGACGACCATTATTTGGGGATTGGCAGCTTGGATAAGTCTGTTCGCCAGTGGAAGGTGAAAAAAGCGGGAGAAGAATATAAGGCATATTTTTGCTGGAGTACGACGCATGATTTTCTGACAGTGAGAGGGGCCTCAATAGAGGGAGTAATAGGGTTAAGCGAAATGAATGAGAAGCTGTTAAAACAGAGAGAAGCGAAATTGCTTGAGAAGAAAGATGTTATGGGGAAGAGAACTAAGATGATGAGCTTTGCGAAGAAAAGTATTTTTAGTTAATGAACTCTGAAGAGGAAAGCCAGGGGGTTTTATACGCGGGTTTTGAAGTTGCTGGTAAAAATCTGTCAATCCAAGCGCTTGTTCGTATTAATACTTGAAATGGATAAGTGCTTAGCCAGGCAGCGTAAAATGCAGAAGCTTCTGGGTATGGAAGAGCGCGTAAGCGCGCTTCGTTATGAGCGAAGGGATCTGATACAGAGTTTTAAGCGGTATGTAAGAGTTGTTGTGTAGCGTATTGGGAGAACTGCAAGTACTGAAGACATGTTGTAATCCGGTGACTAGCTCGGACCATTGTAGGCGGCCACTAGCGCTATAGGTGTAGGTATTTGCATTTATTTTTATGCTATGTGAGGCTCTTGCAAAAATCGGAAGGCGAGTGAGATTTTTTTGAATTTGATATAAAAATAGAGAAATGGGCGGCCATTGCTGGCAAGATGTAGTCTACGAAAACAAACATCAACGCCCAAGATATGAATAGTACGCAACGCAGGATGATAATGCAACGGTGGGCAGTCATTCAGGATGATCTATTGCCGGAATTAAAGGCAGAAATAGGTACCCTGACGCCGAAATTAGAGAAGTTGATCCACATTTTAGAGTGGGTGCGAATCGAAGAATATGTCGTCCAGAGGCAATATGGAGAGGTGGGCCGTCCGATGCATGATCGAGGTTCGCTGGCGAACGCTTTTGTAGCGAAGGTGGTGTTAGGACTAAGCACGACGGCGAGCTTGATAGAGCGCCTGAAGATAGACCGGGCGTTGAGACGCATCTGCGGTTTCTCGATGTGGAAGCAAGTGCCAAATGAAGCGACCTTCTCTCGAGCGTTTGCGGAATTTTCAAAAGCGC
>JASSUB010000084.1:0-1960 GCA_031963205.1 Mycoavidus cysteinexigens
GCTATTGAAGGGGCGCAGTTCGTAGGGTTGATTTGAGATGTGTGTAATGGGGTGCGCCTAACGTCCCTCGCCTAACTTTGCTAACTTGTTTGCGACATGCAAGTTAAATAGTAAAAGCAAGCAGGCATAAAAAAAGCAGCGTCTAGGCTGCCTGATACGGAAAATGAGTGGGAAAACATCCAGTAAAAACCACTCAAAAGAACTGCTGAATCTTTAGGACGGATTGACCCGCACAAATATTATCACTTTGGCTATCACTTTACAGAACTTAATTTATCACTTTTAGCGGTGTGCCAAAAGATTGGCTAAGGCCACTTGATTTATAACCAATACCTCTCTTTGGAACGCGGTCTATCTTGACAGCGTGTAGTTTATAAACTACCATTTTTCCATGGCGATAGAACTTAAGCAAACAGAAGCATTCAGAAAATGGAGAGTGCGGCTCAAGGATGAACGGGCGCGAGCCTTAATCGCATCCCGTTTAGATCGACTCGCTTACGGCCATGCAGGAGATGCCGAGCCCGTAGGGCGTGGCATTAGCGAATTACGTATTCACTACGGCCCGGGATATCGCATTTATTTTCAAAAGCGGGGGAGTACGATAATTGTTTTGTTATGTGGTGGCAATAAGAGCACGCAAGCAGACGACATCAAGAAAGCGCAGCGCTTGGCAGATGAATGGAGCGAATGAAATGACTGAAAAATTAACAACCTATGATCCCGCAGAAGACCTAGCCTCTGAAGAAGCTACTGCACTTTTTATGGCAGAAGCATTTAAGACCGGCGATGTTGGCTATATTGCACATGCGTTAGGTGTTGTTGCTCGAGCTAAAGGAATGAACCAGATTGCGAGCCAAACAGGGCTTTCCAGGGAACAACTGTATCGCTCTTTTAGCGAGCAGGGCAACCCTACCTTGAAAACAACAATAAAGGTCATGAAAGCCCTTGGCATTGAACTTACGGCCTTGTTGCCTACATCACCCGCATTTTAATATTAATCGAGAGGTGCTGAATCCCTCTTTGGATTAGGCATGCCAGCGATATAAAGCAAATCCGCCTCGTTTAGAGGAAAGGGGACGACGAAAAACGCAGCCTATTGTTTCAAGTTCGCGAATCACATTTGCAATTTGTATTCTGGCTCGATGTCTTTGTGCAGGAGAAGGATCGTTGCCTACGATAGACTTAATCAACTCTTTCATCCTAAAATCCCGCTTAGGATAGGCGCTCATCAGGTCCATAATTTCTCGCGCATATTTCATCCAAATGCCCTTTCGATCCGAAAGCATCCGCTGCGTAAAATTGTCTCATAAGTGGCAAGCGACATTTTGAGGCGTCGTGCAGCGCCGGCTCTGCCATAGCGAGCTCGGCCAGAGTCCCAGGGGTGAATGTATTCTGCTTTCATGACGTGTTGCTCCTGTTTCAGCATCGCAACATAAGCTCGTTGCACAATCTCGGCATTCGGGGCGTAGGGTGGAGAAGGAGGCGTTTCGACCTCACCTAGATCACTTGGCGCGCGATAGTAACGCTCGGCAGAAGTACAGTGAGTAGGAGGCAAAGGATGCGGCCAGGGGCCAGACCAGCACCAGCGAGCCCAATTTTGGATTTCGTATTCAACCCACTCTGGAATGAGCCGCCATGAAGCGTGTTGTTGGGTACTCATGTTTTAGCTAATTTTCCTCATACGATGTTTGTAAGATATGTCTACAATTCTCAATTTTTTGTACATATGCTACTCAATTGTCGATCCAGTAGGCATAAAACCTTTCACCATTTCACGGTTGAGAGTTGATCGAAGAAACCTCTCACCTCGACTTCAACGCGGGGAATACCATATCGCTTGCTGGCGTGCACGTCGATGACTTGAGAATCATCTTTCCATGTCACGCCATTTGCACCATCTTTGATTGAGGTAGTATCGATTTGATGGACGCCATGAATGAAGAAAAAATGCGTCGAAAGG
>JASSUB010000028.1:0-30370 GCA_031963205.1 Mycoavidus cysteinexigens
ATACGGTGCGTCTGTGGGACGCGCACACTGGCGCGGCGCTGCACACCTTAGAAGGGCATACCGACTCTATTAGGAGCGTGGTGTATTCGCCGAACGGAGTGCAGATCGCCTCGGGCGCTAGGGACAATACGGTGCGTCTGTGGGACGCGCACACTGGCGCGGCGCTGCACACCTTAGAAGGGCATACCGACTCTATTAGGAGCGTGGTGTATTCGCCGAACGGAGTGCAGATCGCCTCGGGCGCTAGGGACAATACGGTGCGTCTGTGGGACGCGCACACTGGCGCGGCGCTGCACACCTTAGAAGGACATACCGACTGGGTTACGAGCGTAAGGTATTCGCCGAGTGGAGCGCAGCTCGCCTCGGGCAGTTTTGACAATACGGTGCGTCTGTGGGAAGTCACCTCGGGTGAGTGTCTAAAAGTGATTGAAGGTTTTAGCGAGGGTGTCAGTAGTGTAGCCTGGAAAGAGACGTTGGGGAGAGTCTATTTGTTGACGGGTAGCGGAGATAAGTTCGTTCGTCAGTGGCAGGTAGTAGCAGAGGGAGCTGGATATCATACGCGCCTGCGCTGGATGTCACCGCATGCAGAGTTGAGCGTGACAGCTAGCGTAGTTGATGGAGTGAGAGGGTTAAGCGAGATGAATATAAGGCTGTTAAAGCAGCGCGGAACGGTAGTCGATCCGTTGACGTTAAATAAGCTTGCTGTGGTGGAATCCAGCCCATCCGCTGAGCAGTCAAGTGGGCCGCGTCTTAATAAAACGCTGAAATTTTGGTCTAAGAGCAGGAACTGAGAGGGTTCGGCGGCGGGCAGAGGTTAATTAACACCTTTGCCCGTTATGCGCTATGTCGAGTACCGTATCGAGTGTAAAACCATAGCTCGATACGGCTCATCTCAGTGTTAGTCTCAATAGCGATAATGTTGTGGCTTATATGGACCGTTCTGATCAACGCTAATATATTTAGCTTGGGCAGCGGTGAGTTCGGTGAGGTGGGCGCCAATTCGCTTCAAATGTAGCCGCGCCACTTTTTCATCCAAATTTTTGGGTAATACATAGACTTTATTGCCATATTGCTCGCCCCGGGTGAATAGCTCAATTTGCGCCAAGGTTTGATTGGTGAACGAATTTGACATCACAAACGATGGATGGCCGGTAGCACAGCCAAGATTAACCAGACGACCTTGCGCTAATAAGATGATCCGCTTGCCATCAGGAAATTCAATATGGTCAACCTGTGGCTTGATATTTTCCCACTTGTACTGACTGAGTGAGGCAACCTCGATTTCTGAATCGAAGTGACCGATATTGCAAACGATCGCCTGATGCCGCATCTTTTTCATATGCTCGTGGGTGATCACGCTTAAATTGCCGGTTGCAGTAACAAAAATATCCGCTTTATCAGCAGCCTCGTCCATCGTGACCACACGATACCCTTCCATTGCAGCTTGCAAGGCGCAAATCGGATCGATCTCGGTAATCCAGACGGTTGCCCCTAGCCCACGCAATGATTGGGCGCACCCTTTGCCAACGTCACCATAGCCGGCGATTAAGGCAACTTTGCCGGCAATCATGACATCGGTTGCACGCTTGATGCCATCAACCAGGGATTCGCGACAGCCGTATAAATTATCAAATTTTGATTTTGTGACGGAATCATTCACATTAATCACTGGAAAATGCAGTTGTCCTTCTTTTTCCAGTTGATATAGACGGTGTACACCAGTGGTGGTTTCTTCTGTGACACCTTGGATATGGGCCAAGCGGCTTGAATACCAATGTGGGTCGTGTTCTAAATGCCGGGCGATGGCCGCAAATAACGCAACTTCTTCCTCATTGGCCGGTTGAGCCAGCACCGAACGATCCTGTTCCGCACGCGCGCCGAGCATGAGCAGCATAGTTGCATCGCCGCCATCATCAAGAATCATGTTGGCATGTTCGCCGTTTGGCCAAGAGAAAATGCGGTGGGTAAAAGCCCAATATTCGTCGAGGCTTTCACCTTTGAAGGCAAACACAGGGGTGCCGCCTGCGGCGATAGCTGCTGCCGCATGATCTTGCGTGGAAAAGATGTTGCACGATGCCCAGCGAACTTCGGCGCCAAGTGCTTGCAGGGTTTCAATCAGCACGGCGGTCTGAATTGTCATATGGAGCGAACCAGCAATACGCGCGCCTTTAAGTGGCTGGCTAGCACGATATTCATCGCGTAATGCCATCAAGCCAGGCATTTCAGTTTCAGCAATGAGAATTTCTTTGCGGCCCCAATCAGCTAGATGTAAATCGGCGATGGTATAATCGGCAAAGGTACTTGATTGTTTATGCATAGGCTGTACGACGGTGTTCATGTCACGTTCCTTTCTTAAAAACAGAAGATTGAAGACGTGAGCGCCGTTTGATACGAGCCGCAATGCGTGGCATCAAGAGTGTTTTGAGCCTGGCGGAAATTCCGTCGCAACGCTCCTCAAAACAGTTCCTATTGTAGCAAAAGTAATCCACAAGTGAATAAGTCGTTACGCACGGGTTATAGTGTGCGCCGATGCGTAATTTGATATTGCATTTCGCTTCAGGGTGAAGTCTATAATCAGTACGGCGGCGTATTTATTTTTGTGCGCTATTTTTTTTAACTTACAGGACTGTTGGCTTTGTCAGCGGCAGTCGCAAAAGAGATATCCGATGAGTCTTTTACGCACTAAGAACGTCGAACAGATGATCGCAGCAAGCGCTGCCAATACCGGGCTTCAGAAAACAATGGGGCCGCTCGATCTGACTTTCCTTGGCATTGGCGCAATCGTTGGCACGGGCATTTTTGTGTTAACGGGTACGGGTGCCGTCACGGCCGGTCCGGCGCTGACCCTATCATTTATTATTGCGGCTCTAGCCTGCGGGTTTGCCGCGCTGGCCTATGCTGAATTCGCTTCGACCATTCCTGTCGCAGGTTCGATATATACCTATGCTTATGCCACCTTGGGCGAACTGATTGCCTGGCTGATTGGCTGGGACTTATTGCTGGAATATGGGCTGGCGATTTCAGCGGTGGCGGTAGGTTGGTCAGGTTATTTTCAATCGCTGCTAGCCGGCTTTGGCATTACGCTACCGGCTATTTTAAGTGCCGCCCCAGGTACTTTGCCAGGACAGCTTTCGGTTTTTAATTTACCCGCTTTTCTAGTGGTGATGGCAATCGCTGGTGTGCTCTCGCTTGGTGTGCGCGAATCGACGCGTATCAATAACATCATGGTGGTGGTTAAGATAAGCATTGTGTTGTTGGTGATTGTAGTTGGCGCCTTTCACGTGCAGCCGGCTAACTGGCAACCATTTATGCCAATGGGTTGGACCGGTACGCTTAGTGCGGCAGCCGTTATGTTCTTTGCTTTTATCGGCTTTGACTCCGTGAGTTCGGCGGCCGAAGAAGTTAAAAATCCAAAGCGTGATTTGCCAATTGGCATTATGGCATCGCTAGGCGCCTGTGCTTTGATGTATGTTGCCGTAGCGGCGGTCGTGACGGGTATTGTCCCTTACGCACAATTTATGGATGTTGCGCATCCAGTTTCGTTAGCTCTGCAAATGGCTGGTGAAAAATGGGTCGCGGGTTTTGTCGATCTAGGTGCAGTCTTTGGAATGTTGACGGTGATTCTGGTGATGAGCTACGGTCAAACCCGGATTTTGTTCGCCATGTCCCGTGATGGCTTGCTTCCTCCTGCGCTGTCAAAGGTTCATCCGCGTTTTAAAACGCCATTTTTTGCAACCTGGTTAGTGGGTTTATGTTTTGGTTTAATTGCTGCCTTGGTGCCCCTCAAAGCACTCGCAGAGTTGACCAATATTGGCACGCTAGCGGCGTTCGCAATGGTCTCTGTTGCGGTGCTTATTTTACGTCGGACGCATCCTGAACTGCCGCGCGCTTTCCGTTGCCCAGGGGTACCAATAGTGCCAGTATTTTCGGTATTATTCTGCCTATTCCTGATGCTTCAGTTGCAACTTTCGACATGGGTCGCGTTTATTGCTTGGTTGGTGGTGGGTCTGTTGATTTATTTCGGTTATTCCCGTCGTCATGCAAAACTAGCAACGGAGGCTTGATGAATGAGAGCGGTCAATTATTTTTCAACAGTCAATAATTGATCGTCTCATTTGAGCAATGGTGTGTCGTTGAGAATAATCTCAGCCACTGTCTTCTGTTCATGTAGAGAAAATAATATGCAGATTGTCCGATATAAGTATCGAACAATCTGCATTTTTTTGATGCTTAAGTATTTAGACTGACCAGTGTATTCTAGTACATTATTATTGGCAGAGGGCTTAAGCTATCGCTGCAACCTCAACCCCTGCTGCTTCAGCCAGCATATCAGCCTTGTCTGTAGCTTCCCACGTAAACTCTGAGTCTTCGCGTCCAAAGTGACCATAGGCGGCGGATTTTGTATAAATCGGGCGCAGCAAATCGAGCATTTGAATAATCCCTTTGGGGCGTAGATCAAAGTATTGCTGTACCAAACGGGTGATGACTGCATCAGGTACGCGGCCAGTGCCGAAAGTATTCACCATCACAGAAGTCGGTAGTGCAACACCGATTGCATAAGAAATTTGGATTAAGCAACGTGTCGCTAAACCCGCGGCGACGATATTTTTTGCAACATAACGGCCTGCGTAAGCAGCTGAGCGATCAACTTTAGAGGGATCTTTGCCAGAAAACGCGCCCCCGCCATGAGGTGCTGCCCCGCCATAAGTATCGACAATGATTTTGCGGCCAGTCAAGCCACAATCACCTTGCGGGCCGCCAATCACAAACCGGCCGGTTGGGTTGACTAGATAATGAATCTTATCTTTGATAAGGGCTGCCGGCAGGATCGGTTTGATCACTTCTTCGATGACGGCTTCGCGCAATGCGCTTAAGCTTATTTCGGGCGCATGCTGGGTGGATAGTACAATTGTGTCAATGCTATGCGGTTTGTGATTGATATAGCGTAAGGTAACTTGCGCTTTAGCATCAGGACGTAGCCAGGGTAGATGGCCACTACGGCGTAGGTCAGCTTGACGTTCAACTAAGCGGTGCGCCAGGTGAATTGGCAAAGGCATCAATTCTGGTGTTTCATCACAGGCGTAGCCAAACATCAGTCCTTGGTCACCTGCGCCTTGGTCAAGAGAGTTGTCATGAGCGTTATTGACGCCTTGTGCAATATCTGGCGATTGCTTATCGTAAGCAACCAGCACGGCGCAGCCACGGTAGTCAATGCCATAATCGGTATTATCATAACCAATGTGTTTGATTGTATTGCGAGCGATTTGAATATAATCGACGTTTGCGTTTGTAGTGATTTCGCCGGCGAGCACTACTAAGCCTGTATTACATAAGGTCTCGGCTGCAACGCGTGCATATTTGTCTTGTGCGAGAATCGCATCGAGGATAGCATCGGATATTTGGTCCGCTACCTTATCAGGGTGGCCTTCCGAGACGGATTCAGAGGTGAATAGATAGTCATTTGCCACTTCAGTTCTCCTTACATGTCGTTGACGTTTGTATGAAATCCGGTTTGGCGAAGCCGGTTGGAGATGAAGTGGCGACGCTTTAGCAGATTTCTACACGGTAAACCGCGCTTTTCGCCCCGCAAGTTGTCTTTAACTCGGCGAAAATCGTATTACACAGGTTAATTTTAAATTTTTTAAAATTAACCCATACCCGTGAGGACTCTAAAATTTAGAGCCTTACGAGTGAATTCATAGTAGCAGGATAATAATGTTTAATCAATTAGGTATTTTCTGTGCGCTTGGCTTATTGAAATTATTTGCCATTTTGCCATATGGATTTGTCGCTCGTTTTGGCGATCTGTTAGGCTGTTTATTGTATCGAATCCCTAGTCAGCGGCGGCGTATTGTGCACACTAATTTGAAACTGTGTTTTCCTAACTGGAGCGCGGCTCGCCGTGAGGCAGTGGCAGCACACCATTTCAGGCATGCGATTCGTAGCTATGTTGAGCGGGGCGTGCAGTGGTTTGGTTCGGCGCAAAAACTTGAAAAACTGGTTCAAGTCGACAGTGAAATTGATTTAAGCGATCCGAATTTACCGCCAACCATTCTTTTGGGATTTCATTTTGTTGGTATTGAAGCGGGCTCGATTTTTATAAATTATGCGCTAAAGCGCGGTTGTGGAGCTCTCTATCAGCCACTCTCAAACCCTAAGGTTGATCAGGTTGCAAAAAAAGCGCGCGGGCGTTTTAATGCGGAAATGGTTTCCCGCTCAGAGAGTGCCCGTACTGTCTTGCGGATGTTGCGTGCGCATATGCCCGTGATGCTGGGGGCGGATATGGATTATGGCGTGCGCAATTCGACTTTTGTGCCATTTTTTGGGATCGAGGCCTGCACCTTGACCACCGTTTCTCGCTTTGCTAAAACCGGCCAAGCGCAAGTAGTGCCGTTTATCGGTGAGGTTTTGCCTAATTATCGCGGCTACCGATTGAAGGTCTTTCGCCCATGGGAAAATTATCCGAGCGATGATCCCGTGGCGGATGCGCGCCGGATGAATGCTTTTCTTGAAGAACAAGTTGAGTTCATGCCTGAACAGTATTATTGGTTACATAGGCGTTTTAAGACACGGCCGCCGGGTGAGCCGAGTTTTTATGACGCCGGTTGATACTCAATCATTTATCTACATATGGCAAAACTCCAATTTACAAAGATGCAAGGCGCCGGCAATGATTTCATTGTACTCGATGGCATTCGCCAGTCATTTGCGCTAACGCCTAGTCAAATACGTTGGTTGGCGGACCGACATTTTGGCATTGGCGCTGATCAGGTGCTGCTGATTGAGCGCCCAAGCCGTGTCGATGCAGACTTTAAATACCGCATTTTTAACGCCGATGGTGGTGAGGTTGAACATTGCGGCAATGGCGCACGGTGTTTTGTTAAATTTGTGCATGCGGCTAAGCTAACTCAGCAGCGTGAAATCCGGGTTGAAGTGCAACAAGGCTTAATTACCCTGGCATTGCAAGCAAACGGCGAGGTCTGTGTGAACATGGGTACGCCTGTATTTAATCCGCGTGATGTGCCCTTTGATCCCGATCAACTTGCTAGCCGTACTGACGGCTGCGACACGATTTGGCCGCTTGAACTAAACGGCAAGCAAGCATGGCTTTCTGTCTTATCGATGGGCAATCCACATGCCGTGCAGCACGTGGCTGATATTGACACGGCGCCGGTGTTGAGTGACGGTGCGCTGATTGAGGCACATGCCCGTTTTAGGCAGCGTGTGAATGCTGGTTTTATGCAAATCGTCAGGCGCGATCTGATTAAACTGCGGGTCTATGAGCGCGGTGTTGGGGAGACTTTGGCGTGTGGTACAGGCGCCTGTGCGGCTGCGGTGACCGCGATTCGCCGCGGCTTGGTTGATTCGCCTGTTACCGTGTCGATGCGTGGCGGTCAACTGACAATTATATGGCAAGGCGCTGAAGTCCATATGATCGGTCCGGCTGTGACTGTATTTAAAGGTGAAGTTGACATTCCCGATGGCCCTTTGCCATCTAATATATCTATTTAATACTAATGAACGACCATCAAATTGCAGAGTATTTACTGGCTCATCCAGAATTTTTTGAGCACCATGCGGAGCTTCTTGCTGCTGTGCGCTTAGCCAGCCCGCATAACGGTCGTGTCGTGTCATTGCAAGAACGCCAAATGGACATCTTGCGGGCCAAAAATAACCAACTCGAGCTTCGCTTAGCTCAACTGATGCATCATGGTCAAAAAAATGATGGGCTGATGTTCAAGCTTGGTATATTAGCTAAGCGAATCTTGGCCGAGGAAAAGCCCGATGCTGTACCGCAACTGATAGAACAAGTCTTGCGTGAGGTTTTTGGCGTGGCGGCGGCGGTGCGTATTTGGGGTGCCGCGGTGCTTTATGCGCAGGCCGACTTTGTTTTGAGTCCAAAGCACGAGGTTGGCCTTTTTGCAAATCAACTGACTGCGCCGTATTGTGGGAATAATCCTGAGCTTGACGTTACCCAGTGGTTAACGGCCGACGAAGAGTCTGATGTGGTTTTGGAGTCTTTTGCGCTAGTGGCCTTACGCAAGCCACACTGTGATGAGACAAACGCTTTTGGCCTGTTGCTTGTGGGTTCACCTGATCCGCAGCATTTTCAGGCAGGAATGGCGACGGATTTTCTGTCATATATTGGCGTGCTAGTGAGTGCGGCGCTGAGCCGTTTACTTGTGCGTAGCGAGTAGCGGTGGCTACCGTGACGGCTCCTGCTGATCCAATTGCTGGCTATCTTGATAGCTTGGTCTATGAACGCAAGCTGTCTAAGCATACCTGGACGAGTTATGCCCATGAGTTGGCGCAATTGGTAGCGCTAGCAGATACACGGGCGCTCAATGAACTGACACCGGCTAATATTCGCGAGGGCGTGATCCAGGCGCACGCTCAAGGTTTATCGGCGCGTTCGATTGCTCATCGGCTTTCTGTTTGGCGGAGCTTTTATCGCTGGTGGGCATTACATACTGCACTTGAGACTAATCCAGTGGCTACGGTGCGGGCGCCCAAACGTGCCAGGGCCTTGCCCAAAGCACTCTCGGTCGATGATACAAAAACCATGATGGAGGCAAGCCAAAGCAAGCTGCCGCAGGCTTTACGGGATGGTGCTATGGTTGAATTGTTTTATTCGTCCGGCTTGCGCCTAGCTGAATTAATCAATTTAGACCTTAAATATAAGGAGCATGCCAATGGCGATCGATCAGCCGGTTGGCTAGACTTACCTGGCAAACAAGTCCATGTAACGGGCAAGGGCAATCGTCAGCGCACGGTGCCAATTGGCAGCAAAGCGATTGCCGCACTTAAGGCGTGGCTTGCTGTGCGGCCACAGTTTATACGCGCTGATGCGCAGCCGCTTTTTTTATCTTCACAGGGCCGTAGAATTTCTCCTAGCTCGGTTAAGAAGCGCGTCAAGCGCGTCGCCCTGGCTGCCGGGATTGCGGCCAATGTGCATTCACATGTGTTACGCCATTCGTTTGCTAGCCACGTACTGCAATCCAGTGGCGACTTGCGTGCAGTGCAGGAAATGCTCGGCCATGCGAGCATTGCGGCTACTCAGATTTATACTTCATTAGATTTTCAGCACCTGGCTAATGTATATGATCAAGCACACCCGCGCGCGCGTAAGCGGAGTTAATGCGCAACCGCACGGGTGTCTTTTCGACATGCCGATTGAGTCCATTAGCGGAACATCAGCATATACATCAAAACGATATTGACTGCGAGTAAAACAAATGCGGTTGGGGCTTGTGCTTTAATGACCGCGTTTTTATCCGGTAATTCGAGCAAAGCGGCGGGTACCATATTAAAATTGGCGGCCATCGGTGTCAGTAAGGTGCCGCAATAACCAGAGAACATCCCAATCGCCGCCATAATGGCGGGGTCGCCATGGTGCATGCCAATCAGAATAGGGACGCCGATGCCACCGGTCATCACCGGAAATGCAGCAAAAGCGTTACCCATGACCATCGTGAAGAGCGCCATGCCGATGCAATAGACCAGCACCGCGATCAACTTCAAATCCATATTGATATAGGCGGTACTGAGAAAGGCTACGGCTTTGCCGACGCCGGTTTCTGAAAACACCAAACCCAAGGTACCCAATAATTGCGGTAAGACCACTGCCCAGCCGAGTGATTCGGTTAGACGGCGCGTTTCGCGTATGGATTGCCCAACACTGTCACGTGTCAGCCAACAGCTAAAACCAGCGGCAACGATACAGCCTAAGCCAAATGAAAGTAACGTGACATTTTTCGGGTCAAATAGGGGGCGCGCATGAAACACAAGATACGGTGCTAACAGGGTGCCAATCACGGTGACGGCAGGGATGGTGAGGGCTGGAATGAAAAGCTTGTTACCCAGCCGTCGTGCGCTTTCATGGCGTGCGCTCTCAGATAAACTTGCGCGCGTCTGGCTGGCGACAACGCCACCCAACCCCGCAAGTAGCGCCATAGTAATCACCAAGAGGCCCACCAGTTCAGCTGGCAATCTATCGCCGACCAGAAAAATCAGCGCATAAAGCACCCAAAAGCCGCCTGTTTGAAAACGTTTTGGATGAGTGCGATCACCTAAAATCATGATGGCGATGACCGCGAGAATTGCTCCGACCAGCCAAAATAGATAATTAATCGATAAAATCATGATGGCTCTCCTTAGGCGTTGTGGTCGGCAGAGTCAGAGCGGGGACTGAATTCGCGATCAAGCTTGCGATCAAGTCGATACAGTCGGAAGGCATGAATGATGAAGGCGCAAATCGCAGTGGGAATGCCCCATAGCGCAATACGTAGCGGCGCCACCTCAATCCCCGCTTCGCGTAAGAAGGTTGCCATCAGTACAATGGCGCCGAACGCGACAAAAATATCCTCGCCAAAAAAGAGACCAACATTATCCGTTGCGGCAGAAAATGCTCTTAACCGGTAGCGTAGCGCGGCACTAATTTTGCCGTAACGACTATGCGCTGCGCCTTCAACCATTGGCGCGAGCAAAGGACGTACCATTTGCGGATGGCCGCCCAGCCCAGTTAAACCGAGTGCCGCAGTGATTTCACGCACAAACAGGTAAATGATTAATAAGCGGCCCACCGTTGCTGAGCGAATACGGGCGATCCAGGCTTGCGCATGCTCCCGTAAACCATGCCGCTCGAGTAGGCCAATCACGACTAGGGGTAATAAAATAATCAGCGGCAGATTGCGAGTTTTAACAAAACCCGTGCCGATGGTGGCGAGTATTTCTCGCACTGGCAAGCCGGCTGCAATACACGTCGTAACGGCTGCCGCGGCAACCACTAGCAGCGGATTAAAACGTAGCAAAAAGCCAAGAATAATGACGGCTACACCCAGCAGCGGCCATAAATTGATAATAGTTTGCATAATCGTCTCCAAAGTGCGGTCTTAAATCATCACGTACACCGGTTTGATTCACTTACAACATCAGTTTGATTCACCTACATTCACAGCATGTTAAGTGGTGCATAAAAATGTAAGGAGCCAGCAAGAAATTCTTATGAAGCGGCTAGAGCTGAGCGGACTTGAATACCTTCGGCATCGAGTTGAGCGCGAATGCGCTGAGCAAAAGCTAGTGCGTGCGGATTATCGCCATGTAAGCAAATGGTTTGTACCTTAAGCGGCACCCAATGGCCATCGATGGCTTGCACCCGTTGCTCGCGAATCATTTTTAAGGTGCGGGCTAACACTTCGTCTTCGTCCTCGAGAATTGCGCCTGGGGTTTCGCGAGGCACTAGCGAGCCGTCTGCCCGATAAGCCCGATCTGCAAAAACTTCTGCAACCGCCCGTACGCCGGCTTGCTGGGCGGCAGTCATTAATGCGCTATTGGCCAGCCCAAAAACGGCTAATGCCGGATCAAAATCGCGGATGGCGGCGATGACCGCTTGTGCCAACTTAGGCTCACGTGCTGCCTGGTTATACAGTGCGCCATGCGGTTTGACATGAGTGACACAAGCGCCTTGCGCACGCACGATGGCGCTGAGTGCGCCTAGTTGATAGAGGATCGCGGCGTGAATTTCTGCTGCAGATAAATGATGCTCGGTACGGCCAAAATTTCCCCGGTCATTAAAGCTGGGATGCGCACCGATGGCAGTGCCTTTTTGCACAGCCCAGCGCGCGCAATTAAAGATTTCATCGGCGCCGCCGGCATGCCAGCCACAAGCAATATTGGCTGAGCTAACGAGCTCAAGTAAGGCTTCGTCAGTGGCGCAACCTTCACCTAAATCGGCATTGAGATCAATGTGCATGGCGAATCCTTTATTTAAAAAAGTTAGGCAAGCGCTGGCGTTTGATGTGTATAGCCTCGGTATTGTTGCTCAATAGCGGATTCAATATGGGCTAAGTAATGCTGCAAATCTGCATAAGCGGTACGTGCATCGGTAATCGTGCATTCGGTAAAGCGCAAAGTGCTAGCGAGCCGTGCTTGCGCTAAACGCCATAAATCTGCTTGGATAACAATGCCAATTTTTGCATAGCCGCCAGTCGTTTGTGCGTCATTCATGAGCACAATCGGTTGCCCATTGCCCGGCACTTGAATGGCGCCAGGCAGGACGGCATGCGATAGCAGTTCAATATTCTTGGTGCGCTTTAGCTCGGCACCAGCAAGCCGGTAACCCATTCGATTGCTATTGGGGGTGATGAGCCATGGCTCAGACCAGAAACTTTCATGGGCGCTCGCCGTAAAGCAAGCATATTCGGGGCCGTGTAATACGCGTACGGTGGTAGTGTACGGTGCGCCAGGTAGCAATGGTTTATTTTCTTCAACTATATTAGTACGGTCAAAGTGGCACCAGCCAGGCGCCTTGACGCCAAATGCCGGGATCTGTAGCACCTGAGCGGTCTGCGGGGCGCCAAGTGGTAGTTGATCGCCATCTTTCAGGGCGCGTCCGTTCAGGCCGCCAAAGGCGGCTTTTAAGTCTGTGCTGCGTGAACCGAGTATTGGCGCCACGTCGATACCGCCACTGATCGCAATATACGCGCGCATGCCGACTTTAGGTGTCTGTAAGCGCAGTGTTTGTCCGGCTTCAACGGCAAAGCTCCACCAAGCATGGACCGGTGTGTTATCCAGTGTGGCGTTAAAATCAGCGCCACTTAGAGCTACGCGTGTCGTTTGCGTAAAACGTAAACTGACCGGCCCGACAGTCACTTCAAGTCCCGCTGCCTTAGGCGTATTGCCAACCAATCGGTTGGCTACATGTAATGCCAGGGTATCGAGTGCACCACCCGCACACACCCCTGACATACGATAGCCTGCCCGGCCAAGATCCTGTATGGAAGTGAGTAAACCTGCACGCAAAACTTCAATCATCGTAACGCTGGCTCCGTGTTCGAACTTATCCGACAGAAGGTGGGCTAAATGAGTCCACAGGATGGCTCTAAATCATTGTTGTGGTTAAGCTCGCAATGGTAAAGCGCACTCGATCCCCTGGCTGTAGGAGGCTTGGGGGCGTGCGCATAGGATCAAACAGCTTTTCTCTAGTGTGTCCAATTAACTGCCAGCCTCCTGGCGAACTGGCCGGATAAATCCCTGTCTGTGCGCCGCCAATGCCCACTGAGCCAGCCGGAATCGCCACTCGCGGCTCAGCCCGGCGTGGCGTTTCAAGTTTAGGATCAAGGCCGCCCAAATAGGCAAAACCAGGCTGAAAGCCAAGGCAAAATACGGTGTATTCTGTACTTGCATGGAGTTTAATGACTGCTTCAGCACTCAGTGCAGTATGACGCGCTACGGCAGCGAGGTCAGGCCCGTATTCACCCCCATAGCAGACTGGAATTTTAACTAGGCGGCCTGGTTTTAGGTTTGCATCCGCTGCGCCCCAAGCTTTGGCAAGTTTTTGCGTTAGCACGTCTACATTGGCTGCGAGTGGGTCAAAAAGCACCGTTAAATTATTCATCCCTGGCACAACCTCAATCACATGTGGCCACTGACGCGCCGTCGCTGCCATTGCCCAAAAGCGCTTTTGACAGGCAAGCGTTGCAGGGGCAGGCGACTCGCACACGAGCGCGCTCTCGCCAAAAGGGAAAATGCGAGGAAACTCCATCAAATTTTGTCCTTAGATAAAAAGAGAAGTTAAAAGCGCCTTAAATTGAATATTACTATAAAAGTATATAAGATGTTTTAGTCAACAATCAGCAAAAAATCGTTGTTATTTTATGCAGTTTAGGCTATTGCGGATTGCAAGCTAGGATGTTTGGGAGGAGTTAGGTTATTAGTTGGTCAGTAGTGTTTAGTAGACATCATTCATAGCGCGCCCTTTCAGTGAGCACTAGATCAAGCGCAATGTCATGTGCTTCGTGGGGCAATAGATGGGTCACCCGGCCGCATTCATAGCTAATCCCGGCTGTAAACGGGCGTGGCTTAAGCCTAGCTAGAGTGCGATCATAATAACCACCGCCATAGCCAAGCCGGTAACGTGCTGGATCGAAACCCACGCAGGGAACGAGTAATAGATCAGGGTGTACTGCAACCGCGTGAGCAGGTACAGGGATTTTGAAATAACCTTCTTTCATCGGCGTTTCTGGGGTCCAGCGGTGAAAACGCAACGCGCCCCCTACTTCAGTCACGACCGGTAGGGCGGCACAGTGCGTGGGTGCCTCATGTAGCCAGTTAACCAGTGTTGCGCGGGCATCGAACTCACCTGCAAATGGCCAATAGAATGCGACACAGTATGGACTGCGTTCGGCCAGCAACGTGGCAATGCGCGCGGCAAGTGCTGCTTCGCTATGCACTTGAATTTGTCGAGTTTGCCTGGTACTCAGTAAAGCACTGCGTAATGCAATTTTTGAGGAATTAGCTGCTGCTTGCGGGGATTTACATGCTATGCTTTCTACGCCCATTATTTGCCTCTAGGTCAAAAAAAATGCTGCCATGCGTTCTTCAACGGGTGACTCAAGTATATCGTGCGCTCTCAATTGTCTGCGTGCTCACAACGCTCATTAGTTGTAGTACCGTAGAAGCTGCGCGCGCGCAGTCTGAGAATGTACCGCGAGAGCCCGATGCTATTTTTATTGCATTACGTGAGGCGGCCCAGAAAAATAATGCGCCGCGCGCGCTTGAACTAGCGCGCCAAATTCCCGCATATCCAGTCCCCTCCTACGTAGAGTATTTTGCACTTAAACCGCAATTGTTCGATAGCTTAGGTCATGCGCGCTTGAACGCGCCTGATACACCTATCTTGGCTTTTCTGCAAAGATATGAGGGGCAAGCGATTGCTGATCGGATGCGCAATGATTATTTGCTGGTACTCGGTGCACGCCACACCTGGCGTGATTTTGATGAGCAATATCGCCGCTTTGTATTAAAAGATGACCTGCAACTTAAATGTTACGCACTCCAGGCGCGGGCCGCACGCGGGAGCGAGGTGGCTGAGGCTGCGCGTGCTTTATTGGTCGCGCCAAACCGGTATGGTGATGGTTGCGTAGAACTGATCACGGTTCTGGCGCAAAAGAATCAGTTCGACCAGGATGACGTCTGGCAGCAAATTCGGCTGGCTTATGAAATGAACGAAGTCGCAGTGGGCAACCGCATTGCGGATGCGCTAGGACCTCAACGCCCAAGCCCAAAACAATTTGAAATGGCAGCTAATCAGCCACGGGTCCTGTTGGAGCAGGGCGTACCCATCAACACGGCGGCCCATCAACTGGCGTTACTGGCGATTACTCGCATCGCCCGTCAGGAGCCACTGTTAGCGGCGGCGATTTTTATCTCGGTGGCGCCGCGCTTAACGCCGCAAGAGCAGGCAACGGGTTGGGGTACGATTGGCTATCGAGCGGCGCTTGACAAAATACCGCTGGCGCTTGATTGGTATCGGTTATCTGTTGATGGCTGGCTGTCTAATGCAGCTCACGAGTGGCGTGTGCGAGCGGCGTTGCTAGCCAACGATTGGCCGCAAGTGCGGCAGGCGATTGAAATCATGCCAAGTGCGTTGCGCCGTCAGCCAGCCTGGATTTATTGGCAAGGCCGAGCGTTACAAGCAACCGGTGAAAACGCTTTAGCGGTACAAGCCTGGCAGCAAATTGCCTCCAACTTTGATTTTTATGGGCAACTGGCAACGGAAGAGCTTGGTGGCCGCACCAGCTTCCCTGCGGCGACTAAGGTTGCTGAGATTGAAACGGAAATGGTGCGCATGCAGGCTCTGCCAGGTTTTCAACTGGCCCAGCAACTTTATCGTTTGCAGTTCTATTTCGAAGGAGCTCGAGAGTGGAACTGGACTCTGCGTGGCATGAGTGATCACCAACTATTGGCGGCAGCCGAACTGGCTCGGCGCTTTAAATTGTATGATCGCGCGGTCAATACGGCTGAGCGTACCCGGCAAAAGCATGACTTTAGCCTGCGGTATATTTTGCCATTGCGCGAGATTATGGAGCGTAATGCAAAATTGACTGGATTGGATGTCGCTTGGGCTTATGGTTTAATCCGGCAAGAGTCGCGTTTTATTAGCGATGCCCTTTCTAGGGTGGGCGCGGCTGGCTTGATGCAGTTAATGCCAGGGACCGCACAACTCGTCGCAAGAAAGATCGGCTTGGGGAAAATATCTAGCGTAAGAATCAATGAGGTTGAGACAAATATTTTACTTGGGATGAGTTATTTGGCGATGATTTCTGCTGAACTTGATGATTCACCGGTCCTCGCGTCTGCTGCCTACAATGCCGGTCCGCGGCGGGCGCAGCAATGGCGTGCAGCATTAACTAGGCCAATTGAGGGGGCTGTGTTCGCGGAAACCATTCCATTCAGTGAAACCCGCGATTATGTGAAAAAAGTTTTGGCTAATGCGGTTTATTATGCCGCCTTGTTAGAAGGGACTCCGCAATCGCTCAAAGCACGACTTGGCGTGATTGCACCTGTGAGCGTGACTGAAACGGCACAATAACGATATGAAAATTTATGTGGTGGGCGGGGCGCTTCGTGATGAACTACTTGGCCTGTCTGTGCGGGATCGTGATTATGTGTTGGTAGGGGCGACTCCTGAGCAAATGGCTAAGCAGGGTTATCGGCCGGTTGGACGTGATTTCCCGGTATTTTTGCATCCGCAAACGCAAGCTGAATACGCATTAGCGCGCACCGAACGCAAAACAGCGCGTGGCTATCACGGTTTTCAGTTTTATTATGCGCCGGATGTCACCCTTGAGCAGGATCTAGCGCGGCGTGATTTAACGATTAATGCCATGGCGCGCGAACTCGATGCAAAGGGGCTACCGGTCGGCCCGGTGATTGACCCATTTAATGGTCGCGTTGATTTGGCTGCACGCGTTTTGCGTCATGTGGGGGATGCGTTTGCTGAAGATCCAGTGAGAATTTTGCGCTTGGCGCGCTTTGCCGCGCGCTTTACTGACTTCACCATAGCCGATGAGACGCTGAATTTGATGCGAAAAATGGTGGTCAATCGAGAGGTGGATGCACTGGTGCCTGAGCGCATTTGGCAGGAAATTGCTCGTGGTTTAATGGAAGTCAAGCCCTCACGTATGTTCACTGTATTGCGTGAATGCGGGGCATTGGCGCGAATTTTGCCTGAAGTCGATGCGCTATATGGTGTGCCGCAGCACCCTGAGTTCCATCCAGAAATCGATGCGGGTGTGCATGTCATGATGGCGCTGGATTATGCGGCGACTCGTGGATATGCGTTGACGGTGCGTTTTGCGGTGTTGGTGCATGATTTAGGCAAGGCCAATACGCCGCAGGAGATGCTGCCGCGCCATCTTGGCCATGAGGCGCGTAGCGTCACCCTGTTGCGCCCGTTGTGTAATCGTCTGAAAGTGCCAAATGCATGCCGTGATTTAGCGGTGCTAGTGGCGCGTGAGCATGGCAATATCCATCGCTCGCTGGAGTTTGGCGCCAGTGCCTTAACCCGCTTGCTTGACCGTTGTGAT
Organism: Mycoavidus cysteinexigens; assembly: GCA_031963205.1. GTDB lineage: Bacteria > Pseudomonadota > Gammaproteobacteria > Burkholderiales > Burkholderiaceae > Mycoavidus > Mycoavidus cysteinexigens_C. The sequence goes on from JASSUB010000028.1 coordinate 17,370, forward strand.
GCCTGGCGCAAACCTGAACGTTTAGTTGAAGTCATGCAGGCATGCGAAGCTGACGCTCGCGGCCGGCTTGGTTTTGAAACTGCAGCTTATCCGCAGGCGGCCCAGCTGGGCAATGCTTTGAGCATAGCGTGCCAGGTTAATGCGGGGGCTATTGCGGCGCATTATCGTGCGGCGCCTGAGGCGATCAAGGCGGCATTGCACCGTGCACGCATCGCAGCCATTGAGGCGGCATTAAATCCGGTGCATGACTCAGTGCTTTAATTGGCTTTGGCAATAAAATTTTTATAGCGTCATTGAGCGGTCGCCGTGACTGAACCCTGATAAACCGTTATCAATGCCACGACTAAATCCAATCACTTTGAACAGCTCGCCCATCTCCGCTTCGGAGAGCAATTTTTGTACCGCATTTGCCACCGGTAGAAACTGTTGCGGATCATTTGCATCAAGCTGTGCAAGGAGTTCAGTGATACCACAGTTGATTAAAAAGCGGGCTTGTGAGGTGTAGCCGAGCAAATCCACACCGGTCTCAAGGGCTGCTTGCGCAATGCCTGAAAATTCAACATGGGCTGTGATATCTTGTAAGCCTGGATAAAAAAATGGGTCGGTGTGTGCATGATGCCGGTAGTGGCACATCAAAGTGCCGGTGTTGCGTTGCGGGTGGTAATACTCATGGCTTGGAAAGCCGTAATCGATTAGCAATAGCGCGCCGCGCTGCAATATTTGGCAAACTGTGCGCACAAACGCGCTAGCCGCTGCGTGCTGTTCCGTGAGGTAGTCCTCTGTGCCGTCGATTAAGGGGAGTTGTGCTGTATAGCTAGTGTCATTTAGCTTATGGGCGTCTATGGCGCCTGGCATGAGCAGTCGATCATGCCATTCTAATGGGCCGCCGGGTGCGCCACGGCGTGCCACGCCGCGCTCAAACCAAGCGCTTGATTTCCGGGTAAAAAGCCGTACCGGCATTGCATCCAGTACTTCATTGCCGAGAATCACGCCATTAAATGTAGCCGGTAAGCGCTCCAACCACTGCACCCGGGTCGCGGCGTCATGGACATGAGTCGCAAGCGTTGCGGACTGTTGGGCGCGTAATTCGCCAGACAACTCGACAATGCTGTAACGTTCACAGCGTACGCCTAGGGCGTCGAGCGCGGGGAGTAACTGCGCCGCGAGGGTGCCGCTGCCGGCACCAAATTCCATCACCTGTTGAGTGGCAGAAGCAGTCAGTGCTTCTGCCACAGCGCGCGCAAGGGTTTGCGCGAAAAGGGGGGATAATTCAGGCGCCGTAACAAAATCACTGCCATCACCAGCATGCCAGCCGAACTTTGTTAGGGCATTGCTGTAATACCCTAAGCCTGGCGTGTAAAGGGCAAACTCCATATAGTGGTCAAATGGCAGCCAGCCGCCGGCTTGATCAAGTTTTCTATCAATCTGCGCCCGCAGAGCCTGAGATTGCGCTCGTGCGGTGGGGTCTGGTACAGGTAAACTAGCGGCTTCGTGAAAATTTATCTTCATCACTCCATTTTAAATGACAGTGGTGCTTGACGGTTATAGTCAATGAAGGTTTTACTCATTCTCATATAAAGGTTATGTTCAATTCTCTTGCCTACTCGCAACTTGCTGATTGCCGGCGGCTTTTTCTGCGGGATTATGTCATCCACCTTTTTATTGGTGTCCATGACTTTGAGAAAAAAAATCCGCAGCGCGTGGTCATGAATGTCGAATTGTATGTTCCGTTTGCTGTCTCTACTTCTGCCTCGGACGCACTCAATGAAGTTCTTGACTACAATTTGATGCGCGATACGATTGCAGCGTATGCCAAGGGCCAACATATCCATTTATTGGAAACGTTATGCGACGATGCTGCCAATAGAATGCTCGCGCATCCTGGCGTGCGTGCGGTACGGATTCGCGCGGAGAAGCCAGATATTTATCCTGATTGCGCCGCAGTGGGTGTAGAAGTATTTCGTTGTAAGGAAATTTAAAATGAATCAGCATGAAAATTTACAGGATGCGGCGGCTTTGCCTGCTGAGGCAGAGACTCATGCGCGTGAGCGCGCGATAAGCGCACTAAGCCGTCGTGCACAAAAAGATGCTTACGAGAACAATAAGCTTTATAAGCGGCTGGCGCGGCAGGTTGGCCAAGCGATTGCTGACTATCAGATGATTGAGGCCGGCGATAAGGTGATGGTGTGCCTATCGGGTGGTAAAGATAGCTATGCCTTGCTTGATATCTTGCTTAGATTGCGGGAACGAGCGCCCTTACATTTTGATATCGTTGCGGTTAACCTTGATCAAAAACAGCCAGGTTTCCCGGAACATATATTGCCTGAATATTTAACCCAAAAGGGTGTGCCGTTTCATATTGAAAATCAAGATACCTACAGTATTGTTAAGCGCCTCGTGCCAGAGGGAAAAACCACCTGCTCATTATGCTCACGCCTACGGCGCGGAATTTTATATCGCGTGGCAAATGAACTGGGCGCCACCAAAATTGCGCTTGGCCATCATCGTGACGATATCCTTGAGACCTTATTTTTGAATTTATTTTATGGTGGCAAGCTCAAAGGAATGCCGCCAAAGCTACAGTCAGATAATGGTAAGCATATCGTTATCCGTCCGCTCGCCTATGTAAAAGAGGCTGATTTAGAAGATTATTCTGCCTTGCGGCAATTCCCAATTATTCCGTGTAATCTGTGCGGTAACCAAGCCAATCTAAAGCGTGCAGAAATGAAGGTTTTGATCCGTGATTGGGAAAAGCGTTATCCGGGCCGAGTGGAGAGTATCTTTAATGCACTGACGAATGTGATTCCATCCCATCTGATGGACCGTGAATTATTTGAGTTTGCTGATCTACGCGTGACCGGTGCTGTACCTGCTCATGGCGATATTGCCTTCGATGATGAGCCGTGTAGCGTTGGGCTGGCTGAAACAGGAGTAGAGAATACTTTGCCCCTCAGTTTGCAGCCGATGCTACGTGCGGCGCCGTGATAAAATAATTTTATTAGATTCCTCACCCTAGTTTAACTCTCTGCGCGCATTGTGAATATTGTGATCCTGGCGGCCGGTGAAGGTAAGCGTATGCGCTCAGCCTTACCCAAAGTGCTCCACTTACTGGCGGGCCAGCCGCTTCTTTGTCATGTTCTTGATACCGCACGCGCATTGCAACCGGCAAAAATCGTTGTGGTGCTAGGGCATGGTGCACAGGCAGTGCAGCAGGCCGTGGCTCTGCCTGCGGTTGAATTCGTGATACAAGCGCAACAATTAGGCACCGGCCATGCCCTGCAACAGGCACTGCCATTGCTGGATCGTTCTATGCCAGTACTGGTGTTATATGGTGATGTACCTCTGATTAGCGTGCCCACACTTGAGCGACTTATTAAACAGGCCAGTGCGGCCCCTAATGCAGAGCGTTGTGCGATATTGACGGCGACACTCGCTGAGCCCAGCGGTTATGGGCGTATTGTGCGTGAGTCGATGGGCCGCGTGGTGCGCATTGTGGAACAAAAAGATGCTAGCCCTGACGAATGCAAAATCCATGAAGTGAACACCGGCATCATGCTGCTGCCCGGCGCCCGTATTGCCACTTGGCTTGCCGAATTAAACAATAATAATGCTCAGCATGAATACTATCTGACCGATGTGATTGAGCGTGCGATTGCGGAAAATGTAGACGTTGTCACGAGCCAACCTGACAATATATCCGAAACCATGGGGGTTAACAACAAAGCACAGTTAGCGCTGCTTGAACGCACTTATCAGCGCCAACTGGCAGACGCATTACTTGATCATGGTGTTACGTTAGCTGATCCAGCACGGATTGATATACGTGGCGCACTCACCTGTGGCCACGAAGTGTCAATTGATGTGAATTGTGTGTTTGAGGGCGCTGTGAAGTTAGCTGATGGCGTGAGTATTGGTCCGCATTGTGTGCTGAAAAACGCAGTGATTGGCGCTGGGGCAAAAATTAATGCATTGACGCATATTGAAGGGGCGCACATCGGTGAGCGCGCCGTGATTGGTCCATATGCACGGCTGCGGCCAGGCGCAATCCTTGCAGAGGATACCCATATTGGCAATTTTGTCGAGGTTAAAAATGCCATGCTTGGCGCTAGCTCAAAGGCGAACCATCTCAGCTATATTGGTGACGCTGAGGTTGGGGCGCATGTCAATATAGGGGCGGGTACGATTACCTGCAATTATGACGGTGCACAAAAGCATCGCACGGTAATTGAAGATAACGTGTTTGTGGGCTCTGCGACGCAACTGGTGGCGCCGGTTAAGATTGCACAGGGCGTAACGATCGCAGCGGGTACAACCGTTTGGCAAGATGTGCCCGCTGGCACCCTCGCGCTTAACGAAAAAACGCAAATCGCTAAAGCAGATTATGTGCGGCCCACCAAAAGAAAAGATTGATGAGCATTAAACTCCAACGCTCGTTACCTTTCATTATTCAACTTTTATCATTCTGAGTCTTATATGTGTGGCATTGTCGGCGCAGTCGCGCAGCGTAATATTGTTCCAGTCCTAATCGAAGGGTTGCGGCGGCTTGAATACCGCGGCTATGATTCTTGTGGTGTGGCCGTGCTGGCAGAGAAAGAGCTGCGCCGCGCACGTAGCGTGTCGCGTGTCGCCCATCTTGCAACTGAGGCGCAAACGACGCATTTAGCGGGTGACATTGGGATTGCGCATACGCGTTGGGCCACCCACGGCGCGCCGGTGACAGATAATGCCCATCCGATTTTTTCACGCGAGACGATTGCGCTTGTGCACAATGGCATTATTGAGAATTACGAAGTCCTGCGTGAAGCGCTGCAAGCACAAGGCTACGAATTTATCAGCCAAACGGATACTGAAGTCATTGCTCATTTGATTCATAGTGTGTATCGCGGCGACCTTTTTAGCGCAGTACGTGCAGCGGTCCGTCAGCTACATGGCGCTTTTGCAATTGCCGTTTTTAGTCGCGATGAGCCGCACTCTATTGTCGGTGCGCGGCAAGGCTCACCTCTGGTAGTCGGGGTGGGTGACAATGAGCATTTTCTTGCTTCCGATGCGCTCGCGCTTGCGGGAAGCACCGAGCGCTTTATTTTTCTTGAGGAGGGCGATGTCGTGCAACTTTCACGTACGGCATCCTGTATTGCTGATCACACGGGTGCCATTGTGGAGCGCGAAATACGTACCGTCGCCGCCTATGGCACAGCGGTTGAACTCGGGCCCTATCGCCATTTTATGCAAAAGGAAATTTTTGAGCAGCCGCGCGCGATTGCGGACACCCTTCCCGTGGCGGAGGCATTTATCCCCGCACATTTTGGTGAACACGCTGAGCAGATATTTGCCGGGATTGATAGCTTGTTGATATTGGCTTGTGGTACCAGCTATTACGCTGGTTTAACGGCTAAATATTGGTTTGAATCAATAGTTGCGCTGCCGACTCAGGTTGAAATTGCCAGTGAATATCGTTATCGGGATTCGGTACCCAATCCGCATAGTTTAGTGGTGGTTATTTCGCAGTCAGGTGAGACTGCTGATACATTAGCTGCGTTAAAGCATGCACAAGCATTAGGACACACCCGTACACTCGCGATTTGTAATGTCGCAAGCAGTGCGATGGTGCGGCAAACGGCGCTGGCATTTTTGACGCATGCCGGCACCGAGATCGGCGTGGCCTCAACCAAAGCTTTTACGACACAACTGGTTGCCCTGTTTATGCTGGCGGTCACCCTGGGTAAGCTGCGCGGGCGAGTTGCGGCAAGTGCTGAAGAAACTTATCTCAAACAACTCCGTCATTTGCCTGCTGCTTTAAACCATGTTCTTGCCCTGGAGCCGCAAATCATTGCCTGGGCTGAGCAATTTGCCTCTAAAGAAAACGCGCTTTTTCTCGGACGTGGCCTGCACTATCCAATTGCGCTTGAGGGCGCCCTCAAGCTAAAAGAAATCTCGTACATTCACGCGGAGGCTTATCCCGCTGGTGAACTCAAGCATGGCCCGCTAGCCCTGGTGACTCGCGCCATGCCAGTTGTCACAGTTGCGCCAAACGATGCGTTGCTTGAAAAGTTGAAGTCAAATATCCAAGAAGTTCGCGCCCGCGGTGGTGAGCTCTATGTCTTTGCCGATGCCGATACGCGTATCGTCAATGGTGAAGGTTTGCATGTGATCCGGTTGCCTGAACATTACGGTTGGTTGTCGCCGATTTTGCACGTCATACCATTGCAATTGTTGGCATACCATACTGCGTGTGCGCGTGGGACAGATGTCGATAAACCTAGGAACCTGGCGAAGTCAGTAACGGTGGAATAACCGTGATATCTATTTGGACTGTTTGAAATGGATTATCAGACCCTGCTTATCCAACGTAATACTCATCCAGCATGGCGCTTACTAGCAGCAGTGAATGCCCCGTTGGTGGCTAGTTTTCTCTACCGCAGTTTCATCGAGCCCAATGTGCGCACGGTTTCTCGGCAAACATTAGCAATGCAGCTAGAAGGCTACCTATATCATTTGCATGAAACCGAGGGTGAAATTCTTTTTCCTAAGCTCGCTACAGATTATTTGGATGATTGGGCAGCGGATAAGTGTGGGTGGTTGCGCAAATACTATACGGCCGACAGTGACGAACCACATTACGATTTAACCTTTGCTGCTGAATTGGCGATTAATTGGCTTGCTGGCCTTAAACAGCGGCAATTTATCGGTACCGAGTCACGTTTAATCATGGTGTTTGAGTTATTGCGCCAAATTGCTGAAGGGACTCAGCTTGATCCTGCTGCGCGTATTGCCGAGCTAGAAAAGCGTAAAGGCGTGATTGAAAATGAGATTGCGCGGATTCAATCCGGGCAATTGGATTTGATGGGTGCCACTCAAGTTCGCGAGCGTTTTTTACAAATGGTCGCCACCGCCAGAGAGTTACTGGCTGATTTCCGGGCTGTTGAACAAAACTTTCGATGCTTGGATCGTTCAGTACGGGAGCGCATTGCTACCTGGGGCGGTAGTAAAGGCGAATTGCTCGGCGAGATTTTCGGTCAGCGTGATGTCATTGCCGATTCGGATGAAGGCAAGAGTTTTCGCGCTTTCTGGGATCTACTGATGTCACCGGCCCGCCAAGAAGAACTTTCGGGATTACTGGAGACGGCACTTTCATTAGAGCCCGTGCGGGGGTTAATGCCGGATAGCCGATTGTTGCGGATTCATTATGACTGGCTAGAGGCTGGCGAGGTGACGCAGCGCACGGTGGCGCGTTTATCGGAGCAGCTGCGGCGTTATCTAGATGATCAAACATGGTTAGAAAACCGACGCATTATGCAGTTGATCCGAAACATAGAGCAAAAAGCGCTCGCTGCGCGGGATCAAATACAAGCGGACGCTTTGACCTCTTTTATGACGCTGGACAAGCTTACGCCCGCGATCCGTCTAACGATGGAGCGTACCCTGTATTCACCACCGTTTAAACCCGAGATCTCCCAACATATCTTAGCCGATGATGGCGTCGCGATTGCCACTGATGCGCTTTTTGAGCAGGTATTTGTTGATAAAGTCCGCCTCTTAGCGAATCTCAGGCGTGCGTTGCAAACATGTCGACAGATCTCACTTGCTGAGCTAGTTAAGCAATATCCGCTGGAACAAGGTTTGGCTGAGCTGGTTGTTTACCTTAGCCTCGCGACTCATCCAGACTACCATGGGGTGCTGGATGATAGCCAGACTGAAAGTGTCATTTGGACAGATGTGCTTGGCCAAGTGCGCAGAGCGACTTTACCTTTAGTGATTTTTGCCCAATAAATATGGATGATAACCGCCTACCTCCGTTATTGATTGCACTGCTGCAAAGCGTGCTGTACCGTGATAGTGACTTGGCTCGTTGGCAAGCACTACTTGATTTACAAGCTAGAGTCCGTGACTACTATGTCATCATTGGTTTAGAGTTAGTTCTAGATGAAGCAGAGGGGTATGCTTATTTGCGTCAGCGTCCAGTTGTGGAAGGCGCCGCAGAATTGCCGCGACTGTTACCACGCCGTCCTTTAAGTTATCCGGTGAGTCTTATTTTAGTGCTATTGCGCAAAAAAATGGCCGAATTCGACGTGACGAGTAGCGATAGCCGTCTGGTCATGAGCCGTGAAGAGATAATTGAGTCAATCCGTCTCTTCTTGCCAGATACCGTTAATGAAGTTAAGTTACTCAATCGGATCGATACACATATCAATAAAATCATCGAGTTGGGATTTTTACGCCGCTTGGCGGGACAAGATCAGCAATTTGAAGTTCATCGCATTCTCAAAGCTTTTGTCGATGCACAGTGGCTCAATGAATTTGAGCAGCGGCTAACGGAGTACTCTAACCATGCTCAAACGACGCTGCTGTCGGAGGATGCATCATGAGTGATGTAGGTCAGCTCGATTTCGCTCAAGCCGCCGAGCGGGCAGGTTTTCGTTTACATCGTTTTGAAGTATTTAACTGGGGTACGTTTAATCAGCGGGTCTGGAACTTGCAGCCAGGGGGTGACAATATCTTGCTAACGGGGGATATCGGCTCTGGTAAATCTACGTTGGTTGATGCGATCACGACGCTACTCGTGCCGGCGCAAAAGATTGCCTATAATAAAGCGGCGGGAGCCGATGCACGTGAACGCAGCTTACGCACTTATGTGCTAGGACACTATAAGTCAGAGCGTGGCGATGGCAACGCTACTGCACGTGCGGTGACTTTGCGTGATCATAATAGTTATTCGGTATTGCTGAGTATTTTCCATAATGAGGGTTTTGACCAAACGGTGACGTTAGCGCAAGTATTTTGGTTTAAGGACCCGCGTGGGCAGCCTGAGCGCTTTTATATTGTGGCGGATCACGCCTTGTCGGTCGCTGAGCATTTTGCAGACTTTGGTGCGGATATAAGCAAATTGCGCAAACGCTTACGCAATACGCGTGGAATTACGCTACATGAGAGTTTTACGCAGTACGGCGCGGATTTTCGGCGCCGTTTTGGCATCGCCAATGAGCAGGCGATGGATTTATTCCATCAAACGGTATCGATGAAATCGGTCGGTAATCTGACGCAATTTGTGCGTGATCATATGTTGGAGGCTTTTCCCGTCGAGGCTCGGATTGCCGCCTTGATTGCGCATTTTGACGATCTTAACCGCGCCCACGAGTCGGTGCTTAAAGCCAAAGCACAGATTAGCCATTTAGCGCCATTGATAGAAAATTGTAACCAACATGCGCGGCAGGTCGCTGAAGTTGAGCAGTTACGTAATTGTTGGGATGCACTGCGGCCGTGGTTTGCCCATCTGAAAAGTGGTTTGCTCCAGAAGTGGATGAGCCAATTGCACAACGAGTCAGAGCGCCTCTCTATAAACTCACTTGCGCTTGCCGATAAAAAACGGAGTGCACTTGCTAGCCGCGACGAAATCAAACAAGCGATTGCCGCGAACGGCGGTGACCGGCTTGAGCGCATCAGGTCTGACATTTTTCTGACCCAACAGACCAAGGATGAGCGCGCTAAGCGGGCCGAGCAATATGATGCCTTAGCCCAAGCCGTGGGCTTGTCAGGGGCGGTAAATGCCGAGGCTTTTACAAGCAATCGTCGGGCGATTGAGGCCGGGCAAGCCGCCTGTGTAGCAAAGCTAGATAGGCTGCAAGATGAGTTGACCGAAAAGGGTGTTGGGTTGCGGCAGCTTGAATTCCAGCATAATGAATTAGAGCTAGAGCTTGCTTCACTACGCAAACGGCGCTCAAATATTCCCGATCAAATGTTAAAGCTGCGCGATATATTATGTGACGCGCTAGACCTATCCGCAGATGATTTACCGTTTGTCGGAGAATTAATCCAAGTGCGTGATGAAGAAAAAGCATGGGAAGGCGCGGCTGAGCGCTTATTGCATAGCTTTGGTATCTCTTTATTGGTCCCTGACATACATTATGCTCGATTGGCTGCATGGGTTGATCAGACGCATTTGGGCGCTCGTCTAGTTTATTACCGAGTGCGTTTCGTCGCGCAAACCAATCAGCATGCTGTGCACCCGGCTTCATTGGCGCGCAAATTGGCGGTTAAGCCTGAGTCGCCTTTTTATAATTGGCTGGATACTGAGTTAGGGCGGCGTTTCGATTATGTGTGTTGTCCGACACTTGATCAATTCTATCGAGAGAAGCGGGCGATCACGCGTAGCGGTCAGATCAAAGCGGGTGATGAGCGCCATGAAAAAGATGATCGGCGCCGACTTGATGACCGTGCGCGTTATGTTTTAGGTTGGTCCAACGAAGCCAAAATCGCGGTCCTAGAAAAACAAGCCAGTGATTTAAAGACTCGGATGCAAGCAAGCATAGCGCAGATTGCTGTGGCCCAAGGTGAGCTTGCGACTCAGCAGAAAAAATTAGGCACTTGGCAGCAACTGGCTGTATTTAGCAATTTCCAAGAATTAGAGTGGCGCTCGCTACTGCTCAAAATTGAGCAGCTTGAGCGAGAAAAACAACAATTGGAAGCGGCTTCTGATGTGCTAAGCACGCTAGAGCAGCAATTGGCCAAAATCAGCGAGGCGTTGCAAGAAACTGAGAGCAGTATTCAAAAGAACTCGCGGGCACAGGGCACAAATGAAGAAAAACTCAATCAAGCCGAGAGCACATTAAAGGATTGTGAGCTCTTGCTTCAAGCCATGCCGCTACACGTTCAGATCGACTATTTCCCATTGCTCGAAGCGATGCGACCTGAAGTGCTTGGTAAACAAGCGTTAACGGTCGAAACTTGTGATAATCGTGAGAAAGACATGGGCGCATGGTTGCGCCAAAAGATTGGGGATAAGAGCCGGAGAATTGATCAGGTCCGCGATAAGATCATTGACGCGATGCGTACCTATACGCTGGCTTACCCACTGGCCACGCGTGAGGTAGACGTGAGCGTCGAGGCGGCGCATGAATATCGCAGCATGCTGAAAAATTTGCAAAGCGATGATCTGCCGCGTTTTGAAGCACGTTTTAAAGAGTTATTAAATGAAAACACGATTCGGGAAATCGCTGGATTCCAATCGCAATTACATCGTGAGCGTCAGACGATTCGTGAGCGCATTGCTTTGATTAATCATTCATTGCGGGATATTGATTACAACCCAAATCGCTACATCGCACTTGAGGCTGAACCTAACGTCGATGTTGAGTTGCGTGATTTCCAACAAAATTTGCGCACGTGTACTGAAGGTGCGCTCACCGGATCCGCGGATGAAGAATATTCAGAGGCTAAATTTTTACAGGTGAGAAGCATCATTGAACGTTTCCGTGGCCGTGAGGGCAGCGCTGAATTTGATCGGAATTGGACGCGCAAAGTGACGGATGTGCGCAACTGGTTTACCTTTTCTGCGTCAGAGCGTTGGCGTAACGATGATCGTGAGCATGAGCACTATACTGATTCAGGCGGAAAATCGGGGGGACAGAAAGAGAAGCTTGCCTACACGGTGCTCGCGGCGAGCCTAGCGTATCAGTTTGGGCTGGAAAAAGGTCCGACCCATTCTCGATCATTTCGCTTTGTGGTGATTGACGAGGCGTTTGGTCGCGGGTCCGATGAGTCCGCTCGCTATGGCTTAGAATTGTTTAAGCGGATGAATTTGCAACTTTTGATTGTTACCCCGCTACAAAAAATACATATTATTGAACCCTATGTGGTGAGCCTAGGTTTTGTCCATAATGACGAGGGGCGCCAATCGATGTTACGTTCTCTGACGATTGAGGAATATCAGGTCGAGCGAGAAGCACGCCACGCTCAATCATGAGTCACCAGGCGTCATCATGGACCACGCCAACGGAGATTGAAGCAAAATTATGGCGGCTTTGGAAACAAGGCCGGTTGCTCTCAGCACAACTCAATGGCGCAGTTTTATTTCCGCTCACAATAAATCTGCGCCAGCCTGAGGCGTATGCTGTGATGCACCGCTTCGACGAGGTTCGCGACTGGATTCGACTGCTAGAAAAAGCTAGCAAAGCAGTCAGGGGATATGGTTATGAAATCGAATGGCAGGAATTGAATCACCGCCAACTGGGGCGCAACCGTATCCCCACAAAGGTGATTCTGCCCACGGCAGCAGATGCGTTACGCTTGCTTGGGCGGCAACGTGATGCTGCGCGCTTTGATCAATTAGCGGCGATTACTCTGGAGGCTTTTCCTGAGCTGAAAGAATGGCTGAGCCGGCGGGCCTTGACAGTTCTAGAGTCGGCAGAAATATGGGAGCGGATTATGGCCATCTTGCAGTGGTTTCGCCAGCGTCCAAAGCCCGGCATATATTTACGCCAACTGGATATTGCCGGGATTGACACCAAGTTTATTGAGACTCGCAAAGGGCTTTTGACAGAACTGCTCGACCAGGTGCTGCCAGCATCGGCGATTGAGCCAAGTGCAACAGGCGCCCGTCATTTCGAGTTGCGCTATGGCTTATTGAGTAAACCTTCGTTAATTCGCTTTCGGATACTGGATCCATCCGAGCGCATCCGAGGGTTGTCTGATATCAGTGTGCCGCTCTCCGAATTCGCCACATTAAATCCAAGTGCCAGACGGATTTTTATTACCGAAAATGAAATAAATGGCTTGGCGTTTCCTGAGTTACCGCACAGTATGATTATTTTTGGCGGGGGCTACAATATCGGCCGTTTGGCTAGTATCGGGTGGTTGGCGCAGAGGGATATCACTTATTGGGGGGACATCGATACCCATGGTTATGCAATCCTGGATCGTCTACGAGCGTCCTATCCGCATGTCAAATCACTATTAATGGATCGCGCCACCTTACTGGCTCATCGTGCTTTATGGGGGGCTGAAGAGCAGGACAAGCGCTACTGCGGCCAGCTGCATAGGCTAACTGAGCCTGAACACGCATTATTTGAAGATCTGCGCTTTGATAGATTAGGCGAAAGGCTCAGGATGGAACAAGAGAAGCTGAGTTTCGGCTGGGTTGCTCAAGCCATCCATAGTTTGGAACATTAGAGTTCTCCTTGTATCATTGCTTCTGTGGTGGTTAGCTCCCATCACATGAGTTGAAGAGA
>JASSUB010000085.1:0-1937 GCA_031963205.1 Mycoavidus cysteinexigens
GGGGGGCACTCGGTAACGAGTGTCCCTACCGCGACCGGTCCCCCAAGCACAAATTATGAAATTTTAAGCTTTAATTGTAGCGAATTAAGGATTAGTATTCCAAAGCAGATTTTGAGTAAAATTGCGTGGACTAAACTTCGATAAAAAAGCGTCAGGGCTAGCGAAATTTTAGCAATCTTTAGATAGCTCTCTAGTGAGATAGAGCTAGCTTAAGTCGCTTTAAATGAATATGCTTGATTTCCTATAGAGGAGGGAAGATAAAGCAAGACGTTACTTTTATTCTTGGTATGCAGCCACAGTTCAAATAAGTAATAAAAGGAAAGAAGATGTTTAATTTGAATACATTGATGGGGATTGGGAGTAGAGGAGTTAATACAACATCCATTTCAGTTTCAGGCCTGCCAGCAGCCAATAGGCTTCGAGAGGAAGCAACCCACTATGAAGAGCAAGGAAATCTAGAGAAAGCAAAGGAGTGCTTTGAAGCAGGCATTCGCGAAGCAGAAGACTTACTGCAAAGCACTCAAAATGAGTCTGAATTAAGAAAAACAAGAGAGCGGTTGGCTGCAAGTCATTTTTACCATAGCACTCTTCTGCGTAAGTACGATAAATTAGGCGCTGAGGAGAATTATAAAAAGGCCTTAGAGCACGCGCGTCATATGGATATGAAGCAACCCGGAGCGCGCATGTTGCATCAACAAATAAGCGCGCGGTACGGCTCATTTCTAGTTAAAGATGAAAATGTAAGTCCGATAAATATCAATCAGACCGATCTAACAAAAAGCGCACTGGTGGATTATCTGTTTGAAAAGGCGCTATCCACGTTGGGAGCCTTAAAAGTATCGAATAAACCCAGCCTGTTTCTGGTGTACGCCCACGACAATCCCGCTTACGGACAAGCCGAAGCCTATACGTCTAAATATTTAATCGAGAAGTTATCTCAAGTCCGAGTCAACCTGTATTCCGATCAAACCCCGATGGGGCAAACATATTTAAGCTCCGCGGAAGAATTGAAAGAGGACGGTAAGTTAGAAGACATCTTAACCAATCAACTGTGTTTATTGCCCACTCGCTTAAGAAACGATGTGAAACCGGTCAATAAGGTCGTGGTGTGTTGTTCGGAGGTGTTAGGACGCTACCTAGAATGGTCGCACTATGAAGATTTTTATCAGGAACTTCGAGATGCGTACCTCAAAGACTATGAACAACAGGGCAGTTCGGCCATTCGTGAGGTGGTTAAGAAATTTTCACAAGAGCAAAAATATAAAGCAGGGTTCCATCATGTATTGACGGAAATCGCTTTTTTGCAAATCCGGGCAGAGCACTGGCAAGATCAGCACGGCATTATCCCGGTTTCGTTAACGCCCAATAGCTATGAGCACTGCCTGGCGCATTTTATTCCAGCGACGACGGTTCGAATGGAAGATATGCCCAGATTGGATGCACAAACCAAAGCCGGGGAAGTGTACCCGAATCAAAGTCGGCACGGGGTATTGTTTAAACTGATCGAGCGGCTGTTAGTGAGCAACAATGAGGCCAAAACGTTTCTGGACAAATTTTGGCAGGGATACAGCGAGTGTATTTCTCGGTTAAAAGATCAGCCTTCAACGCTGGGCGGGCTTGAATTTGTTAAGCTTGTAGATAGCATCTTTAGCGAGATAGAGAGGGCGCTGCACAGCGAGCTTGCCCTTACTGTACAGCAACAACACCAACAGCTTAAACATCAGCAAGACATAGAACTCAGAACGAAGAAAGAGCCGCTAGCGATCTTAGGCGAAAATATCGAAGAAGAATATTTCTCGGCGTGGGAAGAGTCGGGGGAAATTCAAGATGGCCTGGCGATGTATGTTGCCCTGCAGGCGACGACTCCCGCGGATAAAAAGATTACTTTTAATTTAGACGAAGCCGTGACGGCTTTTTTGACCCAAAAGAATGATTCT
>JASSUB010000086.1:0-1896 GCA_031963205.1 Mycoavidus cysteinexigens
AAAACAACGGTGGCGGAATATTCCCCAATCGCTCGCAGAGGGATGCCGCAGGATAAACGGTATGAGGCATTTCTGAGCAATAAGGATGAAGAAAAGAATCTACTACGTTTTAGCGCTTTGCTGACTCGCCAGCAACAGCAATATCGCTTTATTCATAAATCGATCCAGGACTATTTAGTCGCGCGTGCGGTGTGGGAAGAGTTGGAGAGTGGAACTGGGTTTGACGCATCCGTGAGGGGTATTGCGTTGAACTGGACAAAGAATGTGCAGCGCGTATGGGAAGAACTGACGGATTCAGATCAAGCAGATCCAAAGGGGTTACTGAACCGCTTCAATCTGGTAGAGGATGCAGCGATCCAGCGGTTTTTAGTGGAGCGAGTTGAGCAGGATCAGGGGTTAGTGAAGCCGCTGCTGGGATGGATCAAGGCCTCCGCGCAGACAGAGTCAGTGAGTCAAGGCGCGGCGAATGCAATGACGATTTTAGTCAGAGCGGGGGTCCAGTTTAATGGGATGGATTTACAAGGCATCCGGATCCCTGGAGCGGATCTGAGTGGTGGCGTATTCGATTCAACTCAGTTGCAAGGAGCGGATTTAAGCGGAGTGAAACTTCGCCAGAGCTGGCTGCGGGAAGCGAATTTAAGCCGCGCGCAGATGGCTGGGGTGCAGTTTGGCGAATTGGCGTATCTGGAAGAAGAGGGAGCGGTGGTATCCTGTGCCTATTCGCCGGATGAGGAATTCTGTGCGATGGGTCTTGATAACGGCGTGATTCGCGTGTACGACACGTCAAGCTGGACAACAATCCGCACCTTGACTGGCCATACCTCTAATGTTAATAGCGTGGTGTATTCGCCGAGCGGTTTGCAGATCGCTTCTGGAAGTTTGGACCATACGGTGCGGCTGTGGGACGCGAAGAGCGGCGCGCCCGGCCTCACCTTGACTGGGCATACCGAGGCTGTTAATAGCGTGGTGTATTCGCCGAGCGGTTCGCAGATCGCTTCGGGAAGTTCTGACAAGGCGATTCGTCTGTGGGACGCGAAGAGCGGCGCGCCGGGCTTCACCTTGACGGGCCATACCGCCGCTGTTTTTAGCGTGGTGTATTCGCCGAGTGGAACGCAGATCGCTTCGGGAAGTTCTGACAAGACTGTGCGGCTGTGGGAGGCGAAGAGCGGGGCGCCCGGCCTCACCTTGACTGGCCATACCGCCTATGTTTTTAGCGTGGTGTATTCGCCGAGCGGTTCGCAGATTGCTTCGGGAAGTGAGGACAAGACGGTTCGACTGTGGGACGCGAAGAGCGGCGCGCCGGGCCTCACCTTGACTGGCCATACCGGCTATGTTGTTAGCGTGGTGTATTCGCCGAGCGGAACGCAGATCGCTTCGGGGAGTAGGGACCGTACGGTGCGGCTGTGGGACGCGAAGAGCGGCGCGCCGGGCCTCACCTTGACTGGCCATACCGCCGCTGTTTTTAGCGTGGTGTATTCGCCGAGCGGTTTGCAGATCGCTTCGGGAAGTGTTGACAAGACGGTTCGTCTGTGGGACGCGGAAAGCGGCGCGCCGGGTCTCACCTTGACGGGCCATACCGAAGGTGTTTATAGCGTGGTGTATTCGCCGAGCGGTTTGCAGATCGCTTCGGGAAGTGTTGACAAGACGGTTCGTCTGTGGGACGCGGAAAGCGGCGCGCCGGGTCTCACCTTGACGGGCCATACCGAAGGTGTTTATAGCGTGGTGTATTCGCCGAGCGGTTTGCAGATCGCTTCGGGAAGTGTTGACAAGACGGTTCGTCTGTGGGACGCGGAAAGCGGCGCGCCGGGTCTCACCTTGACGGGCCATACCGAAGGTGTTTATAGCGTGGTGTATTCGCCGAGCGGTTTGCAGATCGCTTCGGGAAGTGTTGACAAG
>JASSUB010000087.1:0-1799 GCA_031963205.1 Mycoavidus cysteinexigens
AGAATCATTCTTTTGGGTCAAAAAAGCCGTCACGGCTTCGTCTAAATTAAAAGTAGTCTTTTTATCCGTAGGCGTCGTCGCGTGCAGGGCAACATACATCGCCAGGCCATCTTGAATTTCCCCTGACTCTTCCCAAGCCGAGAAATATTCTTCTTCGATATTTTCGCCTAAGATCGCCAACGGTTCTTTCTTTGTTCTGAGTTCGATTTCTTGCTGACGTTTAAGCTGTTGGTGTTGTTGCTGTACGGTAAGGGCAAGTTCGCTGTGCAGCGTTTTATCTATCTCGCCAAAGATGCTCTCTACAAGATTGACAAACTCAAGTCCGCCCAGCGTTGAAGACTGATCTTTTAACCGAGAAATATACTCGCTGTATCCCTGCCAAAACTTGTTCAGAAACGTTTTGGCCTCATCGCTGCTCGCTAACACCCGCTCGATCAGCTTAAACAATATCCCGTGCCGGCTTTGATTCGGATACACTTCCCCTGCTTTGGTTTGCGCATCCAATCTGGGCATATCCTCTATCCGAACCGCCGTCGCTGGAATAAAATGCGCCAAGCAGCGCTCATAGCTATCGGGCGTTAACGAAACCGGGATAATGCCGTGCTGATCTTTCCAGTGGTCTGCCCGAATTTGCAAAAAAGCGATTTCCGTCAATACATGATGGAACCCTGCTTTATATTGTTGCTCTTGCGAAAATTTCTTAACCACCTCACGAATGGCCGAACTACCTTGTTGTTCACAGTCTTTGAGGTAGGCGGCTCGAAGTTCCTGATAAAAATCTTCATAGTGCGACCATTTTAGGTAGCGTCCTAATACCTCTGAACAACACACCACGACCTTATTGACCGGTTTCACATCGCTTCTTAAGCGAGTGGGCAATAAACACAACTGATTGGTTAAGATATCTTCTAGCTTGCCGTCCTCTTTCAACTCTTCCTGGGAGCTTGAGTACGGTTGCCCCATAGGCGTTTGATCCGAATATAGGTTGACGCCTCGGATGTTAGATAACTTCTCGATTAAATATTTAGACGTATAGGCCTCGGCCTTTCCGTACTTTGGATCTGGATTGTCGTGAGCGTACACCAGAAACAGGCTGGGTTTATTCGATACTTTTAATGAGCCCAACGTTGATAGCGCCTTTTCAAACAGACGATCCACCAGTCTGCTTTTGTCCTCAGCAGGCGTGGCCGTTTGAACTAAAGCTAATTCACTCAGTGAGGATCGTTTCTCAAAAAAATCAGGCTTGATCCCATTCGATAAAGCGAGAGAGGCATCCTGCGCTCTTTGCGCCGATAGCGGCCTCTGTATGGTTGCATTATTCCGGCTGATCGAAAGCAATGGATTTGGGGTGGGAGAAGTCGGACTGTGTTCCCCTGCCTTAACTGCTGTACCTGGCTCTTGAAGCCCACTTAAAAAAGTGAAGAATTCGTTACGTATCTCATCGAAAGCTTTTTTTGCTTGCCGATCACCCGGTTTTTTTTCATGTTCAGTTTTAGCCTTGTTGACCGCCTCTGCGTACGATTTTTTGGCTTCTTCTAGATTTCCCATCGCTTGATGCGCTCGCGCCTGGCCTAACAAATGCTGCGAAGATATAGCTAGATGCTTCGAGGATATGGCTGGTGATGACGGACGCACTGCGGTGCTGAAATTAAACAATTTTTTCTCCTACCCATTCTGAAACTATTTAGAAGGCGATGAAGGCCGCTAAAAAACAGCGCCGTCCTCGAGAACACATGGGCTGAATTGTAGATACCGTCTTTCATGTCAAGCAATATTGCCATAATTTTGATCGTATGGCA
>JASSUB010000088.1:0-1583 GCA_031963205.1 Mycoavidus cysteinexigens
CCTCGGGCAGTTTGGACAAGACCGTGCGGCTGTGGTCGGTTCAAAACGGTGAGCCCGGCCGCACCTTAAGCGGCCATATGGGTGGGGTTGTGAGCATCGCGTATTCGCCGCAAGGCGATCAGATCGCCTCGGGCAGTTTGGACAAGACCGTGCGGCTGTGGTCGGTTCAAAACGGTGAGCCTGGCCGCACCTTAAGCGGCCATACGGATTATGTTGTGAGCATCGCGTATTCGCCGCAAGAGGATCAGGATCAGCTCGCCTCGGGCAGTCACGACGGGACAGTGCGGCTGTGGGAGGCCAAAACGGGCGCTTGTCTGCGCACCTTAAGCGGCCATATGGGTGGGGTTTGGAGCGTAGCGTATTCGCCGCAAGGCGATCTGATCGCCTCGGGCGGTGCGGACACTACGGTGCGGCTGTGGTCGGTTCAAAACGGTGAGCCCGGCCACACCTTAAGGGGCCATATGAGTGTGGTTTCGAGCGTAGCGTATTCGCCGCAAGGCGATCTGATCGCCTCGGGCAGTTTTGACAGGACCGTGCGGCTGTGGTCGGTTCAAAACGGTGAGCCCGGCCACACCTTAAGCGGCCATATGGGTGGGGTTTGGAGCATAGCGTATTCGCCGCAAGGCGATCTGATCGCCTCGGGCA
Source organism: Mycoavidus cysteinexigens (assembly GCA_031963205.1). Lineage (GTDB taxonomy): Bacteria > Pseudomonadota > Gammaproteobacteria > Burkholderiales > Burkholderiaceae > Mycoavidus > Mycoavidus cysteinexigens_C. The sequence continues at coordinate 646 of JASSUB010000088.1, forward strand.
GTTTTGACCATACCGTGCGGCTGTGGGATGTTGCCTCAGGTCAGTGTCAGAAGGTGATTCAAGATTTTAGCGGGCAGGTGATGGGTGTTGCCTGGAAAGTGAGCCCAGAGGGCAATTATTTGGTGACCGGCTGTGACGATAGGCTAGTTCGCGAGTGGCAGATCATAAAAGAGGGAAATGAATATCATGCGCGTCTATGTTGGCGTTCAATGCATACGTCGCTGACAGTGACGGATACCTCTATCCAAGGCGTGCAAGACTTAAGCCAGGTAAATCAGCAGCTGTTAAAGCAGCGCGGTGCGATACTCTCAGAGTAGAGGGGGGATAAGGCGTTGCTGAAACAGAGTAAGAACTCCATAAACCCCAGACTTGTGGCTTGAATCCGCAGTGCTCATACTTGCCCTCATCTAAATTCAGATGGAGCAATAGAACAAAGATGAGATTAAGAGAAAAATTTTGGTCAGCCCATTTGGAGGCAGCCAAACACGAAGGCAGCCCATTAAGTGGCTATGCGAAGCGGCATGGTGTATCTGTGAAGGGTTTATATTATTGGCAGAAAAAACTAAAGGCCACAGATGAAAGTATCGAATCGAGGCAGGCAAGCAAATTCGTAGCGCTGCAGGTGAGAAAGGCAGTTGACGAGCAACGCGCTTGCGGTTGCAGCTTAGTATTGCCCTCAGGAATGCGGTTAGAGCTATCTGACCTGCCGTCGCCAGAATGTGGTGGCCCTTGGTCGTGCGGCGCAAGGAGAGCACTGATGCATCCGGGCTGTGAGATTGAGCAGGTTTACTTGTGCCAGGAGCCGGTTGATTTTAGGAAAGCGATCAACGGCTTGAGTGCGCTGGTCGAGCGGGAATTGGGACTAAACCCGTTCGGCAGTGCGCTGTATGTTTTTATCAATCGCCAGCGCAACAAGCTCAAGGTATTGTACTGGCATC
>JASSUB010000004.1:0-69935 GCA_031963205.1 Mycoavidus cysteinexigens
GGCATCGATGTGCCAGAGTAGAAATGTTACTCACTACTGCAGGAACGGAGGCCCCAAATGAATGCTACTACATACGGACTCGATATTGCAAAGCGCGTGTTTCAATTACATTGGGTTGAACAAGAAACCGGAGAAATCATTAATCGGCAGTTTAGCAAAGATAGATTGATTCAATTTTTAGCGAATCGGCCAGCAGGGAAAGTAGCACTGGAAGCGTGTGGCAGTAGTCACTGGTGGGCGCGTAAACTTATGAACCTGGGGCATGAAGTCGTTTTGTTGCATGCGAAGTTTGTACGGCCGTTTGTGCAAAATAACAAGACTGATGTAGCAGATGCGCAGGCGATCTGGACTGCCGTGCAGCAGCCTGGCATGAGGATAGTTGCGGTTAAAACAGAAGAGCAGCAAGCAATGCTCGGATTACACCGGATGCGGCAACAGTTGGTGAAGTTTCGCACGATGCAGGTTAATCAAACCCGAGGCTTATTGTATGAATTTGGCGCTACATTTAAAACAGGGCGTCAAGCCGGATTATCAGAAATCCGAGAGCGAATGGCTGAACTGGAACAAACCGTGCCCGGATTGTTACTAGAGGCGATTCGAGATCAACTCAAGCGGATCAATCAGTTGGATGAAGAAATTAATAGATTGGAACAACGCTTTAGCCAGTGGCACAAGCAAGAGGCGGCATGCCAGGCGATAGCAGAAATTCCAGGGATTGGAAAATTGACTGCGACAGCCTTAGTAGCTACTGTGGGCCAAGCCAAAGCATTTAAATCAGGACGTGAGTTTGCGTCGTTTCTTGGACTTGTGCCCAGGCAAAGTGGCACGGGCGGGAAAGTTCGATTATTGGGCATCAGTAAACGGGGAGATAGCTATTTACGCAATTTGTTGATTCATGGTGCCAGATCGGTCATATGTAAGGCACGTGAGAAAGGCCTATGGATTGAAACTCTTCGTCAACGCCGTCCGGCTAATGTAACTGCGGTGGCGCTGGCCAACAAGATGGCGCGTACAGCGTGGGCAATTCTGGCTCATGGGCGAACGTACCAAAGGGGCTATGTAAGCGTTAAGCCCGCATAGAGATCAATTACTTGGAACAGGAGAATGGCTGGTTAATAGGTTGCTAAGGTAGATAACGATATGATGGCAAGATCGGTCGGACCACGAGAATGCAAACCTGAAAATTTCTTGAGCGCTTACAGCTCGTTAGACAGATGAGGACATTCTCGGCGGATTCCATCAGGGCCCGCAGGCTTTGGCCTGCTTCTCAAGGCCGAATATAAGTCTGCGACCTTCCTTTCTTGAATATTATTGAAAAATCTCCTTGCAAACCGGGGGCCTACCATATAAGTGACTTCCTTGATGATCGTGTCGCCTTTTTCTTTGGCGATTTTGATGCGGTCACGCTACTGAATTTCAGTTTAGATAACGATTTTGGCTTGGGCTTCAATCAGTTGAGCATGGGCCACAGGTCTTCGCAGTTCTACCCATTCTGTCAAGGTGGGATTAATTTCGCGTTTACCTTGCCAAAACCGTGGTAGTCACTGGCGATTAGCCAAATCTAATACCAAATAACCCGCCATCCTCGGTTGCATCGGTTAGACGGGTAGGCAACACGTAGTCATTGAGATCGAAGCCGTCAATTTTTTCTTTGAACGCATCGTCCTCGTTCATCGTTACAATATATTGAAAACCGAGTTCGGCGGAAATTTCTGCGCCTAAGCGTAGTGCACTAATGACTTGTCGGCCATCAACGCCATCAAACAGGTGGCTATCATGTATCAAAAAATTCGGACCTATCTGGCGCTTCGCGCATAAGCGCATAAGCATCATGTCGAAGCAAAAAATTTGCATGTTTTTGATGCCTTTGCTGCGTTGGCCTTGCATCTGAAATTTGAACGAAGGTCCATTTAAGGTTGCGTCGATAGTCATGCTCCCAGCCGCCTCGTAGAGCCGCTGGGATGTTTCTTCAAAGGCAATGATTGCTTCAGATAACTGGTTTTTTTGTTCAGTGAAGTCACGTTGTAGCCGAAGCATGAGCAGGTTACGCTCAATTTTTAGCTCGTTTTTTGTGCTCTCTAGTTGTTCCACCGTTGCTAAGTGTTGTCGCAAGGATTTTGTTTCCGACTCAAGCCGTCCCAACTCAGCCTGTAGCTTAAGGAATTGGTCAAGTGCGCCATGGCTTTTGAGGATACCCATGACTTCGGCGCGCCGCTGATCCAGCTGGGCCTTTTCCCTATCACGAACTCTAATGCGTTGGTTTGCCGCTTCAAGTTCGCTGGACAAATAATCCTTGCGATTTCGCACGACCGATTCGTGGAAGCTTTTAACATCGTCGTAGCGTTGCATCACCATTCCCGGCAGCATGATACCTGCCTCTCGGTAAATAGTTTGCAGGTCCTCAAGTTCAGGAGGAACTTCTAATTTAAGAGCGCCTTCCAAGTCACTAATAGCCGCGAAATCAATCGTGTTGTCGTTGGCTAATTCATTAAGTTGACGAGTTAGCTGAGCACTTTCGACTTCTAGCTTTTGGTACTCTGGCAGGACTCGGAAACTTTCGATTTCCGCAGAGAGTTTGCTGAGGCGGGCTTCCTGCAGAGTAACCTGTGTGCGTAGGTCGGCTGCTTTGCCGACGATTGAGCCAAATGCTCCATTCTCGGCTACGTTTTTTAACACCTTTAGCATTTTTTCTTGATCGCGAACAATTTGCCAATCGCGTGCTATCTGCCAGTCCAATCCGAGCAAAAACATCAGCGCCATCTGCATGTCACCGGTTTTTTGTTGGACTACTTGTTTTTCGGGGGTTGTGAAGGCTCCGTTCGATTGCCGGCGGGCGAAATATGCAAAAAGCGAGCGGAATGTAGGAGGGGTGCTGCCCGTAGTTTTTAAACTGCTTAGGCCGAACATACTTTCACCGAGTATGCTGTTCCAATCTGACACAGAGTATTTAGCGTTGGTAGTTGGTGGGCTTATCACACTGATCTCGGATTTGGTCGTGCCGACACTACGCTCAACAACCGTGCGGACATTCTTCAAATCGAAGTCCATGCCAAAGGTATGATCAATAAGCTCTGGAGTTTTAAAAATCGAGGTTTTTTCTGCGTTTGCGCCCGTTAGAAAATTCACAATCTCGACGAAACTCGTTTTGCCAGCACGATTGCGAGTTTGTTTGCTGCTTGCGCCTTTGGTTTTTTCGGCCAGCAAGACATTAAGCCCTGGCCTTAGATCGCAAAGCTTCTTGAATGTGGGCAGCGTGCTAAAGATACTATGAATCAAGAGGTTCTCCGTGTTACCAGTCCATTTTTGAGCTCAATGGCTCCGAAGATATACAGAAGATCGAGCGCTAATAAGAAACAATCGTAGGTTATTTTTGGGCGCTGCGCAGTGACTAGACTTTTGTCTTGTCGGTTTATTTTTTCCCAGAGTGCAGAGACGGTTTTGGGATTCGTGAGGCTTGTTAAAACATGTCCCCCGACGGTTAACAATGCGCGATCCTGTGGCAGGTGCTTAGATGGCAAGATCATACTGATATCCTTGTTTGGGTGCCCCCAAAGTTGCCTGAGCATCCTCAAAGATCTCACACTCTTCAAACAAATAAGCCATGACAGCCAGTACGGCGGCCTTGTGTTGTGGGCTTGTATTTGCTGTACCTCCTGCCCATGCTTCAAGCTGACCAAAAATCAGATCTGGAAGAAGAGGGGGCGTACTCTCTCTTAAAGTCAGATATTGAGTTTTAAATGCTGATGCAATTCGTTCACCATAGGTCGGATCTCTCCAAGCTTCAAAGAACTCTCTAACGAGTAATGACTTTGGCATGCCGATTTTTAGGAAAGCGGCGACAATGGGCGATAAAAGATTGGCTTCGATTTTCCCGGGCGATACATCTTTTACCTCACTCGCCTTGGGTTCCGCCATGGTGTTAATATGATCGAGTACAAGTTTCAAATCACTATACGAAAGATTGACATTTGCTTCCATAGTGAGTGAAGGGCCAAACCACGATTCCAAATCCTGAAGGCTTAATTGACGGAACCTCGTAAGCATTTCTTCGTATCCGTAATGACTGATTTTAAGCCCCGGATTTTGTTGGCGTAGTTCGAGCAAAGTCTTAATGATGGTCGGTGCTAAACGGCCACTTGGGGCGTTGTGGACGAATGCCCACTCATCGAAATCTTCTCTCCAGTATTTTAACGCCCCTTGAAAGTCCTCATGGATCTTCTTGATCGTCTTCTTTGCCTCTAATTCGTTTGGGGCATAACACTGGAACAAGGTACGCGTTGACGAAAGATACCCATCGTTTTTTCGGTCGCCAAGATTGCCCCATGGGCAGCAGGCCATGAAGTCATTTTGATGAGCTTTTTGCATCAATTTTTCGAATAAACGCTGAAATTCGTCGCCTTTGGCGCTCACAAAGGCAAGGTAGAAATCTTTTTCGTAGCTAAGTTGTTGTATGCGATTCATCAGATCTAGGGGTCTTCGTTTACGCCAAATGACTCGACTTATCACGCTTGAATTTTAGATCATCAGCAATGAGCAAGTCTTGCTTTATCCCGTTTTTACTGACACTGCTGATTTTAGGTCATTTTCGCAATCGGTTATTTCGTTGCGTTATTATAATCGCGACTTTTTTAGAGCCTGTGCCGCGTATTGCACCGTTCATTGCTCCATGAGGAGCCGGCAAAAGAAAGCTTTGGAGTTACTGCATGCAAAGCCATAATTAAATGGTGGCGAATCAGGGATTCGAACCCCGGACCTGCGGATTATGATTCCGTCGCTCTAACCGACTGAGCTAATTCGCCAAAGAATGTAGATTATGCCGATCGCGCACGAAAACGTCAACTTCCAATTTTGCTTTTAGGCTTCTTGCTCGTCTAGCAGCTGCAAAACGCCACGTAATGCATGCGTTGCCGCTGACCGGCGAATCTGTTGGCGCTCACCTTTGAATAGGAGCATTTCGCTGGTGGTATGTAGACGGTTGCTCCAGGCAAAATAAACCGTGCCAACGGGTTTGTGTTCAGTTGCGCCGCCGGGTCCAGCAAGGCCGGTGATCGCGACGGCAATTTGCGCGCGGCTATTGCGTAGCGCACCTTCAGCCATGGCTCGGGCGACCGGTTCGCTCACTGCGCCGTGCCGTTCGATAAGTTCAGTTGGCACACCAATCATTTCCGTTTTCGATTGGTTAGAATACGTGATAAAACCACGCTCAAACCATTGGCTACTACCAGAAATCTCTGTAATCGCGGCGGCTACAAGTCCGCCCGTGCAGGATTCTGCGCTGGTTAAGAATAGCCGCCCGGCGCGTAGCTGATTGCCAACCCGAATGGCCAACTGATGAATGACGCTGTCTGTTTCCATGAAAAAAATCGTCGGTGATAAGTGGGTCAATAAGAGGCGAACCGTGTCCACAGTGCCAGCGTCAGTAAAGTACAAAGCGCCGCTGCTATGTCGTCTAGCATGATACCGAGACCGCCTTTAACCCGTTGGTCAAAATAACGGATTGGCTGTGGTTTAACCATATCGAAAAACCGAAAGATTAAAAAGGCGGCCAACTGCATCGAAAAGGGGGCGGGCATGACAAAAAGTAGTACCAACCAGAAGGCCACGGTTTCATCCCAATTCACCGCGCTTGGGTCTTGTGCGCCAAGGGCCTTGGCGGTACAGGCGCAGGCTGGGATGCCCGCCAAAAAGCCGATCACAATCAGTGCTAACCAGTGCTCAGGCGCAAAATAACGATCAAGCGCAACGAAGGATAACCAACCCAATAATGTGCCTAACGTTCCGGGCATAATCGGTGACAGTCCGCTGCCTAAGCCAAGCGACATTATATGGGCCGGATGTGAAAACAAAAAACGCACCGTCAGCTGTGGCTTAGGTTGTTTCGGATCAAGCTGCTTGTCAGCCGTCGTTGCAGTCTCAGGATGCATGCGTGTCAAAATGGTCAAATCCACGTGGTGGTGTGCACAGTGGAGTGTTATTGGCGGTGCGCCAGAAGATCTGTTCCTTGGATGGATCAAAGGCCGTTATTGTACCGATACGAGTGAGTAGTAGGCCCAGATTTTCTGCCAGCGCTATAATTGCGGCGCGGGCCTCGGGGGGAGCGGTAAAGCATAACTCATAATCGTCACCGCCACTTAGCGTACAGTGTTGTTGTATGGCCAGCGGCTGCTTTTCTAAGATGGCGGAGCGCGGCAGTTGATCGACTTCGATGATGGCATTAACCTTAGAGCGTTTGACCAGGTGCATTAAATCACCGGCGAGGCCATCCGATAGGTCAAGTGCGGCATGGGCAATCCTCGTTAATGCCTGGCCTAATGCAATCCGCGGTTGTGGCCATTCAAGCGCGCGTTGCAGCACAGGCCAGTCATGAGTCGTGACAGTCCATTCCTGGCGCAGTGCGCCGAGTGCTAGGCGGGCATCGCCTAACACCCCTGAGACCCAAATATCATCGCCAACGTAGGCTGTCGCCCGGGTGAGCGCTTGCCCATGCTTGATCTCGCCAAATACAGTTAGGCAGAGATTGAGCGGGCCAGCAGTGGTATCGCCGCCAATCAGTTCGCAGTCGTATTGATCTGCGAGCGCAAATAAGCCCTCGCTAAATGGCGCGAGCCATTGCGCGCGTGCCTCAGGCAGAGCTAAGGCAAGGGTAAAGGCGCGTGGCGTGGCGCCCATTGCAGCGAGATCAGACAAATTCACTGCGAGCGCCTTATGACCCAGTCCGCGCGGATCTGTATCTGCAAAAAAATGGCGCCCGGCAACCAGCATATCAGTGGATATCGCTAAATGGTGATTAGGGGGGAGGTTAAGCAACGCGCAATCGTCCCCCGTACCTAGCGCAATGCTGGGTGCGTGGGGTGTTTGGCGGGGGCGCGTGAAAAAGCGCTCGATGACATCAAATTCAGTTAGCATGAGGAAAATGAAGAATAGCGCTAAAATGCAGGGTAAGAATTCTAAAGTAGTACTTTATTTCAATAATTGGCTTTTTCATGTCGACTCCATACAACAGTAAATTGCGCGATGCCGCGCTTGATTATCACGAATTTCCTGTGCCTGGAAAAATCGCTGTCACTCCTACCAAGCAAATGCTTAACCAGCGTGATCTGGCCCTGGCTTATTCGCCAGGGGTGGCCGCTGCGTGTGAAGAAATTCAAGCAAATCCACTGAATGCAGCGCGCTTTACCGCGCGCAGTAACCTGGTTGGGGTGGTGACGAATGGTACCGCCGTATTGGGGCTAGGCGATATCGGCCCGCTGGCGGCTAAGCCCGTGATGGAAGGTAAGGCGGTTTTGTTCAAAAAATTTGCTGGGATTGATGTTTTTGATATTGAGATCAATGAAAAAGACCCCTTAAAATTGGTTGAGGTCATCGCCGCACTTGAACCGACTTTTGGCGGTATTAATCTTGAAGATGTAAAAGCGCCTGATTGCTTTATTGTCGAGCGCGAATGCCGTAAGCGGATGAAAATCCCGGTTTTTCATGATGATCAACATGGTACTGCGATTGTAGTCTCGGCCGCGATTATCAACGCCCTTAAAGTGGTGGACAAAAAAATCACCGAGATTAAATTGGTCACGTCTGGTGCCGGTGCGGCCGCGCTTGCTTGTTTAGATCTGCTGGTAGACCTGGGTTTGCCGCTAAAAAATATTTGGGTGACTGATCTCGCTGGCGTGGTTTACCAAGGCCGCACGGAACTTATGGATCCAGATAAAGCCCGCTTTATGCAAGCTACTGAAGCGCGCACGTTGGCTGAAGCCATTGTGGATGCGGATGTTTTTCTTGGTTTGTCGGCAGCGGGCGTGCTACAACAGGAAATGGTCAAGCGCATGGCGCCGCAACCCTTGATTATGGCGTTGGCTAATCCTACCCCAGAAATTTTGCCGGAATTGGCGCTGGCTGTACGCCCTGATGCTATCTTGGCAACGGGCCGTACGGATTATCCCAATCAAGTGAACAATGTTCTCTGTTTTCCATTTATTTTTCGAGGGGCGCTTGACGTTGGTGCGACCACCATCACTCGTGAAATGGAAATTGCTGCAGTCGATGCGCTGGCTGAGCTTGCTCGGCAAGAACAAAGCGATATCGTGACCAGCGCTTATGGGATTCAAGACCTATCATTTGGAGCGCAATACCTGATTCCAAAGCCGTTTGATCCGCGCTTAATTGTAAAAATTGCCCCCGCTGTAGCCCGGGCGGCAATGGCCGCAGGCGTGGCTACCCGGCCGATCGAGGATATGGATGCTTATCAGCAGCATCTGCAGCAATTTGTATACCATAGCGGCACGATTATGAAGCCGATCTTTGCGGTTGCTCGTGGCACGGCGGCCCACAAAAAGCGTATTGTATTTTGCGAGGGCGAAGAAGAGCGTATTCTGCGTGCGGTGCAAATCATTGTCGACGAAAAAATTGCCTATCCTATTTTAGTTGGACGCCCAGCCGTGATTGAGCAACGGATTGCGCGCTATGGGTTGCGCTTAGTTCCTGGGCAAGATTGCCGGATTGTGAACCCGGAATATGATGAACGTTATCGCGATTACTGGCAGACGTATTATAAAAAGATGGCGCGCAAGGGCATTACCGAGCAGTTGGCAAAAGTTGAAATGCGCCGGCGTACGACATTAATTGGCGCCATGCTGGTGCATAAAGGCGAAGCCGACGGTATGATTTGCGGCACCATTAGTACCACTCATCGTCATTTGCATTTCATTGATCAAATCATTGGCAAACGCCCAGAGTGTTCTGTGTATGCGGCAATGAACGGTTTAATCTTGCCCGGCCGGCAAATTTTCTTGGTGGATACACACGTTAATGTTGATCCAACGCCTAGCGAGTTGGCTGAAATTACCCTCATGGCGGCAGAAGAAGTATCCCGTTTTGGCATTGAACCTAAGATTGCTCTGCTTTCGCACTCTAATTTTGGTTCGAGTAATGCGCCTTCTGCTCAGAAAATGCGTGAAGTATTGGCAATTTTGCAAGCACGTACTCCCGGGCTTGATGTGGATGGTGAGATGCATGGCGATTGCGCGCTCGATGAGCGTTTACGCCGAGAAATTTTGCCAGATTCGACTTTTAAAGGCGAGGCAAACCTATTAGTGCTGCCCAATATCGACGCCGCCAATATTTCATACAACCTGCTCAAAACCACAGCGGGTAACAATATTGCGATTGGTCCCATTTTGCTCGGAGCTGCCAAGCCAGTTCATATTTTAACTGAGTCGGCTACGGTGCGGCGCATTATTAATATGGCGGCGCTGGTCGTGGCCGACGTGGTCGCGGCTAGCCGTGAAATGGGTTGATATTGATTCCAGCTGCCAATAACGTTACTCTTATGCTTTTAACGGTAATTGGAATTACATTTCATCTATTTTTGCGAAGAGTCTGAACGCCGTAAGGTAAGACTCTTTTTCCTTTAGGAAGAAGAGGATATCAAAGGTGAAAGCTTGCTCGATGCAATCTCGACGGCGCTAAAGAGCAATCTGATACACCTGTTTTTCAGTGCTTGATGCGTATGAATTGGCAGCAATTCACCGCATAAGGATGAAATCGATATTCAGCGCATAATGGAATCAATGGTATGAGCGACAATTTTATGGCGCACGGCACGCATGCCGTGAGCGGCTTGTCCAGGCGCGACGCTAACCCCTTTCAATATATTTTGTCGAGCAGCAAGGGTGTCGCTTGTAGCGAACCCCTGTCTGATAAGGTCAATATGAGCCTTTTTAAGAATGTGCGCCCTAACATTGTGCAGTCAATTCGCGCATTTCGGGTGCTTGAGCTAGCGCGCGAAGCAGGGCGGCTTGGCCAGCATTTTTTGTACGCATCCTGTGCGCATGCTCAAACCAAAGCAGAGGTGCTGAGTACGATCACCACCTCATTTTTGCTGCCGAGGCAAGAGGGTAAAAATTATGACGCGCTGTATGACAATTTGACGGAATTAATTTATAAAGCTGGACCGCAACCGGGCTTTGTGATTGTGCTCGAAGGCCTACCAGCGACGCAAAAATTTGACAAAGAAGCGCGTGAAACGCTGCTTGATGTATTTCGCGAAGCGACAGAGTTTTGGGCTAAATGCGGCGTTGATTATCGGGTCTTTTTCTCATTTGCTTTATCATCAGCCGCCCCAGCGTATAGCTAAGCCAGCCAGTGCGGCAATGCCGGCTGTTTCGGTTCGTAGGACACGAGGCCCTAGAGAGAGTTCAAAAAAATTATAGGCTGCTGCTGCCTGTTCTTCCGTTGCCGTGAGGCCGCCTTCGGGACCGATAAGGAGAATCACGGGTTCGGCAGGAGGCGTAACGGGCAGCGTCTGAAAGCCGCGCGTGGCGCGCGGTGATAGCATAAATCGAGTCGAATGATTGGCTGGCGCGGTTTGGGGCAATGTGCTGAGCCAGGTGCTGAAATCAATCGGCGCATCAACGACGGGCAGTTGGTTGCGGCCGCATTGCTCGCAGGCGGCGCGCACTAAGGCTTGCCAGTGGTGATGACGACGCACGGCTCGTTCGCCAGCTAGCCGCACCACGCTTTTTGAAGTGGTGATGGGCACGATTCGGTGCACGCCCAATTCAACTGCTTTTTCAATCAGCCAATCCATTTTGTCGCCACTTGCAATCCCTTGCGCGAGCGTTAGCTGATAGGGTGGCTCTGTATTACGCAGAGCGCAGGAGTCGTGTGCGACTACTTGGGCGAGCAGCTGCTTTTTGTCGATAGTCAACACCGTGGCGTTAAATTCGCCGCCCATGCCGTTGAATAAAATAATTGAATCGCCTACGGTTAAGCGTAAGACACGCATATGCAGAGCGACATCGTTTGGCAAGGTGATTGATTCGCCAGCGACAAGTGGCATTGATACAAAGAAGCGAGGAACAGGCATGAGAGATTCGGTATTGTGCAAGAGGGTCAAGGGTTTTTATGAGGCTCGCTGTTTAATACATGCAAGATAGGCAGCCGAATCTAGCGGTGTCTGGTTACGTTGGGCTTGCCATAATGTTTCACCGAGGCATTCCATAATCATATGGTGAGCTGCATGGCTTGTCCCCAATTTGGCGGCAAGCCGCTCATGCGCTGCGCGAATACCTGGCGGCTGGTTGATCGATACCTGTTCGCTGATAGCGAGGTGCATCGATAAATGCAAAAATGGATTGGTTTGGCCTTGCTCTGGCAGATACACTTGCTCTTGTGCGTCAGGAGTCGAAAGCAGTTCATGATACTCTGGATGCTCACTGATCCAGCTTGCTGCGATATTTTCAAGAGGCGTGAGGATGGCGCCTGCCTGCTGCTTGCGCCAGGTTTCGCAAAAAAATTGGCGGACTTCTTGTTGACTCGGATTAAACATTGGCCTGTTTTACGCTGCTATGGAAATCAATTTCGACTCTTGGTGACTCTATTTAACTTTACTCGAGGTTGCCGAGTTGGGGCCTTAAGTCCTAGATCCGGTGTGGAGGTTTTAGCTTTAAACTCGCATAGGGGTTCAATCACGCAATGCCAACATTCGGGGCGACGGGCTTTGCAGACATAACGGCCGTGCAAGATCAACCAATGATGAGCATCGTGCCGAAACTCTTTAGGTGTATATTTCTCGAGCGCCGCTTCAACGACCCGTACATCTTTGCCTGGTGCTAAGCCCGTACGGTTTGCCACCCGGAAAATATGCGTATCAACCGCAATCGTTGGCTGGCCGAAAGCCGTATTTAAAACCACATTTGCCGTTTTTCGACCAACGCCAGGCAGCGATTCAAGCGCATCCCGTTCGGCGGGAACCGTGCCAGCATACTGTTCAAGCAGCATTTTACAAGTTGTGATGAGGTTTTTTGCTTTGGTACGAAAAAGACCGATGGTCTTTATATAGTCGATCACACCTGCTTCGCCAAGTTCCAGTAAGGTTTGTGGTGTATTGGCAACCTTAAACAAATGGCGGGTCGCCTGATTGACAGAGACATCCGTTGCTTGTGCAGAGAGCATCACTGCAATCAATAGTTCAAACGGTGTTTTATATTCAAGTTCAGTCGTCGGGTGCGGGTTTAGACTTTGCAGCGTCTCATATATTGCCCGGCGTTTGGTCATATTCATAAATTCACCGATTTTTTTGATTGTTATCTGATGTCTCTTGGGGTAGGGCAGGTGTAGCAGGCGCGGTATTCTTTGGACTCGTTTCTTGGCCGGCCAATGTTGCCTTTTTTTGGCGTGCGCGCTCAAGCGCGGCTTGGATGATGGCACGTTTCTTGGCCGCAGACTCTGCGGTATTGTCCGCGCTTGGCGCAGATCCTGCCTGTGCTGGTTGACTGGCTAAATCAGCAGCAGCCTGGCGAGCGCTGATTCGCGTTGCAGTCTGGGCCTGTTCACGCGCTTTTCGCGCTTGCCGTAAATGATGGTGGGTGCGTGCTGCATCGGCGGCTTTCTGTGGCCACGCGCGCCAGCCGGTGGCGGTTCCCGTGATCGGCTCCATGGCAATGCAATCAACTGGGCAAGGGGCAACGCATAGGTCGCAGCCAGTACATAGCGAAGCCACCACCGTATGCATTTGTTTGGGGGCCCCAATAATGGCATCAACAGGGCAAGCCTGGATGCAGAGCGTGCAGCCGATACACAGGTTTTCATCAATGATGGCCAACGGGCGAGGTCGTTCGGCGCCATTGGCTGGATTTAACGCAATCACCGGCTTGCCTAATAATGAGGCAAGTCGCTGCACGCCTTCTAAGCCACCTGGCGGACATTGATTGTAATTTGCCGCGCCTTGTGCAATGGCTTCCGCATAAGGGCGGCAGCCTGCATAGCCGCATTTGGTGCACTGGGTTTGCGGTAGTAGATCTTCGATCGAATCGACAAGGGTTTTAAAATGGGCCACGGAAAAAGGTGAGCGAAAAAGATAACGTTAATTAGCAGACGCTATTGATTGAGTAATGTGAGCAGACTAAGCTGCGGTCATGGTTTTGCCCCTTCACTGTTATGCCTTGAAATGAGCTGCCAGCAACAACTCTTCGTATAGGGCATCGATCCGGCGTGTGACTTCTTTATCCATGGTGATGGGCCGCCCCCATTCACGCTGAGTCTCACCTGGCCATTTATGAGTGGCATCAAGCCCCATCTTTGAGCCGAGCCCCGCGGTTGGCGATGCGAAGTCAAGATAGTCAATCGGTGTCTGATCAACGAGTAGTGTATCGCGGGTTGGGTCAACTCGTGTGGTAATGGCCCAAATGACTTCTTTCCAATCGCGAAGATTAATGTCATCGTCTACGACAACAATGAATTTCGTGTACATGAATTGCCGTAGAAAGCCCCAAACACCAAACATGACTCGCCGAGCATGGCCAGGGTAGCTTTTTTTGATTTGCACAAGCGCCATGCGGTAGCTGCATCCTTCTGGCGGCAGGTAGAAATCAGTAATTTCGGTAAATTGTTTTTGCAGCAGGGGGACCAGCACTTCATTGAGTGCGACGCCTAATATAGCGGGTTCATCCGGTGGTTTGCCGGTATAGGTGGAATGATAAAGCGCATGACGTCGCATGGTGATGCGTTCGATCGTGAGCACTGGAAATAAGGCTTGTTCATTGTAGTAGCCTGTATGGTCGCCAAAGGGGCCTTCGAGCGCGTGCTCGTAGCTTGCCGGGCCTGGCAAGGTCGCATCCGCTTTGGGGTAGATAAAGCCTTCTAGTACGATCTCGGCGCGAGCCGGTACGCGTAATGCGTTTAAGCCAGGCGTTATACATTTGGCGAGTTCGGTGCGTCCCCCACGCAGCAAGCCAGCAAACTGGTACTCAGATAGAGAATCTGGCACCGGGGTCACAGCGCCCAGCAGGGTAGCTGGATCAGCGCCCAGCGCGACAGCAACAGGATAAGGCTGACCAGGAAAAGCCAGAGCAAATTCTCGAAAATCAAGCGCCCCGCCACGATGCGCAAGCCAGCGCATGATGACTTGGTTGCGTCCAATCACTTGCTGCCGGTAAATGCCAAGATTCTGGCGGGTTTTGTGAGGCCCTCGCGTGACGGTGAGCCCCCACGTAATTAGCGGGCCAGCATCGTCTGGCCAGCAGGTCTGAATGGGCAGCCGGGCAAGATCAACATCATTGCCTTCCCAGACAATTTCTTGGCAGGGGGGCGAATTGATTGTTTTGGGCGCCATATCCCACACCGCTTTGACCAGTGTTAGCAGATTGCCGGCATCTTTAAGTCGTTGCGGCGGAGTGGGTTCTTTCAGTTCACATAATAGACGCCCGATATCGCGCAGCGAAGCCAGTGAATCGGTTTCTGACTGGGTGGTATCGACACCCATGCCTAGGGCAATACGCCGCGTTGTGCCGAACAGATTACCGAGCACCGGCATTGAATGGCCGGTTGGTTTTTCAAATAATAGCGCAGGACCGCCTGCGCGTAGTACACGATCGCACAGCGCAGTCATTTCAAGGATGGGGGAAACCGGTGCGCTGACGCGGCGTAGCTCGCCAAGTGTTTCGAGCTGGTGGGTAAAATCGCGTAGATCTTTATATTTCATTTCGCCATTTTACCTGGCCTAGCCCGATGTATTCGATGAGTCACTGAAAAATGCGTAGGCTTATTGTGGAAGAAAAAAGACAGCAGGTCGAGCGGAAGCAGAACCGGAAAAACGCATGTATCGCATCAAAAAACACCTTGCTTATTACTAAAAGTAATTATTTGTCTTGCGTGTAAGATTGACTGACCATAAAAGCCTGCTAAAATTTCCTGCATGAATGCTCATTTACCCCCTCACTCTAACCAACAAACGCCAAGAGCTTTGTTCATCGCCGCCTTTATTAGGCGGCTACGAGTACGCTATGAAAGTTTTTATTATATTGGGCGGGGCTTGGGTTCTCACCTAGGTGTGTATAGCGTTAATGCGGCTCGCCTGCTGCGGGGTATATTTTATCGCATGGTGGGGCGAGGGGCCCTAAGCTTTGCGTCCGCGCCGGCTATGCGTAGCGCTTTGCATCACAGTATCCAAATGAGCCGTTATTTTGCTCATATAGTGGGGCTGGTGGTCATTGCTGGCGTAATACTATGCTGGTTGTCGCCGGCATTGCGGCAGGCTTTCATGATGCGACTCGCGCCAGTGTTTGACGTATCCCCTAAAAGCGCGCCGCCGATGCAGCCTGCGTTGGTCTCCGCCGCGCTCCATTTTAATCATGCTGCTGGGGATACGCCAGGAGGATTTGAGAAACTGGCTAGGCCGAGGCTTTCTGCATTTGAAGCACGCGTGCGCAAGATTACCTCCGCTCGCGTTGCGGTAGATGCGCGTGATGATCAAATCTTAGCTTCGCCCCAAGAACGGATGTTGGTTGTGGATTACCTTGCGCGTCGTTACCGGGTCGCGCGTGAACCACTCAATAAGCTTGTCAAAGAGGCGTTTACTATAGGTCGAGAATTTGGCCTTGATCCGCTGTTGCTGCTATCGGTAATCGCCATTGAATCCAGATTTAATCCGTATGCAGAAAGTGGCGTTGGTGCGCAAGGATTAATGCAGGTTATGTCCAGACTGCATGCGGACAAATTCGATCATTTTGGTGGGATTGCCGCTGCCTTCGATCCGCTTGCTAACCTTAAGGTGGGCGCCTTGATTCTAAAGGACTGTATCGTAAGAGGGGGGTCACTTGCGCAAGGTTTGCGTCTATACGTTGGCGCCATTTCAAAATATGATGGTATTTATGGCGCTAAAGTACAGGCAGAACGCGGGCGTTTACGTGAGGTTGCGCAGGGGCGTGATGTCTCAATTTACCTTCCGCAAAAGCCTAGCCGCGCAGTTATCCAAGCTTATAATAAAACTCCGCGCGGCACCGTACTGTCGCGTCCGAAAAAGCCGCTTGTAGTCACGGCTTATGCCGCGTCTAAGAACTCGAAAAAGAAAGTCGCTACAATAGCGGCGCCCCAGACACCTAAAATCGTTATTATTCCAGCTGCAAGAACGGTTCCACTTGAACTGGGTCAAAATACGCAAAAAATAGATGGCCGGCAAGAGCCTTCTGAGTTGGGTGTATGACAGTGAAATGCCTAATTTTACCGAGTGAACCGTTTAAATGAGTGGTTAGCGAGACGCGTGTTCTATTTCAGTTGCGCGTAGCTGTGCTGCTAGCCGATCGAGTACACCGTTGACATATTTATACCCATCCGTACCGCCAAATGTTTTCGTGATTTCAACGGCTTCGTTAATCACTACGCGATACGGAATCTCAATATGATGGGTGAGTTCATACGCACCAATCAGCAATACAGCGTGTTCGATCGGGGATAATTCCTGGGTTGGCCGATCGAGGCAAGGTGCTAATTGCGCGTCGAGCGCGCTGGCGCCGCCGGTTACGCCTTGTACTAAGGCGTCAAAATGCTCTCGGTCGGCTTTATTAAACCCCGGCGCAGACTGCAAGTGAGCACAGATTGCGGAGGCCTCGGCTTTGGTGAGTAGCCACTGGTATAGGCTCTGTACGGCAAATTCGCGCGAACGGCGACGGGCGCTTTTCATTAGAAATTTTCCTCATCTTCATCCTCGTCATCCTCGTCATCCTCATCCTCATCATCATCGTCGTCGTCCTCATCTAGCATGAAAGAAAGATCAAGAGCCGTGGATAAATTTGCCATTTCGACAGCCACGCGCGCCATATCGCGGCCTTTTTCTGTCATGCGGGCAATCGCTTGTTCGTCAGTATCTGTGGTGAGCACGCCATTCGCAATTGGCACGTCGAACTCAAGAGCGACTTGTTGTATGCCTACACTGCTCTGATTTGAAACGATTTCAAAATGATAGGTTTCACCGCGAACCACCGCGCCAAGCGCAATCAATGCGTCAAATTGCGCGCACATGGCGAGTTTTTGTAGGGCAAATGGGATTTCAAGCGCGCCGGGAACGGTAATGCACAGCACATTTTCGCTGTCTACGCCAAGCCGTTCAAGCTCTTCAAGGCAGGCATCCGCTAAACTATTGCCAACCGCTTCGTTAAAACGCGATTGCACAATGCCAATAGCAAGGTCACTACCGTCAAGGTCAGGTTGATATTGGTCGATTTCCATAATTTTGGCCTATAAAGATGGGGTTATAAGGAACGCAAAGCGCATCGATAGACGAATACTGTTTATTGTGCCGCGGCACCTGGCATGGGTACAAAACCAGTCACTTCTAAGCCGTAACAAGACATCGCATGAAGTTTACGTGGACTAGACAATACATGCATTTTACCTACATCCAAATCACGTAAGATTTGCGCGCCAATGCCGTAAGTTTTGAAGTCCGCCGGACGATGTTTAAGCTGCGCAGCTTTTTCTGGCTGATTATAAGCCTCAAACGCATCAAATAAATATTCTTTTGAGTCACTACAGTTCATTAGAACAATCACGCCGCATTCACTTGACGCAATTTCCTGTAAAGCAGAGTGCAAAGTCCAGGAGTGCATGGCTGTGTCAGTTTCAAGCAAATCCAACACCGACATCGGTTCGTGGACGCGCACGAGAGTTGTGCAAGCAGGCTGCGGTGTGCCGTGCACAAGTGCAATATGAGGGGCGCCGTTGGATTTATCCCGATAAATTACGGCGTGGAATGGGCCGTATGGAGTTTGCATAGTACGTTCGGCGACACGTTCAATAATCGATTCAGTAAGACTGCGGTATTCAATCAAATCCGCAATGGTGCCGATTTTAAAGGAGTGTTTTGCCGCAAACTCAAGCAGATCGGGCAAACGTGCCATCGTGCCATCATCGTTGATGATTTCACAAATCACAGCGGCAGGCGTAAGGCCAGCTAGCCGTGTTAAGTCGCAGCCGGCTTCAGTATGGCCGGCACGCACGAGCACTCCGCCCGGCTGCGCCGTGACCGGGAAAATATGACCGGGCTGTACGATATCTGCCGCCCGCGCATCTCGCGCCACCGCAGCTTGAATGGTACGTGCACGGTCTGCTGGGGAAATGCCGGTGCTAACGCCCTGCGCTGCTTCGATGCTAACGGTGAAAGCTGTATTATATTGCGTCCCGTTATTATGCGTCATCAGTGGCAAATTGAGGCGCTGACAATGTTCTTGCGTGAGCGTTAGGCAAACTAGGCCGCGCGCGAAGCGGACCATAAAATTAATTGCCTCTGGGCTGACAAAATCTGCGGCGAACATTAAGTCGCCTTCATTCTCGCGATCTTCCTCGTCAACCAGAATAACCATGCGGCCGGCTTTGAGCTCAGCGATAATTTCTTGGGTAGAGGCAATAGACATGGCGATGGGTCGGCGAGCGTAAAATATGAATCTTACGCTATTGGTGTCAAAAGGGGTATTGCTGTTGGCTCTAGTGGTGTTTTTAACTTATTTTGAGAGATTCAAAATACGCTCAACATAACGTGCGATTAAATCGACCTCAAGATTGACGCGCGCGCCAACTTTAAGCTGTTTTAGGGTGGTGACCTCAAGCGTATGCGCAATCAGATTAATTGAAAATTCGCAGCCGTCAACGTGGTCAGTCACACGGTTAACCGTTAAGCTTACTCCATTGACTGTTACCGAACCTTTGTAGGCCAGGTAACGGCCTATCGTGTGAGGCGCCAGTATCTGCAGTTCATAGGATTCGCCAACCGGCGTGAAGTGCGTAACGGTACCTAACCCATCGATGTGGCCAGCCACCAAATGGCCGCCCAGACGATCATGGGCGCGGAGTGCTTTTTCGAGATTAACCGCACCTGGTGCATCGAGCCCCACCGTACACGTTAGACTTTCGCGTGAGACGTCAACACTGAAATACTCGCTCCCATTTCGGTTCTCTTTTGCGATCACCGTCATGCATGCTCCTTGAATCGAGATGCTATCGCCTAGCTCGACATCGTCAAGGCCGAGGGCCGCGGCATGAATGGTAAGCCTGATGCCAGCGGCACTGTCACCAAGCGAGTTGACGGTTTCAATTTGACCGATTGCAGCGACTATTCCTGTAAACATTGGATTAACTTTTTTGGTGAAGTGAAAAAACTAATGGTTACCAGGGGCGGTATCAAGCGCCATGGTACTGCCCAGTGCGCCAACGCGTGCCAGGATGCGTAGTTCGTTGCCAATCCGTTCAACGGATTGAAATGAAAGCGTGACGCGTTGTGCTAGCGTTGCGGGTGCAGCCAGTTTGAACATGCCCATCGCATCGCATAATAAGCTGGGTGCTAAATAGACCAGCAGTTCATCAATGCAATGCTGTTGGAGCAGCGCACCATTTAAGCCGTGACCTGCTTCAACGTGTAATTCATTGATGCCGCGTTCGCTGAGCAAGCGCAGCAACGCAGGTAGATCAACTTGATCGGAGGCACGGCTGGCAAGCGAGATGACTTCGGCGCCGCGGGCGCGCAATTCATTGATCTTTTGCCTATGCTGATCGCCGATTGCCGCACAGATAATCAGCAGGGGCACATGGCCATTTAATAAATGCGCGTTGAGCGGCACCTCCAACTGACTGTCGACCAGCACCCGGAGCGGTTGCCGTGGCGTATCCACCCCGCGCACGGTGAGTTGCGGATTATCCGCGCGCACGGTCCCAATGCCCGTCAAGATGGCACAGGCACGAGCGCGCCAGGTATGGCTATCAGCGCGTGCTTCGGGGCTTGTAATCCATTGGCTTTCTCCGCTTGGCAAGGCCGTCCGGCCGTCTAAACTGGCGGCAATTTTAGCCCGCA
The DNA here is from genome assembly GCA_031963205.1 of Mycoavidus cysteinexigens. Classification (GTDB taxonomy): domain Bacteria; phylum Pseudomonadota; class Gammaproteobacteria; order Burkholderiales; family Burkholderiaceae; genus Mycoavidus; species Mycoavidus cysteinexigens_C. The sequence continues at coordinate 19,613 of JASSUB010000004.1, forward strand.
CCCAGGGTCGGCGACGCGTCATGCGTGAGATAAAGCCGAGATTGAGTTCATAGGCTTCTGGCGCGAGTAAACCGCAACGCACATCGATCTGGGCGGCACGCAGTAAAGCGAAGCCTTGGCCGCAGACTTGTGGGTTGGGATCTTCCATGGCGCTAATCACTTGCGTGATTTGTGCGTCAATTAATGCCTTTGCACAAGGTGGGGTGCGGCCGAAATGGCTGCATGGTTCAAGTGAAACATAAGCGGTAGCGCCGGCTGGGTCATGCCCGCGCGTGCGAGCATCTTGTAGTGCCTGGATTTCCGCATGGGCGCCGCCCGCGGGTTGGGTAAACCCTTCGCCAATCACCGTACTGTTTTTAACCAGTACGCAGCCAACGCGTGGGTTGGGTGTGGTGGTGTACAGACCCCGTGCAGCAAGGGTCAGGGCACGTCGCATATAAATGGAGTCGGTGCTAGAAAACATGAACTAAGCAAACCTCAAGGCTAACGCTGCAATGCTGCGAATGTCATGCGCGCAGCTGCAAGCGTTGTATCAATCACCGTATCATCATGGGTGATTGACACAAACCCTGCCTCATAAGCGGATGGGGCAAAGTAGACGCCGGCGGCGAGCATATGATGGAAAAAAGGCTTAAAATTGTCGAGATTGCTATGGCTGACTTCGGCCAGAGAAGTCGGCCGGTGAGCCGCAAAGTATAAGCCAAACATCCCCCCTACATGATCTGTTGAGAAAGTCATGCCGGCTTCGTGGGCTGCTTGCGTGAGGCCTGCTGTCAGGCGCGCTGTGCGAGCTTCTAGCTGGTCATAAAAATTAGGCGCTTGCAGACGTTTCAAGGTAGCTAGTCCGGCGGCAACCGCCAGCGGGTTGCCGGCCAGCGTGCCCGCTTGATAGACGGCGCCAAGGGGCGCTAAATGCGCCATGATATCGCGTCGCCCGCCAAATGCAGCGGCGGGCATGCCACCGCCAATGATTTTGCCTAGACAGCTCAAATCCGGTGTAATGCCGTAGAGCGCTTGTGCGCCCCCTAGGGCCACGCGGAAACCGCTCATGACTTCATCAAAAATTAAGAGTGCGCCATGCTGAGTGCATAGTTCGCGCAGCAGGCGAAGAAATTCAGGCGTGCCGCGCACTAAATTCATGTTGCCAGCGATTGGCTCAACGATGACGGCCGCAATTTCTTCGCCGATTGATGCAAAGGTTTCACTGAGTTGCGCCAGATTGTTATATTCAAGCACCGTGGTATGCTGAGCAATCGCCTCAGGCACGCCCGCCGAGGTCGGTTGCCCAAAGCTTAAAAGCCCAGAGCCTGCTTTGATTAGCAAGCTGTCTGCATGACCGTGATAACACCCGGAAAATTTAATAATGCGATGACGTCCGGTGAAACCTCGCGCGAGCCGCAGCGCGCTCATCGTCGCTTCGGTGCCACTAGAGACCAGCCGTACTTGCTCGATTGACGGAACCAGCTTACAAATCTCTTCGGCCATCTCAATCTCAGCCTCGGTTGGGGTCCCAAAGCTAAAGCCGCGGGTGAGCGCGGTTTGGACGGCAGCTAGCACCTGTGCATCTAAATGGCCGAGAATCATGGGGCCCCATGAGCCGATGTAATCAATGTAACGCTTACCATCGGCATCCCAAAAGTGAGGTCCTAAGGCGCGTTCGATAAAACAAGGTGTCCCCCCCACCGAGCAAAATGCCCGGACGGGAGAGTTAACGCCGCCGGGGATGGTTTTTTGAGCTCGTGCGAATAGGTCATGATTACGGGACATGGGTAATTTCTCGGAGAAAAGAGCGCCTAGGAGACAATCAAGGTTAAAAATGGGCGAGTTGCAATCACTTAAGACTGCCCGCAAGAAATTGCTCTAAGCGTTCGCTTTTGGGGTGCAAAAATAGTTCATCAGGATGTCCTTCTTCCTCAATCCGTCCTCGATGCAAGAAAATCACATGGTTTGATAAATGGCGCGCGAACCCCATTTCATGGGTCACAACGATCATTGTACGGCCTTCGTTAGCCAAAGTTTGCATGACTTTGAGTACGTCACCTACAAGTTCTGGATCAAGGGCGGAAGTGGGTTCATCGAATAGCAGAACATCGGGGTGCATGGCGAGGGCGCGGGCAATCGCGACCCGTTGTTGCTGCCCGCCTGATAAATGTGATGGATATTTCTTTTCAATGTCACGTCCGAGCCCGACTTTGTCTAAATAGAGACGGGCACGTTCTTGCGCTTGCGCGCGCGATAGGCCGAGTACATGCACCGGTGCTTCGGTGACATTTTCTAGCACAGTTAAATGCGCCCATAAATTGAAATGTTGAAAGACCATTGCCAGCCGCGTGCGCAGGCGTTGCAATAAGGTGTGGTCGGCGACGCGCAACTGGCCTTGCTTATTGGCAATCGTGTGCACTTCCTCGCCATCAATAATGATGCGTCCAGCGTTGGGTTGCTCAAGAAAATTGATGCAACGCAAGAATGTGCTTTTGCCCGAGCCGGATGAGCCGATGATGCTGATGACATCGCCCGCCTTGGCCCGCAGCGATACACCTTTAAGGACTTCCTGCTCGCCGTATTTTTTATGCAAATCGGTAACGACTAATTTATAGTGAGATGAATCCATGAAAGGTGTATAGGTAGAAAAGGTGTATAGGTAGCTCGTGTGGTTTTATAAATAAGCGAGCCAGCGCCGCTCTGCGCGCCTGAAGAGCCAAACTAGCGCAAACGAAATACATAGATAAAGCAATGCCGCAAAACTAAACGCCTGAAAAGTCAGATAGCTAGCAGAGTTTGCGTCACGTGCGATTTTTAAGATGTCCGGTACCGTCGCGGTAAAAGCGATGGTTGTCGCATGCAGCATTAAAATCACTTCATTGCTATAAGCCGGCAACGCCCGTCTCAGTGCTGAGGGCAAAATAATGCGTCGATACAGCGTGAATTTCGTCATGCCATAGGCGCGAGCTGCCTCGATTTCGTGAGGCGAGCTGGCTTTGATTGCCCCGGCAAAAATCTCCGTGGTGTAGGCACACGTATTTAAGGCGAAGGTGAGTAGAGTGCAATTCATCCCTTCACGGAAAAAATCGCTTAGCAGAGGGGTTGTCTGGACAACATTAAGAGTGTAGACGCCAGTATAAAAAAACAACAACTGAACATATAGTGGGGTGCCGCGAAATAGATAAGTATAGAGCCGAACCGGCGCTGAAATAAGACAATGACTTGACACCCGCGCTACGGCCAGCGGGATCGCTAGGCAAAATCCGAAAGCGATCGATACCACTAACAGCCATAACGTGATCACTAAACCGGTATATTGATAGCCGTCCGTGAAAAGATAGGTTTGCCAGTAATCGTGCAGGAATTCGATCATAGCGCTACCTTACGAACCCCGATCAAATAACGGCGCTCTAGAGCGAACAGCACGAGACCGGAAAGCGCGGTGAGGGCAAGGTAGATTAGGCCGGCTACGAGTACAAAGAAAAATACGTTGTGCGTGCCCTTGCCCGCGTCTTGTGCCGCCTTGACAAGGTCTGAGAGGCCGATGAGCGAGACCAGTGCAGTGGCTTTTAATAGCACTTGCCAGTTATTGCCAATCCCGGGTAACGCAAAACGCATCATTTGCGCAAACAGGATGCGTCGAAATATCTGCCATCGTGTCATGCCATACGCCGCACCGGCTTCAAGCTGGCCACGCGGGACAGCTTGAAAAGCACCCCGAAAAGTTTCTGTGAAATAGGCGCCATAGATAAAGCCGAGGGTCAGCACGCCAGCCGTGAAAGGATCAATCTCCAGCGGATCGAAGCCAATGAAGTCGGTTAAATTATTGAGCCAGATTTGCATGCTATAAAAAATCAGCAGCATCAGCACCAAATCCGGTACGCTACGAATCAACGTAGTATAGGCGGTAGCGAACCCCGAGGCCGTGCGGTTTTTCGAGAGCTTGGCGCTGGCGCCGGCTAACCCAAGCATAAATGAGACCGCCAGCGACAGCAGTGCGAGCTGAATGGTTTGCCATGTACCCTGCACAATTAATGGGCCGTATCCCTGTAAAAACATGAGTATTAAAAAAATTAAAAAGAAAAAATGGTCTAATCGTGATAGCTATTAAAGCTAAAATATTTTTCGATTAATGCTTGATATGTACCGTTTTTCTGGAGTTCAGCAAGTGCTTGATTGAGTTGCTCCTGCAGATCCGTATCTCCTTTACGTAAGCCAATTGCAATGCCCTGGCTGATTGTTTCGGGGTCCTTTATAGCCGGCCCGGCAAAAGCAAAGCCTTGGCCACTCTGAGTTTTTAGAAAGCCAACATTGGCTTGTATTTCATCTTGTAGTGAGGCATCAAGTCGCCCGGACCGAAGATCAGCATAAACTAGATCTTGGCTTGGATAGGCGATGATCTTGACCCCTCTGGGCACCCAGTGTCGCTTTGCATAAATTTCCGCCGTGGTGCCTTGCTGCACACCAATACGTTTGCCGTCTAGCGCACTAGCATCTGGCGTTAGTTTTGCATCGGCCAATGCTACCATGCGCGCGGGGGCATTGAATAATTTATTGGAAAAATCGATGTGCTTTTGGCGGGGTGCAGTGACCGCCATAGATGACAAAATGGCATCAAATTTGCGCGCCTTTAACGCCGGAATGATGCTGTCGAAATCCTGCTCAACCCAGATACACTTTGCTTGCAGCTTAGCACAGAGTGCTTCGCCAATATCTATATCCAGGCCCTGCATTTGACCATGCGCGCTTTTATACTCGAAAGGCGGATAGCTTGGGTCGACGCCGAAACGAATAACTTTCCAGTCTTTCGCGCTTACACTGGCAGCGGCAAGCGCAAGTGCCAGATAAATGGCAAGCCTTTTCATAATCGTTATCTCTAGTTAAAAGCTAGCATTTTAGCGTAGCATGAACACTTGCGATGACATGCGCGTCGCATAATGTAAACGAAACCGGTGAACCCCGCTCTTACGGCAGTTTGGCCGGGCCGTTTTGCCTATTTTTAAGTGTGTTGCTCAATCAACAAAGAGCGTATTTAACGCTGAAGCGACTGCGCTGTCGACAGTATTGTAGGTGACCGCGGTTGTTTCGAAAATATAATGCGTCGTATATTTACCTAAACGCTCGCAGATTTCCTCTTGAATCAGTTCAGGGGCTACCTCTAGCTTTAAGTACCAAGTGGTTGATGAGAGTTGCGTCTGGAATGCCCCATATTCCGTCATAATGGCGTCAAATTCAGGCGCGTCCTGATCGCGACAGACGATGACAAAATTTCCTTTCATACATGCTCCTTGCCTTACGAGTAAAGCGGTTGAAATTAAATCATACCTCTGTTGCTGGTGCTTGTACGTTATGTTTAACCTATTTTAACCGGTGAGTGCATGAAATTGCCTGCTCTCAAGCTACCTATACCTGCTGCCTCAGCTTGGCGGCTGCTCCCAAATCGCTGGGATTTTGTTGTTTTTCCGTTAATCATTTGCGTGATTGCAATGGCGGCAATTGGTTTTCAGCAAACCATGGCGCCGCTCACCACGTTAAAAACCCAAGCGATTTCGCTTGATCCGGCGAATTTGCCGGAATATGCGTTGCGCACAACTTTACGTATGTTAGCGGCAATGGTCGCGGCGCTGATCTTTACGCTGATCTATGGCACCCTCGCGGCCAAGAGCCGGCGGGCGCAAAAAATCCTGATACCCATACTCGATATTTTGCAGTCAGTGCCAGTGTTGGGCTATATCTCATTTACGGTGGCTTTTTTCTTGGCTCTTTTTCCAGCCCGCGTGATCGGGGCTGAGTGTGCGGCTATTTTCGCCATATTTACGAGCCAAGCATGGAATATGACCTTTAGCTTTTATCAGTCACTGCGTACGGTACCGGGTGATCTGGACGAAGTATCGCGCAGTTTTCATTTGAGTGGTTGGCAACGTTTCTGGAAGCTCGAAGTGCCATTTTCAATGCCTGGCTTAGTATGGAACATGATGATGTCAATGTCAGGCGGCTGGTTTTTTGTGGTGGCGTCAGAAGCTATTACGGTGGGTAACCACACGATTACCCTACCTGGCATTGGGGCATATCTTGCGCAGGCGATTGCTCAGCGTGATTTAACGGCGGTAGGCTGGGTGATTTTAACCATGACTGCGGTGATTTTGGCATATGATCAACTCCTCTTCCGTCCGTTGATTGCTTGGGCCGATAAATTCCGTCTTGAAACCACAAGTTCGGGGATGGCGCCTGAATCTTGGTTGCTTGATTTGGTCCGCCGAACACGATTGATTCGTTGTTTACTCGTACCCGTAGGTTGGATCTTAGCGGCGATAGCGCGTTTGCCGGTGCGTTTTGTATTTAAAGCGCCAGCGTTTTTGGTGGCGCCTAAATTTTCTGCTCAATTGCCCCGGATCAATTTGACAGTAAAGGCCGTGGATATGATCTGGAGTGGCACGGTCCTGCTAACCACGGGCTATCTTGCCTGGCGGGTGTCAAACTATGTTTGTACCGAGGTGGGCTGGAGTGATCTAGGGCTGGCCTTAAGTCTCGGTTGTGCGACTTTTTTGAGGGTAGTGCTGTTAATTGCGCTGGCTTCTATTATTTGGGTGCCTATCGGTGTGTTGATTGGGCTGCGGCCTGCGTTAGCCGAAAAAGCTCAGTCGCTAGCGCAATTTTTGGCCGCGTTTCCAGCTAATCTTTTGTTTCCAGTGTTTGTGGTCACGATTGCGCGTTTTCAGCTCAACCCGGATATTTGGCTCTCTCCGCTGATCATACTGGGTACCCAATGGTATATCCTCTTTAACGTGATTGCTGGGGCGAGTGCTTTTCCAAATGATTTCAAAGAGGCGGCGACTAATTTTCGAATTCGTGGCTGGCAATGGTGGCGGCAAGTGATGCTGCCGGGTATCTTCCCTTATTACGTTACAGGGGCGATTGCAGCGGTAGGTGGCGCATGGAATGCGAGTATTGTGTCTGAGGTGGTCTCATGGGGGGATACAAAGTTCGTCGCCCACGGCTTAGGTGCGTATATTGCAGAAGCGACCACGGCGGGTCATTATCCTCGTATCATTTTGGGCATTACCGTCATGGTGTTATTTGTGACTTTATTTAACCGGCTGTTATGGCGTCCAATGTATGCTTATGCTGAAAATAAGTTTCGTCTTGGCTAACCGGCAGCAAAAGAGAGTGGCTATTCCGCCGCTGATTTGACATACTACTCAAGATGCGCCGGGGTTAGCCGGTCGCTTTGTTTCGCTTCATTTAGTACGATTTATAGAGATCCATGCACAATTCAGCCCTCAGTCACCCCGATGAAATTTTACGCGTCACCAACGTCCGGCGCGGTTTCAAAAAAACGCAGGGAGAGCTGCTGGTGCTTGATGGCGCAAGCCTTACATTAAAAGCCGGTGAAATCGTTGGCTTGCTAGGCCGTTCGGGCTCTGGCAAATCAACCTTGTTGCGCATTATCGCTGGCTTGATCGAGCCCAGCGGTGGGGATATTGAATACCTCGGCAAACCTTTAACCGGCCCGGCCGAGGGGGTTGCTATGGTGTTTCAGACATTTGCCTTATTTCCTTGGCTCACGGTGCTGCAAAATGTCGAGGCTGGGCTTGAAGCCCTCGGCGTTGGTGCGCGTGAACGGCGCCAACGTGCGCTGGCGGCGATTGATCTGATTGGCCTGGATGGTTTTGAGAGCGCTTATCCGCGCGAGTTGTCAGGTGGCATGAGGCAACGCGTTGGTTTTGCGCGGGCGCTGGTGGTTGACCCAACTTTACTGTTAATGGATGAACCGTTTTCAGCGCTTGATGTATTGACTGCCGAGACGTTGCGCACAGATTTGTTGGATCTATGGAGTGAGAAACATTTACCCATTAAATCGATATTGATTGTCACACATAATGTGGAAGAAGCGGTCTTTATGTGTGACCGCATTTTATTACTGTCATCCAATCCTGGCCGCGTCATTGCTGAAGTTCCTGTCCCTTTTAAGCATCCACGCAACCGGCTTGACCCAGCCTTTAGGCGCTTGGTTGATGATATTTATGCGCAAATGACGATGCGCTCGAATGCTGATGGAGTGCGTAAGGGCCTAACGTTGGGTAGCTGGTTGCCAGAGGTATCAACTAACTTAATGGCGGGTTTAATCGAAACGGTTGCCGCCCCTCCCTACGAGGGTAAAGCTGATTTGCCGGAAATCGCGCGCACTCTGCACCTTGAAGTGGATGATCTATTTCCAGTCACTGAGATGATGCAACACCTGGGTTTTGCAGATGTCCGCGAGGGCGATATTTTCCTCACGCCGCCGGGCAAAAAATTTGCTGAATACGGCACTCAGGAACGCAAGCGAATATTTGCCGAGCACTTGCTGCGGAATGTGCCGCTGGCGGCTTGGATCAAGCGAGTATTAAACGAGCGACCTGGCCGTCGCGCGCCGCGGGTGCGGTTTGAGCAAGAATTAGAAGATTTCTTATCGGACAGCGCTGCTGAACAAACGCTTGACGCGGTGATCAACTGGGGCCGGTATGCAGAAATTTTCTCTTACAACGATCAATCCGAGACCTTCAGTTTAGAGGACGATTGACTAGCTCCTATCAACAACGGGCACGCTATCTCGTAAACGGGCAAGCTATCTCGTATAATCGATAGCTTGCTAAAATTCATTACGCTTGATCGCGTATCTGCCATTGCCGCCATGAAAGCTGTCGAAATCCGCGAGAAATTTTTACGCTTCTTTGAATCGAAAAATCATACGATTGTTCGCTCATCGAGCCTGATCCCTGCCAACGATCCAACCTTATTGTTTACCAATTCTGGCATGGTGCAGTTCAAAGATGTTTTTCTGGGGACTGATGCGCGTCCCTATGTACGCGCAACCAGTGCTCAGCGCAGCCTACGCGCGGGCGGTAAACATAACGATCTAGAGAACGTTGGCTATACCGCTCGCCATCACACTTTCTTTGAAATGCTTGGCAATTTCTCATTTGGCGATTATTTCAAGCGCGATGCGATTCATTATGCCTGGCAACTGTTAACTCAAGTTTATCAATTACCGTCAGAAAAACTTTGGGTCACGGTGTATCAAGAGGACGATGAAGCTTACGAGATTTGGGCGCAAGACATTGGTGTGCCCGCCGCGCGGATTGTGCGCATTGGCGACAACAAAGGCGCGCGCTATGCTTCTGACAATTTTTGGCAGATGGCGGATACGGGGCCGTGTGGTCCTTGCTCTGAGATTTTTTATGATCACGGTCCGGAGGTTTGTGGCGGGCCGCCAGGTTCACCGGATGAAGATGGCGATCGCTATATTGAAATCTGGAATTTGGTTTTTATGCAATTCAATCGGGATGCGCACGGTGTGCTGACGCCACTGCCTAAACCATGCGTCGATACAGGCATGGGGCTTGAACGAATTGCCGCAGTTTTGCAGAACGTGCATAGCAATTATGAAATCGATCTTTTTCAGATGTTGATTCATGCTGCAGCACGCGAAACTGGTGTGGCCGATACCAGCCATCATTCGCTTAAGGTGATTGCTGACCATATTCGCGCCTGCGCATTTTTAATTACTGATGGCGTGATTGCCGGTAACGAAGGTCGTGGTTATGTATTACGCCGGATTATTCGACGTGCAATCCGGCATGGTTATAAGCTAGGTTGCGTACAGCCATTCTTTCATAAACTGGTGAAAGATCTGGTCGCTGAAATGGGGCCGGCGTATCCAGAACTCGGTGCTGCCCAAGACCGGGTGACTGACCTGTTGCGCCAAGAAGAAGAGCGTTTCTTTGAGACCATCGCAAATGGCATGAGTATGCTCGAAATGGCTCTAAACGAACTCGAAGCCACCGCTAGCACTAAAGCCCAGGCAGGTTCAATTGTGCTATCGGGTGAAATTGCTTTTAAGCTCCATGATACCTATGGTTTTCCGCTCGATTTGACCGCCGATGTGTGCCGCGAGCGTGATATACGCGTTGATGAAGCTGCTTTTGATGTGGCCATGAAGCGCCAGCGTGAACAAGCCCGGGCAGCAGGTAAATTCAATCTGTCAAATGCGCTTGAGTATAGCGGCGCTAAAACGATTTTCAGGGGCTATCAAGAACTCAATGTGACCGGGGCGAAGATTACTGCACTCTATGTGGAGGGTGTTTTAAGTCAACGTTTGCAGGCGGGCCAACGAGGGATTGTGGTGCTTGACGCTACGCCATTTTATGCGGAGTCAGGCGGGCAAGCTGGCGACCAAGGCGCATTAACCCAAATCACTGAAATTCAGCCTGAGGGCGCGCATTTTGTCGTGACGGATACAGCAAAAATTCAGGCCGAGGTTACCGGTCACCATGGCTTGCTTGAGCGGGGCGAATTAAACTTGGGTGACACCGTGCAAGCCGTCGTCGATCGTCAACGCCGCCAGCACACGATCCGTAATCATTCGGCCACCCATTTACTGCATAAGGCGTTGCGCGATGTACTTGGTAGCCACGTGCAGCAAAAGGGTTCGCTGGTTGATGCGGAGAAGACGCGCTTTGACTTTTCTCATCATGCACCGCTGAGCCATGCTGAAATTCAACGTATTGAGACGATCGTCAATACCGAAATTCTGCGCAATGTTTCGACACAGGCGCAGTCAATGTCCTATGACGATGCACTGAAAAGTGGTGCCATGGCATTGTTTGGCGAAAAATATAGCGATCAAGTGCGGGTACTCGAGATCGGCTTTTCGCGCGAATTATGTGGTGGCACGCATGTTGCTCGCACCGGCGATATTGGCCTCTTTAAGATTGTTTTTGAAGGGGGGGTTGCCGCGGGTATCAGACGCATTGAGGCAATTACTGGGGAGCAGGCGCTGCGCTTTGTGCAAGAATCGGATGAACGCATTTCTAATGCGGCTCACTTATTAAAAGCTCAGCCCGCTGAGCTTAATCAGCGCATTGGACAGCTGCAAGAGCATTCTAAAGCCCTTGAAAAAGAGTTGGCTCAATTAAAATCAAAATTGGCGGGTTATCAGCTTGATGCACTGGCGGCGCTTGCGGTCAAAGTAGGTGATATACATGTGTTGTCAGCACAACTTGAGGGTGCTGATGCGCAGATCTTACGCGCAGCTGTTGACAAACTAAAAGACAGATTAAAAAATGCGGCAATTGTATTAGCGAGTGTTAACAGTGACAAAATCAGCTTAATTGCAGGTATCACAGCACCGCTTAATAGCAAAGTTAAAGCGGGCGAGTTGGTTAATTTTGTCGCGCAGCAGGTTGGCGGAAAAGGCGGCGGACGGGCGGATATGGCGCAAGCCGGCGGCACTCATCCAGCGGCTTTGCCCGTAGCGTTGACTACAGTAAAAGAGTGGATCGAACGTCAATTATGACTATGTTCGCTTTATATTCAACTCTATTGCGACTGTTCTCAGACCTTCAAGATAAAAGTTAAACGGATCGACGCCATGAAGAATTCGATGCATTTTGATAAAGAAGTTGACGCCTGTGGGTTGAACTGTCCACTGCCGATTCTGCGTGCAAAAAAAGCCCTAGCCGATATGCAAAGCGGGCAGATTTTAAAAGTGCTCGCAACGGATCCCGGCGCACAGCGCGATTTCGCTGCATTTGCACAGCAGACCGGCAATCAAATTATTGAAATATCAACGCAGGACGAAATTTTTACCCTCTTAATGCGTCGGCGCTAGGTCAGCTCACCCCACTCTCATATACCTTTGGGTCTATTTCCGCCAACATGGGCATACGAGCCTGTAAATAAGCTTTAAATTCATCTTTCACTTCTGGATGGCGCAAAGCGAATTCGATGGTTGCTTTTAGATAGCCCAATTTGCTGCCGCAATCGAAGCGTGTGCCGTTATAACGATAGGCGAGAACTTGTTCATCTTGCATCAGTGATTGAATCGCATCGGTGAGCTGCAACTCGCCGCCCGCACCTGGACGCAGTGCGCGCAGATGCTCGAAAATACGTGGTTTTAAAATATAGCGGCCCACTACGCCAAGGTTAGAGGGAGCGTCTGCCGGCGAAGGTTTTTCGATGATGCCGGATAAATTGATGATATTGTCTTCCCATTCTCTACCTTCTATTACGCCGTACGAGCGTGACTGTTCACGCGGGATTTCTTCCACCCCAATCAATGAACTGTGATAGTGATTAAATTTTTCAACCATCTGTTTTAAGATTGGCTGTGCGCCATCTAACAAATCATCTGCAAGCAAAATAGCAAATGGGTTGTCGCCAACTAATTTTTCCGCACATAGAATGGCATGGCCGAGGCCAAGTGCTTCTGGTTGGCGTACATAGAAACAATTAATATGAGCCGGTTTGATACCACGCACGAGTTCAAGCAATTTTTCTTTGCCGTGTGCTTCAAGTGCCGCTTCAATCTCGTAGGATTTGTCAAAATGATCTTCAATCGCACGCTTACCACGTCCGGTCACGAAGATCATTTCAGTAATGCCAGCGGCGATGGCTTCTTCGACGGCATATTGAATTAAAGGCTTATCGACAATCGGCAGCATCTCTTTAGGGCTGGCCTTAGTAGCAGGCAAAAAGCGCGTGCCAAGACCGGCGACTGGAAATACTGCTTTAGTGACTTTTAACATTATGCTGAGGTCCTTTCAGGCGATTGCGAAATAAATGTCAGCCGGCTAGCCGGACGAGTTGAGTATTGAGCTTAGTGAGCATTAACTCGTATTCTGATAACCTTTTTCGTTCGAGTTCAACCACCTGCGCTGGTGCTTTTGCAACAAAGTGATTATTTTGTAGTTTAGCGTTACATTTTTCGATTTCTATCTCAATCCGTTGCATTTCCTTGGTCAGCCGTTCACGCTCAGTGGCAATATCAATCTCAACTTTTAAGGCCAATTTCAGCGTACCAACCAGGGCCACAGGGGCGTCCGCGGCCATCGCGTCGAGAGTTGCCTCATCGGCGCTTAAAGTGACTTCGGATAAGCGTGCAAGGGCGCGTATATACGGCGCGAATGCTGTCAGCAGGTGCGTATCGCCGCTGGCAAAAAGCGGGACCCGTTGGGCCGGCCCGAGGTTCATTTCGCTGCGCAGATTGCGGCATGCATCGATGACGGCTTTGAGTTGCGCCGCCCATTGTTCGGCGGCTAGATCGACTTTTTCTTTTTGTGCGCGAGGATAAGGCTGCACCATGATAGAAGTCTGATTTGGCGCATTGTCGGACGGATAACGGCCAGTCAGTGGCGCGACTTTTTGCCACAGCGCTTCAGTGATGAAAGGAATAATCGGATGGGCAAGCCTTAAAATTGTCTCTAATACGTATAATAACGTATGTCGCGTGCTTTGCTGCTGGGCTGGGGTACCTGTTTGCAATTGCACTTTAGCAAATTCAAGATACCAATCGCAGTATTCGTCCCAGACAAACTTGTATAAAGTGCTCGCGATCAGATCGAAACGTAATTCAACAAAGCCCTTTTCGATTTCGCCGCTGACCTGTTGCAGTAAAGAAATGATCCAGCGATCTGCGGGCGATAGCTCGCTAGCAGAGTGTTGGCCTGCGCCATCTGCTAAATCAATGCCGCAGTCCTGACCTTCACAATTCATCAACACAAAGCGCGTTGCATTCCACAGCTTGTTACAAAAATTACGATACCCTTCGCAACGTGCTAGCGCAAAATTAATATTGCGTCCTGGCGTAGCCAGTGAGGCAAAAGTAAAGCGTAAAGCATCGGTACCAAATGACGGAATGCCATGAGGAAATTCGGCGCGGGTTTTTTGTTCCAGGTCAGCGGCTTGTTGCGCATCCTGCAAAGTGGCTAAGCGCTTGGCGATAAGTGCATCCAAGGTGATGCCATTGATTAAATCGATGGGGTCGAGGATATTGCCTTTTGACTTTGACATCTTCTGGCCGTTTGCATCACGCACGAGACCATGTATATACACCGTATGAAATGGCACCTGGCCGGTAAAATGCTGAGTCAACATTACCATCCGCGCGACCCAGAAGAAAATAATATCAAAGCCCGTGACTAGCACGGAGGATGGCAGAAAATGGGCTAACTCTTTGGTTTGTTTAGGCCAGCCGTGTGCTGAGAAGGGCACTAGCGCTGACGAGAACCAGGTATCGAGTACATCCGCATCTCGCTTGAGCGTGCCTGTGTAGCCGCGCGCACGGGCCTGTTCGCGCGCCTCGTCTACAGTGCGCGCGACATAAATTTGACCCTGTTCGTCGTACCAAGCAGGAATTTGATGGCCCCACCAAAGTTGCCGAGAAATACACCAATCCTGAATATTTTCCAGCCACTGATAATAGGTATTGGTCCAATTTTCAGGGGTAAATTTAATTTCCCCTTTACGCACCGTGTCAAGTGCCACCGCCGCCATCGATTGGCCGGGATGCAGACTGTCCGCAGGAGCGGGCTTATTGACGGCCACAAACCATTGATCGGTGAGCATCGGTTCAATCACTGTTTGCGTCCGGTCGCCGCGTGGCACCATTAATTTGTGAGGTTTGACGCCAGCGAGTAAACCTTGGGTTTCAAGCTCGGCAACAATCAATTGACGCGCCTCAAAGCGATCAAGGCCACGCCAGCGGAGCGGGGCGTTCTCATTAATTTTAGCGTCGAGCGTTAAAATATCAATTAATGGCAGTTGGTGCCGTTGACCGACCTGGTAATCATTGAAATCGTGCGCCGGCGTTACTTTGACTACGCCAGTCCCAAAAGCAGGGTCTACATACTCATCCGCAATCACAGGAATTTCGCGCTCGCACAGCGGCAGCCGCACCATTTTTCCAATGAAGGCTTGATAGCGCTCGTCTTGTGGGTGAACCATCAAGGCGGCATCCCCCAGCATGGTTTCTGGGCGGGTGGTGGCGACCGTCAAATCAGCGGAGCCATCAGCAAGAGGGTAACGGATATGCCAAAGCGAGCCATCCTCTTCCACACTGACCACTTCTAGATCAGAGACGGCGGTCCCTAATTTAGGGTCCCAATTGACTAGTTTTTTGCCGCGATAGATGAGTCCCTGTTCGTATAAGCGAACGAATACCTCGATGACGGCCTGCGACATCTGCGGGCTCATCGTGAAATACTCACGACTCCAATCAATCGACGCGCCTAGACGTTTAATTTGCTCTGTAATGATTGAGCCAGAGGTTTCCTTCCAAGCCCAAACATGCTCGATAAATGTTTCGCGGCCAAGCTCATGGCGTGACAGATTTTGTTTATCGAGCTGACGTTCCACCACCAGTTGAGTTGCAATCCCGGCATGATCGGTGCCGGGGACCCAGAGCGTGTTTGCGCCCCGCATCCGGTGATAACGGGCCAGGCTATCCATGATTGTCTGGTTAAACGCATGGCCCATATGCAATGTGCCGGTGACGTTAGGCGGTGGGAGCAGAATTGAAAAATCTTCTTGCTCAGGCAAGAACGTTGGTTGGGCGTAGCCTCTTTGTTCCCAAAGTGGCCTCCAATACGATTCGATTGCGTGCGGTTCAAAACTTTTGGTGAGAGTGGTGTCGCTGTTATTCATTACAATTTTCTCAAGCATTTTCAGGCGGTACATAGCCAGATGCAGTATCGGCCCCTTCGCCAAAAAAGAATTTTTCGGTTTGTTTGATTAAATACTGTCGCGCACGCGCATCGGCCATATTTAGACGATTTTCGTTAATCAGCATGGTTTGCTGCTTGAGCCAACTCTGCCAAGCTTCTTTCGATATATTTTGATAAATGCGTTGGCCTAATGCGCCCGGCAGAGGCGGAAAATCAAGGCCTTCAGCCTCTTTGTCAAGTTTGACACAGTGAACGATACGAGTCATGGATTTAGTCCTATTGAATAGTGATGCTCAATGAGAGGGCGTTATTACACAATCCTCTCACAATGTATGAGATGCACATACTTTATCAAAGAATTTTTAAAGCTGTTTAATGAGCACCAATGATTTACGTTGCCAGTTATAGAGGCGGCGGCGATCTTCAGGCAAATCACCAATGCTGGCTTTTTTGAAGCCCCGTTTTAAAAACCAGTGTTCCGTGCGCGTGGTCAACACAAATATACGCGTGAGCCCGCGTGCGCGCGCGCGTTGCTCAATATGTTTTAGCAAACGCTCGCCATCGCCTGTCCCTTGCGCATCTGGAGCAACGCTTAGACAGGCCATTTCCCCCAATTTTTCTTGCGGATATGGATACAGTGCAGCGCAGCCAAAAAGCACGCCATCATGCTCTATGACAGAAAAATAATTAATGTCGCGCTCAATTTGAGTGCGCTCGCGGCGCACCAGAGTGCCATCAAATTCAAGCGGCTCAATTAACTGTAAAATACCGCCAACATCATCGGCCATTGCTTCGCGCAGACTTTCGAGATTTCTGTCAGAGATCATTGAGCCGACGCCATCGTGAGAGAAAAGCTCAAGCAAAATGCTGCCATCAAGCGTAAACGGAATTAAATGCACACGTGTTACACCCGCTCGACAAGCGCGGATGGCATGGGTTAGATAATTTGCCGCCTCTGCATCAAGGGTGTCTGAGGTTTGCAGTTGCTGGGCTTTCGCAAGCGATAATTCATGTTGCAATTCGCCATGCTCAACGATGCCTGGCATGGGTGTCAGATAAATCAGTTTATCCGCATGCAGTGCAATCGCGGCGGCCGAAGCCACATCTTCCATGGACAGATTAAAAGCTTGGCCCGTTGGCGAAAAACCCAGTGGCGACAGTAGCACAAATTTGCGATTGGAGAGTGAATGGTGAATCGAATCAGCATCGATCTTACGCACAATCCCAGTATGCTGAAAATCCACGCCATCTAAAATGCCGACTGGCCGGGCCGTAACGAAATTACCCGAAACCACGCTAATGCGTGCGTGGGCCATGGGCGTATTGGGCAGCCCTTGGCTGATGGCGGCTTCGATATCTAAGCGTACCTCACCGGCGGCTTCTTTAGCAGACTCAAGCGCATCTGCATCAGTAATGCGCATGCCGTTCGAGAATGCTGACTCAACCTGGTGTAACCGTAATTGCTCTTCAACCTGTGGGCGCGAGCCGTGCACCAGCACAATTTGCATCCCCATTGCATGGAGGAACGCAAGATCCTGAATTAAGGCGTTAAGCGCGCCTCGTTGCACGAGTTCGCCGCCAAATGCAACCACAAAGGTTTTATTGCGAAAAGCATGGATATAAGGTGCGACAGAACGTAACCAATCAACAAAGCGGGCTTGTTGATCGGCAATTCCGAGCGCTTTTTCATGTATTTCATTACAGACTTTCTGAGGAGCCATTTTGTCGCTAGTGGGGATGCTAAAAGAATTCATTCGCAGATTATAATGCCTCATTCATCTATTCAATTGTGGCTTGGGACTTATGTCTCGGGCAAGCTACGCAGGTTTGGGCAAATTGTCGACAGTCACCCCCCCTTTATTACCTAAAAAACAGGCGTTAGCTCAGGCGAACCGCTTGCCGCCGATAGAGTTCCCCGCTGACTTACCCGTCTCAGGCAAACGTGTGGCAATTGCCGCCGCGATTGCCGCGCATCAGGTCGTGATTGTATGCGGCGAGACAGGTTCTGGTAAAACCACGCAGCTGCCCAAAATCTGCCTGACGCTCGGGCGTGGCCTGGGCGCAGGCGGAGATGGACTGATTGGCCATACTCAGCCACGGCGTTTGGCGGCCACCGCCACCGCGCGACGGATCGCGCAAGAGTTGCATACGCCGGTGGGGGAGGTCGTCGGCTATAAAGTGCGCTTTACTGACAAACTGAGCCGTGGCGCATCGATCAAACTGATGACCGACGGTATTTTGTTAGCAGAAACCCAATCTGATCCACTGTTGCGCGCCTATGATACGTTAATTATTGATGAGGCTCATGAGCGCAGCCTGAATATCGATTTTTTATTGGGTTACCTAAAAGAAATTCTGCCGCGCCGGCCCGATTTAAAATTAATCATCACCTCCGCCACGTTAGATGCTGAGCGGCTTGCTAAGCATTTTAGTCACGCCGGGGGCAAGGCGCCCGTGATTGAAGTGAGCGGCCGACTATACCCGGTTGAGATGCGCTATCGCCCAGTATTAAACGATGACCCGCGACTGGCGGGTTTATCGGCGACGGCGTCATCTGGGGCGGGGTCCGGCAAGCCTGAAAGTGCGCGGGAAGCCGGGCGCGATTTGATGGAGGCGATTGTCGACGCAGTCGATGAACTGGCGCGTGAGGGCGCGGGCGATGTGCTGGTATTCTTGCCCGGCGAGCGCGAAATTCGTGAGGCGGCGCAAGCACTACGTCAACACCATCCCCTGCACACTGAAATTTTGCCTTTATTCGCGCGCCTATCAATGGCTGAGCAAGAGCGTGTGTTTAAAACCGGCAATGCACGCCGGATCGTGCTGGCCACTAACGTGGCTGAAACTTCGCTGACGGTGCCCGGGATCCGTTATGTAGTGGATACCGGCCTCGCGCGTGTTAAGCGGTATTCTTATCGTAATAAAGTTGAACAATTACGTATTGAACCGATTTCACAGGCGGCGGCACAGCAACGTGCAGGCCGTTGTGGGCGGGTTGCAAATGGTATCTGTATTCGTTTGTACGATGAGGCTGATTGGCAAACGCGTCCGCGGTTTACCGACCCGGAAATTCTGCGCTCTTCATTGGCTGCCGTCATTCTAAGAATGAAATCGCTACAACTGGCTGAGATCGAAAGCTTTCCATTTCTTGAGCCGCCACCGGCGAGGGCGATTGCGGATGGCTATCAGTTATTAACTGAGTTAGGGGCCGTTGATAGCGCCCACCATTTAACGCCGGTTGGTCAGACCTTAGCGAGACTGCCGCTTGATCCACGAGTCGGCCGGATGATCTTGGCTGCGCGTGAGCAACACGCATTGCACGAGGTACTCATTATCGCCAGCGCACTATCGGTACAAGATCCGCGTGATCGCCCGCTGGAGCTTCAGGGCGCTGCTGATACGGCGCATCGTAAATTTGCTGATCAAAAATCGGAGTTCTTATCTTTGCTTAGAATCTGGCAGTGGTTCGATGAAGCGCTGGTGCATAAAAAATCAAACCGGCAATTGCTGGATTTATGCCGCGCCAATTTCCTGTCACAGTTACGTTTACGTGAATGGCGCGATGTCCATAGCCAGTTATTGACCGTGGTCGGTGAACAGGGGTGGCGGATTAACCAGACAGCCGCGACATTTGAGCAAATCCACGTGTCACTGTTGAGCGGGTTATTGGGTAATCTTGGACTGAAAGCGGATAACGAGCCTTATTATCTGGGCGCTCGCGGGATCAAATTTTATTTATGGCCTGGTTCGAGCTTAGCCAAAAAAGCCGGACGTTGGATTATTGCAGCTGAGTTGGTCGAGACCAGCCGCTTATTTGCGCGCACCACCGCGGCCATTGAGCCAACTTGGATTGAGCGCGCTGGCGCGCATTTACTACGGCAATCCATCAGTGAGCCGCACTGGGAAAAGAAAGCGGCTCAGGTGGTCGCCTTTGAGCGCGCAACACTATATGGTTTAACGGTTTATCATCGCCGTCGCGTGAGTTTTGGTAAACAGACGGCGCAAGCTGCGCTACAGGCACGGGAAATTTTTATTCGCTGCGCTTTGGTTGAGGGAGAGTTTGATACTAAGCTGCCATTTTTCCAACACAATCGGCAATTGATCGCTGAGATTGAGCAACTTGAACATCGCTCTCGGCGCCAAGATATTCTGATTGATGATGAATTGATTTATGCGTTTTACGATCAAGCCATTCCGCCTGATATTTATACTGGCGCTGATCTTGAGCATTGGTATCGCCAGGCCATGCGGAGTGCACATAGCAAAAATGAAAAGCTCCTTTTTTTAGCCCGCGATGATCTAATGCGGCATGAAGCCGCTGGCGTGACGACCGAGCTTTTTCCGAAAAAACTGGTGCTGGCTGGGATTGAAATGACCATCTCCTATCACTTCGAGCCAGGCTCGCCCCGTGATGGGGTGACCTTGGCGGTGCCAATTTTTGCATTAAACCAAATCGATGCGCATCGTTGTGAATGGCTGGTGGCGGGAATGCTTAAAGAAAAAGTCCATTTATTGCTCAAATCATTGCCGCAAAAATTGCGCCGCCATTGTGTTCCCTTACCGGCTTATGCGGCAGGCTTTGTCGAGCGCGCAAGGTTCGGCGTGGGTAGCCTGATAGAAGCGCTGAGTGCGGATATTCGCGAGCAAGAGCAACTCAATGTGCACATCACTGATTTTAAGCTCGAAACCTTGCCGGCGCATCTGTTCATGAGTTTCAAAGTGATCGATGAATATGGTCGGCAGCTTGCCTCGGGTCGTAATCTTGCGCAATTACGGGCAGAATTAGGTACCCAAGCGCAGCAAAATTTTCAGAAAATTGCGCTTAAAGCAGTGACTGGCGTAACCGAAGAAAAAGCAAAAGTAGGCAATAATGAAAAAACGCACAACCCTGAAAAAGCGCGCAACAATGAAGAGGCACACAACTCTGAGGTTGCAACTGCACTCTACAAAAATTTAACCAGCTGGAGTTTTGGCAGTTTGCCAGAACTTATGGAGATTGAGTGCAACGGAGAAACTTTGATTGGCTATCCAGCACTAGTTGATCGCGGTGCAGCTTGCGATCTAGAGCTTTTTGATCTACCGCAAGAGGCGGCGCGCGCTCATCGAGTTGGCTTACGGCGACTTTTTGCGTTGCAACTGCGTGAAGCAATTCGTTTTATCGAAAAAAATCTGCCGGGTTTTCAGCAGCTGGCGATGCAGTACATGCCGCTTGGCGCCGCAGATGAGCTGCGTACACAAATTATCACCTGTGCGCTTGAGCTTGCTTGTTTACGCGAGCCTTTGCCTACGGATGCCACGACTTTTGCTATACGCTGCGACGCAGGGCGCAGTCGCTTTACATTGCTTGCCCAAGAAGTGGCTCGCTTGGCAGCGCAAATTCTGACAGCATACGCCACGGTCTCGAAAAAACTTGCTGCAGTAAAAAGTTTTGCGCCGGCTTATGCCGATATGACGCAACAATTGCAGGCTTTGATTGGCAAGCATTTTCTGCTCGATACGCCTTATGAGCAGCTTGCCCATTTTCCGCGTTATTTACAAGCGCTGACACTGCGCATCGATAAATTAAAAAATGATGCCGCTCGTGATGCCAGGCTTCTTGCTGAGTTTTCGCCGCTGAGTGTGCGTTATTTTCGCACCCAAGGGCAGCGGCGTCAGACGGCTCAGATCATCGATCCGCAACTGCAGGCATTTCGCTGGCTGCTCGAAGAATTACGCGTATCGCTTTTTGCGCAGGAATTGCGTACGCCGATGCCAATCTCAGTTAAACGGTTACATAAAATTTGGGAGTCGCTTGAGCGCTGAGAAGCATTTTGCTTTTCCCTTTGTCTTTTATGCCAGCAGGCTATTTGCGAGAGCAAATTAGGGCTGATGAGCGGCCAATTTATTGATCATGATCGACGGATTTTTGCTGATAGCCGAGTATGCGTGAAATACGTAATGCTGTCTCACTCAGTTGGGCGAGCCAAGCATTTTGCATCCGATCAGCGGGGGCGGAAAGGGACAGTCCAGCAACCAGTTTGTTCGTGTCATCATGAATGCCGGCCGCAATGCAACGCACGCCTAGCTCGAGTTCTTCATTATCGCGCGCATAACCATGTTGGCGTACATGGTCTAACTCACGGGCCAACTTAGCGGCATGAGTAATGCTATTTTGCGTGTGGCCGGCTAACCCAGTACGGGCTATATACGCTTGTACGCTTTCGGTTTCATCCATGGCGAGAAAAAGTTTACCCACCGAGGTCAGATGGAGCGGCGCGCGTGCACCAATCGCCCGCACCACTTGCATCCCCGAGCGTTCGCTATAGGCGCGTTCGATATAAACAATTTCATCTCCTTGCCGGACTGATAGATTAATTGTCTGCCCAGTCAGTTGACGCAGCTCGTGCATTGGCCCTAATGCAGTATCGCGCACCGAAAGCCGTGCTTTAACCACATTGCCTAGCTCCAGCAGCCGCATGCCAAGCCGGTACGCGCCGGGTTCAGCGCGATCCACAAAACGGCAAGTCACCAGATCATTGAGAATTCTATGCGCGGTAGATGGATGTAATTGAGTTTGCTGCGCAAGCTCTTTTAGGCTAATCGCTTTAGTCTGCATGGCAAGTGCATCTAACAGCCACGTCATGCGCTCAATCACCTGAATCGAAGTTTTAGTTGGCGAACTGCTATCGCTCATCGCATTGAGTAAAAAGAAGGGAAAGTCTTTTTATACCATAAGTGGCTTGCTCACTTATCGAACATGCGCATTCGGCACAACAAAACTTTAAAGCTTGCATCATGTGCTCGGTGCGCCAGCGGTCGGACTCTCTGCAAGTGCCTGTACGCATTCGCGTACCAGGGCCGGGCCGCGGTAAATGAGCCCAGTATATAATTGTACAAGTGATGCGCCTGCAGCTAGCTTGGCCCGTGCATCGTCGGCTGAAAAAATTCCGCCAACGCCAATGATCGGAATGGCATCGCCTAAGGCAGCATAAAGTTGGCGAATCACGGCATTTGAAGCATCAAATAACGGTTTGCCTGATAAACCGCCGGCTTCATCCGCAGATTGGAGCCCCGTAACCGCTGTACGTGATAGCGTTGTATTGGTTGCAATGACTCCCTCAATATGGTGGCGTAGCAAAGTATCGGCGATTAATTTAATCTGTTCAGCATCAAGATCGGGCGCAATTTTTAACACCAAGGGTACGTATTTTTTGTATTGATCGGCTAGGCGCTGTTGCTTATCTTTTAATGCAGCGAGTAAGGCATCAAGGGCCGCTTGATCTTGTAACTGACGCAAGTTTTGTGTGTTTGGCGATGAAATATTAATCGTCACATAGCCGGCAAATGGGTAGACTCGCTCTAGGCAATACAAATAATCATCGGCCGCTTGCGCGAGCGGTGTGTCAGCATTCTTACCAATATTGAGGCCAAGGACACCTTTAAAATGTGCGGCTTGTACATTTTCTACAAACTGCTCTACGCCACCATTATTAAACCCCATCCGGTTAATCAGGGCGCCAGCCTCGGGCAGACGAAACAGGCGTGGCCGTGGATTGCCAGGTTGCGCGCGTGGCGTCACCGTGCCTACCTCGATAAAGCCAAAGCCAAGCGCTGCGAGGCCATCAATGCAGCCGCCTTCCTTGTCTAACCCCGCGGCCAGGCCAACGGGGTTGTCAAAATGCAGCCCCATGACTGTGCGTGGTGCGTGGACTGTGCATAAACCTGAAAGTTTAGTCGCGCCAAGGCGACTCGCTGTGCGCAGTAGCGAAAGAGTCAAATGATGCGCTGCTTCTGCGTCCAGACGGAACAGACATGAGCGTGCAAACGGATAAAGGGAATTCAACACGATTGAGCATGAATAATGAAAGTTCGCTATTATGAACGAATTAACCAATAACCAACGCTATTATGAAATTCTGCCCTACTTGTGGTAACACAGTGCATTCAGTCATCCCGCCTGGTGATAGCCGGGAGCGGCTGGTGTGCACTCATTGCGGTGAAGTTCATTACCAAAACCCTCGCAATATAGTTGGCACAGTGCCGGTCTGGGACGGTAAAGTTTTACTCTGTCGTCGTGCAATCAATCCGCGTTATGGCTTTTGGACCTTGCCAGCAGGCTTTATGGAGCTGGATGAAACCACGACGCAAGGGGCTGCTCGGGAAACTCTCGAAGAGGCTGGGGCGCGGGTTGAAATACAGGGGCTTTTTTCGTTATTAAATGTACCTCGGGCGCGTCAGGTTCACATCTTTTATCGCGCCCGTTTGCTAGATCTTGATTTTGCTGCCGGTGAAGAAAGTTTAGAGGTGCAACTTTTTGACGAAGCAAGCATTCCTTGGCCCGAAATTGCTTTTGCAAGCGTTGAACAAACCTTGCGTTTTTTCTTTGCTGATGGCGCTAGCGGAAATTTTAAGCTACATACGGGTGATATTCTCCACACCTTACACTCAGGCTGAGAGTGAACTATTGCCATTCATGATGGGGGGGCTTCGTGCACTATAATAAACCGGCAATCTCGGCTTATCCGGTGATCATGGTTTGCCTATTTTTATACTATGTTGCCTTGGCTGCACAATAATGATCCCTTCCCAAGCGTTGAATCCGCGCTTGACTCAGGCAGCGGCGCGTCTGGCTTGCTGGCGGCAAGCGACACATTAGATGTGCAACGCCTGCTCGCGGCGTATCGTCAGGGCATTTTTCCATGGTATTCAGACGGCCAACCGGTCTTGTGGTGGAGCCCAGATCCACGTATGGTTCTAGTCCCTGCAGAATTTAAGATCTCGACCTCATTTAAAAAAACGCTAAAACGCGTACTACGCGAGCCTGCTTGGGAAATTCGTGTGGATACCTGTTTTATCGATATCATCACGGCGTGCGCCCACGTCACGCGGCAGGCCCAAAGCGGAACTTGGATTACGGCGGAGGTGCTGGCGGCCTACAGTGCGCTGCACCAGCAGGGATTTGCACATAGCGTTGAGACTTGGTATGACAATAAGTGCGTTGGTGGTTTATATGGCATAAGCGTCGGCATGATGTTTTTTGGTGAGTCAATGTTTGCGCTACGCCCCGATGCATCCAAAATTGCACTGGCCGCACTGGTGAGCCATTTGCAACGACATCATGTAAAAATGCTCGACTGCCAGCAAAATACACCACACCTGGCCTCACTCGGCGGGCGTGAAATTCCGCGTCATCGATTTATGGCTCATCTGCATCAGGCTGTGGCTGCGCCGCCCATTCCGTGGCAGTTTGATAAAACAGCGCTGCTCGATGTCATGACTTAGTCACGCACTATGTTAGGCACAATGTTGTATACGGTTGCATGAGAAAAAAATCAAACTTGAATGGCAGCAGTGCGCGAGCGGGTTGACGCTTTGATCGGCATCCTACCGATCAAGCAAGCGTGCCACATTTCTCTGCTTGGCTAGAAAAACTAACATGTCTAGCGCAAGCAGCCTAAAATTAGAAAGTACGAAGGACTCACACGCTATAGCGAACCAAACCAGGGCGTTTAAAATGGAATATCATCGTCCATTTCATCAAATCCGCTACTTGCTGGCGCATGGGCGGGAGGTGCGCTAGGGCGATTTGGCGCTGCGTTTGCAGGCGTGAAATTGCTTGCGCGTGCAGGGGCTTGAGCAGCCCCTTGCCCGTAGCCTTCTTGATCCATTGAAACTGTGCCAGTGCTACGCCCGCCGAGCATTTGCATTTGGTCACCCATGATTTCAGTTGAATAGCGATCCTGCCCGCTTTGGTCTTGCCATTTGCGGGTGCGAATTCGCCCTTCAATATAGACGGATGAGCCCTTTTTAAGGTAGTCGCGCACTACCTCTGCTAGCCGGTTAAAGAAAACGACGCGATGCCATTCCGTCAGTTCTCTCATTTCGCCACTGGCTTTGTCTTTGTAACGTTCCGTAGTAGCCATGCGAATATTGGCTACTGGATCGCCATTAGGCAAAGCGCGGATTTCAGGGTCGGCGCCAAGATTGCCAACTAGTATTACTTTATTCACAGATGCCATTAATTTCCCCTGTCCATAGATTCAGAAAAGCGTGCCGCGCGTGGGCATTGCATATTGGCGGCGATTATAAGCCATGCAACCACGAGTACCGCGCAACTTATAAATACTGTGTGATAACCTGCATTTTTCAGCAACCAGCCGCCGAACACGCCGCCCATAAAATAGCCGAGCGCCTGCACAGTGTTGTAAATACCCATGGCGGCGCCTTTGCGGGCGCCGGGTGCTAGGGTTGAGATAAGCGAGGGTTGCACCGCCTCCAGCACATTAAAACCCGTAAAATACACCGTCAGTATGCCCGCTAACCACCATAGAGTAGGTGGAAATTCAGCGAATGACAACTGGCTTAATAGGATACATAAAATAGCGATGAGCAGGACGGTTTTCATGCGACCATATTTCCCTGCAGCAATAATCGCCGGGATCATCAGTACAAAAGACAATCCCATCACAGGCAAATAAATCTTCCAGTGCGCAGTAATGGGTAGCCCGGCCGTTTCCAGTAAGTGCGGGACTACAATAAAAAGGGCAATCTGGGTGAAGTGCAAGACGAACACACCAAAATTGAGCCGTAGCAATTCCGCGTGGCGTAGTACTTGTGTAAAAGGGGCTTTGCTATGGGCGGTTGGGGCGGCAGAGGTCGGGACGACCCATAACACCACACCGATTGACGCGACCGCGAGTAGGCCAATGATGCTGAACAATCCGCTCATGCCGAGCCAACCAAATAAAGTCGGCGCCGCCACCAGCGCCACCGCGAATGATATGCCGATGCTCGCACCGACCATCGCCATTGCTTTAGTGCGATTTTCTGTCGTAGTGAGGTCAGCTAACAAAGCGGTGAGTACTGACGAGATGGCGCCAGCGCCCTGCAGAGCGCGACCAATGATGATCCAGGTCAAATCGGAGGCCAGCGCTGCTACTAGACTACCCAGTGCAAAAACCAGCAGCCCCGCAATAATCACGGGTTTGCGCCCAAGCCAATCGGATAGCCACCCATAAGGAATGTAAAAAAGCGATTGCGCCAGTCCATAAATCCCAAGCGCCAGCCCGACGAGTAAGGCATTGTCGCCGCCTGGCACGGTCTTCGCGTACACTGAGAAGACCGGCAGAATCAAAAAGAGACCTAACATGCGCAACGCGAAAATCGCCGCAAGCGAAACGGTTGCGCGAATTTCTTGTGAGTTCATAGATAAGGAGGCAATCAAAGAAAAGCAAACAAACGCAGTAGATAAAATTTGGAATTGAGCATGCTGCTCAGTAAGCGATTATAGTAACAGGTTTGAGTTCCCTTTTTGCTACAGGTTATGGAAGAAATCCGCATTCGTGGGGCCCGCACTCACAATTTAAAGAATATTAATCTTGATTTACCTCGCCACCGTTTAATTGTGATTACGGGACTTTCTGGCTCAGGTAAATCGTCGCTGGCGTTTGACACGCTCTATGCTGAAGGCCAGCGGCGCTATGTTGAAAGTTTGTCCGCCTATGCGCGGCAGTTTTTGCAACTGATGGAAAAACCGGACGTTGATTTGATTGAGGGATTGTCACCGGCCATTTCAATTGAACAAAAAGCCACGTCACATAATCCACGTTCAACGGTGGGGACGGTGACTGAGATTCATGATTATTTGCGCTTACTTTATGCGCGTGTAGGTACGCCCTATTGTCCAGACCATGCGCTGGCTCTTGCGGCGCAAAGTGTATCGCAAATGGTTGATGCGGTGCTTGCGCTGCCGCCTGGAACCAAATTGATGATCATGGCGCCAGTGGTTGTCAACCGTAAGGGCGAGCATATTGATCTATTTGCGCAAATGCAAGCACAGGGTTTTGTCCGTTTTCGTGTGCGCTCGGGTGGCGGGACCGCAAATGAAGGCCAAGCCCATATTTATGAAGTTGATGACCTGCCAAAGCTGAAAAAGAACGATAAGCACACAATCGATGTCGTGGTAGATCGGGTCAAAACTCATGCTGATATGAAGCAGCGCTTAGCGGAATCATTTGAAACGGCGTTACGGCTTTCTGCTGGTCGGGTAATTGCCGTTGAGATGGAGAGTGAGCATGAACACCTGTTTAGCTCGAAATTTTCCTGCCCGATTTGTTCTTATTCGTTGCAAGAGCTTGAGCCACGCCTTTTTTCATTTAATAACCCAATGGGCGCTTGTACTGAGTGCGACGGTCTGGGTCAAATCACGTTTTTTGATCCTAAACGAGTGGTGGCCTTTCCTTCACTATCGCTAGCCTCGGGTGCAATTAAGGGCTGGGATCGGCGTAACCCATTTTATTTTCAGATGCTACAAAGTCTGGCCGCGCATTTTAAATTTGAGCTTGATGCGCCTTTTGAGACGCTGCCAGAGAAAACCCAAAAAATTATTTTGTTTGGTTCGCAACGAGAGGTCATCCCTTTTTCTTATCTCAATGAACGTGGGCGCACGTCGATTCGCGAGCACGCGTTTGAAGGCATCATTCCTAACCTTGAGCGCCGTTACCGTGAAACTGAGTCAGCGACGGTGCGTGAAGAATTAGTTAAATACCAAAATAATCAGCAATGTCCGGCTTGTGCTGGCGCGCGTTTACGCCGTGAGGCATGCCATGTAAAGCTTGGTGATGGCCCGAACGCGCGCGCAATCTATGAAGTCAGCGCTTGGCCGCTACGCGATACGTTAAATTACTTCCAGACCTTACATCTGACCGGAACTAAACAAGGAATCGCGGACCGGGTGATTAAAGAAATCACGGCGCGTCTGTCGTTTCTGAATGATGTTGGGTTAAATTACCTTTCGCTCGAACGCAGCGCAGATACCTTATCAGGCGGCGAAGCGCAGCGTATTAGACTTGCTTCGCAGATTGGCTCTGGCCTAACCGGGGTGATGTATGTGCTTGATGAGCCTTCAATTGGTCTGCATCAACGCGACAATGACCGCTTAATTAAAACGCTCAAGCATCTGCGAGATTTGGGCAATTCGGTGATTGTGGTTGAGCATGACGAAGACATGATTCGCGCCTCTGATCATGTGGTTGATATGGGCCTGGGCGCCGGTGCGCATGGTGGCTGTGTGATTTCGCAGGGTACGCCCGCGCAAATTGAGGCGGATCCTAATTCATTAACAGGGGCGTATCTCGCGGGTCGCCGCCAGATTGCTTTGCCGGCTGAGCGCAAACCAGCAGGGGTCAATTCTTTAAAGATTATTGGCGCGCATGGCAATAATCTAAAGCATGTTACGTTTGAGTTGCCGATTGGTCTATTGAGTTGCATTACGGGGGTTTCGGGCTCGGGTAAATCGACTTTAATTAATGATACGTTATATCGTGCGGCGGCCCGCCATTTATACGGCTCAGCTGCTGAAGCTGCGCCCTATGAAGAAATTTCAGGGCTTGAACATTTTGACAAAGTCATTAATGTTGACCAGTCTCCGATAGGTCGCACGCCCCGTTCAAATCCGGCAACCTATACGGGCCTTTTCACCCCAATCCGTGAGCTTTTTGCAGGCGTGCCGGCAGCTAAGGAGCGAGGTTATGGCCCAGGTCGATTTTCCTTTAATGTAAAAGGCGGCCGTTGTGAAACGTGTCAAGGTGATGGGGTGCTCAAAGTTGAAATGCACTTTTTGCCAGATGTCTATGTCCCCTGCGATGTGTGTCACAGCAAACGCTACAACCGCGAAACGCTCGAGATTCAATACAAAGGCAAAAATGTCAGCGAAATATTAGCCATGACCGTTGAAGTTGCCTATGAATTTTTTAGACCGGTGCCAATTGTTGCGCGTAAACTAAAGACTTTGCTTGATGTTGGGCTCGGCTATATCCGTCTTGGCCAAGCGGCCACCACTCTGTCAGGGGGGGAGGCGCAACGGGTGAAGCTTTCGCTAGAACTCTCCAAACGCGATACTGGCCGCACGCTTTATATTCTTGATGAGCCGACCACGGGCTTGCATTTTCATGATATTTCATTGCTGCTCGAGGTGATTCACCGGCTGAGCGACCAAGGTAATACGGTGGTGATTATTGAACATAACCTTGATGTGATTAAAACCGCGGACTGGGTGGTTGATCTGGGTCCAGAAGGTGGGGCGGGTGGCGGTCAAATCATTGCATGCGGCACACCAGAGCAAATCGCCAAGTCAAAAGCAAGCTTTACCGGAAAATATTTAGCGCCACTCTTAAAAAGAAATAATCGCAAAAAACCGCGAGGTAGTGAGATAGAAATGGTATCTAACGCGTAGCGCACGGACTTTAAAGGGCAAAGGAAATCAAGATGGAAGAAAACAGAGTACATCAGTCTAAACGTCATGTTCATGCGTCGTACGTTTTAGGTGCGCCAGAACGTAAATCAACCAGTGCGCCAGCTAAATGGGTAGCGGTTGAAATCGCCAGCTACATCTTGGCAGGTATTGCGCTGTGGTTAGTGTTAGCGCTCCAGCTGCTAAGTGGTTTACTGGCAGGTTTATTTACCTTTCAGTTGATTCGTACTCTGACCCCTTTACTGGAAAAGCGCTTGTCGAGCCAACGTGCGCGCTGGTTGTCTGTCATGCTGCTATCGATTATCGTGACGGGTGCTTTAAGTGCCGCGACGGTGGCCGCCATTTCGTATTTTCAACATAGTGCGCCTAACGAACAAAAATTGCTTGAACGGACTTTGCAAATTATTGATGGCGCGCGTGGACAATTGCCACTTTGGTTGCAAAATTACCTACCGGACGATATAGAAGATATTCGCACAGGTGCGCTTGATTGGTTGAGGGCGCATATTGGTGAATTACGACAAGGTGGCAAAAATGTCGTGCTGGGTTTCGTGCGGATTGCGCTAGGCATGATTCTCGGCGCGATTGTTGCGGTCAGTGTCACCCGCCGCGTATATCGCTTGCCATTTGCCGCCGCCTTGGCAGCGCGCATTAGCCATTTTAGTGATGCGGTTAAGCGTATTGTTTTTGCGCAGGTAAAAATTTCTTTGATCAACGCGACTTTAACCGGCATTTATCTGCTGCTTGCGCTGCCACTGTTCCATATTAACCTGCCGCTGGCGAAAACGCTGGTTCTGCTTACTTTTGTGATCGGACTGCTCCCGGTCGTGGGTAACCTGATTTCAAATACTGTCATTATTGTGGTTTCATTATCGGCCGCGGGCGCACCGGTGGCGGTTGCTTCGTTGGTTTTTCTAGTGGTCATTCATAAACTTGAATATTTTCTGAATGCACGTATTATTGGAATTGAGATTGAAGCTCGCACCTGGGAGTTATTATTGGCGATGATTATCATGGAGGCGGGTTTCGGTCTGCCTGGGGTAGTTGCCGCGCCGATTTATTATGCTTATTTGAAATATGAACTTTCTGCTGCGAAGTTAATTTAGTTTAAGAACGGGTGATACGTATATATCTATTTTTAAATCAGGTCTATACTGTATTGAAAAATGTGTTAATTTTATTGCATTAATTTAACGAGAGGATTTCGGATGAATCGCGAACCCAACCAAACTGAAGTGTTGTTGCGTCAAATGTCAGATATGGATAAGTTCGCAGAACGTGTCAGTGAATTATGTGCACAAGTTGCTGAATTGACAGAAGATGCAGCGCGCGACCCTGAAGCGCAGGCGCGTTTAGCTAAGTTGCAGCAAACCTGGGACAGCAGCAACAGCGCTGTACCCGAGCAGATTGAGCAAATCCAAGCCCATATGCAACGCGCAGTTGCATATAGTGAAGAATATACAAAGGCGATGCGCGCTGAGTCGGACCCATCTGACGCCGCCAACCAGCGCCAACGCTCGGATAAAGTCGCTTATAAGAAGGCGCGGCAATTGGCTTAATGATAATTTGTTGCAATCGCTGACGCTGGATAGGATAAAATAGTTAGAGTAATTACTCGGCCCTGGCAACCATCAAGTGTGTCAGAGGGGGCGAAGAGCGGTGTTTTGTACGATTTTATCAAGAAAAGGCTAGTTAAATGACCAGTAGCGATCTACCTTTACGTTCTAACGCGTGGAATGCCGTAAGCGAAGCTAGGATGCTGCGGCTAATGACTCAGGGTATTTATGCAGATGACTACAAAAATCCATTTGAGTTGGTGCGGGTCGCATTAAATACGCTATGCGATGGCCAACGCGTGGTAGTGCAGAGGCTGAAAGAAAATTTGGACGCAGTTGGGACAGAAAATTTGGACACAGCCGAGGCCCAGATGATTTCGCAGCAGACAAAAATGCAGCTTTCGCAAGCAGAACAGGCACTCGCAAAGTGCGAGGGCGAGCTAAATAAAGTGATGCAACTCAGCCACCAGCTCATCACTAGAATACTGGATGCAATCCGATAAATTGAGCTTAACGCGTCAGTCGATAAATTAAGCTCAACGCAGCGAGTATGGATTCTGAGGGCGTGAGCCCAGAACTACTTTTGTAGTAACGGCTCTGATCGAGAGTAAAATTCTAAAAAAGTAGTAAAATAGAAAGTGGCCTCTTGATTGGATGGCTGCTAATTAGAGGGTGTACTGGCGGAGTATATAAAATGCCATGGTACGGTAATTTCAAAAAATAATGGAAGGGCAAGGATTATTAATATGACAGCCCGTTTTTTATGGAAATTGGTTTTCCAATCAGGGGCTCTAGCTGGGCAGGTACTACATCTGCCTGCTGGTGAGTTGACCGTTGGTGACCAGCCTGGATGCGATGTACATTTCCCTTTGCCTGGCGCGCACGGGGACCATTGCGTGTTAAGCGTTGATGAGCATGGCGTTACTCTACGGCCTTTGCGAATGCGTTGTAAAGTGAATGGCCGCGGTTTAAAAACGGATGAAATTAAGCTGGAGGTGGGGCAAATCGTAGATTTGGCTGGCTGCAAGTTTAGCCTTGCGCGTGTGGCCGAAGGCGCGGCAAGTTCAGTCGAAAAACTGCCCGTTACTCCACCTGCTGGGCGTGGCGCTGTGCGCGCGCGCGATTTGCGCTTATGGGGCATTGGCTTGCCATGTTTAATCGCCGCCGGCTTAGTGATTGCAATGCTACAAGCAGGGCAAGAATTACGTGCTTCAGTATCGCGGTATGTGCCATTTAATCTAGACAGTTATCAAGAGGCGTTGCGGCTAGATCCTGGGCTCGCACAGGTAGAAGTCGTCCGTGCTGAAAGCGGTGCGTTGACGCTCTCTGGCTTATGTCGTGATACAGCTGAATTGGCTCCATTTTTAGCCCGGCTGACAGATGCGGGTATTGCATACTGTAATCAAGTTGTCTGTGAAGATGAACTGCGTCGGGGCATTGCTTACACACTGCGAGCAAATGGCTATCGGGATGCGCGGGTAAGCGCCGGTTCGTCGATAGGTTCGGTGGTGATTGCCGGTAATATCCATGCAGGCAAACGTTGGGAGGCAGTGAGTCAGCAATTAAATCGGATGCCGGGCTTGAAGTCGTGGACGGTGAGTAACGATACCGACTCCACTATCACCGGTTTGGTGGATACTTTGCGCGCGCATAAGCTGCTTGCAAAGCTAAGCGTGGCGCGCCAAGGCGGCGATATTTTGACCGTAACGGGCCAATTGCCGGCGGCGCGGCAACAGCAACTTAGGCAAGTATTGGACATCTGGCAAAAACGGTATGAAGATCGGATTCGAGTCGTGTATCAGGATATCCCAACCTCAAAGCTCCAGCTTGGCATCTTCCCTGCCACGGTGACGGGCTTTAGTGGCAACCATAAAACGGCTTTTTTACAACTGGCCAATGGCATGAAAGTGCAAATCGGCAGTACCTTGCCGAGTGGCTATGTGGTGACAAAATTGGATGAAAGTGGGGTGGAGTTGCGCAAAGAAGGGCAACTGGTTCATCTACCACTTGATCTGTGAGCCGCTCGCAATGAATAGCCCCGTGACGCAGCTTGAAGAGCGCTTATTGATAGATCAAGACGGCACGCACCGGACGCAACTGGTGGCCCAGCTTGAAAGCGAAAAAGATCGAGTGCAACGCTGTTTGCGTCAGCCGTGTACGCCGCTACAATACCGTATCTACAAACAGCAGTATGTCGCAGTTGAACATGCGCAAACGGTGATTGATGCAGTTTGGTGCGCTTATCATAAGCCGCTTGCGCAAAACGTTGCTCAGGTCGCTTCTTTATCAGTCATAAAAAAATAGGAATAGCGTGAAACAATGGGTGTTGTTGCTAGCAATGCTGCTAGCTTTCGGACTGGCGCAAGCGCGTATTCCATGGAAGGGTACGCCTTATTTCATTACCACGCGTGGCGCAAAAGTGGCCGATGTTTTAAAAGACATTGGTGCAAATTATGGGGTTCCCGTAATTGTAAGCTCCAAAGTGGACGATCACTTTGTAGGCACGATCCGCAACGAAATGCCGGAGGCGATTCTCGAGCGTTTCATCCAGCTATTTAACCTCGCAACCTATTACGATGGTCAGGCGCTCTATGTGTATAAAGGGCATGAAATCAAAAGTCAGATCATTACGCCGCGCTATTTGTCTACCAATAAGCTGGTTAAGTATCTCAACCAAGGTGGTGCGATCGAGCAAAAATATTGCTCGTTGCGCACCGTCAGCAATTTCAATGCGCTCGAAGTATTTGGCGTGCCGATGTGCATTGAGCGCGTGAGCGAGCTGGCAAAAAATCTAGATGAGAAGGTCTTGGACCAGGCGCAAAATCAAGAAACCGTTCAGCTTTTTCCGCTGCGCTTTGCTTCTGCCGATGACAACCTGTATAGCTATCGGACGCAAGAAGTGCGTGTGCCGGGCGTGGTGAGCGTCTTGCGGGAAATGATCCAAGGTCGTTCACCAATTGGGGAGGGCGTTCCGATTAACAGCGCTAACGGTGGTTTGCTAACGAATACATTACCCGCGTTTTCCGCCGATTCGCGGCTTAATGCGGTGATAGTAAGGGATCGGCAGGTGAATATGCCGATCTACGCGAAATTAATCAAGCAACTGGATCTGCAACCCGTACAGATCGAAATATCGGTCGCCATTATTGATGTCAATGCAGCGAATCTGAGTGCGCTTGGCGTCAACTGGTCGGGTAACGCTAACGTCGGCAGATTTGGCGTTGGGTTTAATAGTAACCTGCCGCAGGGGCAGGGCGCGAGTGGCACGATTAATACCGTGTTGAATGATACAACCGGTTTCATGGTGCAGCTTAATGCGCTTGAGCAACATTCACAAGCAAAAATCCTCTCGCGGCCATCCATTGTCACTTTGAACAACGTGCAAGCTGTACTAGATCGTAGCATCACTTTCTATACTAAATTGCAAGGCGAGCACGTGGCTAAGCTTGAGTCGGTGTCGGCGGGTTCGCTTTTGCGCGTGACGCCGCGTCTAATTAAAAACGACGGCTATGATCAAATCATGCTCACACTCAATATTCAGGACGGCCGGCAGTCTGATCCGATCCCCGGCAATAATGAGCAATTGCCGCAGATTACCAACGCTGAAATTTCGACTCAAGCGACTTTATTGCCAGGCCAGAGTCTGTTGTTGGGGGGCTTCGTGCAGGACCAACAGATGCAAGGCGAGACTAGAGTACCGTTGTTGGGTGATATCCCGCTGTTGGGTAATATGTTCCGCAATAAAAATGGCACCGCGCACAGTGTCGTGCGGCTCTTTTTAATTAAGGCGGAACCTCAGCCAATTGGACCGCAACGAGTGCTGGCTAATTTGTCGAAAAACGCGGCAAATCAAAACCAGTCGACAGACCAGCGAGGCGTGTTAGAAAGCACTATTCATACCGAAATTGCGCAATAATGATGTTGTTGTTTTGACCATAAAAAAATAAATGCAATAGATGTTTGATGCTACTGTGTTAATGCAGAATTTGATTTTATAAGGTAGATATATATGAGCATGTCAATTGACCAAATCACTGACGTCATGAGCAACAAAGCGATGGATTTGTCGCGTAGCTTGCAAAATGTAATCTCTCGCCCTGATATTTCGGACCCAAACGTAATGAGTCAGGTGCAGTATTTTACGCACCAGCTATATAGTACGATTGGTTTGCAAAGTGCGATTTTGGATGTCTATAAAAAAATCAATCAAGTGATCATTCAGCGTATCTAATGACTGAACTTGCGCGAGACATCAAGCAGCTTTTGGTTGAAGCGGCAATTGCAGCGCCTAATCACGGCCTGCTTGCCCAAGCCCAGGGGTTGCTTGAGGCGCTACCTGCACTTGGGTTGGAGGATAAAACCCAGGCGCTGGCAACGGCCATGGTGTATTTTGGTCTGCGCCAGCCGCGGGCAGCCTTAAATGCAATAGAAGGGGTTGAAGATACGTGTGCGCAAGATTTGCGCCAGATGGTTGCAGATTACACGGCTGACCTAGTGCGTAAAAGCACTCGCTAGGTTAACACACGCTATTTATTTGCTTTTGGTGAGCTTCTTTTTCTCTCGGAGAATTATTTTTTATGTCCATCGATATCCAATCGATTCCGCCTTCAATGCTAGCGCCTGTAGCGCATGGACTCAATCCCATTGAGCCGCAGCCCTCTGTCGAGCAAGCGGAAAGTTTCGCCAAATTATTGCAATCTAATGCGATCCCCAAACATGAAGAATCGCTGCTTAAAGCGATGCAGACGCAAAGCGAACACACTGCGCAGCGGTTAGCGCCAGCGTTGGATAAAGCGGCTGATGAACCCGGCGCAATGCTAAAAGTGCAACACGGTTTAGTCAAAACGGTGCTAGAGCTCGATCTGGCGGCAAGAATTGCCAAAGCCGGCGCCGATGGAATTAACAAGCTTACGTCAATGTCATGAGCAAGAATTTTATTGCAGGTTGCCTATTGGCGCTTAGTTTATTGTTATCAGGCTGCAAAGTGACGTTGTACTCGGAGTTGTCCGAATACGAAGCCAATCAAATGCTCGCGCTGTTAATGGCGAATCAGATTGATGCCGCGAAGCAAACGGATAAAGTGGGTGGTTTAACCTTGCGCATCAAAAAATCGCAATTTATTCAGGCTGTCGAAATTTTGCGGCAAAATGGCTATCCACGGCCTAAATATACGTCGGTGATGGATGTTTTTCCATCCAATCAGCTGATTTCATCGCCTGAACAAGAGCGGGCGAAGATGAATTATCTGAAAGAGCAGCAAATCGAAGGCATGTTGATGAGTATCGATGGCGTGATTGTGGCGCGCGTATCCATCGGCAGCGTGCCGCCTGACAATTTAGGTATCGATACGGTCAGACCAACGATTTCGGTGTTTGTAAAATATTCTCCGGCCACGAATTTATCGACTTGGCAAGGACAAATTCGCGATCTCGTGCGGCAAGGAGTGCCCGGCATTCAAGATGACAGCATTAGTGTCGTCATGGTGCCTGCAACGTATCGTTATGTGTCATCACAGCCGCAAGCTATGCCATCGTGGTGGGCGCGCTTATTGCAAAATCCGATCTTGTTTGGCGGTATGGTGTTGCTGTTTGTAGCGATGCTGGGTTCCGCCGTTGGTTTCTCAATATGGCAAACGCGCCGGCCATCGTGACGGATCCGCTTGAGGCGCGCTTATATGCGCTGCTTTGGCGTCCGGGGGCAACCATGCATAGCCAATGGTGGCAGGCACTAGAACTTGACGCATGGCAACCGGTTTACCAAACCTGCGCGCGTAGTCAGCGTTGGATTGAGCAAGCGATTGCAGCGCGGCGGGGCGTGCCAGCCATTGCCGCACCCCTTACGTTAACGTTGCTTGAGCGTCGCCTGCTTGGGGTGTCAGAAAAATTACCCGTGCTGTTATTGGCGCTTGGCTTATTGCGTCTTGGGCAGCCGGAATATTGGATGCTCAAGCCTTATCTCGAAACGCTTAAGCCCCATCTAGATGCCGTTGCGTGTTCTCAATTAGCGGTGTTTTCAGCGGCGGTGGCGCCGCCTGGATTCAGAGTGCAAAGACCGTTAGTCGAGCCCGAACAACTCATTGAGTACGCGCGTGCATATGGGGCAGCAGTGCTGACCGGGGCTTTTGCTGGTAGCGTCGTATTGCAAGCGCTCGAGATTTTGCTAGCGCCTGGTAACTTCGACGGCGAGCCGCTGACTGAGTCAGCGGCATTGTTTGGGCTGGATACGTTATTCCGTTTGGCCCGTTTTCTATAAATAATTTGGATCTAGCTGTTGCCGTGAATATCGAAGCCAATCCTTTCAACCTTGAAATTAATCTGCTTGATGGACCTGAGCCGTCAGAATCTGTGCTGCCGGCCAGCACACTTGATCTATTAGAGCAAGCGCAAGCGGTGCTTGAGCATGCGCAAACACAAGTTGCTCTGTTGCAGCATGAAGTTGAGCTAGAGGCTGTGCAAATTCGTGCAACGGCTAGTGAACTCGGTGCAGAAGATAAGGCTGCACTGATTCGCCAAGCGCAGGACGAAGCGCGTGATGAAACCGTAACCCAAGGATTGAGTTGGCTATTGGATGAGGCGCAGTTAGAGGCAAGTATTATCGACCGTTTAGAAGCACGTGTACGCAGCACCATGGCAAGCGTATTGCAAGAGTGGTTAGATGGACAAGACCGGGTCGCACAACTGGCGCGCCAACTGGCAACCCAAGTCGGTGAGCGGGCGCGGCAACGTCCCTATAAGATCCGCCTGCATCCGGCTGAATGCGAGGCAGTGGCTGCACAGTTAGCACACAGCCCAGGGTTAGCGGAGGTTCACTGCGTCGCAGATGCTGCGCTGACTGCTGGCCAGGCCATTATTGACACTGAATTTCTGCGCATCGAATTTGATTTAAGCCGGCATTGGGCACAAGTTTTAGCCGCCCTGCGGGGCGACACTTCAAGTGCCTCTCTGGCCTTACCCACAACGGATACAAATACCGCTAACGATGAGCATTCTTCTGACGCATTAGCGCCGCAAATTGAGCCAGTGTGGTGAGAGCGCTCTTACTGATAACAAGTTTTAAAGACCATTCATGAACAGGCTGACTCCCGCCATTAACCGGCTCAATTCTATTTTAATTGCTGCGTCACAACGGCAAGATATCATCCTGGTCGCTATTGTAGTAACGGCGGTCTTTATGATGATCTTGCCTTTGCCTACGGTATTGGTCGATATATTAATCGCCATCAATATCATGCTGTCGGTGACGGCGCTGACGATTGCAATTTACATTCGTAATCCGCTCGAATTCTCGGCCTTTCCGGCGCTTCTGCTGATTACCACCTTATACCGGCTGGCACTGACGATCACCACCAGCCGTTTGATTTTGCTCCAGCATGATGCCGGCGAAATTGTCTATGCCTTTGGTAATTTTGTCGTCGCCGGTAATGTTGCCGTCGGGATTATTATTTTCACGATCATCACCGTGGTGCAATTTATTGTCATCACCAAGGGCGCGGAACGAGTTGCCGAGGTCAGCGCCCGTTTCTCGCTAGACGGCATGCCCGGGCGGCAAATGAGCATTGACGGCGATATGCGGGCCGGCGTGCTGAGCGCGGAAGAGGCGAAATTTGAACGCGACTTACTGCAAAAAGAAAGCCGTCTATTTGGCGCCATGGATGGTGCGATGAAGTTTGTTAAAGGTGATGCCATCGCCAGCATCATCGTGGTCTTAGTGAATATTATTGGTGGTATTGCGATTGGCGTGATGCAACATAATATGAGCGCGAGCCAGGCAGTCGGCACCTATGCGATCTTATCGGTAGGCGATGGCTTAATCGCACAGATTCCGGCGCTTTTGATTTCGATTACCGCAGGTCTGATTGTGACTCGCATCCCAAACGCGAAGCAGGAAAATCTTGCCACGCAGATGATGGGGCAGTTAGTTGGGCAGCCATGGGCGCTCTTAATGGCCGGCGCAGTGATGCTTATTTTCGCATTGATTCCTGGTTTTCCAACATTTATCTTTGGCGGGCTAGCAGCCCTTGTCTTAGGCTTTGGGTTTCATGTCTGGCGCACCCAAGCGCGTGCAGCCCACGGCCAGCAGGGAGCGGCCGCCAAGGGAGAGGGGCAAGCCGCGCCTGCACCCGCGCTATTGGTCCGGATTGGACCAAAGGCCGCGCGCCGCGAGCGCTTAGCGAGTGCGCTTGAGCGGTTTTGCCGTGAAAGATTTGATGAGCTTGGTTTGCCCATACCGCTGCCGGTGATTGTAGAAGCCCCGGAGTTACCGCCTTATAGGGTGGAAATCCAATTATATCTGGTGCCTGTTGTTTCGCTGACTTTGCCGGAAAACGCTGATCTGGTCTGGGCCAAAGCACAAGCATTGCATCCTGAGGCGCAAGAATATTCTCTGCCATGGGGCGTCATGCTATCGTGGTTGCCGCCAGAGCATAGAGAGGAAGCGACGAGCCTCGGCTTAACGGTACATAGTAACGAGGATCGGATTAGTGCGTTGTTGGGTGCTGTGGTGGCGCGCTACGCGGAAGATTTTGTTGGTTTGCAAGAAACCCGCACGCTCCTAAATAGCGTAGAAAAAAACTATCCAGAGCTGCAGCGTGAACTACTGCGCGCGATGTCTTTGCACAAAATTTCTGAAATTATTCGGCGTCTTGTCTCAGAGGGCGTGCCTATTCGAGATCTACGCTCAGTCTGCGAGGCATTGGCTGATTGGGCAAATAAAGAAAAAGACATTGTCTTGCTCACAGAATATGTGCGCATCACTTTGCGGCGGCAGATCTGCCATGTTTTTGGCGGTCCTCAACGCCGTATTTCAGTACTCCTAATTGGCGAGCGTATCGAAAATATGATTCGCGATTCAATCCGCGAGACATCCGCTGGCACCTATTCAGCATTGGATGCAGATAAAACCACTGCGATTCTCGAGCTCTTGCGCCGTCATATCAACAGCTATCAAGCACGGGGAGAATACCCGGTACTCTTGACTGCGATGGATGTGCGTCGTTATTTGCGCAAGATGATCGAACGTGAATTCTTTGCCACACCAGTATTATCCACGCAAGAATTAATGGAAGACCTTGAGGTGAATGTGCTTGGCAACCTTGAATTATTTGATGAGGACCGTCGCCATGCTTTGGCCTGATGCTGAAGCGCTCGCGCAGCGCTTGGACGAGCGGCTGCAAGCCAGGCTCACGGTGCTCGCCGCTCGCGAGATCGGCGCTGTGCGCCGGGTGGGCCCAACCGTTCTACATGCCTCATTGCCAGGTGCGCAATTGGGCGAACTATGCCGTATTGGCACATCGGGATTGATCGCGGAAGTGGTTGGCTTGCATGAAGAAACGGCGATCCTGTCACCGTTTGATGAACCCTTAGGGGTGGCGTGCGGGGCTGACGTCGAGCGCCTTGGCCGGCACCTTGAAATTGAAGTAGGCGATCATTTAATTGGCGCCGTATTAGATGGCTTTGGCCGGCCGCTAAGAATGCAAAGAACGCGTGCGCCGGGTACGCTTAGCCAGTCACGGCCAATTTGCACTGACCCGCCAAACGCGCTCTCGCGCCCCTTGGTACAGGAACCATTGTCGCTGGGTATTCGCGCGATTGATGGGTTGCTG
This sequence comes from Mycoavidus cysteinexigens, assembly GCA_031963205.1. Taxonomy (GTDB): domain Bacteria; phylum Pseudomonadota; class Gammaproteobacteria; order Burkholderiales; family Burkholderiaceae; genus Mycoavidus; species Mycoavidus cysteinexigens_C. The sequence continues at coordinate 60,464 of JASSUB010000004.1, forward strand.
ACCTGTGGCAAAGGACAACGCGTAGGGATTTTTGCCGCCGCCGGAGTGGGTAAGAGCGCCTTACTTGGCATGATGATGCATGGTAATTTGGCCGATATTGTTGTGCTTGCGTTAGTGGGTGAGCGTGGCCGAGAAGTGCGCGAGTTTATCGATCGTGTCTTCGATGATGAAATGCGCCGGCGTGCGGTGATTGTGATCGCAACTTCTGACCGGCCTGCGCTTGAACGCTATAAGGCCGCCTATACCGCAACCACCATTGCGGAATATTTTCGTGATCAAGGCAAAAATGTATTGTTGCTAGTTGACTCCGTGACGCGTTATGCGCGGGCGGCACGTCAGCTTGGGGTGGCGGCTGGCGAACCGATGGCGGCTAATGGCTATCCCCCTAGTGTTTTTGCTGCATTGCCACGGCTATTGGAGCGCGCAGGGCCTGCCGCGCAAGGGGTAATCACCGGCATCTACACGGTGCTAGTAGAAGGGGACAATATGAATGAGCCGGTGGCTGATGAAACTCGCTCGATTCTAGATGGTCATATTGTCTTATCTCGTGCCTTGGCTGAGCGCAATCACTATCCAGCGATTGACGTGCTGCGTAGCGTCAGCCGCGTGATGGCCCATGTTGCGCCGACTGAACTCAAAAAGCATGCCGCCAAATTGCGGCGGCTACTTTCTCGTTACGATGATATTGATCTGCTGGTGCGGGTTGGCGAATATCAGCGTGGTCAAGATGCGGAAGCTGATGAAGCGCTGGATCGGCGTTCTGCCATTGAGAGCTTTTTACGCCAAAGCACGGTGCAATCAGGCGGACTTGCTGCGACCGAAATGGCGCTGAGGCAAGCGCTGACTGATAGCCAAGTTGCGTCGACCCGGTCACGCCATGATGAGCTGATGCAGTAGAGACCAGCCACGATGTGGACCAACCTAATCGCGATTAAGCGTCACCGAGAGGAACGTTTGCGTGCTGAGATGCAGCGGGTTAAAACTCAAATTGACGAGTTAAACGCAACTCGTGAAAAGCTTGATGAACAAAGAGTGCAGGTGATTGAACAATGGCAGGAACTGAGCGCGCAAACATCGGTTCGGCGCGCGGATGAGGTAGAAGAGTTACTGCAAGAATTGAGCCATTACAATCTTACTGCTGCGAATTTTGAGCAAGAAAGTAAACAGCTGGAGGATCAAATCGAAGACTTGCGGCAACAACTTGAAGAACGTAATACATTGCTTCGGCAGTGTGTTGCAAAGCAGGAAAAATTGAAGCTCATCGAAAAAAAGTAACGATCATGCAAATTTTAACCATGCCTACTGGCAGCAATGCAGACAATACACCGTCTCAGTCAGAGCAGCCGCAAGACATACCGCCCGCAGAGCAGGTGCAGAGGTTTGCAGATTTGCTTAAAAAAAAGCGGACACCAGAAGCAATGGGGATGCCAGTGCTACCATCATTGTTGTTAGGGCGGGCAGGCCATGCACCCACAACATCTGGTTGTTTAAGTTCAGCCCAGGTGGCATTACGTACATTGGCCGAAAGTCTCTTGATGCCGGCTTCATTAAGGGTGCAAAACACAGCAAGCGAATTGCGCATTACCGTGTTATCAGGGGTGCTGACTGGTGCTGAAATGCTGGTTGCCCAGGTGCAAGGCCGGCTCAAGATGACACTGCGTGCGGCCAACGAAAAACAGCGTAAAGCGCTTGAATCAATTCAGCACAAACTCCAAACCCAAATCTCTTCAATGTATCCAATGGAGAAAATTTTAATTGAACAGCAGCATGACTGAGCAAGCTTTTTTTGAGGCGCCTATGTGGTCTGCCGACTATGCGCATTTACATCAAGCGATTGGCGGCGGGCGGCAAAGCGAAGCCGTAGGGCTTTCGCTGCAACTGACCAAACGCGCGCAAAACCTTAACCATGAGCGGCGGACGATGCTACCGCTTGAGCTTTCGCTCGATGGCCAAGCAGTCCGACTTTGGTTTGATGAAGCGGCCTTGCTTGAATGGTTAGAGCCGATTCTGCCGGTACCGGATTTGTCATCACTGCATGATGGTCTGCGCGAAGCGGCGCTCGCCTGGGCGTTAGCGCCGTGGTTGGATTGGTGTGTCCAGCATCGGCTAACGCCACCCTCGATCAAAGCATTGGGCGCATTAGCAGCGCCGCCAGAGAGACTGGATCAAGCGGAACATGCGGACATCATTTTAACTTTTATTGCGCACGAAGATCATCGCTGGCTTGATTTACACCTTGATGGATTCCCACTGACTTGGCTGAGCTCCTTGGCAAAATGCATGACAGCCGGCCCGGATCAGCATGCGGAACAACCCACTGTGATCTCGGCTTGTGCGGGTTTTGCGCATTTATCTGTCACCCAACTTGCCGCATTGCAAGTGGGCGATGTTGTTATGGCTGCCTGGCAAGCCCCGCTTAAAAACGGTAGCCTGCTATTGGTATTGGACCGGCTGTTAGTGCAAATAGGCCGGCTGGATGAAAATCACTTTGAAATTGAGCGCGTCATGGAGCCATTAGGCGAAGAAAACCATTTTATTGCTGACACGACTGAAGCCATCGCTGATGAAGCGGGCTGCACTCAAGAGATTCAGCCAACTGATGAGGCGGCTTTGACTCAAGAGACTCAGCCTGCCGATGAAGCTGGCCTCATTCAAGAGACTCAGCCTGCTGCTGAAGCGGCTTTGACTCAAGAGGCTCAACCTGCTGCTGAACTTGATCTCACAGCTGGCAGCATCGCTGCAAGTTTGCCGATGACCTTGGTGTTTGAAATTGGACAAATGACTGTGCCACTCTCAGCCCTCTCTCAATTAAAAGAAGGCGATGTGTTGGCAGCAGATTTCAAGACTGCCCCGGAAATCGGTATTCGTACACAAGGCCGTTTAATTGCAACGGCGAGCCTGGTACGCATTGGCGAGCGCTTGGGCGCCAAAATTACCCGTCTAATTGCGCCGGATGAAACAAGATGAGCTTGCTCGATCATCCGGTTCAGCTGATCGTTTTTCTTTTTCTGCTGTCAATTTTGCCCTTACTGGTGGTGCTAGGCACGTCGTTTCTAAAAATCTCGATCGTGCTTGCGTTATTGCGTAATGCGCTTGGCATTCAGCATGTGCCGCCGAATCTCGCACTGTATGCGATTTCGCTGGTACTGACTGCCTATGTGATGGCGCCAGTAGGCTTCCAGGTGAGCGATGCGCTCAAAACTCATCCGGTAGAATTCAGTTCGCCCGAATCAGTGAGCCAAGTAGATGACGGTGTGCTTGCCCCATACCGGGCATTCTTAAAGCGGCATACGCCGCCGCGGCAAATTCATTTCTTTGTCGATATTGGACAGCGCACTTGGCCCGAACAGTATAAGGATCGGCTGGATGTTAATTCTTTACTGGTGCTCATGCCAGCCTTTGCCATTGGTCAATTGATTGAAGCGTTTAAAATGGGCCTGCTGATTTTTTTACCCTTTATCGCCATTGATTTGATTGTTTCGATCATCTTACTTTCGCTGGGCATGATGATGGTCTCGCCACTCACCATTGCTTTGCCTTTCAAACTCCTTTTATTCGTGCTCATGGGTGGTTGGGAGAAACTATTGTCGCAATTAATGCTCTCTTACTCATGAGTGACGCCATCCTGATCCATATGACGACGCAGCTACTGTGGGTGGTACTGCTGCTTGCTTTGCCTATCGTGGTAGCCGTAGCGGTCGTCAGTCTAGCCGTCAGCTTAATGCAGACGCTTACCCAGTTGCAGGATCAAACGCTACAATTTATTTTCAAGCTGCTGACGGCCTCGCTGACTTTGCTTGTGACCTATCGTTGGATAGGCATGACTTTGCTAAACTACAGCGATATGGTATTTCAACAACTGTCTGATATGAGGCGTTGAAATGGCGGCCTGGTTGGCCTGGGCGCCGCTACTGAAAATGCTGGCGCTGTGCATGATGCGCCCGCTAGGGGTCATGGTGCTGCTATCTGTCACCAGTACCCGCATGTTGGGCGGCGCGCTGATTAGAAACACGCTCGCCTTAATGATTGCCTTGCCGGCATTGCCCTTGGCTTTTGCCTGGACAAAACATACTGCGCCGCCAGAAGGGTTTGCCTTGGCCGGCATGGTTTTGAGCGAGCTCTCAGTGGGCCTTTATATTGGCCTTTTAGCCTCCATCCCATTTTGGGCGGTGGCGGTGGCCGGCGAATTCATTGACACAGCACGCGGCGCCGGTCTGGCTGAAATTCTAAACCCAGCAATGGGCGAAGAAGTTTCCCTATTCTCGATTCTATTTATACAACTGCTGGCCGCGCTTTTCTTCGTCGGTGGCGGTTTTAATTTATTGCTGGCCGCGATTTACCAATCGTACACGATGTTGCCGCTTGGGCAGGCGCTCTTAATCAATCAAGAGACCGCTTTGTTCATGATTAACCAATGGCGCATGGTGCTTGAATTGGGCATTGGTTTTGCCCTACCCGCGGTGGCACTGATGTTGATGGTTGATTTTTCCTTTGGCCTGATTAACCGTACTGCTGGCCAACTCGACGTATTCTTTATTGCCATGCCGATCAAATCAGTCTTCGCCTGCCTCGCGTTGATTTTTGGTATGCGTTTGGGGCTTGATCATTACCTCGACCGATTTGATGAAATCTGGCCCATCGTGCGCCGATTACTAGAAATCGGCACAACCGCAGAGGCCGGATAAGATGGCTGAAAAAACCGAACAGCCCACTCCCAAAAAGCTCAGGGACGCGCGTAAAGAAGGGCAAGTTGCTAAGAGCGTTGAAATTATCCAAGGCATGCAGTTGCTGATAGCCGCACTCTGGCTTTGGCTAGAGGGGCCAAAGTTGCTGGCTGCGTTACAAGATACCTTTGGGCAGGCGATCCAATACATGACGTTGCCGTTTGAACAAGCGCTGATGAGAATTTTTCTGGCGTGTGCGCAGGTATTTATGCGTTTTGTTGGTTCATTGATGGCGGTATTGTTTTTAGTCACTGTTATAACAGGCCTTACTCAAACGGGGTTTCTCTTCGCCCCAAAGAGGCTCAAGCCAAAACTCAGCGCGATTAGTATTATTAAAAATGCTAAGAATCTTTTCTCGCTGAAAAAACTTTACACTTTATTGCGCACTATATTTAAGATCGTGCTGCTGGGTTCTGTGTTTGCTTATATTTTGGCGCGCTACGGTAAGTCTTTAGTTTATCTGCCAGAATGCGGGGTACACTGCGCCATCCCTATTGTGGCTAAATTATGTGGCTGGCTTATTGGTTGCGTACTCGCTTTTTATATTATCTTTGCGATCACAGACTATCTATTTGAGCGTTATCAGTTGATGAAGCAATTACGGATGTCAAAAGACGACCTTAAACGGGAGTTTAAAGACACTGAAGGTAACCCGCACGTTAAAGGGCGGATGCGCCAGTTACACGAAGAAATGCAAGAAAGCGATATGGGTGGCCGCGTGGAGCGCGCCAGTGCTGTCATTAAAAATCCGACTCATCTAGCGGTGTGTATATACTATAAGCCGGGTGAGACGCCACTGCCTATTGTTACAGAGAAAGGCGAGGGGCTTAAAGCATTGAAAGTGCTAGAGTTGGCGCAGATTTATAAGGTGCCGGTGGTGGCGAATGTGGCGCTTGCGCGACAACTGATGAGGGAGACTAAAATTGGAGATTATATTCCTGAGACGTTGTTTGAACCGGTGGCGGAGGTGTTGAGGATTGCGATGTTGGAATTGGATGAAGAGGATGGGGGGCAGGATCAATCTATGCGTTGATTTTATATTATTGGCTATTATTAAAATAAGCATCATTGGTTAAACTTTGAAGCATAATGTGGGTAAAGCTAAGGTTAACGGGGAAATAAATGAAGCTGTGCATTTTTGTCATGATAGTTGGTATGAGTATCGCTGCGTGTGGGGGCGGCGGGTCTGAAGGTGGTACGTTTTTGGATTCCACTAACTCCGCTCCAAGTGAAACTGAAAATAAATTGTCACTAAAGATAAATGATTGGGAGAGTTGCAAGTCTGAAGATGGCACATTTTTGGATTCCGCTAACGTTTCAAATGAAACTGAAAATGAATTGCTACCAAAGAAAAATGGTAAGAAGCCTGCTGATAGAAGGTTTATAGCCAAACAGGATGTCGCGGAACTGGTCGTTCGAAAAACTCTTGATGCTTATCATTTTGTTGCGGTAGCTAAGCCATCACTAGCAAGGCGCACGATGTACCGTCCGGACGCTCCCAATCTACAGTTGAGGCAAGGGATGGAATATCTCATAAGCCAAGCGCAAGAAGCAGATGACCAGCTTTGGTCAAAGAAATATGCTGTCGCTACATATATTTACGTATTGAATACATTGGAAAACTATAAATTTAAACTTTCCTTTAAAAAGGAACGGGCTTTTCTTCCTCTTGAGAAGATCGAAAGAGAAGAAATTGAACGTGCTAAACGGATAATAGTTTTCTTTCGACAAAACGCTGATGGGAGATGTCCCGAACCTATAGGGTTGCGTTATTTTGAAGAGAATGATCCGGAATTCAATAAAAATGATCCGGGATCCAATAAAAATAATTCGTCAGCCAACGAGAATAACGAAAATCAAAGGGGGTGGTACATTACCAGGGGTAAATCGTGGAAAGCTTTGGATTCTACGAATTTAGACGCGCAAGCACATATCAGTTGGCTACACCAGAATACAGAAGCTATTGACTCCCTTATTTACTTTAAAGCAGATGAGCTTAACGAGTTGGAGACGGCTGTAAGAAATTTAGGCAGCAAAGTTTTAGCCAAAGAAGTTTTACCTGAGCGATTGGATGGAATTATGTTGCATGAGGAATTCTCCTTTATGGATTAAATATTGTAGAGAGTGTTGTCCATATTCAGAAGGGTGTTATTTTTGTAGAAGACTACTACGAGCTTCGATTGGATAATAAAAATTTTTGTATTAGCAAGTAACTGGATCGACTATCATAATTAGTCGATCCAGATTAAATAGTGATGTAAAGCGAGTGATATATCAAATCAATGTTTTTCGATTGGTATAGAGCGTTCTGGTGACCCGCTCCGCGATCTACCACTCTGCGATCCTGCCCATGATCCAGCTCTTGAGCCTAGTGGTGATAGAGTCATATCGATTAACAGGTTAGATCTTTCTAAAATTCTATATACTTCACTGACAGCTTTATCTAGTTCAATGATTTGACTTTGTAAATCATCTATACCTTTAACCCTAGTTTTTTCGGCTCCGATAGCCTGAGATTGTATCAATTTAATTGATTCGGAAGATGTAGATAGTTTGTTTTCTATTTTTTCAAGCTCAGCTTGGGAAGCTTTTAGATTAACGGTTAATTTTGTAAGGCCTTCCTCAAGCTGGGTAGTCTTGCTCCCTGTCCCTTGAATTTTCAAATCTAGTTGATCAAGTCTCTTACCTTGCGAGGAAACCATATTTTTACTATCTTCGATTTCTTTGGCTAGATCATCTCTTAATTTGGAGTGCTCCACCTTTTGATCTTCGATTTCTTTGGTTAGATCATCTCTTAATTTGGAGTGCCCTACCTTTTGATCTCCGATTTCTTTGGTTAAATTCTCTATTAGTTTGGAGTACTCGCCCTTCATATCTTCAAGTTTTTTGTCTAGATCACCATTAAATTTCTTCTGCATAGCCATATTTGTATGGCGAGCATACGCAATAAAAAGTAGAAAAAGAATAAATGTGGAAATAGCTAGATACTGAACTCCTGGCTCCAACCGATCAAGCCGCCCAGAAATTCGATTCATATTCGTTGCCATCGAATCTATATGATTAAAAATACCGCTTGTTAGTTGCTTATGTTGCCAAGAGGTCTGCTCTAATTCTCTGATAAATTGAGGAGAGGAGTTGTACTCCTCCGCTCCGCCGGAGCAAATATCTCGTTGTTTATAAATCTGCAATACTTGGTCTAGGGAAAGGTTGCACAGGTCCGGTGTTTTTCCACTTTGGGCTTTTTTTTCCGAATCTCCCAAATTAGGGAACCAGTAAGAGACTATGGATGCTAAGGATGATGGAATTTGCATTATTTGCTCCGACAAAAAAATGAGAAAATTTTGTTAGTATGAAGCGTTGTCATGGAATGGTTATACGTCGTGACGGGCTATATAAATTATGACTCAATAGACCAAGGCTGGTTTTAATCTGCTCAAGTGACAGCAGAAAAATACAATCATCTGTATTTCCTGGGAAGGATAGTAATTAAACTCTCAAGCCCGACAAGGGCACATGGATGGTGATAAAGGCTTGGTTTAGCTATTGGATAACCTAACCTTTGCCTATTTCAAATTTTAGCAGATTATCAATCTTTCTCATCATACAATCATGTCTTTGTTTGCTTAGTGCCGAGTTCTTATTTTTCTAAATTGATGTGAGAACTAGGCCTTGCTCTGATTGATCACGTAATAGATTTCTACAAAATATAGTCGAAGAATAGATTTGGCTATTCACTCTAACTTTGTTGGCGATGCTTTATACAAAAAATTATTTTTGTTTTGTAGGGCTGTACAAATTATTGACGGCCTACCTCAACCCGAACTCCGATAAAACTATTTCAGTTACCGGATAATCCCAAATGACGGGATCCTAACCGTCACTTGGGAAGATGAGGTGGGTATACTCAGATTTGGTAGTTCATCGACCTCTCCTGGTATGGGGGTAGAAGACGGACTTTCCTCGTCCTCTTGCAAGTTGCTAGTTATTTCTGTTTTGACCGTAGCGAGTTCGTTTTGAAAATCTTTGATTTTCATATTTAGTTGATTAAACTCTGTGAGCAACCCGTCCAGAAACTCGATTCATGCTCGCCGTCATCGAATTTATATGATTAAAAATACCGCTTGTCATCTGTTTTTGCTGCCAAGAGGTCTGCTCTAACTCTCTGATAAATTGAGAAGAAGAATCGCGGCCCTCCGCTCCGATGGATTTATAAATCTGCCCTACTTGGTCTAGGGAAAGACTGCACAGGTCCGGTGTTTTTCCACCTTGGGCTTTTTTTTTCCGTATCTCCCAAATTAGGGAGCCAGTAAGAGACTATGGATGCTAAGGATGATGGAATTTGCATTATTTTCTCCGGGAAGGATAGTAACTAAACTCTCAAGCTAGACAAGGGCAAATGGATGGTGATAAAGGTTTAGCTTAGATATTAGACAACCTAACCCTCTTGCCTATCAAAGATTTTAGCAGACTGCGGGCGTATTTCAGCCCATCGTGACCGAGCATTTGTGCGTTCAGCAAAGGCTGGTATGTGCAGCAGGAGTTAAACCGGGGCAAGAGTTAGGAGCCCCGTAGCTTGGATAAGTCATTACCAAGAAATATCTCTATAATTGACCCTTTAAGGTAAAGTTAAATGGTAGGTAAGACGCTAGAGAGGCTAGAGTTGAGCGAAGAAGAGTTTGCAATTCTTGATAGAAGCTCGAAAAGCCGTAGTGATTTAAGATTGCGAGACCGCTCGCAAACGATACTGT
>JASSUB010000047.1:0-1522 GCA_031963205.1 Mycoavidus cysteinexigens
GTAAGCACTCCACGATCCCCAGACTTGTGGCTTGAAGAATAAGAATTCATAGTAACGCCGATCTAACTGAACCGGAGTGAATATGAAATCAGTAAAGAAATACTGGGAGGACCATTTGTCGGCAGCCCAAAGTGAAGGGAGTTCGTTGAGTGGGTATGCAAAGAAGCACGGGTTGTCGGTGAAACCCTTATATTATTGGCAAAACAAATTGAATAGTCCAGTTGTTGAGAGGACCGAAGCAAGCGAGGGGAGCAAATTCGTAAAGCTACGTGTGGCGGAGGCAGTTAGTGTGCAAGAGTCTCGGGGTTGCAGCTTGGTATTGTCCTCAGGGATGCGGCTAGAGCTATCGAGTCTGCCGGAGCCGGAATGGTTGGTAGCGCTTGGACGTGCGGCCCAAGGAGGAGATTGATGCATTTGGGCTGTGACATAGATCAGGTGTACCTGTGCCAAGAACCGGTTGATTTTAGGAAAGCGATCAACGGTTTGAGTGCTCTGGTTGAGCAGGAGTTAGAGTTAAATCCGTTCGGCCGTGCGCTGTATGTGTTCATCAATCGTCAGCGGAACAAGCTCAAAGTATTGTATTGGCATCGCAATGGATTTTGCCTATGGCTCAAGCGCTTAGAAGCGGAGAAATTTGCTTGGCCCAAGCCAGCGGATGGCGCCACGCAGACAGTGAGCTTGCAGGAATTTAAATGGCTGCTGGAAGGGTTCGATTTATGGCGAAATCAACCGCATAAAACACTGTATTTTAATACTGTTTCATAGAGAGATTTGGTAAAATACGGCATGCTTGAAAGTGCCGAAAAAGAATTCATTTTACCCATAGACTTCACTCTGCCAGAGGTCACGCTACCGGCTGTTTTGCCAACCGATGTGACTGCGCTCACAGCGCTGTTGCACACGCAACAGGAAGCGTATGAGACATCCCAAATGGAGGCACGCAATGCGATCAGTCAGGCACACGACAAGCTTAGCCAAGCACACCACGAGATCAGCCAAGTACGCGACGAGATCAAGCGCCTGATCGAACAAATTATACTGGCGCGGCGTCGCCAGTTTGGCCCGAGTTCAGAGCAGATGAGCGGCCAAGGCCGTTTGTTCGATGAAGCGGAGGTATTGGCCGAAACAACAACCGAGGCAGAGGATATTGCCCCACTGGCGGCCCCCAATTCAGCAGGCAAAGCGAAACCTGCGCGCGGCAAGCGGGGCCCATTACCAGCAGAGTTGAAACGAATTGAGATCGTGCATGATGTTCCCGAAGCCGAACGCACCTGTGCCTGCGGTACACCGATGGTGGTTATCGGACAGGATGTGAGCGAGCAACTCGACATCGTGCCCATGCAGGTACGTGTACTACGCCACATTCGTATGCGCTATGGCTGCTCCAGCAGTGTTCATGCTCCGGTCACTGCGCCATTGCCGCCGCAGCCTCTGCCTAAGAGTAACGCAAGCGCCAACTTCCTGGCTATGCTGTTGACGGTTAAGTTTGTCGATGGCTTGCCTCTCACCCGTTTCGCCAAGG
>JASSUB010000089.1:0-13051 GCA_031963205.1 Mycoavidus cysteinexigens
CCTGTGTGGAGCGCAACAACCCGCGATAAAGTGCTTTACTTTTGGACGGGCTCTGATAGAGTTTATTAGGTAACAAGGAGTCGAAGTGAAAGGGTGTGCTGTGCAATCGCGCGCAGGGGTCTGTTCAGCATGTATAGAAAACAATTGAATCTGAGGATGCGTGCTCGAAGAGTGAGTGAGCCAGCGCAGGGTAGCCAAGCATGGGACCTTCGCCTGAAGTCTAGGGCTCCGTACGCTGAAGAAACGCATAAAACCTAACATTAGGGGAGAATAGGATGTGCTATGGCATTCCTGATGGGCATACCGCTTTCCAGAATGGACAACATTGTTTAGCTCAAGCACGAACCTACCAAGCTCAAGAAAACCTGGAGCAGGCGCGCAAGCAATTCAGTGCGGCCAAAGAAGCGTTGAAAGTGGCATATGCTAGTTCAGATTTCAATCAGGCAGAGGTGATGCCCCTGCTTGCACAAGCGTATTTGGAGCGGGGGGATGTATTATGTTCCCTCGGCTTATTTAGGCAGGCCCATGCCAGCTATCATAAAGCGCGCAAATATGATCAAGCGGCAGCTGACCAGAAGATAGCTGATTTGCCTCCTTTGCCGCCGACATGGTGGGATTGTTTTCCATGTTGTCGCCCCTCCCCCTTCACACCTACTAACCAGCCCTCCCTGGATACTCCTAAGCGTGGGTGGTTCGATCACAATCCGCAGCCTCCTGCCCCTACACCCCCCTACACGCTTGCGGTTGTCCCCGCTTATATTTTTCATACCCAGCACTTAGCCTGGTGCTTGCAACACCCAATGCTTGAGCAAACATCAAAGGAAGCACTCAAAGACTTAGCCATAAAAACTATTGATGCCTTTGGCCAGAGCGGTAAAAATTTAGCCGAGGTGCAAGAAGTGGTGGCGCTCGCCACTATTGCCGATCTTGATTTGTATCGCCAGTTGATGGGCTACATGGTGGGGGCGTTGTCCCTGACGGGCACCCAAACGGACATGCTCAATCTTAATACCGTGCAAGCTTTAGCGGTGATCTTGGACCATTGTCCGGACGCGCTCTTAGAACCTTCCCATTTAGGGCAATTCAACGTACTCCCGGGTGATTTAGTGGCCGTGTTAAGCGTATTGTGTAAAGGCCTAGATAGCGCGCATCGAGGAAATGATCCGGTGCAGGTTCACTCCCTACTGTACGCGACGTGCCACCTGCTGGATGCGATGATCAAGATAGGGGTCAGCGGCATTCATCGCACAGGCGTACAAGAACCACTATATGCCACGCTCCAGGAGTTGAGCGTCCATGCTAATTCGGCAATAGCCTATCAAGCGCGCTATGCTTACCAAGCCTTAACTCATATTCCTAATGATGAAACCTTTTGGCACAGTGTGGGTCGCCATGTGTTTCACGTGGGTATGGGAATATTGAGCTTAGCCAGCGCGGTTAAAAACCTTGACGTGAATAATCTCTCGACGACTTTTGATCACTTTGAGCAAGCGTTTGCTTTCTTAGACGGGCTCAAAAACGCTGTCCAAGATTGGCAAACAGCCATCGCGTCAGCTAGCCAAGGGTTTGAGGTCCATACCCCAACGGGGTGGTACGCGGCATTGCGCTTTTGCGATCTGCTGATCGCGCATGATAATTTTGTCGCGTTTGGTGTATTTGTGCGCCAGAATCACTATCAACAACATCCTAATTTTCTACAAGGTCTGTGCCTACGTTTAGAACAGATTGCTTGCACGCAAGCCGATCAAGAAATACAACAAAACGCGCAATGCTTACTGGAGCGCTTGCATAGCGACCCAGCTCAGCATCCCGCCGTTATGAACGCAGCGGAGCGCGCCTTAGCGCGCTTACAAGCGCCTGATCCTTCAATAAAGCCTGTATGGGCCCCCTTTTGGTTTACGCCGCGTAGCACGGAGCTGCTTGTGACGGCCAGACTACGCCAGATCCAGTTGGATGAAAGCTTGCGCAAGACCCTGCCTTTAGCCATGCTGGGAAGCGATATTAAAGCGCTCGAAGCGGCTTATTTAGAAATCCTCGAAGCCGCCGAGATTAAAGAAGGGCTAATGCTATATATCGCTCCCCAAGGGATGAGACGCCCTGATGCCACCGAGCGCTTTGATTTGGACCCGCAGGTTGACGCTTTTCTGGTGCCAGGCTCGCCCGAGAAGGTATTGTTGCTCCTGGGTCAAGCAGGCTCAGGGAAGTCAACTTTTAGTTACCATTTGGCGCATCGCTTATGGAAGACGTATAAAGAAGACGCTCAAAAAGCGCCAATTCCGATCTTTATCCCTTTGAGGGAACTGACAGTAAAAGGAGACTATCAGGATCTGATGGCCAGCTATTTTGAGAGGAAGGGGTTTTCGAAATCGCAGATTGAAATCTTGCAACACAATCGACAGTTTGTGTTTATTTTCGATGGCTATGATGAGATCACATCTCGGGCTCGAGATTTCTACACGACCAATAAACTTGATAAATGGCACGCTAAGGTAATCATCAGCAGTCGCCCTGAATATCTGGGCGTCGGCTACCAACGCAATTTTGGTCCATCAGGCCTGCTGCAGGAATGGTGGCTTGCGCCATTTTCAGATCCGGATATCAACGCCTATATTGATCACTATGTCCAAGCTAAACCTAGGGAGTGGGCGGCTGAGGACTATCATAAAAATTTGCTGGTGCACCCAGAGTTAAAAAAGCTGATGGGTAACCCTTTGTTACTCAAGATGGTATTGCAGGTAGCACCTACCCTACAGCAGAATGGTCAGGTGGTCTTCACGCGCGTTGCATTATATGAGCAATTTATTAAAGACTGGTTGGCGCGCGCGCAACTCCGCTCGGGACAAATTCAGCTAACGGGTTCTGAACAAGCGAGTTTCGACCAATTATGCGAAGGAGATTTTATCGCGCTTGTTTGGCGTTTTAGTCAGGATTTTGCGTTGGCCTTGTATCGGCATCCTGATAATAAAGTGGAGGCGACATATTCAGACGTAAGCCCTGAAAAGAATCCGAAGTGGGCAGTGTTTTTAAATAATAATGATGAAAAAACTCGCCTGTTGCGCTTTAATGCACCACTGATTCGTCAGGGAGATACGTATAGCTTTATCCATAAATCGATTCGGGATTATTTGGTCGCACGAGCAATATGGCAAGAGCCAGCGCTTCAGCAGGGTAACCCGGATGCATTATTGAATCAATTCAACCTGGTTGAGGACCCGGCTGTGCTTGACTTTATCGTGGAGCATGTCCAAGACTCTCTAGCACTTATTAAACCATGGCTCTTCGCTTATATTAACCGATCGAAAACGGATGCTAGCGTGGCGTGTGCTGCAGCGAATGCGATCACGATTCTAGTTAAAGCCGGGATGCAATTCAATGGAGCAGATTTCAAAGGCATTCAGATTCCTGGGGCCGATTTAAGCTATGGGGTTTTTGATAGTGCTCAATTTCAATCAATTCCAGGAGAACAGCGGACTGATTTAAGCAAAGTCCGCTTGCAAGGGGCATGGCTACGCCGCGCAGATTTCAGCGGTGCCAAAATGCAAGACGTGCAGTTTGGGGAATTACCAGGTTTGCAGTTTGACGAGCATGTTAGCGTTCACTGCTATTCATCTGACGATCATTTTAGCGCCTGCTGCTATTCATCGGATGGTCGTTGGTTGGCCATTGCGCAAGGCCGCACGATTAGGCTTTACGATCCCAAAACTCTCGAAGAAAAAAAGTGCTTGACTGGGCATAAATTTTATATTTCTAGTGTCGCGTTGTCATCGGATGGTCGGTATGTTGTCTCCCCCGGTACAGGCTGTCATACAGTATGGGTGTGGGATCTGCACGCGCAGCCCATCAAACCCCGCATCCTAACCGGGCATACCGGTTGGGTTAATAGCGTCGCACTATCGTCGGACGGCCGATATGTTATCTCGGGCAGTAAGGACAAAACGGTGCGGGTATGGGATCTACACACGCCGAGCGCCAACCCCCACATCTTGGCGGGGCATGGCGATTCGGTTAATAGCGTTGCACTGTCGTCGGATGGTCGGTATGTTGCTTCTGGCAGTGAGGATAAGACGGTGCGGGTGTGGGACTTGCACAAGCCGAGTGCTCCACCCGTCATCTTGGCCGGTCATAATGCTGAAGTTCTGAGTGTCGCGCTATCGTCGGACGGCCGATATGTTATCTCGGGCAGTAAGGACAAGACGGTGCGGGTGTGGGATCTCAATGCACCAAGTACTGCACTCCACATCTTCGCGGGAGATAACGGTAGGGTTGTTAGCGTTGCGCTGTCATCGGATGGCCGATATGTCATCTCCAGCCATGATGGGGACCATGCGGTGCGGGTGTGGGATCTGCAAACGCCGAGCGCCCCGCCTCGTACCTTAGCTGGGCATGCTAATTTCGTTCGTAGGCTTGCGCTATCACCGGATGATCGGTATGTGGTCTCCTGTGATGACCATGCGGTGCGGGTGTGGGATTTGTACACGCCGAGCGCCGCGCCCTGTAACTTGGCAGGGCATACCAGTTGGGTTCGTAGCGTCGCACTATCGTCGGATGGCCAGTATGTTATCTCGGTTAGCTTGGGCGGCAAAGTACGGGTGTGGGATCTGCAGGCGCAGCCTATCAAGCCCCGCATCCTAACTGAGTATTGGGTTAAGAGCGTCGCACTATCGTCGAATGGCCAGTATGTTATCTCGGGTAGCTTGGACAACAAAGTACGGGTGTGGGATTTGCGTGCGCAACCTGCTACGCAGCCTAGCATCTTGGGCGAGCATAAGGACTGGGTTAATAGCGTTGCGCTATCACAGGATGACCGGTATGTTGTCTCCGGCAGTTACGACAATTTGGTGCGGGTATGGGATCTAGAAGCGCCAAGCGCTGCGCTCCACATCTTATCCGGGCATACCAGGTCGGTTAATAGCGTCGCGCTATCGTCGGATAATCGTTACGTCATCTCCGGCAGTGGGGACGAAACGGTGCGGGTATGGGATCTACACGCGCCGAGCACCCCGCTTCATATCTTGGCCGGGCATGATAGTGATGTCTGGTGCGTTGCGCTGTCGCCGGATAACCAGTATATCCTCTCCGGCAGTGGGGACCATACGGCGCGGGTATGGGATATCGCCTCGGGTCAATGTCTTATGACGATTAAAGATTTTAGTGGAAGTGTCAGCGCGGCTATCTGGAAAAAAATTGGCAACCTCGACTATGTGGTGACAGGCAGCTACGATAAAGCCGTTCGCTGGTGGCAATTGATCAAAGACAAAGACGGTAAGCCATCGCAAGTGAGATTACGCTGGACTTCCACACAAGAAGCGTTGAACTTGTCTGAGGCGAATATCGAGAGCGTCGAAGGGTTAAGTCCACTGAATCAACAGCTCTTAAAGCAGCGCGGAGCAGTGGGAGAGCCGCAAAAAGATGAAGGAAATAAGGCTGCTCCCCGAGCAAACGAAATGGCGACGAATACTTGTTCTGCCTTGGCTGATCTAAACCTTGCCTGAGGCCAAATCAAGGGAAGCCTAGGCAAAGAAAAGTGTGTTGAATTGCATCTAAAAAAGCGGTTCTTTCTCAAGTGCGCTAGGAAACCAGGAAACGCTGCCTGGGTGCCTAAACAGACGCACAGATTACGCCATTGCTAGAGTAAATAAAGTGTGTAGGCCTGAATGTGGCTTGCGGGGAAAGTGTGAATTAGTAATTTTACATAAGGCAAAATCTCCCATCAAACCCTGTAGCGGCTTCCTAGTAATGTCCTATTTTAGCTAGTTAGAAATGTCCTATTTCTAAATCAGCCACCTTATGCTAAGCGGCTTATGTCGCTAATCAGAGGTGCATGATGGCTAAACCTGGGTTGATTACTATGAGCATGCGTGAATTGAATCGGATCAAGATTGTACAGGCCGTCATTGAACACCGCTTGAAACGTTACCAAGGAGCTGAGCGACTTGGTCTAAGTCTTCGACAGATGACTCGAATTGTGGATAGGTATTTGCAATTTGGAGTAACGGGCATGACGTCTGGGCTTCGTGGTAAGGCTAGCAATCGTCAACTTCCAGAGGAAATTGCTGCCCGTGCAATTGGATTGATCCGAGAGCACTATGTGGATTTTGGTCCGACCCTGGCTTGTGAGAAGCTACGTGAATGTCACGGCATCAAATTGGCCAAGGAAACGGTGCGCCAGCTGATGATTGAGACAGGTCTATGGGTCCCTAGACGACAGCGGTCTGCGAAGGTTTACCAGCCTAGAAATCGACGATCCTGTTTGGGTGAACTGATCCAGATCGATGGCAGTGACCACGCCTGGTTTGAAGACCGTGCGCCCTCATGCACATTGTTAGTGTATGTGGACGATGCGACCAGCCGATTGATGGCGTTACACTTTACGGCAAGCGAATCGACTTTCTCATACTTCGGGGCCACTCGTAAATATTTGGATAAACACGGCAAACCCATGGCGTTCTACAGTGACAAGGCCAGCGTTTTTCGAGTCAATGCCAAAGGAGCAACTTCGGGTAAAGGACACACGCAATTTGCTCGAGCGATGTACGAATTAAATATCGAAAGTATCTGCGCCAATAGCAGTCAAGCTAAAGGTCGTGTAGAACGAATGAATTTGACTTTACAGGACCGTTTAGTCAAGGAGTTACGGCTACGCGGCATCTCTACCCAGCAAGAAGCGAATGCCTTTGCGCCCCATTTTATTTGTGATCTCAACGCTCGTTTTGCTAAACCGCCACGTAGTGATTTCAATGCTCACAGAGCGATTCGTAGCGATGAGGATTTGGATCGTATTTTTACCTGGCGAGAACTCCGAAAAGTCTCCTGCAACCTGACCTTGCAGTACGATAAAATTTTATATTTGTTACCCGATAATCCCGAGATGCGCGGCTTGATCCATAAGTATCTCGAAATCGTTGAATACCCGGACGGTCACATCGAGGTCTGGAGCAATGGTACCTCTGTGCCCTACACAATTTATGATCGCTTGTCGGAGATTGATCAGAGTTCAATCGTGGAAAATAAACGCTTAAGCCATGTCCTGAGAGTCGCTCAGATCGTACAAGAAAAACGGGATAACCGTTGCAATCAAGCCCCATCGCGGACCCATGCAGGCCACCCCTTTAAGTCAAGAGTGAAGGATAAAGGCCTTAAAAAACAGCGCGAATTGAACGCTGAAGATCTCAATCATGCGATTTCTGTTGTTAACAATCTGACACGGAATTGAATCATCGCTTTTGCAACGAGTTGGGCTTAATTTTGCACAGTGCTTGCTGTAACAATGCTAACCGGGTTGACCACCGCAGCCCCCGCTCTTGGGCTTGATAGGGCCCGGCGAGGGCTGCCGTGGACAACCCTACGCTTTCTATTATTTAACGCTAGAAGCTAGAAAAATGGGACATTTCTATTAAGTTAAAAGTGGGACATTTTAAAATAGCCTTGACATTTTAAAGCTTTTGAAAATGACTGCTTTTAATGAAAGTTAGCGTCATTTAAAAGTAGATCCATTTAAATTATACCGTAGTCATATGGCAAACCTCTCTCCAGAGGCCGGTTTCATTTAGGGGGTGTAAGCGGGAAACGCCGAAAATTCCGTCACCCTATTTTCAGCCTGTTATGATCTCATCTAGGTTGGAAAATCTACCCTTGGAAAGGTGCAATCCCCATTTAGATGAATGTAACGTCAAGCCACCGGCGAGATTTTACTGAAATCTTGGCCTAGTTGACAACGCTGGTACCCCTAAAGCTCACTTTACACCAGCCTGGATGAGGCCAACTGACTGGGCGGAATTTTCGGCGTTTCCAGCTTACACCCCCAAAAATAAGGCTTTCAGAATTATTCAGGGGCGACTAAATAAATAAAAATAGAAAATTATCTGGCCGAGAGTCTTGTAACCTTGGCGTTACGTTCAGCCATATGGTCCAAGCCCATATCGATATAATCCAGTTTTCTTCTGCATACATCTTTTTAAAACTCATAGCTTGATTTTTTGTAATCAATCGATTACAGTTTTGACATGACATACACAGTGAAACGTTTCGATGAGTTTTCCGGCTGGCTTAGTGGGTTAAAGGATAGTTTGACCAGACAGCGTCTCATCAAGCGGCTGCGCAAGGCAACTCTGGGTAATTTGGGTGACGTAAGTCCAGTAGGAGAAGGTGTGTTTGAGATGCGCGAGCACTTTGGCCCAGGTTGGCGCATGTACTATGTACAACGAGGTGATACGTTGATTGTGATGCTCGGTGGTGGTGATAAATCGACGCAACGAGCAGATATTGCAAAGGCTATTCAATTAGCAAGTTCTTTGGAGGATTAAATCATGTCTAAAAAGATCAAAATTGCCGAACTCGCAGACTTTGACGCTACCGAATACCTGAATAATGACGAAGAGACGGCAGCATACTTAACTGCTGTTCTTGAAGAAAATGATCCTGCACTGTTGGCTGCGGCACTTGGTGATATTGCGCGTTCCCGCGGTATGACACAGGTTGCGAAAGATTCTGGTATTACGCGAGAAGCCTTGTACAAAGCACTTCGCCCTGGCAGTGAGCCACGCTTTGATACGATCAGCCGAGTTTGTGCCGCTTTCGGTGTACGCTTGGTAGCTCAACCCATTTATAGGCATGCTACGGCTTAATTCTAAGCAGGGGGTTCCAAGCCCAAACCGGCGGAATTTATCCAAATTACCGTTCTAGCAATTTTTGCCCGTCTTGGCGTAACACACCATCTGGCCCGAGATGCCGATTGCCGTATTACAATGCCCAACTATATAAAATAACAGGATAACACTATGTTGGGCAGCATCTCATCGTCACCATGGAGCCTGCTCTCTGCGCAAGCACTTGACCTCGCTAACGCCTATTTAAAAAGCGCCCGAAATACCCAGGATATCCATCTCGCGTCAATCTTCTGTGATGATGCGGAAATCTCGTTGTCTCAAGCAAAGCAAGCCTTCAAAAGGGCACTTTCCCCTGAGACATTGGCCGATCAAACGCTGCGCAATAACATCAGCACCGCTTACTTTGAGCGAGGCAAGATATTAGATCAGTTCGGGCAACACTATAGGGCGCAAGCGAGCTATAAAAAGGCGCAAAAGTGGGGATATGGAGGGAGCCTATCTGCCGTCCCTGCCGCGTCGCAGTCTACGAGCGGTACGCCGGCTTGTGCTCAGTGTGCTAGTGCTGCCCCAGTCTCTCTACCGCAGCCCGCTATCTCGTCTGCCGAAGAAAGAGGCAAGCTGGTCGAGTATCTTTTTGAAAAGGCGCTATCGACGCTGGGATCATTAAAAGGGGTGGCCAATAAACCCAGCCTTTTCCTAGTCTATGCGCACGACAATCTCGATCACGGACAAGCCGAAGCCGCTACCTCTAAATATTTAATCCATAATTTATGTAAGGTCCAGGTCAAATTGTATTCGGATCAAACGCCGATGGGGCAAACGTATTCCAGCACCGCGAAAGATCTGAAAGAGGATGGCAAGCTAGAAGATATTCTCACCAACCAGCTCTGTTTATTGCCTGCTCAGTTACGAAAGGATGTGAAACCGGTCGATAAGATCGTGGTGTGTTGTTCTGAAGTATTAGCAAGCTACTTAAAATGGGCGGACTATGGCTCGTTTTTACAAGAACTTCGAGACGCCTATCTCAAAGATCTAGCGGTCTATCGCCAAGACCGCGAACACTCCGGCACGTTGGCCATTCGTCAGGTGGTGAGAAAGTTTTCACAAGAGCCAGAATATAAAGCAGGGTTCCATCATGTGTTGACAGAAATTGCTTTTTTGCAAATTCGGACAGAGTACCCGGAAAAGTCCCATGGCATTATCCCGGTGTCGTTAACCGCCAATAGCTATCGTAACTGCCTGAGTCATTTTATTCCAGCGACGACGGTTCGGATGGAAGATATGCCCCGATTGGAGGCGCAAACCAAAGCGGGGGAGGTGTATCCCAATCAAAGTCGGCACGGGGTATTGTTTAAGGTGATCGCGCGGCTGTTAGTCGGCAGCAATGAGGCGAAAACCTTTCTGGACCAGTTTTGGAAGGGATACAGTGACTTTATTTCTCAGTTAAAGAATGAGTCAACACCGGGTGTGCTTGAGTTTGCAAAGA
Source organism: Mycoavidus cysteinexigens (assembly GCA_031963205.1). Classification (GTDB taxonomy): domain Bacteria; phylum Pseudomonadota; class Gammaproteobacteria; order Burkholderiales; family Burkholderiaceae; genus Mycoavidus; species Mycoavidus cysteinexigens_C. The sequence continues at coordinate 10,093 of JASSUB010000089.1, forward strand.
GAGTCGATGGTATCTTCAATGACATACAGGCGGCGCTGCACAATCAGTTGGCTCTCACCGTACAGCAGCATCAGCGATTCAATACAGACCCCCGGGCCGCGCTGAATGAACAGTACGTCGATGTTTTCAAACAAGATGCGGCGTTTCAGGAAACCCTCCAGCTCTATGTTCAACCCCATGGCAAAGCGAGCCTACACGCCACCGACACCTTTGATCTCTTATCCAAAGTTGAAGCGTTGCTAAAAGATAAAGAGGTGATCTTGCTGACGGGAGACTCTGGGGCGGGCAAAACGACCTTCAACCGTCTGCTAGAAAAGCATTTATGGGACACTCAAAAAGAGCAAGAAGCGATTCCCCTCTTCATCTCTTTGCCGAGTATTGACAAGCCTGAACACGACCTGATTGCGAAAGCGTTAAAGAAAAGAGGGCTCTCCGAATTTCAGATTCAGACTTTAAAAAAAGAAAAACAACGGTTTGTCTTTATTTTGGACGGCTATGATGAGATTCGTCAGACCCAGAATCTGTATCTGCATAATCGACTCAACCAGTCGGACGGGTGGCAGGGTCGCTTGGTGATCAGTTGTCGCACCGAATATCTGGGCGAGAACTATCGAAGCCGTTTTCAACCGAATCCACCTCTACATGACCAGGATCCGTCCTTTCAGGAAATCGTGATCGCACCGTTTTCAGAAGCAGAGCGCGATCAGTATCTAGAGAAATATGTGCAGCACAACCCAACGGGATGGGCAGCGCACCAATATAAAGAGGCGCTTGAACAACCTCATTTAAAAGCTTTGGTCAGCAATCCCTTTTTGCTGCGGGTGGTGCTCGAAGCGTTGCCTTACCTAGCCAATGAGGGGAAAGCGCGAAATGCCGTGCAGTTACGCCTGGATCTCTATGAGCAGTTCGTTAAACAATGGTTCGAGCGCAACCAGCAACGCTTAAATACACAAGATTTAACGGGAACGAAAAGAGAGCAGTTTAGAGAATTGTCTGATGATGGCTTTGCCCGGCACGGAATGCGATTTGCGCAAGACTTAGCGGTGCATCTGTATACAGAAAATGCGGGTAAACCGGTAGTCGAGTATTCGTTGTTCGAAGATGAAGGGAGTTGGAAAGATGCCTTTTTCGGAAACGAAGACAAGCAGCAACTGCTACGAGACGCCTGGCCGCTGATCCGAAGCGGCAATCAATACCGGTTTATCCATAAATCGTTGCTGGAGTATGGTGTAGCACGTTCGCTGTTCGAGTCATTCGATGCGTGCAGGATAGCGGACGCTCACCGCCGTCGTGGGAGTGATGCGTCGGTCTATAGTTTTGAAAACGAACCGGTTGTGCTTCCCCAAAGGCTAAAAGTCGCATCGTTAGCCCCCAAGCATTGGGTCGGTGATTTGGGCGTGGTGCGCTGGTTGACGGATCGCGTTAAGCAGGATAGCGACTTTAAGAAACAGCTGTTAGGCATTATAGAACAGTCAAAAACCGACAAAACGGTACGCGAAGCCGCGGCGAATGCTATAACGATTTTGGTCAAAGCGGGCATGCAATTTAATGGAGCTGATTTAAATCACATCCAGATACCCGGGGCGGATCTGAGTTTTGGGTTATTCGATTCAGCGCAGTTACAAGGAGTGGATTTAAGGAGGGTCAATCTGCGCAATAGTTGGCTGCGCCAGGCGAATTTAAGCGGCGCGCAGATGGCCGGGGTGCAGTTTGGTGAATGGGCGTATGTGCAAGAAGAGAGCGAGGTCAATTCCTGCGCATATTCACCGGATGGGAAAACCTGTGCGATGGGTCTTGGGAACGGCAAGATTAGTCTCTATGACACCTCAAGCTGGGCCAAAATCCACACGTTAGAAGGACATACCAATGAGATTAATAGCGTAGTGTATTCGCCGAGCGGAGCGCAGATCGCCTCGGGCAGTAAGGACAATACGGTTCGTCTGTGGGACGCGCACAGCGGCTCGGCGGGGCACACGTTAGAAGGACATACTTGGTCTGTTAATAGCGTAGTATATTCGCCGAGCGGCGCGCAGATCGCCTCGGGCAGTGATGACGGGACGGTTCGTCTGTGGGACGCGCACAGCGGCGCGGCGCGGCACACGTTAAAAGGACATACCTGGTTTGTTACTAGCGTGGTGTATTCGCCGAGCGGTGCGCAGATCGCCTCGGGCAGTGAGGACAAGACGGTTCGTCTGTGGGATGCGCACAGCGGCGCGGCGGGGCACACGTTAGAAGGACATACAGGCTTGGTTACTAGCGTAGTGTATTCGCCGAGCGGCGCGCAGATCGCCTCGGGCAGTAAGGACAAGACGGTTCGTCTGTGGGAGGTGGCTTCGGGTGCGTGTCTCAGAGAGATTCAGGGGTTTAGGGGGACAGTGTATAGTGTTGCCTGGACGGAGCTGAATGGACGGCAGTATTTGGTGAGCGGCAGTGACGACCGGTCAGTGCGTCAGTGGGAGATCCAAAAAGAGCCAGAAGGCACGATAGCGAGACTATGCTGGAGTAGTACAAGATCTGAAGTGCTGACGGTGACAGATACGGTGATTGAAGGGGTGCAAAGCTTAAGCGGGATGAATGCACAACTCTTGAAGCAGCGAGGGTCGGTGGGTGAGCCGTTATCGCTAGGGGAATTGGATACCTCGCCTGGGACTCGCTCCACTCGATTCACTGGACAGTCAGCCAAGCCAGCGCCCTCGGAGAAAGATCAAGGCTTACTGTCTCGCTTTAACTGGAAGAGGACCCGATAGCCGTAGAGAAAGTCTTTTGGGGGCTTTCTCGACCTGAAGGCTGGTCGATTTTACATAAGATGAATTATAGACACTTTCTCGAATTTTTGAAGATAGCTGTTTTTAGTGAAAATTAGCGTCATTTAAGCGATTTTTTTACCCTGCATTTCTGCTCACATCCTCAGCATTCTAAAAACTGCTTAACCCCAGCCTGCTGTGCAGCTTGCAGCAGA
>JASSUB010000090.1:0-12979 GCA_031963205.1 Mycoavidus cysteinexigens
AGTCTATAGACCAGGTCTTATTTAGTCAAGCTTCTCAGGAGGCCATTTATTGGTAAATGAAGAAGGGGTTCCAAGCCCAAACCGGCGAAATTTATCCAAATTACCGTTGTAGCAATTTTTGTCCGTCTTGGCGCAACACACCATCCGGCCCGAGATGCCGATAAAGCGTTTGGCGAGTGACGCCTAATTCCTTGCAGAGTTCACTTACAACCGTCTCAGGTTGGCCCATCGCTGCCATGGCCCATCGCAATTTAGCTGGCGTCATTTTGTATTGACCACCGCCATAATTTCTAAGAGTGACACTTGCTTGTTCGTTATTTGTACGGTAAATTGCCGTATTACAGGAGATTGTTATGTCTACCATTACTCGATTTGATTTGAAAATGGATATAGAAGAAAAGAATGTTGTTTCTCGTGCTGCGGCCTTAGTTGGCACCACGATGGCAGCATTCGTACGCACAGCAGCCAAAGAGAAAGCGCGAGAACTGTTAGATCGGGAGTCCCGCATCACGATGTCCGCTCAGGATTTTCAGGCATTTACGTTGGCGCTTAATGGCGCATTTGCGCCTAATGCCGCGTTGCAAAACGCAATGAGCGTTGCACGAGAGGTTCGGCGTGCTTGAAGAGCAATTGCTCGACCCCCATCACCATGACCGCCAAGCCTTTACCTCCGGTGTTGTCGAGCTTGATAAATACCTTCATTGTTTCGCTGTTCAGCAAAGCAAAAAGGGCGTTGCTGTGGTGCGGGTGTTGGTCGACACAGATATGCCAAAAACCATACTGGGTTACTACAGTTTAAGCGCCGCTCAAATCGATGCAGTTCAGATGGATGAGCGTACACAACAAAAATTACCGCGTTATCCGGTGCCGTGCTTTCGTCTAGGACGTTTAGCGGCACATTCGGCTCATCGCGGTCGTGGACTTGGACGTCTCCTCGTTGGGTGCGCAGTTGAGCGCTGTTTAGAGGCAAAGAAACATGTGGCCGCGTATGCACTAGTCGTTGATGCAAAGGGGGAGGACGCCAAGTCATTTTATGAACATTACGGATTTATCCCCTGCCGTGATAAGCCAATGACCCTGTATCTATCACTTGGAGCATAATCAAGCGGCAATGCGTGGTGATCGCAACGAGCGATTGACCATCCTCTCTGAAGCCGAGAAAGTTGCACTTTACGGCCTGCCCGTTTTCGATGACTTTCAGCGCATCGAGTTTTTTGCCATGACCGATGCTGAGCGCTCTCTGGCTTTGCAACGCAGGGGTATATTGAAACAAGTCTACTGCCTGCTACAAATTGGCTATTTCAAAGCAAAGCAGGCATTCTTTCAATTTTCGCTGGACGAAGTGCCACCAGAAGATATCGCATTTCTACTGCAACGGTATTTTCCGGGGCAGACGCTCACTACACAACCATTAAGTGTCAAAGAATATTATGCGCAGCGCAGAGAAATTGTGGCTTTGTTCAGCTATCGTCTCTGGTCTGACGATGACCTGCCAACACTGAGTGGCAAGGCGATACTGCTAGCCAGAACGGACGTGACCCCTTCCTTTTTGTTGGCTGAACTGCTGGTGTTCTTGATTAGTCAACGTATCGTGCGGCCTGGTTACACTACGCTGCAAACCATTATCAGGAATTCACTCATTCTTGAACGTGAACGCCTGGAGCAACTGGTTGAAGCGGCACTGACTGATGCAACACGCGATGCGCTGCAACAATTGCTGGTGCGGGAGAATACCTTGTCTGATTTGGCCGCACTCAAACAAGATGCCAAGAGCTTTCGCTACCGCCAGATGGGCTTGGAGCGCCAAAAGCGCATCACCCTGGCTCCCCTGTACGCTATCGCCAAAGCACTGCTACCAAGCCTTGATTTATCGCAACTTAACATTGCTTACTACGCCGGTCTCGCCAACTTCTACACGATCTGCGATTTACGCCGACTCAAGCCTGGGCAGACTTACCTCTATTTATTATGTTACGCCTGGCACCGTTACCGGCAACTCACAGATAATATGGTAGAAGCCTTTGGTTATCACATACGACAACTCGAAGACGACACCAAAGCCGTCTCCAACAAGCAGGCCACCCAAATACATAACGAACGGCAACAAGCGACGCCGCGGGTTGGAAAGTTGCTCTTGCTGTACGTAGATGACACCATCGCCGATGCGACCCCTTTTAGCACAGTCCGCCGCCAAGCATTTCGCATCATGCCAGAAGAAAAGCTACGCTCGACCGGCAAGCTTTTGACAGAAAAACCTATCAGCCAGATGGATTTGCGCTGGCAAGCGGTGGACAAGCAAAGCGGACTTTGCACAAAAAACCTACGCCCCCTTGCTATGGCGCTAGACTTTGAGAGCAGCTCTGTCAATGGCAAAATCTGGTTGACCGCGTTGCAATGGATGAAAGGGATATTTTCCCGTCAGCAGAGGCTTGACAAGCAGCAACTAGCTGAAATTCCACTATGTACGATACCTACACGCCTGCGCAACTTCTTATTGAGCTTTGACTCGGATGGCAAACCAGTGGGTTTGCGTGGCGACAGATATGAATTTTGGATTTACCGACAACTGCGTAAACGCCTTGATCTAGGTGACATTTACCTCGATGACAGTGTGCAGCACCGCCGCTTCTCTGATGACTTGGTATCCATGGAGGCCAAGAAGGACGCACTCAAAATGTTGAGCATACCTTGGTTATGCCAACCAGTTGATGTAACACTTGATGCTCTATTTCTCGAACTCGACACGCAGTGGCAAGCATTCGATGAGGAATTGCGCAGCGGTCAGCTCAAGCACCTGGAGTTTGATTCAGAAAAGCAAACACTGACTTGGCATCGCCCCAAGGCTGACAAAGACAAGCTGCTGCAACAAGGCTTTTACGCCAAACTCCAGGCACGTGACATTGCCGACGTTTTTCGGTTTGTTAATGAGCAGTGCCACTTCTTGTCAGCAATGACACCGTTACAGCCACGCTACGCAAAGAAGGTTGCCGATGAAGATAGCTTGATGGCTGTAATTATTGCGCAGGCCATGAATCATGGCAACTTTAACATGGCAGAGACTTCCGATATCCCGTACCATGTCCTGGAAGCCACGCATCAGCAGCACCTGCGTCCGGCCACGTTGATTGCCGCAAACGATAAAATCAGTCATTTCATTTCCACATTGCCAATTTTTCCGTACTACTCCATCGACATGGATGTACTCTATGGCAGCGTTGACGGACAAAAGTTTGCCGCTGCCAACCCGACGCTCAAGGCACGCTATTCACGCAAGTATTTTGGCAAGGATCGCGGTGTTGTTACCTACACGTTGCTGGCTAACCATGTGGCGTTGCAAACTGAATTGCTGGGCGCAAACCAGCACGAGAGTTATTGGGTATTCGACATTTGCTATAACAACACCTCCGACATCGTGCCGACCGTGATTACAGGTGACATGCACAGTATTAACATGGCCAATTTTGCCATTCTGTACTGGTTCGGCATGAACCTTGCGCCGCGTTTTACCAATTTACAAGCTCAATTGAAACATCTCTATTGTGGCCCTGGTCAAGAAAGATACGCCAATTTCCTAATCCAGCCTGCTGGTCAAATTGATCGTCACTTGATTACTTCAGAAAAGGCCAACATGGATCATATTGCTGCTACGCTAGGACTCAAAGAAATGAGTCAAAGTATTCTGATGCGCAAGATTTGTACCTTGTCCGGGCATCACCGCACGCGGGGTCCCTTTGATTTCGGTGCAATAAACGACGGTAGCACCCCCTAGTATTTATGCGGGTTTCCACGGGTTCAGTATAGAAATATGCTTATAAATCAATGGTTTGCTGATAGCCATTTTTGATGCGTTATGATGGCATAGTTTTCTTTTCCTGGGCAGAAAAGCAATGGATCATTGGCACGTCCCTGACCTTGATTTGCGGCAGATCCCGTCCAAACTTTACGAGTTTGAACTGAATATTTTCTTCACATTCTCTGCCAAAGAACGCACGCTATCGATGCGCGCCGCAAAGATCTCTACCGCTTGGCGCTCGCCTGCAGATTGGTTACTGTACATGGCCGATCGTACGTTTATGCAAATATAACGCGCCAAAAATGGCTATCAGCAAACCATTGATTTATAAAGAAATTGTCGAACCGGCCCGTCCACAACCCTCATGAATTCTAGGGGCCTCTACCGTCGTTTATTGCACCGAAATCAAAGGGACCCCTACTTGAGAAGCACATTCGCACTGCAGCGAAGAGTTGCCCCTCCTTGAGCGAGCGCACTGTATCGCCCCATCAGCTTCGGCATAGCTGCGCTATCCTGATGCTCCAGGCGACCCGGGATATCCGCAAGGTGGCATTGTGGCTTGGTCACGCCGATATCTGCACGACAGAAATCTACCTGCGGGTGGACCCATCGGAGAAGTTAGAGGCAGTGGAGGCAGTATTGCCACCTGGTCTGCGTCGTGGTCGATTTAAGGCCCCGGACGCGCTGATCGCCTCGCTGTTTGACCCGGGATAATGCGGAGCGCCACGTCTCCGTAAGGCAAGCTACGCCGCCATCTTGGCGGTGTGGCTTTGCATAATCCCGCCCTCCGCATAACGACCTATGTTATCGGGCCGCTATATTTATGTCAAGGTGGGGTTAATTTCGCGCTTACATTCTATCGCACCACGCTGCTTCAAAAGTTGCTTATTCATTCCGCTTAACCCTTCCACTCCATCGATCAAGGTCTCCTTCACCGTCAGCTCTGCATGCGGTGATATCCAGCGCAAGACCACCTGATATCGTTCACCCTCTACTATCACCTGCCACTGGCGAATTAACTTATTGGAACTACCTGTCACCAGATAGTTGCCGTCGGGCGTCGCTTTCCAGGCGACACTCTTGACTGCCCCGAGAAAACCTTGAATCACCGACCGACACTGACTCGAGACAACATCCCACACTCGCACCGTATGGTCAGAGCTGCTCGATGCGATCATCTGACCGCTCGACGAATACGCCACACTACTAACAGGGTCTGTATGTCCTCTTAAAGTATGCACGGTGAATCCGCTTTGCGCGTCCCACAGACGAACCGTCTTGTCATCACTGCCCGAGGCAATCTGGGCACCGCTGCGCGAATACACCACGCTATTGACAGAGGAGGTATGTCCTTCTAAGGTATGCATGTGGGCTCCGCTTTGCGCATCCCAGAGACGAACTGTGTTGTCACCACTGCCCGAGGCGATCTGGGCACCGCTCGGCGAATATACCACGCTATAAACAATGTATGTATGCCCTTCCAAGGTGTACACATGGACTCCGCTTTGCGCGTCCCACAGACGAACCGTCTTGTCAAAACTACCCGAGGCAATCCGGACACCGCTCGGCGAATACGCCACACTCCAAACGCCGTCTGTATGTCCTTCTAAGGTATGCATGTGGACTCCGCTTTGTGCGTCCCACAGACGAACCGTCTTGTCAAAACTGCCCGAAACGATCTGGGCGCCGCTCGGCGAATACACCACGCTCAAAACATAGGAGGTATGTCCTTCTAAGGTGCGCACCGGGGCGCCGCTTTGCGCGTCCCACAGGCGGACTGTCCCATCAGAACTGCCCGAGGCGATCTGGGCGCCGCTCGGCGAATATACCACGCTATAAACAGTGTGTGTATGTCTTTCTAAGGTGTGCACGTGGGCTCCGCTTTGCGCGCCCCACAGACGAACCGTCTTGTCCCAACTGCCCGAGGCGATCTGGGCGCCGTTTGGCGAATACACCACGCTATTCACACCGTGTGTATGTCCTTCTAAGGTATGCACGTGAACTCCACTTTGCGCGTCCCACAGCCGAACCGTCCTGTCCCAACTGCCCGAGGCGATCTGGGCGCCGCTCGGCGAATACACCACGCTACTAACAGCGGTGGTATGTCCTTCTAAGGTGTGCACGTGGGCTCCGCTTTGCGCGTCCCACAGCCTCACTGTCGTGTCATGACTGCTCGAGGCGATCTGGGCGCCGCTCGGCGAATACACCACGCTATAAACAGCGTGTGTATGTCCTTCTAAGGTGTGTATATGGGCTCCGCTGGGCACGTCCCACAGACGAACCGTCTTGTCAGAACTGCCCGAGGCAATCTGAGCGCCACTCGGCGAATACACCACACTCCAAATGGAACAGGTATGCCCTTCTAAGGTGTGTATATGGGCTCCGCTGTGCGCGTCCCACAGACGAACCGTCTTGTCAAAACTGCCCGAGGCAATCTGTGCGCCATTCGACGAATACACTACGCTACTAACACCGCCTGCATGTCTTTCTAGCGTATGTACGCGGGCTCCGCTGTGCGCGTCCCACAGCCGCACCGTAGTGTCATTACTCCCCGAGGCGATCTGTGCGCCGCTCGGCGAATACACCACGCTAATAACAGCGTTTGTATGTTCTTCTAAGGTGTGAATTTTCCCCCAATCCGAAGTCGAATACACTCTGATCGTACCATCCTCAAGACCCGCGGCACAAGTTTTTCCATCCGGGGAATACGCGCACGACTGTACCTCGCTCTTTTCTTGGAGATAAGGCCATTCTCCAAACTGCACCCCGGCCATCTGCGCATTCCTTAAATTGGCATTGCGCAGCCAACTCGCGCGAAGAGTGGTCTTTCTTAAATCCGCTCCTTGAAACTGCGCTGAATCGAATACGCCATCACTCAGATCCGCACCTGGTATCTGGATTCCTTTTAAATCCGCTCCATTAAACTGCACCCCCGCTCTGACTAAAATTGTCATTGCATTGGCCGCTGTTTGACTTACCCCAGCATCTGCCTTAGAGCGCTCAATAATCGCTAAGAGATGTTTTTTAAATATGGTCTCTTGCTGAACGCGCTCGGTTAACAATCGTACAACGCCCAGATCGCCAACCCAATGCTTGGGGGCTAATGACATGTCTCTTGGCGTTTGAGAGGACTGATGTTGGTTCCCAAAACCATAAATTGAAGCAACACTACCACGACAATGATTAGTATCTGCCACCATGCACGCATCAAGCGATGCAAAAATAACCCGCGCTGCAAAATATTCCAGTAGCAATTTATGGATAAAACGGTACTGATTTCCACTTCGGCTCAGGGGCCAGGCTTCTCGCAACAGCTGCTTCTTGTCATTCAACTCAAAAAATTCCTTTTTCCAATTCCCCTTGTCTTTCAACGACGAATACTCAACAACCGGGTTACCCGAATTCTTTATATAAAGATGCACTGCCAGGTCTTCCATAAATTCAATACCGTGCTCGGCAAAGCCCTCATCGCACATCTCTCTAAAAATATCTCTTTTGTTCTCCGTTAAATCGCGTGCGATTAAGCGCTGCTCGTTGCGTTCGAACCATTGCCTGACGAACTGGTTATACAGGTCCATGCGTAACTGGATAGCCGTTCGCGGTTTTCCTTCGCCTTCCAGGTACGGCAACACTTCCAACACCACGCGTAGCAAAAATGGGTTGCTCACCAGTTCTTTTAAATGAGGTTGTTCAAGAGCTTTGTTAAATTGTTGCGCATCCCAGATGGGTTGATTGCGCTCAACATATTTTTCCAAATACTGATTCTGCTCTTCTTCTGAAAACGGCTCGATCACGACCTCTGGAAATGACCAGGCTCCGCCCTGTCGATACTGATCCGGTTGAAACCACTTTCGATAGCCTTGGCCCTGGCCTAAATACTCGCTGCGACAACTGATGACCATTTGACCTTGCCAGCTACCAGGTTGGTTGATGCCATTGCTCTGATACAGATTCCTGGTCTGCCGAATCTCATCATAGCCGTCCAAAATAAAAATGAACTTTTGTTTTTCTTTCTTTAATCTCTGAATCTGATCTTTTGACAGGCCCCTTTTTTTTAAAGCCGTGGGGATCAGATCGTGCACAGGATTGTCAATACTCGCCAGAGAGATAAAGAGCGGAATCGCATCGTGTTCTTTTTTATCTTTCCATAATTGCTTTTCCAGGACGCGGTTGAAGCTGGTTTTGCCCGCTCCGGAATCCCCCGTTAGCAAGATCACTTTCACTTTTTCATCGTTTAGAAAAGCTTGAATTTTGGGTAAGAGATTAAAAGTGTCGGCCTCATGCGAATTCGCTTTGCCGCGGGGTTCAACATAGAGCTGTAGGGTTTCCTCAAATTCATCATCTTGCCCCAAGGAATCGAAATATTGCTCCTTTATGGCAGATCGGGGATCGGCATTGAGCGCCCTCAGTTGTTGCTGGTGTTGCTGCACGGTGAAAAAAAGCTGGCTGTGCAGCGCCGTCCGTATGCTGTCGAAGATGCCGTCTAATTGCTTGGCAAACTCAAGTCTGCCAAGCAGTGGCTTGGCATTTAACCGCGAAATAAAATCACTGTACCCCTGCCAAAATTTATCAAGAAACGTTTTGGCCTCATTGCTGCCCACCAACAAGCGCTCGATCAGCTTAAATAACACCCAGTGCCGACTTTGATTCGGAGACAATGCTTGTCCCTCAAATCTTGGAATATCCTCCATCCGAACCGTGGTTGCTGAAATAAAACGCGCCAGGCAGTGATTATAGCTATTTGGGGTTAACGAAACCGGGATAATACCGTGCTGATCTTTCAGCTGCTCTGCCCGAATTTGCAAAAAAGCCATTTCCGTCAACACATGATGGAACCCTGCCTTATAGTCTTGCTCTTGTGAAAATTGTCTGACCACCTCACGGATTGCCGGAATGCCCGACTGTTCACCGTCTTTGCCATAGGCTTCTCGATCTTCAAGATAAGCTTTTCGAAGTGCTTGATAAAAATCTTCATAGTGCAACCATTCCAGGTAGTTTCCTAATACCTCAGAACAGCACACCACGACCTTATTAACCGGTTTCACCTCTTTTTCTACTTGAGTAGGCAACAAACAGAGCTGACTGGTTAAAATATCCTCTAACTTACCGTCCTCTTTCAGATCTTCCGAGGAATCTGAGTAGGGTTGCCCCAGCGGCGTTTGATCGGAATGCAAGGTGACTTGGATTTTAGATAAATGATTGATTAAATATTTAGAGGTACTGGCCTCGGCCTTTCCATGAGCGGGGTTGCCATGGGCATAGACCAGAAAAATACTGGGTTTACTGGATACCTTTAATGATCCCAGCGTAAACAGTGCCCTTTCAAACAGATAATCCACCAGTTCGCCTTTCTCCTGGACAGACATTGAGGCAGGCGTAGCCGTCTGAGCCAAACTCAATGCATCGTGCTCAACAGAGACAATAGAAGCAGCCTCGATCGGCTTATGGCCCCATTCTTTTGCTTTTTTGTAACTCGCCTGCGCTTTATCGGTTTTGCCCAATTTCGCTAGGAGTTCTGCACGCTCAAAATAAATATCAGCGATGTGCCGTTGCAATGCTTCATCTTCTGTTGTCTGAGGTGTCTGAGCTTGGCTCAAAGCATTTTTTACCTCCGATAATGCAATAACAAGTTTGCGTGTATCCGCGATATGTCTAAAAGTCACTTTTGCCTGATCATACAAAACCAAGGCTACATCGAGCCGCTGCGCCGTCTTTTGTTGGCGGGCCTGATCTAGATAGATTTTCGCCGCCAGAATCTGCGCCTGGTGGCCCGTCAGAGCTTGAGAAACAGAATTACCCCACATCATCATTCCTTTTTCTAAGTTATTCATTCTAGTTTGGCAGTAGGCTGTTGAATCCTTTTGGATTACATGATCGTACAGCGATTCCTCTGATGATGTGTGATGTAGTATCGATTTGGTGGAATGTAATGAACGCCCCCCACCTATCTGTCTGTCTCTTGATCACAATTCAGCCGCCAATTGCAGGCTGGATTGGTAACCCTGGACACGCTCTTGCAAACGAAACCAGCCATGCCACATAGTGCTCCAGCTTGGTCGGCCAGTATGCGAGAGTGTTTCATTCCGGGGGCTGAAGCTCCTCAAACGCGTGCGCAAGTGCTCAATGGCGATCTGCGTAAAATCCTCTGCCGTTGCTCTCCCTGTATGAAAACTCAAGAGGACCCCTGGCCGGGATTCGCAAAAAATCCGCCACATCTCAGCCTAAACTGCTGATTTATGCAAAATTGAGTTGGATCAAGCGGTGGAACAGATCGTTGAAGGTGACGCGTATCGTGTTTGCCAGAATTGATCTGGCAATTGATTAATGCAATAAAATCAGTACTTTAAGCTGAGATGTGGCGGATTTTTTGCAAATCCCGGCCAGGGGTCAATTACGGAATACGAGGTTGTTGGAAATGAAAAAATCATACGTTAAATTTTTTGATTTTAGAGAAGATATTAAGCTAACCCAATGAAGGGCTGTGCCAAGATTTTTAGTGTGATTGACTATGTATATTTTTTATTGGTATTCGCTTTGCTTGTTAAACACGTTTTTGTAGATTACCAAGTGCTAATCCTACCAACACACAACAGGCCATCATTGATATTGGGATAATGATGGGGTTTAGTGCGAATGGGACAAAGAACGCGATAAATAAACCTACTAGTAAAATGAATGAACCTCTCATGCTATATCGGTGAATGACGGGACTCGCATAATCAAAATTTGTTCTTTTAATATTCCATGTCATGAGGCCATCAAAAATTGCTGGAACAAAGAGAATGAGCATGTAAGGTGTCCATGTCACCAGCAAAGCCAACCTTGAATAAAATTGATGAATTAGATTCATGAGCGCTTCAATGCGGCCCTCAACCCACATAAACCAGCTATGTCCTAGGTTTTCCATGCCTTTTGATTTTGCTTTCTCAGAGGCGTTTGGAATCAAGGTGCGATGCATCCCTTCGTAAAAACCCGAATCGATGATGCTGGAGCGAAACCAGGTTGTTGCCTTTGTCCCGATCCATTTGCGAGCCTCTCTGCCAAGGTTTTGCTCTACCATCTCGGCCTCACGCTTAATCGCTCTACTGGTCCAATCTCCAGGTAGCAAAAGCAGTACCACTAGCAACTCAATAACTAAAAGCCATGCGGCCAGCCAAAACGGCTTCTTCATAGTTTGCCCTTTTCAGCACATTTTTTACACTATTGCATGTCATCAGATCGTATAGAAGGCTTCGTAAGGAATGCTCATCCTGATGCTGATATTGATATATGGCCAGCTCGCCAGGATGGTTTAACGTCCAATGAAAAAAAGACTGGCAACTATCGACTGACCATTTGTTACCTTGACTGTCCATAATTTGAATCTCTAAAACTCGGCAGGTAGCCGTGATTATTGTTTCAAGAAATACGCCAATTCTGATCGGATCATCGTATTTCTTACTATTATTGTGAAACACCACGTCGCTGTATCTTTGTAGTGCTTCTTCGATAATCAGATAAATAATCGGCTCTTTATTTTTCTTGATCCCAGCAGTAATCAATAAACTTAATTTCTCAATAATGGTTTGTGACGCAGGCCAGTCAATTTTGAGAAGATCCAGAATGTGGGCATTTTTTTTGCCGCGAGTCCCTATGGTTTTTGTTACAGTTGAAAAATAGTCAATATCAACTAATTTCTCTATCTCGTAGTCAGTGTGCTTTTTATCTGACATAGCAGTACTCTTATGTTGTTAAAATAGGCAAACGCCCTTTAAAAATCTTCCCTCCGGAGATTTTGGCTATGTATTCAAGATTTGGCAGCATGCCCAGCAATTGTGCCGGAAATAAATCAGCTTCTTCTTCCATAAGTCGCTCACCCTGATTGCCTCCGTGCATTATTGGTTCTTCACTATGGGTATTTTGGCCCTGTGTTCTCATGACATATTTGATGCGCGTTTTCGGTAAATTATCAGTGATGTACTGCTGGGTTTCGTTGTCGATTACACGCAGTGCAAACAGGTTGTTGAGGTTGCCAAGGATCTTGAGCGCTTTGTCTTTGCTGCCAATACGCGCTGAGAAGTCGGCAATGGTCTGCGTTGCTACGAATAAGCGCAGTTTCGCGCCGCGGCCTTTGTTGAGAAGTTGGATAAATGGCTCATTGATAACCTCCGCCGCCTCATCGATAAAAATGTTCACGGGGCGGTTGTTAACACCGTAGTTGTAGCGATCTCCCGCGACAGCAGTAAGGTCAGACAAAAATACCGAGCCAATCGCGCTGCCTACGATGCTATCTGTTAGGGAATCTAAGCCAATATAGGCCACTTGGACATTATTGACGATTTTGGCTGTGTTGGTGATTGGCCTCGTATCATCGAGGTCATCTGGGTCAGGAGAAAGCATTTTGCCTAAATCACCGGAGGTCAGCATGCTCATAATGGGAAGTAGGCTTGCCACCATCTTTGAGAAATGCGTTTGATCATGCTGGAACATGGAGAGCAGACCTTCCAGGTCTGAGTTTGGATATTCTGGTTGAATTACCTCGTAATAGAAACGCATCAGGGCGAATGCACGCTTCTCGCGTGAGCCGTCTCGCGCTTTGTCGAGATATGACTTTGCCTTGGCTTCCCAGGAATCCATCACGCTTTCTGAATAAGACTGAATAGCTCGGAATACTAAACCTGCCGCACCACCTTCAAGGAAACGGCGTAATAGAATAAGATTAGGTCTTTTATGAATAAGAATCAGGCCCTGAACAATGTTGTTCAATGCTTGCCAGCCAAAGCTTTTGAACGGGTCAGCTCCGGTTTCTGATGGGATCAATGCAGCTATACGGCTTGCAATCTCAGTCACTCGAGTAGAATTGCGCAGTGGGTCAAGGCGAACAGATTCATCAGGGAAGGCAGGATGAAAGTAAGCACTCCATGATCCCCAGACTTGTCGCTTGAAGCTGAAGTACTCATACTTGCCCTCATCTAAATATCGATGGAGCGAGCATAAGGATGGAAACAGAGTTTTGGCCAGGCTATGTAGCGATAGCTAAATTCGATGGGAATAAACCCGAGCTAACTGATATTGGGCACGGTATTAAAATTCCAAGGCAACAGCGCTTCGACCTCCTCGACGGTCTTTGCTGCTGGCAAGTCACGCAGAGTACAACGCAACCAGGTGTAGGGCTCCAGGCCATTAGCCTTAGCTGTTTCGACCAGC
>JASSUB010000029.1:0-28270 GCA_031963205.1 Mycoavidus cysteinexigens
GCTGCCTTTATCCAATCTCGTCAACCCCTTTATTCAAAATATCTTTAAATTAAATAAAAGGGCCGCCAGGCCCGGTTCATTCGTCTTTAGTCTTCCGCTTTATTTGGCAATAAAATCCACATTCTCCCAGGCGCTTTCGTCGTTCCGGCCAGCATCCCGGCCTTGTCCCCTGAACCCCAGAAATAATCCGCTCTGATTGCCCCTTTGATTGCCGACCCTACATCTTGTGCAAAGACTAGACGCTTGAGCGGCCCGCCAGTTGGCCAGCGAGTCGATAAGAAAACTGGCATACCCAACGCAACCCAGCTCGGATCTACCGCGATTGAGCGGCCAGCAGTTAAACGCACGCCTAAAGCGCCAATCGGCCCATCCGCGCGGTTGCTTGCCGCCCCCACATCCATTCGCGCCGGCATCTCTTTGAAAAAAACAAATCGCGGATTGACCTCAAGCACGGCCTCCACACGCGCCCGATTCGCCCGCGCCCAAGCTTTGATGCCGGGTATTGTTGCCTGAGCGGGAGTGAGTTCACCATGGTCAATTAACCAGCGTCCAATCGATTGATAGGGCTTGCCATTGCTACCGCCATAGCCTACCCGCATGATCCGACCATCCTCCATCACAATACGGCCTGAACCCTGTACTTGCAGAAAAAACGCTTCAATGGGGTCATCAACATAGACCAGTTCTGCGCCTTTGAGTACACCACTTTTCATCAACTGCGCGCGCTCGGCTAAGATTGCTTTTTCCGGCGTGCCCTCGGGCCAGCGGTAGAGTGGATAGGTATAAGGGTCACGCCGGACACGCGAGCCACGTAATAAAGGTTCGTAGTAGCCTGTCACGAGCCCATCGACACTACCGTCTTTATTAGATAGCTGAAATGGCGTGAAATAACGCTCATAAAACGCGCGGGCTTTTTCAGAGTCAAGTTCATCAAGTTGTTCAGCTGCCGCACACACTACTTTCCAATCTGATAGCTGTTTGACGCGCAGGCAGTTTTCTCGCAACGCAGTGGTTGCACCCATGAGCGAATCCTCTTGCCAGCCATCAACCTCTTCCCACGCCACTTGCATCAGCCGTTTAGGTAGGGGAACGCGAGGCGCAGATAGAAGCGCTGCTGGCAGCTGTTTATCTGGCGAACTCATCTGGGGGGGCGACGCACAAGCGGCAACCCCTGCAACCAGGATCAGTGTTGCTAATCTGGCAAACTTTAATAAACCCATACAACCCATATACAAGGAGGATAAAAAAAGGCACAACACCCAATGTTCAATGTAACGTGCGTGGCATATGCAAAATAAATTCTGGAATAGGCGCATCAAAACGGGCGCCATCTTCGGCAACGCAAAAATACTCACCCCGCATCGTACCGACTGGGGTGGCGATCACGGCCCAACTGGTGTACTGAAATTGCTCGCCTGGTTGCAAAAGCGGCTGATGACCAACAACACCTAGGCCCTTAATTTCTTGCGCATGGTTTTCGCTATCAACAATCAGCCACTGGCGCGCAATCAATTGCGCGGCGACTTGCCCAGAATTGCGAATGGTCATCGTGTAAGCAAAAGCGAACTGATGCTGATCGGGTTCTGATTGTTCTGGTAAATAATTAGCTTGCGCTGAAACGCTGAATTCGTATTGGCTCATTTGTTTTGTGCGGATTGTGGACCAAGGAAAAATTTCAATTGTGCTTGAAGCAGCGCCTAGCCGCAACCCTTCATTACACGGCCTCCAGCTTCTCATTGAATAGCAGGATAAACGATGCGCTCGGTCCCTTGATTGAACCGATAAATTCTAAAATATCAAGGCTATCCATGTTCTTTAAAACTGTTGTCGACTAAGGCAGGTAGAATACCGAGTATGGTTTTTCCCTGCTGACATATTCTTTACTCACACTCATTTTATGAAGCAATATCGAATCGCCCCAAGCATTTTATCTGCCGACTTTGCCCGTCTTGGCGAAGAAGTGCGTCAAGTCATTGACGCTGGCGCTGACTGGATTCATTTTGATGTGATGGATAACCACTATGTGCCGAATTTAACGGTCGGCCCGATGGTCTGCGAGGCCATCCGGCCACACGCGACAGTACCCATTGATGTGCATTTGATGGTGCAGCCGACAGATCGAATTGCCGCTGATTTTGCTAAAGCAGGCGCTAATATGATTAGTTTTCACCCAGAAGCTTCTGACCATATTGACCGCACTCTCTCGCTCATTCGAGATCATGGCTGCCAAGCAGGTCTTGCTTTTAATCCAGCGACTCCGCTGCATTACCTTGATCATCTGATGGATCGACTGGATCTGATTTTGATTATGTCGGTGAATCCTGGTTTTGGCGGTCAATCATTTATTCCTGAAGCGCTCAATAAATTGCGGGCAGTGCGTACTCGCATTGACGCACATAGGGCTAAAACCGGACGCGAGATCCGCCTTCAAGTAGATGGCGGCGTCAAGCTTGACAACATCGCAGCCATTGCAGCAGCGGGGGCAGATACCTTTGTCGCTGGCTCGGCGATTTTTGGACAACCCGATTATCGAACCGTCATCGAGGCTATGCGTCAGCAGTTATCAAACTGACTTATGACAAAAAACCGAAAACAAAGCGCGGGCCGCGCTACGGACAACTGGACAAGTACAAGATGGCTTAGACGTGAGGTTTTAAGATGTTGCTGATGATCGACAATTACGATTCCTTTACATACAATCTCGTGCAATATTTTAGCGAGTTAGGCGAAGAAGTTCTGACGGTACGCAATGATGAAATTACGCTGGCTGAAATCGCTGCTTTAAACCCTACTTATCTCTGCTTATCGCCCGGCCCAAGCGATCCGCATCATGCCGGGATCACACTTGAGGTACTGCGTGAATTTACTGGCAAACTGCCTATTCTTGGAATCTGCCTTGGACATCAGGCGATTGGCGCCGCCTGCGGGGGCCGCGTGGTGCGCGCACAAACTATCATGCATGGCAAAACCAGCGAGATTGAAACCGATGGCAAGGGTGTCTTTACGCATTTACCAAGGCGCTTTAAGGTAACCCGCTACCACTCTCTCGCGCTAGAACGGGCAACTTTACCCGCTTGCCTAGACATCACGGCCACCACCGTTGATGGAGAGATTATGGGCATCAGGCATAAAACACTGGCACTTGAAGGTGTACAGTTTCATCCTGAATCGATTCTGACGGAACATGGCCACGCTTTATTGAAGAATTTTCTGGATCGCACGGCAACTCATTCATTAACTCCCCATGAGCACTCAACTTGAAACCGGCTTAGCCACTCAATTTACCGCGCTGTCGATTGCATGGCGCGATTGCATGGCACCATTTATCGCCAGCCCAAGTTATCCGGCACTGTGCCGTTTTGTGGATGGCGAACGTGCACAAGGCAAGACGGTTTATCCAAACGATGTATTTCATGCATTAAATTTGACATCACCAGCCGAGGTAAAAGTAGTGATCATCGGCCAAGATCCCTATCATGGCGAAGAACACGGTATACCTCAGGCGCATGGGCTGGCATTTTCAGTACCACCTGGCGTCCGCCCGCCTCCATCATTACGCAATATTTTCAAAGAGCTTAACGCTGACTTTGGCCACCCAATACCAGCGCATGGTTGCCTAGAGAGTTGGGCGCGTCAGGGCGTACTCTTATTGAATACCGTTTTAACCGTAGAGCGCGGCCGCGCGGCTAGTCATGCAAAACGGGGGTGGGAATCGTGTACTGATACGCTAATTCAGCAGCTTGCCGCCCAACATGAGGGTTTGATTTTTCTACTTTGGGGCTCACACGCGCAAACTAAACGCATATTGCTAGATCCAAGCAAGCATAAAATACTCGAAGCCCCTCATCCATCACCCCTCTCTGCGCATCGAGGTTTTCTCGGCTGCCAGCATTTTAAGCTCACCAACGAATACTTAGTCAATACTCAACGGCCCGCCATTAATTGGCGGCTGCCTGCAACGGCAGATTTGTCTTATTAGTCTGAATTGCCGCAAACAGCGGCGTCAGACTAAATAGTACCCGGCAAAAATTTCAATATAGCGATAATCAAACCAATCTGCGTAATAGAGATTCCCACACACCATTTTATAAGCTCAACCTTACTATCAGATATGTTACTTCGAAGAGTAGAGGTTGTTTGCTCAAACTTAAGGTCCATATCTTTACGTAAATCACTAATCTCATGCCGCAGTTCGTCTTTAACTGCATGTATCTCATGCCGCAACTCGACTTTAACTGCACGCAAATCTTCTTTGGTTGCCAACTCTTGCAAATTATCAGCAAAGATCTCTGACAAAACCTCTGCTGTGGCTTCAGCTTGAGCGCTTGGGGCACCCGCTTCTTTTAAGCGTTGAGAAAATTTTAAAGTATCAAATATTGCCATTACTACCACCACCAAGTTCCTTAGCCCTATCAAATTGAGCGCTTGCGCCATTTTTTCCCTCACAGAATAATCTGCATGGTTTAATTATTAACCAAAATAGAGGGGTATGCAAGCAATTTAAGTAAACTCATCCAGATAACCATGCAGCGCGCCATTTGCACGCCTCACTGCGCGACTCCGAAGGATGTAAGCGATAACTCGCAACCTCTGGCGGATCAAGTGTGAGTTGCACGCAACGCAATTCATCACGCCGGAAAATATGCACGTCAAACTGATCTGCTGTTTGGTAGCGAGCAAGCAACGCTTCGAGATTACTGCCACTCACGCGCAAGCCATCAAGCGCGACTAATCTATCTCCTGCTGACAAGCCAGCCCGATGCGCCGCGCCGCCTTCATAGACAACATCAATCCACACACCCTCGCGCACGCGCATGCCAAGTGACGGCAAATGATTGGCCTGATCAGCCTCAAGCGTCACCTCGAATGGCGCCAATAGCTCTGCTAGCGGCAAATCATTTGTGCCATACACGGCATCCTGATACAACTCGGAGAGATCAACACCCGTGGCTTCATGGAATAGAGCCTCAATGTCATCGTCAGTAATGCCCACCGGTTGGTGCTGATAAAAATCCCGGCCATAGCGCTGCCATAGCAACCGCATTACGTCGTCCAGCGATCGAGTAGATTCAGTCTGAGCTCGGATAGCAAGATCAAAAGCCAGCGCAATCAACGCCCCTTTTTGGTAATAACTCACAATCGCATTGGCTGCATTCTCATCTTGCATATAATATTTAGTCCAAGCATCGAATGAGCTCTCAGCAACGCTTTGCTTAAACCGACCGCTCCCACGCAACACCCTTGCCAGGGTCTTACCGAGCAGAGCGAAATAATCCTGCATGGTCATCAGCCCGCTGCGCACCAGCATCAAATCATCATAATAAGAAGTGAATCCTTCAAATAACCAGAGTAATGTCGTGTAATTTTCGTGGGCAAGATCATAGGGCGCAAATGTAACCGGCTTGATCCGTTTAACATTCCAACTATGAAAATATTCATGACTACACAAACTAAGGTAAGTGCGATAGCCCTCTGTCAGCTTGCCTGGCGCGCACCCGATAGCCGGTAAATCACTACGCTTACAAATCAAAGCTGACGAAGCACGATGCTCAAGACCACCGAAACCGTCGGTTAGCGCCATGGTCATAAACATGTAACGCTTAAATGGCGCACATTTTGTCTGTGGCTCAAAAAATGCGATCTGCGTTTCGCAGATCCGCTGCAAATCCTGCGTTAAACGCGCCAAATCAAGCGCTGGCACCTTGCCCGCAATGACGACTTCATGCGCTACCTGATAAGCATTAAAATCCGCTAGCGCAAATTCACCCAACATGACTGGATGATCAATCAATTCATCATAGTTAGCTGCGCGATATTCACCAAAACCATGGCGGTGTGTCGCTTCGGCTTCAGTCAATGTAGTCGCCACCCGCCAGTCGTGATATGCCGCTCCAAGCGGCGCTTTTATCTCAACACAACACGGTGCCGCCTGCTGACCAAGCACAGCTAAAAAAACACTCGTGCCATTAAAAAAACCAATGGTGTCATCCAGATGGGCGGCACGCACCGACATCTCCCACGCGTACACCTCATAAGTCAGTATCAGCGCCCCTTTAACCGGCGCTGCTTGCCAAGTATGCTTATCCATTTTCTGCAGCGGAACCCGGCGCCCTGTGGCTACCGAGTGCGCCTTGATGGTCACGATATGGCGCGCGAATTCACGCACCTTATAACTACCTGGAATCCACACGGGCAGCATAAAACGCTGCCCTACCGGGTCAGGATCAAGCACCGTGAGCGTCACTTCAAAAAGATGGGCTGCGGGATCTTTAGGAATAATCGTATAGTGGATTGGCTTCATAAACCCAGTGCGGAGGCAACTAATTGGCGCTTGATAAA
The DNA here is from genome assembly GCA_031963205.1 of Mycoavidus cysteinexigens. Lineage (GTDB taxonomy): Bacteria > Pseudomonadota > Gammaproteobacteria > Burkholderiales > Burkholderiaceae > Mycoavidus > Mycoavidus cysteinexigens_C. The sequence continues at coordinate 6,340 of JASSUB010000029.1, forward strand.
AGACTGCTGGTTCAGTAACGTCAGGCCGGCGTTGCGTATGCCGCGCGCAAACCCACCAGGCCATGAAAAAAGCCGATGCAAACCATCTGTTACCAGCGACAATTTCTGAATATCCTCGCGCCGAGCACGTTCATAACGGCGTAATAGCGTCATGTCGCCCAAATCCCGAAATGGCTCCTTGCCGGCGAGAACCTGAGCTAATTCCGCCACATCGCGTAAACCAAGATTCATCCCCTGACCCGCCAGAGGATGAATCAAATGCGCAGCATCCCCGACCAGCGCGACCCGTGGTGCAATCAGACGCTCAACCTTTTGCAAACTGAGCGGAAAAGCTTGCCTCTGAGACACACACTGAAGGGCACCAAACCGATTTCCTACGACCGCTGCAAGCTCAGCTGAAAAAGCCATTTCATCTAGCACCAGCAAGTCTTGAGCATGCTGCTCATGCGCTGACCAGACCAGCGATACATGATTCTCCGGCAAGGGCAATAAGGCAATCAGTTCGCCCTTATGGAACCATTGATAAGCGGTTTCACGATGTGGCTGTTCAATTTTAAAGTTAGCGACAATGCCGATTTGCTGATAATCGCGCCGCACCAGCTTTGCCCCCATTTGAGCACGGACCCACGATTGGGCGCCATCCGCGCCAACCACAAGCTGAGTGCTGAGCACTTGGCCATCATCCAACTCAAGTAAAGCTCGCTCAGACAAAACCGAAAAATGACGCGCACGGCGATCTAGCCAAACCAAATTTGGCTGAAACTGCAGCGCCGTATCCAATGCCGACTCAAGCAACGAGGCTTCAGTGATCCATGCCAACTGCGGCACATGCGCCTGAAAAGCAGAAAAGTGCAACTCAGCCAACGCATCGCCATAGATACGCATATCGTAGACAGGCGCCAAGCGCGCAGGATCAAGGGCCTGCCAAATCCGTAATTGCTCAAATAAAGTTTGAGCGCTGGCCGAAAGCGCATAAACACGGGAATTAAAAACCGCCGGTACACTCACTGCCGGAGCGAGCAAAGCTACCCGCAACCCCAATTGCGCAAATGCCAGAGCGGCTGCTTTACCAACCAGCCCTCCCCCCACTACAACTATCTGAAAACTTTGAGATTCGATCATCCTGCTATTATAGCCATCCATTTTACTTATTCTTATTGCTCGCCTGTAAAACAGGCCTTATCTCTGAAAGGATGTCATGAGTCTCAAATGCGGCATCGTCGGTCTGCCTAACGTCGGCAAGTCGACTCTTTTTAACGCCCTAACCAAAGCCGGCATTGCCGCCGAAAACTACCCATTTTGCACGATCGAAGCAAACGTGGGCATAGTCGAAGTGCCCGATGAACGACTGACGGCCCTCGCCGATATCGTCAAGCCCGAGCGCACCGTGCCTGCGATTGTTGAATTTGTCGATATTGCAGGCTTAGTTGCAGGCGCCTCAAAAGGCGAAGGACTCGGCAATAAATTTCTAGCCAATATCCGTGAAACGGACGCTATCGCCCATGTTGTACGCTGCTTTGATGATCCGAATGTAGTGCATGTCGCAGGTCAAATTAATCCCCTCGCGGATATTGAAGTGATTAATACTGAGCTTGCGCTAGCGGATTTAGGCACAGTTGAAAAAGCCTTGTCACGCTATTCAAAAGCAGCAAAATCAGGTGGCGATAAGGAAGCCGCGAAGTATGTCATTTTGCTCGAGAAAATACAAAAACAGCTAGATGCCGTAAAGCCTGTGCGCGCGCTTGATTTGTCGGACGATGAACGCGTCTTACTCAAAACCTTATGCCTCATCACCGCCAAGCCAACAATGTATATCGCCAATGTGAAAGAGGATGGCTTTGATAACAATCCTTTGTTTGACATGGTCAAACACCATGCAGAATCGGAAAATGCGCCAGTCGTTGCAGTATGTGCGGCGATTGAAGCAGAAATTTCTGAACTGCCTGACGAAGATAAAGCCATCTTCTTGGCCGATATGGGGATGGATGAAGCAGGGCTCAACCGCGTGATTCGCGCCGGCTTTAAATTGCTTGGATTACAAACCTATTTCACGGCAGGCGTTAAAGAAGTACGCGCTTGGACCATCCGCATAGGGGATACTGCACCACAAGCCGCTGGGGTGATTCATACTGATTTTGAGCGTGGCTTTATTCGTGCGCAGACCATCGCATTTGAGGATTTCATTGCTTATAAGGGCGAGCAGGGCGCAAAAGAAGCGGGCAAAATGCGGGCGGAAGGCAAGGAGTACAAAGTACGCGATGGCGATGTGATGAATTTTTTGTTTAATGTTTAGGCCAGCGCGCGTATCTCAGCTGTGAAGATGTGCGGCTGCTTTGAAAGCTTTGGCAAAGCGATTAAGTTAAAGCAGCCGCATTAGAGTAATAATCAGGCTAAATTCTGATATTAAGAGAATTTAAAAAAAGTTTTCTTTGGAAATTTACTAGAGAGCTTATACATCAACATCGGATGATGATTGTGCGCCGCTATGGTCGCTGAGTGCCTTCAGCAGATGAAAATGCAGGAGAAAAAGCTATTGAGATCTTTGGTATAAGAATTTTATGGTGCCGGCTGCAGGACTCGAACCCGCTACCTGATGATTACAAATCAACTGCTCTACCAGATGAGCTAAGCCGGCAAGGCCCGAATTATAGCGCATTGCGGACAATTTGGTAGCCTTATTTAACAATCCTCAGATGCGCCCGGCCACTTTTTTTCTTGCCGTTGTTGTCGCTCTCTGTCTCTTTAGCAGATCGAGTTTCGCTTGACAGTTCGGCCAACGCTGGATCAGTATCTGACGCGCTCAAACTATCCGCCGCATTGCCTGCGGCCGGCGCATCTACTGGAAAAGCCATACCTTGACCATTTTCTAGTGCATAAATAGCCAGCACATTCTCAACCGGCACTTCTATTTTATACGCTCGACCAGAAAATCGAGCGTTGAATTCAATCCAGTCATTGCGCATTTGCAACCCGCTCGTTGCGCTGAAACTGATATTCAGCACAATCTCACCGTCACGGACGAATTCACGCGGAACTCGAACTTGGTTATCCACTCGCACCACAATATGCGGGGTATAGCTATTATCAGTGCACCATTCATAAAGTGCGCGCAATAGATAAGGTTTGGTTGAAATCGCTTGCTGCATTCGATATCCTTGAAATGAAGGTCAGTGCGCCTGCCACAAGCAAAGCGCACTGGGCTATATGCAGATACAGCTATCGCATACGCCTTAACCCAGATTAACGGCGCATGACCTTTTCTGAAGGGGTCAATGCTTCAATGAAGGCAGGACGGCTAAAAATCCGCTCCGCGTACTTCATGAGTGCCGCCGCATTCTTTGAAAGTTCAATGCCAAAATAATCAAGGCGCCATAGCAATGGCGCAATAGCTACGTCCAACATCGAAAACTCTTCGCCCAGCATATATTTGTTTTTAATAAAAATCGGCGCTAATTGAGTTAAACGATCGCGAATGGCATGACGCGCTTTTTCATGGATCTTGTCAGTTGAGCGGCCTTTAGCCGATTCAAGCGTAGCGACGTGCACAAACAATTCTTTTTCAAAGTTAAACAGAAAAAGACGAGCGCGCGCGCGTTGTGCTGGATCTGCGGGCATCAACTGCGGATGAGGAAACCGCTCATCAATATATTCGTTAATGATATTTGACTCGTATAGAATCAAGTCACGCTCCACTAAAATTGGCACTTGACCATATGGATTCATGACTGCAATATCTTCCGGTTTATTGAAAAGATCAACATCTCGGATTTCAAAGTCCATCCCTTTTTCAAATAGGACCACCCGGCAACGCTGAGAAAACGGGCACGTCGCGCCGGAATATAAAATCATCATTTTTTACTTTCCTTAAAAAACCAAAGGGCTGCACTGCTTGCTGCCCATTCACTTCACTCTTCGCCCCTGCGAAAAGTCAAAACCACTTAACTCGCTTATGACTGCTTGCAGAGGCTATCAATTCACTTTAGCCTTATAGCAATTTGCTTAGACAATGTCTATTTAATTTCTTTCCAATAGTTTACATTCAACCGCCATGCGAAAAGACTGAGCATACTTAAAAACACAATCACCCACACCCCAAGCCGTTTGCGCTGCTGTTGTACTGGTTCAGCCATCCAGACCAAATAAGAGACTAAATCAGCCACTGCCGAATCATAATCTATTGGCGACAAGGTACCCGGTGTAAGTTGCCGGTAGCCTATATTTTTTTGACCGATATCGTGTCCCGCACTACTCTCCCCTTCACTTTGCAGCGTACGTTGTCCCTGTAACTGCCATAATACATGAGGCATCGCAACATTCTCAAAGACCTGATTGTTCCACCCAGTAGGCCGAGTATCATCCCGGTAAAAACTTCTTAAGTAGGTATATAACCAGTCGCGCCCGCGCGCCCGGGCTTCCAAGGATAGGTCTGGCGCATCTGTGCCGAACCATGCTTTAGCATCGTCTACGCGCATGGCAATATGCATCATCTTGCCAACTTTGTCAGCGGTAAACAACAGATTGCTTTCAACCTCTTGCGCAGAAATACCAATGTCGCGCAGCCGACTATAGCGCATTTGGTTCGCACTATGACAATTTAAACAATAGTTCACGAAGAGCCGGGCACCGCGCTGCAGCGCGGCAAGGTCGCGCGTGCGATCAGGAGCCCGATCCAGTGCGACCGTTGGCTCATCTGCCAGCGCTGAAGTCACTATAACAGCAGCCAAGATCAATATTGAGAGCAGTGTTTTCATTTAAATCCACCTTTCTTGACTGTCAACTCACGATTTATGTGAAAAAGTGACACGGTCCGGCACTGGCTTAAAAACACCACGCTGGCTCCAATAGGGCATGCCAAAGAAAAAGGCAAAATACAACAGCGTGCAGATTTGCGAAATCACATTAGCCACTGGGGACGGTGGTTTAGTGCCAAGCACTGCCAGGGTTAAAAACACTAAGACAAATATCGTATATAAGACTTTATGAAAAAAAGGCCGATAGCGGATCGATCTTGCCGGACTACGGTCCAGCCAGGGTAAGAAGAAAAGTGTCATCACCGCTCCTCCCATGATGACCACTCCCCAAAATTTTGCTTCTGTTACCCGCATTGCCGCAATCACAAGCGCCATACCAATCGCCGATATGGCTCTAGATTTAAGGGTACGCGCGCGCACTACGGCAAATAAACCCAGTAGGCCAAGCACGATCATTAAAACCAGCTTGAAGTCGTCCGTGGTGGCGCGCAGCATTGAATAAAATGCGGTGAAATACCAAACCGGAGCGATTTCAGTTGGCGTTTTTAATGAATCAGCCGGAATAAAATTATTAGCCTCAAGAAAATACCCCCCCATCTCTGGCGCAAAGAAAACAATCGCGCTAAAAATTAGCAAAAAGATCGACACACTCATTAAATCATGCACCGTGTAGTATGGATGAAACGGCACCCCATCAAGCGGCACGCCATGCTCATCCTTTTTATCTTTAATCTCAATGCCATCCGGGTTATTCGAGCCAACTTGGTGCAATGCAATCAGATGCAGAGCAACCAACAACAATATCATCAATGGAATCGCAATCACATGAAAAGCAAAGAAGCGATTTAGCGTGGCATCGCTCACCACATAATCGCCTCGAATCCACAGCGCCAGATCAGGGCCGATCAATGGAATAGCCGAAAAAAGGTTGACGATAACTTGAGCCCCCCAATACGACATTTGCCCCCACGGCAATAGGTAGCCAAAAAATGCTTCCGCCATCAAGCATAAAAAAATCAGACAGCCCAAAATCCAAACCAGTTCGCGCGGCTTACGATATGAACCATATAAAAGCCCACGAAACATGTGCAAATAAAGCACCACAAAAAACATCGATGCGCCGGTCGAATGCATATAGCGAATCAACCAACCCCATGGCACTTCGCGCATGATGTATTCAACCGAAGAGAACGCAAGACTAGCCTCCGGTTTGTAATTCATCGTTAGAAAGATGCCAGTTACAATCTGGATCACCAATACCAGCAAGGCGAGCGAGCCGAAAAAATACCAAAAGTTAAAATTCTTGGGGGCGTAGTATTCTGATAGATGATTCTTCCAAAACACCGATAATGGAAAGCGACGATCGATCCAAGCTAATACGCCGTTGGTTTCGACTGAAGCCTCAAGGGTAGATTCAGCAGGTGGTTTAGAAGGCTGACTGGTCATTTAAGCTTCTCCTTTTTCATCTTTTCCGATTACTATTCGTGTCGCTGAGAGAAACATATAAGGAGGCACATCCAGGTTTTGAGGAGCGGGCTTGTTTTTAAAAACCCGACCAGCCAGATCAAAAGTGGAACCATGGCAAGGGCATAGCCAACCGCCTGGCCAATCGTTGGGTAGGCTGTGCTGTGGTCCGGTTTGAAAACGTGGCACCGGCGAGCATCCCAAGTGCGTACAGATGCCAATTAAAACCAGTATATTAGGATGTTCAACCCGCGCTCTATATTTGTTTTTACAGTAATCGGGCAGTGGCATCGAGAAAGGGTTTTTGCTATCAGGGTCAGCAATCATGGGATCAGCTTTATCCACATCAGCCAACATCTCATCGCTACGATTGATAATCCATACAGGTTTGCCGCGCCACGCAACCGTCATCACTTCACCCCTTTGCAGGTGACTAATATCCGCCTCGACCGGCGCTCCAGCCGCCTTAGCCCGCTCAGACGGGGCCAATGACCCCGCAAAAGGCAACAGCGTGGCAATCCCTCCTATGCCACCCGCGACAGAAGTCGCAATCAACCAGTGCCGGCGCTCACTATTAACCGTTTTTCCTTGCTTGTCTCGCATCAACATATACCCCCGTTTTTTAGGCTGTATTCTGCTTCTTTTTTCATTATACCAATCAGCCTAATCGAGAACATGCCCAGTCTATGGGAAAATTTTCATTTCCATTAGGCAGTTTCATTAAATGTCTGTTTTTTCAAACAAAATTCCACTCGACAGATTCTGTTTCACGGAATAAATTAACAAATGATACAGTCGTTCGCTTGTGCCGACACAATGGCATTGTTTCACAGCCGGAATGTAACTTGCTTCAAGCATATTGAGCGAGTAGCGCGTCGTAAGCTACTGCAACTTCACGCATCTGTTGGGCTAAACAATTTGCGCATTCCGCCAGGAAACCAGCTAGAAGCCTTAAAGGGTAACCGGAAAGGACAATATAGCATTCGGGTTAACGAACGATGGTGTGTGTGCTTCGAATGGCACGAAGACGGAGGGCATCGTGTAGAAATCGTCGATTACCACTAAGAAAGCGCTAAAAGGAAATTTATATGTCCGAGCTACTTGATGAAATTCACCCTGGCGAAATTCTCCTTGAAGAATTCATGAAACCTATGGGAATTACAGCCCGGCGGCTAGCCGCTAACATCGATGTGTCTCCCAGCCGCATCAGCAACCTAGTGCATGGCTCACGTCCCATCACCGCCGATACTGCGTTACGGCTAGGGCTGTACTTTAATATGGAGCCGCGCTTTTGGCTAAACTTGCAGGCCGAATACGATATGCGCGTAGCAACACGTACTTTAAAAGATAAACTTGTGCCGCGTATCCGCGTCTTACATCCGGGTACGGCGCCAGCTTAAGCTGATAGGCGCGGCTTTGCTTAAACCGGATTATCAATATCAATAAAGCAATGCTCAATCTCAAAAGTACTCGCTAAATGCGCGCCTAGCGCCTGCACTCCGTAACGCTCCGTCGCATGATGACCCGCAGCCAAATAGGCAACGCCGCTTTCGCGGGATAAATGCGTCGTGGCCTCGGAGATTTCGCCACTCAGATACAGATCGGCACCAGCCTCAATCGCGTCGTTAAACAAACCCTGCGCAGCGCCTGTGCACCACGCTACACGACGCACCTTATGGTGCGCATCACCTAAGGCCAGTGGCTGGCGATCTAATCGCTGAGCTACATGCGCCACCATAGCGTCTAAAGTAACCGGCACCGGCAAAGTCGCCAGCCAGCCTAGCTGATTGGCCCCGAAACGCCCGTCCGCAACCCAGCCCAGGCGTTCCCCCAATTGAGCATTGTTGCCTAAATCACGATGGGCATCGAGCGGTAGATGATACGCAAATAGATTAATATCATGCGCCAACAGCACGCGTAGCCGCCGGTATTTCCAGCCCGTGATAGGTAATGCCTCATTTTTCCAGAAAAAACCATGATGCACCAAAATCGCATCTGCACCCCAAGCAAGTGCGGCCTCAAGTAAAGCCAATGAAGCCGTTACACCGGTTGCAAGTTTGTTGATTTGCCGTCGCCCTTCAACCTGCAACCCATTGGGGCAGTAATCTTGAAAACAATCCGCGGCCAATAGCCGGTTCAAGTACAATCTCAGTTCATTATTATCCATATTCGCTCTAATCTTTTTCCATGCTTAAACGTTTCTGGCTCCTCTTCGCGCAAACGGTCACTCTGCTCTTGGCGCTTTTGTTTATTGTCGCCACATTAAAGCCTGAATGGCTACAAAGGCAAGGACAATTTGGCCAGCAGTTGGGTTCGCCCATTGTTGCCTTACGGGAAGCCGCACCCGCGGTTAATCTCCGCAGCAAGCCAGCATGGTCTTATGCGGATGCTGCCCAAAAAGCCATGCCAGCTGTGGTGAATATATTTTCAAGCGCAGATGCCACGCCCACCCGGGACCTGCGTATGGAAGACCCGCTGTTTCGCTATTTTTTCGGTGATCATGGCGGCCGGCGGCCACGTGAGCAACCCGAGTCAACCCTAGGCTCAGGCGTCATCGTCAGCCCAGAAGGGTACATTCTAACCAATGACCATGTGGTCGACGGCGCGGATGAAATCGAAATCGCCCTCGCAGATGGCCGCAAAGCGCCCGCAAAAGTGATTGGCACCGATCCAGAAACCGACCTTGCCGTATTAAAGGTCAATTTACCTAATCTCCCTGCCATCACGCTTGGGCGCGTGGAAGAGGCGCGCATTGGCGATGTCGTGCTCGCCATCGGCAACCCTTTCGCAGTGGGTCAAACCGTTACCATGGGCATTATTAGCGCGCTTGGGCGTAACCATCTCGGCATTAATACCTTTGAAAATTTCATTCAGACCGATGCCCCGATTAATCCAGGCAATTCTGGCGGCGCATTAGTTGACACAAATGGTCATTTACTCGGCATTAATACGGCTATTTATTCGGCATCACGTAGTGGCGGCTCATTAGGCATCGGTTTTGCGATTCCAATTTCTACTGCGCGTAGCGTACTTGAAAGCATTATCTCCACGGGTGCTGTTACACGCGGCTGGATCGGTATCGAACCTCAGGATATTACGCCAGAAATTGCTGAATCATTTGATCTAGAGCGTCAATCTGGCGCCATCGTTGCCGGCGTGTTGCAAGGCGGCCCAGCTCATAAAGCCGGCATACGCCCAGGCGATATTTTGGTTGACGTCAATGGCACGCATATCAATGACACGACTGAATTGCTAGATGTGATTGCACAAATTAAACCCGGCACCGAGGCAAAATTACATATTGTGCGTAAAAACAAGCCTTTGGATATCATTGTGGCCATTGGCAAACGCCCACTACCGCCTAAAAATACATCACGCAATGATGAAGTTAATTAACTTTCTCTTCTTTTTTGAGCAATAGTCGCGCAGCGAGCAAGCCTATTTCATAGAGTACAATCAGTGGCACCGCCAACAAAAATTGCGAAAGCACATCTGGCGGGGTCACAACGGCGGCAATAATAAAAGCGCCAACGATAACATAAGGCCTGATTTGTTTAAGCTTGCTCAAAGTCAGCACCCCCATGCGCACTAGCAACACGACCACGATCGGCACTTCAAATGCGATCCCAAAAGCTAGAAACAGAGTTAACGCAAAACTTAGATAATGGTCGATATCGGTTGCCATCTGTACGCCAAGCGGCTCATTGTAATGCGCCATGACGCGAAAAATTGCTGGAAACACCAAGAAATAAGCGAGCGCCATCCCGCTTAAAAAGAGTGCATAACTACTGCCGACAAGTGGCACAATCAGCTTCTTCTCATGCTGATAAAGCCCAGGCGCAATAAACGCCCATACCTGGTAGAGCACAAACGGTAATGCAATCACCAATGCAACTAACAGCGTAACCTTGACCGGCACAAAAAAAGAACCCGTGACATCTAACACAACCATTTTGCCATCTTTAGGCAAATTGCTCAGTAAAGGGCGCGCCAACAGCCGGAAAATATCCGGCGCCCAATAGATCAGTCCAATAAATACAATAAGCACGGCAGCCCCTGCCCGCATGACCCGACTGCGCAGTTCGACCAGATGGGAAATAAACGTGTCTTCGCTTGTTGTAGTGGATTGAGGATGGTTCACGCCAAAGTCAATAGATAGGGGAGTTTTTTAGAAAAACCGGCGCAAGTTTGCGGGTTTGTAACGCACCATACGCGCTGCCGCCGACTGCACATGCACCCGCTTACGGGCGGTACGTTTGTACCAGACTGGCAACACCGACTGTTTAATGCGCCAATTGCTACGTTTAGGCAAAGTTGCTGGCCGCCGAATCGAGGGTAAGGTACTGTCTACCGTAGCACTTTTTTCGGGGGATAGATGCACCGCATCATAGAAAGACTGTTCTCCCTGCTGCGCCACTTGCTCAAACTGAGCGCGCATTTTCCGCAACTCTTCGACTTCAAGCTCTCGGCTTACCTCGGCTTTGACCTGACTTATATAGCGTTGCGCCCGCCCAAGCAAGGTTCCAGCCGTGCGTGCAACACGCGGCAGACGTTGCGGGCCAAGTACAATCAGTGCAACCACACCAATCAGTGCAAGCTTTGCCAAACCGAGATCGAACATATGAAAAGCGAAGCCGGTTTATTGGATTAATATATATCGCGCTCTAGGGGTTTATTTTTTGCCTCAGGCTGAGTTGTATCAAGACCCGATACTATTTTCTGTTTGCGCTCAGGCGAAGCGTGTTCACCCTCACGCAGACCATCTTTGAAGCCTTTAATTGCACTACCCAGATCACTGCCAATGTTGCGCAGCTTTTTAGTGCCAAATACAAGCGCAACAATCAAAAGGACAATCAGCCAATGCAAGGGACTGCCTAAACCTGTAAACATAATCATTTTCCTTTTACGTCACACATGCTACGCGGAATGTGGGCATTCACCCCATACGCGACCATGGTCCAGGTCCACCAAGAATATGCGCGTGCAAATGATACACCTCTTGACCGCCACCCGGACCGGTATTAAACACCGTACGAAAGCCGGTGTTACCTCCAGTATAGTCAACTCCAAGCTGCGCTGCGAGCCGCGGCAACAAGGTCATCATTCTACCAAGCAGCGGCGCCTCTTGCGGGCCGCAATTAGAGAGCGCCTCAATATGCTGACGCGGAATCACCAGTACATGCACAGGAGCGGCCGGCCGGATATCGTGAAAGACATAGAACTCATCATCCTCATACACTTTTTTACTCGGTATTTCGCCGGCTGCAATCTTGCAAAAAAGACAATCGTCGCGGTTCATAATATTCGCTTAACACTATGGTTGATGAAAGAGTTCTATCTTATTGCATTTTATATTGGCTTACGATCATTTAAATGGAGCCAACCCCGAATAATCCGGTACGTCACCCAAAGTACCGTCCCCCACACTATCAGTTTGCCAATAAATATGCCCTGAAATAACCAACTCAGCACCCCCAATCCCACAGACCACCAAAAAGTGCGAATTTGCCAACTAAAATGGCTAGCGTAGAAGGTTCCGCTTGCCTCCCTACGCTTCACATAATTAATCATCACAGCAACTACTGCGCTCACGCCGATGAACAAGGACAGCGCATACAGTCCATATAGGACGTGCATCAAGGCCCGTAAACGGCGTTCTTGCTCAACCGGGAGTACATCACTGGCTGCCAAGATTGGCCTACTTCCAAATTGATCGTTACTCATGGTTCAGTTTCCCTAAGTTCTCAAATTTGTGGTGCGAAAGTTAACCATGAACGGTTAGCGTTTAAGCGTGATTTAATATAGAAATCTATGCGTCATTTTCAGCACGCGCAAGCGCTTTACGCAACGCTTTTTCATCAAGTCCAGAGATCCCTTCACGACGCTCTAATTCGGCTAGCACCGCCGCTGGGCTCAACTCAAAATGCGCTAGCATCACCAAACAATGGAACCATAAATCAGCCACTTCGCCAATCAACTTTGCAGGCGCATCTCCGTGTCGTACATCTTTTGCCGCCATCACAACTTCAGTGGCCTCTTCACCAATTTTTTTCAAAATTGCATCATCACCTTGATGAAAAAGACGGGCAATATAGGAACGCTGCGGGGTACTTGTTTTGCGAGTATCGACGAGAACAGCTAAGCGCTGCAAGATATCATTAGAGGTTATAGCGTCGCTTTTAGGCATTTAAAATTTTCTCCGGGGGTTTTAAATACTGGCCAACCGTCAACCAGATAGGGGCATTTGGCGGCTGCTCTAATAAAAGCATCAACCTCTTATCTCATCCACCCGACTTTGCGCCGCGGCGAAAGCGAGTTCGCCCGTATAGAGTGCCCGGCCACACATTACGCCGTCAATGCCTTGATCTGCAACCGCACACAGTGCTTCAATATCGGCTAAGCTCACTAAGCCACCGCTGGCAATCACTGGAATTTTGACCTTCTGCGCGATCTGTACTGTGGCCTCGAGATTAATTCCTGGTAACCTGCCGTCCCGGCCAATATCTGTATAAATTAAAGCTTCGCAGCCATATTCTTCAAATTTGCGCGCTAAATCGGTCGCTTCATGGCCACTGAGTTTGCTCCAACCATCGGTGACCACTTTGCCTGCTTTGGCGTCAAGGCCAGCAATGATATGCCCATTAAATGCGCTACATGCTTCACGTAAAAAGCCGGGATTTTTGACCGCCGCTGTACCAATAATGACATACGATAGCCCATTATCCAAATAACGTTCGATGGTGCCAAGATCACGGATTCCGCCGCCCAGTTGAATCGGGATCTCTTCACCCACTTCATCAATAATCGCCCGAATCGCCGCTTCATTCTTTGGTTTGCCCGCGCCAACGCCATTCAAATCAACCAAATGTAAACGGCGTGCACCTTGCTTGACCCAATGGCGGGCCATCTCTGCCGGCTCTGTGGAAAATACCGTGGTTAGTTGCGTATCGTCTTGCTTTAGGCGCACGCACTGACCGTCTTTCAGGTCGATGGCTGGGATCAACAACATAGCAGTCTTCAATAGATAAGGTTACGGGTTCCTGTGGATAAAATTGTAGTACAGTTGTAGCCCTATAACTGTATTTTTTTCTGGGCGAAAATGTTATCGCGTGCGACCGCAAAGGTAAAAGGCGCACCGATCAAGCATCAGTGCTGATGAAGGATACGCATTGCAGCCACTTCAAGCGCTGTGCGCTGTTTGGGTTCAAGCTCTCGCAAAGAATGTTCAAGCTGCGCCGCAGCAATTTCAAGCGCGTTCACATCAGTCACCGTAACGCCTTCCGGATGGCCGTCAACGGCAATGCCCGCCGCCGCCAAAAAGGGGCTGTCTCATCGAAGATGCGGCCTTTAGATAAGGCCAGCGTAAGCGATGCCGAGATCAGCTAAGGTCGCTGCGTCATTAACCAAGTGTGCATTACACTGCATGCACCGCCGACGCAGTTTCCACCACACGGCTTACCCGTGCACCAAGAGCAGATAATTTCTGTTCCATCTGGTCATAACCACGATCAAGATGATAGATCCGCTCAATCAGTGTTTCGCCCTCGGCCACCAGCCCAGCAATTGCAAGACTTGCAGAGGCGCGTAAATCCGTCGCCATGACCCTTGCACCAGACAGATGCTCAACCCCGGTAACAAATGCAGTATTACCATCCGCCATGATATTAGCCCCTAGCCGATTAAGTTCTTGCACATGCATGAAGCGATTTTCAAAAATTGTTTCGATAATCTGAGCTGCACCGACAGCAATGCAATTAAGCGCCATAAACTGCGCCTGCATATCCGTCGGAAAGGCAGGATATTCAGAAGTACGAAAACTGACTGCTGACGGGCGCTGGTTCATCGTGGCGCGAATCCAATTAGAGCCTGACTCGATCCGAACTCCTGCCTCGCACAACTTACTCAGTACCACATCCAGCAACATGGGTTCGATATTACGCAGCATAATATCGCCGCCTGCTGCGGCGACGGCACAGAGGAAAGTACCCGCTTCAATCCGATCGGGAATTACCTGGTGACGCGCGCCATGCAGCCGGTCTACCCCTTGAATCGTCAGCTGATCGGTGCCAATGCCATCGATTTTTGCACCCATCGCAACCAAGAGATGGGCTAAATCAGCCACTTCCGGCTCACGCGCCGCGTTCTCCAGCACCGTTTCGCCTTCGGCCAGGGTCGCTGCCATCAGCAGGTTTTCTGTACCGGTCACCGTGATCATATCAAAGATAATGCGATTGCCTTTGAGCCGCGTGCCTTGCTTGATGCGCGCATTAATATAACCACGCTCAAGTTCGACCTGCGCCCCCATCAACTGTAGACCTTTGATATGCTGCTCAACCGGCCGCGCACCAATCGTGCAGCCGCCCGGCAACGATACCCGCGCCTCGCCCAAACGCGCCACCAGCGGCCCCAATACCAAAATTGAAGCACGCATGGTCTTCACTAGCTCATAAGGCGCCACCGGCTGATCCACGCAACTACCATCAAGCGTCATGGCTTGGCCAGACCCCACGGCTCGCACCCCCATTTGAGTAAGCAGGGCGAGCATGGTGCGTACATCCTGCAAATTCGGCACATTACTTAAATCAAGCTGTCCGGCACCCAATAAGCTGGCACACAAAATCGGCAAAGCCGCATTTTTAGCGCCCGAAACGTTAACTTCACCTACTAAGCGTTGGCCGCCTTGAATCAGCAATTTATCCATTATTTTTTCGCCTATCGTTTTAATGGCGCAGCTTATAACCGCTCACCAACATACGCATCGCCAGGCCGGCAAGCGCAATAAAAAAGCCCAAAGTAATTGCCAGACTCTTAAGTGGTGCGATATCCGACACCCCAAAAAAACCATACCGAAAACCATCAATCATATAAAAGAATGGATTCAGCCTAGATACGTGCTTCCAGAAATCCGGCAATGCCTCGATCGAATAGAATACCCCTGCCAGAAAAGTTAATGGAACAATTAAAAAGCTCTGAAACGCGGCCAATTGATCAAATTTTTCTGAGTAAATACCCGCTACCAACCCCATTATGCCAAGAGTCGCCGCCCCCAGCAGTGCAAACGCGAAGATATAAGGCGGTGAGGCGAAGCTCATCGGCACAAACCAAGCTGTTGCCAACCAAACCCCGGCCCCCACGCACATGCCACGCACAGCAGATGCAAGCACATAGGCACTAAATATTTCCCGTGCGCCTAGTGGCGATAACAGCATAAACACAAGGTTACCGGTCACTCTCGATTGAATCAGCGACGATGAGCTATTGGCAAAAGCGTTTTGCAGCACAGCCATCATCACCAAACCGGGAATCAAAAAGCTTTTATAGCCCACCCCTGGGTATACCTGCACATGATTTTGCAACGCTTGACCAAAAATCACCAAATACAGAAAGGCCGTAATAATCGGCGCTACAATCGTTTGCAGGCTGACCTTCCAAAAACGCAAAACTTCTTTACAAAATAAAGTATAAAAACCAATCATCACGCGTTCCTCTTAAATTTTCTCAGCCGCTGATGAACCATTCATCACCTGGATAAACACGTCTTCAAGGTCCGCTTTACGGATGCCAATTTCTTCAATCTCACACCCTGCCGCACGGCACTGAGCAAGAATCGACTCGACTGCAGCATAAGAGCTAAGTCGTAGCGCATATTGATTAATGTCTATCTGTTGCCCGGTTGCCAGCGCCTGCAGATTTGCAGGCAAGACACCTTTGGTCAAGCGTAGCAACAACTGAGCGCTAGAAAAGCGTTGCAGCATTGCCTGCTTAGTATCTAGCGCCACTACCTCACCTCTTCTAAGCATCGCGATGCGATCACACAATTGCTCCGCTTCTTCGAGGTAATGCGTGGTTAATACAATCGTATGCCCTTCACGATTTAAGCGCGCAATAAACTTCCACAGCCCTTGGCGCAACTCAACATCCACGCCTGCAGTGGGCTCATCTAACACGATTACCGGCGGCCGATGCACCAATGCCTGCGCCACCAGTAAACGACGCTTCATACCACCGGACAACGCGCGCGTATTGACTTCAGCCTTCTCAGTTAAATCAAGGTGGGTCATGACTTCATCGATCCAATCGTCATTACGTTTAAGCCCGTAATAGCCAGATTGGATACGCAGCGTTTCACGCACCGTAAAAAAAGGATCAAACACTAATTCTTGCGGTACCACGCCTAATACCTGGCGCGCCGCACGAAAGTCAGTCACGACATTGTGCCCGAGCACCAGCGCTTCGCCTTCATCGGCGCGTGCGAGGCCGGCAAGGATGCTAATTAGAGTCGTTTTACCCGCCCCATTAGGGCCCAGTAAACCGAAAAACTCACCCTCCTCAATCGACAAATTGATGCCTTTGAGCGCTTGGAGGGCTTTGTAACGCTTTTTAATGTTACGGATTTCTATGGCTGGCATGAGAATGTGAGCAAGGTCTATGGTATCGAGATTGCTTTTGAAGGTTGCGAAACACCTGATTATAGGGGAAATCTACGCTAGCGCGCCGTGATGGTGTGCAGTTCAACGAAGAAAAACTTGAACAATATCTCATTTAATTCAGCACACTGACTGAAGCGCGGCACACTACTTTTATAATTTCAATAACTCATCAACCCCATAAGCCCGCGCCAAGCTCTTAAGCTTGGCCGGCAAATTAAGCACCTCAAGCGTCTTGCCCCGTGCTTGAGCTGCTCGGAACCAAGCCAGCAAAACCGCCAGCGCAGACGAATCAAACCGCACAACTGACATGCAGTCGATGCGCACCGCTGCGGCTGAGTTTGTTGTGATATAGGCTAAACCTGCTGCAAGTTCAGCCATGGCGCTTCCATGTGTCAGCGCTGTTCCGGTCGAAAACACTGCCATTAATGCGACCCACTCGCGAGTTTTTGGTTGCGCTGCTTTAAAAATTCAAGCAAACCGCTCACTCCACGTTGCGAAATAAGCTCACTGAATTGCTGCTGGTAGGTTTGCACCAACCAAGCACCGCCTACGTTGAAATCGTAGACTTTCCATGCATGCCCTTTTTTCTCTAAGCGATAATCAAGACCGATGATCTGCCCCTGGTTAACAACCTTGGTGCGCACCACGACATCAGTTGCATCCGGTGCCATACGGAAAGGTAAGTACTCAATCTTCTGATCACGAACCTGCGATACAGCGCCCGAATAGGTATAAAACAATAAATCTTTAAATTGTTTGACTAATTCTGCTTGTTGCTGTGGCGTAGCTGTCCGCCAATGACGTCCCATCACTAGACGCGTAGTACGCCCAATATCGGCATGCGGCAAAATTTTTTGATCAACCAACTGAGAAATTTTACCAATATCCCCCTGCTTAATGCCAGAGTCTTTTTTAATGCTATCGAGCACTTCAGTGGTGATGGCCTTAACCAGGCCATCAGGAGTACTGGTGTTGGCTATACTGGCCTCGGCAGTTTGCGCCAGGGCCGTGTTACAAAACCAGCATAGTGCCGCATATATTGGCAGGAGCATTAATCTTAAAGTATTTTTCTTCATATGACTCACTTTTAAAAAAGACCTATCGTCAAAATTTATAAACTATCAAAAACGCAAATTTGGAAAATTCCTTAGAGGCGGCATGACTTGTTGGGCGGGAACTCGCCTATCAGTTGGCGTTGTTTTCTCGTCTTGCATCTTAATCACCGCCTCTTGCGGCGCTAGCTCATCTTTTATCGCCTCTTGTTGAGGGGCTAGCGGAGCAGATACAGCCGACTCTTCTGGGTCTTCATATACCGGTATATCCCCCTCATCCTCTTCATAATCGGGCGGCGGCGGATTGCCATCATAAATTAAATATTGACGGCGTTGCAGGTAAGCGTTGCGCACAAAAGAATATTTATCGAGCGCAGCATCTTCAAGTAAATCATTCGCCTGCAATAAGGCTGCGCGCGCATTGACAACGCGCACACCGTATAACTGATTGCGCAGGGCAACTGGATCAATATAGCTCATCGGATCCACCTCACGGCCAATCAGCAACCCTGCAGCATCCCGTAGCGTGCTTGGACCCAATATCGGCAACACCAGATAAGGACCGGTTCCTATGCCATAGTAGCCCAGCGTAAGCCCCAAATCGGCTTGGTGTTTTTGCAGCCCGGCGGCGCTTGCCACGTCGAATAAGCCCCCCACGCCAAACA
Source organism: Mycoavidus cysteinexigens (assembly GCA_031963205.1). Classification (GTDB taxonomy): domain Bacteria; phylum Pseudomonadota; class Gammaproteobacteria; order Burkholderiales; family Burkholderiaceae; genus Mycoavidus; species Mycoavidus cysteinexigens_C. The sequence continues at coordinate 24,702 of JASSUB010000029.1, forward strand.
AGGTATTGATTGAGATCCGCATCAAATCTTCAGTGCCTGCGGTGAGTTTGCCTTGCAGCAGATTATTCACCATCACAGATACATCGCCCAGGTTCGAGAAGAAGTTCGATACACTGACGCGCGCAGCCTTAGGTAGGGTCCGATTATATGCTTTTGCCACCGGCTTAAGCGCAACACGATCGACGGTATCGTTAAACTCGAAAATGGTACGATTCAGACCTTCAAGCGGGTCAGACTTTGAAGGCGCGCGCACGCTAGTACACGCTGCAAGCCCTAAGGCTAGTGCGCATATCGCCATCCGGCTAAGCTGCCAGCCGAGATCTGTAGCAGCTTTGGAGAGTTGTTTCATTTATTGACCTTCGGGCGTTGCCCCGGACTCACTCGGCACAGCCGGCGCCGGCTTGCTTGCGCCAGCATCTGCGGCTTTACCGTAAATAAATTGACTGATCAGTTTTTCGAGTACTACAGCAGATTGCGTCATCGTAATCGTATCGCCCGCTTGCAGCATCTGCTCGTCGCCACCTGGCTCAAGCCCAATGTATTGCTCGCCAAGTAACCCAGCCGTCAAAATTTGCGCTGAACTGTCCTTTGGAAATTGGTATTGCCGTTGCAGAGCAAGCGTAACCACTGCTTGATAGGTCACGCTATCAAAATCAATTTGCGCCACCCGGCCAACGTTCACACCGGCACTTTTCACCGCTGCACGTGGCTTAAGGCCGCCAATGTTATCGAATTTCAATTCAATTGGGTACGTAGATTGGAATGATAGTGAACTCATATTCCCTGCTTTGAGCGCTAAAAAGAGCAGCGCCAAAGCGCCCAGCACAACAAACAAGCCAACCCAGTAATCAAGCGTATTTTTTTTCATCATTTTGATCCGTTTAATTGCTAAACATCAATGCTGTCAACAAGAAATCAAGCCCCAGCACGGCCAAAGAAGCGAAGACAACAGTGCGTGTGGTCGCCCGCGCTACGCCTTCGGGCGTAGGCTTAGCTTCATAGCCTTGATATAAAGCGATAAAGGTCACGGCTAAACCAAACACAAAACTTTTCACCACACCATTGCCGATATCGCGCCAGACATCGACGCCGCTTTGCATTTGTGACCAAAATGCGCCGCTATCGACACCAATCATTAAGATGCCAACGCAATAACCGCCAAGAATCCCAACCGCACTAAAAATCGCCGCCAAAATTGGCATGGCAATCACCCCGGCCCAAAAGCGCGGCGCCACCACAAACGATAGTGGATCAACCGCCATCATTTGCATTGCAGTCAATTGCTCACCCGCTTTCATTAGGCCAATTTCAGCCGTCAATGCAGTCCCCGCGCGCCCAGCAAATAGCAGTGCGGTGACGACCGGCCCCAACTCACGCACAAGCGACAATGCGACCAGCAGGCCCAGCGCTTCTGCCGAGCCATAGCGGCTTAAAGTGTAATAGCCTTGCAAACCCAGCACAAATCCCACAAAAAGACCTGAGATGGCGATAATCACCAGCGAATAATTACCCACAAAATGAATCTGCTGCGTCACCAAGCGTGGCCGCTGTAATAAGCGCCAACCCTCACTCAGCAACCGTAGCCACATCCGCGTACCATAGCCCGCGCGACTTAGGCCATTGAGCACTGCGCGACCGAGCAGGCTAATCATGAACGTACTCCGGCAGCCGCCGTAAGGCCAAAATCAGCGGCCAGCGGCGCGCCCGGATAGTGAAAGCCAAACGGCCCCTCTGCCGCGCCATCAAGAAACTGACGCACCGTCGGATCAGTTGAGGCACGCAACTGCTCTGGGCTGCCTTCAGCATGGAGAGCGCCATCCGCAATGAAATAGACATAATCGGCAATAGCAAATGATTCCGGTACATCATGAGTCACTAGAATGGAGGTGGCGCCAAGCGCCTGATTTAAAGTGCGAATCAAATTTGCAGTAATGCCAAGCGAAATTGGGTCAAGGCCAGCAAACGGCTCATCATACATAATTAATGTAGGATCGAGAGCGATTGCACGGGCCAAGGCAACACGCCGCGCCATGCCGCCGGAAATTTCAGCGGGCATTAAGTCGCGGGCGCCGCGCAAACCCACCGCATTTAACTTCATCAGCACTAAATCTTGCAGCACGCTTTCTGACAATTGAGTGTGTTCACGCAAAGCGAACGCGACATTATCAAATACCGATATATCCGTAAACAGCGCACCAAATTGAAATAGCATGCCCATTTTTCGGCGCAATGCATAAATACCGGCCGTATCAAGCTTGCCAATATCCGCGCCCTCGAACAGCACTTGCCCGCGCCGGACCCGCTCCAAGCCGCCAATTAAGCGCAAAATTGTTGTTTTACCGCAACCAGAGCCACCCATAACGGCTACCACCTGGCCGCGCTTAAAACACATATTTAAGTTTTTAAGTACCAGCCGCTCGCCATAGCCGAAATCGATATCGCGCAGTTCAAGCAAGTTGTCAGAGTGGATATGAGGCACTGTATCACCGAATTTTGAGTTCAGATTAGGGAACCGTAGATTATAAGAGGAGTCACTTTATCTTTTCTTTTAGTTTGTGTGTGCTTTATTTCGTTAGGAGTACCGATAGCGTGGTTGGGAGGAGGATCAAATTTGAGGAGACCGTACGTACAACACACCTAGCCAGCAAACACGCCCCCTCACTTGTAATATCGGGCGATAGTTCATATTTTTCAGCTAGAGCTGTTGAAAATTGGTTACACTTTTGCCACTGCCCACAAAACAGAATGCAGGTATCAAAGCATCCTTTACCAAGGAGGAAAAATGAAATTGGCCCGTATTTTTGCAGCAGGTGCCGTCTTATTGGTGGGCGCGGCCGCCGCTCATGCCCAGACCGCTGGTAGCTTTATGCTTGGTACTGGCTGGCTCCATTTAGATACTAGGAATAGCAGTCGCCCCATGCGCAGAACGTCGCCGCCAGCGCTCGCTAAAGTCTATAGCAATACAGGCGCCTCAGTTAATAACACAAACACGTTTGGCTTATCGGGTCATTATTTCTTTACAGATAACATTGCAGGTGAATTCGTCATAGGCATTCCGCCGAGTTTCGATTTGAAAGGTGAGGGTGAATATGCAAGCTACGGTAAACTCGGTTCAGCACGGCAATGGAGCCCAGCGTTATTGCTCAAGTATTATTTTTTCAATGCACAGGCAAAATTCCGTCCCTATACAGGCCTTGGAATTAGTCGAGTCTGGTTCACTGATGCAAAACTGACTAACGCCGATTTCGAGCAAAAAAGATTATACAAATTCCCTGGTACGGCAACTGAGGTCTCGGCCGACAGCCAATGGACACCTATCTTTAATGTCGGTTTCTCATATCAGTTAAGCAAGCGCTGGTTCGCTGGTCTATCGGTCTCGTACTTACCTTTGCGCATCACCGCCAAGATACATGCGACTGCCAATATGCCTATGGGACCCATAAAAATGACCAATGAAGCAGAAATTAAAGCGAATCCAATGATTACTTATCTTAACGTTGGCTATCGCTTTTAGCCGACATTCCGCTACCCCCTTTCCTCAATCTGATAGATTTTACAAGCGGTATCGC
>JASSUB010000035.1:0-12824 GCA_031963205.1 Mycoavidus cysteinexigens
ATGGTTGAGGACGATTGACTGCCAAAGCACCCCTGCCCAAAATTCTTATTAGAGGCACCGAACCCAAATACTGGTGTTTCTGGTTTAGTCGGGTCTACAGTAACGCTCAATGGCACACCAAGTAGGGTTGCCCAGATCGCTAACCCAAAATCATTAGCGGTACGCAAATCAAACACATCGCGCACCCATTTTTCCCAAAATTCGGTATGGTTTTGCTCGTACCATGCCTGCTTACGCTCAAGTAGCCCGAGCAGATTGTCGGCATCGTTGTATTGCCAAAGTAGCGCCTGTAATAGGTCAACTGAAAAATCGAACGATTGGATTTTCATACTACGATCACTTGGATAGCCGAAGGCGTGATAAATGCCTTTTCCCACATGTTGAGCTTAATTTCAGTTGTGACGTATTCAACCGGCTCGAGGTTAGAGATTTCTACTAGCTGTACGTAAATACCTGGCACACCACGGTTAACCGCGGCGGCAAGCTCAAACGGGGAGACACTCATACCCAATCTAAAACCCTTGTCATTTTCAAGTAGGTTTTCGGAATAGGTCGTAATTGCCTGGCGCACGGCATGTTGTGGGTCAGTAACGGACACGTCAGCACGTACCGTGACACGCACTAAAAAATGGCGAGGGGTTGGCCGATCAAATAACACGCTGTATTTCTGCCCTGAAGCGGCGTCGATAGCTTGGAGAGCCACCGCGCCATTCCAACCCGCGCCGGCGCTCTTATTTTTCAAGAGTGCTTGTGCAATATCGGTATCCGTTCCTCCATCCACACAGACCCATATCGAGTGAGGCTTCATCGTTACGCCGTCGATGATCTGTACCACGCTATCGGTATTTTCTCGAAATTGCAGACTTTTTACGCCTTCTATCGCATACAGGGCAGAAGTGATTGCCTCAGAAAGAGATATACCTTGCAAAGCGAGCGTACGCTTACGCAGCGCATGTAAACTTTCGTCGGATTGCTCACTTTGCCCAAGCATTGCATTCTCAGCGTTATAGACGGTTTCCCAACCCAACACGTTATCGACAATATGCACTAGCGCGCCCGTAGTTGCGGCAATCGGGCCATATTCAACGGAATGAAAATCTACCTTTCCTATTCCATCTTGAGATAGCCGTGTTGCGCGAATGGTGCTAAATAAATCTCCGGCTTGTGTGCGTGCTCGCGCCCCTTCGCCAATGAAGGTATGCGGGACGCCTGTAACGTCTACGTTTGCAATTGTGGAACGGGTCGCCTTTGCGCGTTCTAGCCCTGTTAACGCGCAAATAGCATCTAGAAATACCCCGCCTGCCTGGTTGGGGTTGATCTGATTGGCCAGGGCGGCATTGTTGCGAATAACGGCGTTACGCCCCAACGCATCCGCCGTCATCAACACCCCTTGCGGCGTTTCTGCCTCAACGGACAAATCATTGCCAAATACACTACGCCATTCGTTTTGTACGGTTTCTAATACGGTAGCGGTGTCCGGCACAATCACGCCGTTAGGTTTCAAATAGTCATATGTTTTAGCCATTATTTGCTTGTTTTGGCAGTGATGAATTGCTAAAATAAGCGGATATACGTTTATCCGCTTAGGAGTTTTTTATGTCAGAAGCTATTCGTTGGACTATTACAGTGTCAAGAGAGACCGATCTTTCTTTGCGTAGCTTTCTTGGGGCGCACGGTATGAAAAAAGGCGATCTTTCTAAATTTGTAGAAAAAGCCGTTTGCTGGAAAATTCTCGATCAGACTGCACAAGAGATTAAAGCCCGTAATCGTGACATTCCCCCAGAAGATTTAGAATCAATGATTGATCAAGCTGTTCGAGAAACCCGCGCGGAAATGCATAACGATGCAATGAGATAAATAAATGCGCGTAATCCTCGATACTAATATCTTGATCTCTGCACTTATGGGATATGGCACGCCGCCTGATCGTCTCTATGAATATTGGAAAGAAGATCGATTTGAATTGACTGCATGCGAGCAGCAGCTAGAAGAACTAAACCGTGTTTCACGGCGTCCCTTCTTCAAGGACCGACTTAAACCAAGTGAAGTTGGCAGAATGATCAATGATATTCGCCGATTGGCCTTAATGTATGACAATCTGCCAAATGTCAGATTGTCGCCTGACCCTAACGACGATTTTTTGCTCGCACTTGCTCAAGCTTCTAACGCTGAATTTCTGGTGACGGGAGACAAAAGTGATTTGCTTGAACTGGTACGCCACCAAACTACACGTATCGTTACGGCTCGATTTCTTGTTGAAACGCTGAATAAATGAAGTCGGCTACGTGGGAATCAGCATCTAGATTAGTAAAGCCAAAAATGGTTTGAATGGTCGCGTGATAGCGCAATGTGTCGTTAACAATAGCCACTTCAAAGGTTGGAATATCGATCACCCCATCCACTGCGCGCAGTGTTTGGCGAGCATAGGCTTCAAACTGCACTAAATTGGTGTGGTGCCATACGGTTTCCATAGTCGGCATACCACGATCCAAAGCAAAGACCATCTCGCCTAATTGCGCCTGCATCGCGTGCTGTGCGTTTTGCTTAATGGCTTCGATTCCCTGCGCTAAGGCAAGCTTACCGTTCGTACCGATATAGATATCGTTGCGTGGGTTGGTTGCAAGGCTTTTCAAACCGGCCCCCCGCTGATGTCAATGCCGCTGCGAACGCCGCTATGGCAGTGACTCTCAGCTGGCGTATCACCAAAGGTCACGCCGCCGCGTCCAATCACACGGCCATCTGTCGTAAGGTTGCCAGTGCAATTCACCTCTGCTGCCTGAAGTTCAATCGTTGGGGCGGTTATTTTGATCTTGTCGGATGAAAGAGAAATACGGACTTTGCCATCCGTGCTTTGTAGCACTGCATTAGCGGCATCTTCTTCAGCAATACTGTAATAGCGCATTACATCTGGGATGAATACGCCGTCAGCAAAGCAATGCAGGCGCTGTGTATTGGGCACAGCTTCTAAGCCAGATTGTAGATAGAGTGAGATATCTCGATCATTGGCTTTAATCCATCCTCGGTCGCCTGGTTTAAGCGGAAAACTCAGCACGAAATTGCCGCCACCTAAGGCAAGGACAGGTAAGCTAGCAAACAAGGGGCGCGCTACCGTCTGATTTTCGGTGGTTAGCACCATAACTTGCGGTTGAATGGTGGCAAGGTTGCGTTCGCGGTCATACGTTACGATCTTCGCCGGTAACATATCATCGATACCTTGCATGAATTTTTTAAACACTTCGCGCAATGTGCCAGCTAATCCACCTGCATTAGCTGGGTCATAGCTGGGGGTCGCATATTTGCTCATTATTAAGTCGCGCTTGGTAATTAAAATGTATATACCTTGTTAGCCTCAAGTAAAAGGGGGCCAGATTATGTCGAAACAAGCTATTTTCACGATGAAACTAGAACTTGAATTAGGCACGGCGTTTATCGCTGAGGCCGAGGCGGCGCGCCGTCCAGCGCGAGAATATGATGTCTTCTTGCAGAGCAAGGTCGAAGTGAGCCGAGTATCTATACAAGATAGCCAAGGCTACTCAAACGAAGAAATTGAAGCCGAATTCGCTCTGCGGCGTGCTCATGCTAAAAACCAGGCGTGAGGATTTTTTGGACGCCAAAGATAGGCATGCCAAGTTCGTATCGATATGTGGGATGCGTTAGTGACTCAAATTTGTCGCTAGTGAAAGGCGTTCTGCAGCGGCAAGCAAACGCTTATCACGTGTCCAGAGCGACGTATTGGGGGTGAGTTTCACTGCGGCTAACAGGTGTGCGTCAATGTAGCCAATGCCAAGCCCAAAAAGAGATTGCAGGCCGATAAACCGGAGTACTTCATCATCATGTGCGGCCGTAGCCTGAGGCAGATTTTGTAATGCACTTAGGATAGTTTCACGCTGTTTCAGATTGCCTAAAGCTAATTCACCGATCACAAAAGGATGAGCTAGCACTTGTTGGTTACTCAGCAACTGTGCCAAAGCAGTGTCTGTGTGGCGAAAATGATCAATCCAGACCGAAGTATCGACTAATATCACATCGACTCCGTTTGCCGGCGTGGCACGGTCGTAAGCTCGGGTTCACTACCACCCAAGCACGCCAAACGCCGCGCACTCTCGCGTTCAATCAACGCTTTTAGCGCTTCACGAATTAAAGCCGATTTTTCCTTTAAGCCACTCAAGACTTGGGCTTGCATAAGCAAGTTGTCATCTAAAGCTAAAGTAGTACGCATGGCAATCTCCCCTCTGTATATAGCATCAAATTCATCATCAAACGATGAATAATTATATGCTGCATCATGGCTAAATACAAATGCCTAATTTAGGCAATGAAGGTAAGCTGCCACTCCAATCAACGCACATCTATACGTTTAGCTTCTGCAATCCAATAGAAAGGCGTATCACGGTTGGCGATTTCAAAATGCAATTTAAAGATGACGTAATGGCCTGAGGCGGCGGGGTTGAGTTTGCTATCAATAATTAATGCGCCGCCTAGGCGCGTTGTCGTATCTAAAAGATATTTCACTTTGGTGCCGTATTCAGTGAGTTCGGGAATGCCAATCATTCCTGTAGATTGGCTTAATAGGCGTGCTTCGCCGTGTAATGGGGTATGACTATTTTTAACAATGAGTGTATGGTCATCCACGAAAGCATTCACGCCGCCCACTTCGTCTAACCGCTCGATTTGTTTAAGCGCGCTGCCCGTAAAAGCATAGTTAGCGATATGCTTATCTATCGCTTCAAAACGCAATACCAGCCCAAGATCGTCCGCAATCTGTTGTGCAATGGTGAGAAGCGGGACTTTTGCCGCTTGGCTGCGGACGATGATGTTGCCCTTTTGAAATTGTCCAGTCGAAGCCTTAAATATCAGTGTGATATCGGGTGGCTGCGACGGTAGGCAGCTTGAAATATCTCCGACAAACACTAGCGATAAGCCTGTAGAACGGCGGCCTGCATAAAGCATAATGCGCTTTGGGGTACGATTTTGGTTAAATGGACTGGTCTCTGTCAGCAGATAGTCACGGTCTGGTTTTGATAAGTTCGCTACCCGAATATCGGCCTCATTTTGCAACGCATTAGCGCATTTGGTACCGCTGGCGCTAATCGTTAGGTTGTCATAAGTCTTTAATTTACCGTTGATCTCAATGCCAATACGAACAATGCGCGGGTCGAGTTCATTCACGGCTGGCTTCCAACTCTGCACGGCTCACGTATAGCAAGGCGTGAGTACTCTCAAATTTCGTATAGTCTGGATACTCGCCGTCCTCGGTTTCAAATATGAAATTTCCAGCGTCATCTTCTTTATATTTTGGTAATAGCAGCACCTTAGGATGACAGCGCATGCCCTGTACAAGCGGGGTTTCAGTTTCATCGCGGGTAATGGTGGCGGCCATTACACCCGCCGTCGCCTGTATCGTGATCTCGTAGCGGCGACCCTCTAGCCGAATCGATAGCGATTGATTTGCCGTCGCAATAAGCGGAATCTGCATCATGGTGTTGGTTTTAAAATAAGAGCTTGTGAAGCGTGGATTGCTTTTGGGTCGGCTTTCCCCATTGCTCGCCACGTTGCACGGTCGAGGCATGGGATTTATTTTTTACCTTTTGAGAGGTCAATTTTTCGTATTGTGCTTTCACTAATAAAATTTCTTTCAGCCTAAGTGAGAGCTTGATTGAGTCGAAAATATCCGGGTCTTCCTCATGCGGCATGTCCGTAATGAACATATTGGAATAACGGCCCGCCTTAGTTTGCACGCTGAAAGCCTGCCCCTTTCGATGGGCTTCCCTAATTTGTGCATAGGTATTTCGGCATGCAGTAGACGGCAGCATCATCGGTAGCTCAATTTCGACCGGCAAAAGAATACGATGATCGGTAGTCGTTGCGCCCGATTCAAGAGGATGCTCCATCGTCTTTGATGACTCTTTAACCGTGGCTTTTATCGGCCTCGCATCGACGAAGCATTGTGCAAAACTATCATCGAACAAGCCGACTTCATCGGCGGCAGCCGTCGGAAAGAATCCAGCACTCACGCGGCTACCCCATCATCAAAATGGTGTAATGCTGTGCTTAATTCTCGCTCTAATCCTTTGCTGAGTGCCTGTTTAATCGCTGTGCCGTCTGATGCCTGTGTATGAATGGTAATCGGGCCGGTTTGCACGTTGGTGTTTTTGCTCACGTTGCGGTTTGCATGCGTAATGCTGTTTGAGGTCTGCGCCGAAAGGGGTATCGAAGTAAGCGCCAGGGCCTGCTTACCTGCAATAAGCGCCGCTTGATTCATAGAGGCGGCATGAGCGCCTGAAAAACTACTGTGTTGTGCTGGTGTAGCGCTGCCGATACCGAGAAAAGATTTGGCCTGGCCCACCAATTTACCGATTATCTTTATGCCATTAGCAGCGACTGTAATCACCGCATTAATAGCAGCGGCAATACCGCTCCAGGTAGCCTTAATCGTGCTGCCTACCTGATTGAATACATTGCCTAGCTTGCTTATGCCTGACTTAAGTGCAGGTATCTTATTAAGAAGTGTGTCGAATGAAGCCTGCACCGTGGCATTAAAACGCTTAAACGCTTGCGTTGGGTGACTGACTAAATCCGCGATAAAAGTCAGTTCGGCTTTGACTAAATCGAATAAAAACGAAAAGATATTGGCTAGCGCACGCACTGCTTCGCCTACGATAGGCCAGCGCTTCGCTAACTCTCCGATCACTGAATTATTGCCATCTAAAAAGTTCATCACATCTTCGTAGACAAGCGCGAATGCAACGCCTAAGACGGCAATGACGTCAACGATCAACAGATAAGGGGCCAATAGTGCCAAGGTGGCTGATGCCGCTGTTAAGACGGCAGGTAAATACATCGTTATTAACACCGCAGCCAGCCCGATAAAAAACCCTTTTATTAAATCTCGGTGCTGCACGAGATAGGTAGTGAAGGCCTCGAATTCCTTTAATATCTTGGTTAGAGTTGGCATAGCAGTCGTTGCCATTGTCGTAGACAGATAACGGAATACCTGCCCGAGGTCATTGAGCGCGATTTTGTTTTTCTCGAGCTGCTCCGTGTATTGTTTAGTGATCTGCGCATCGGCTTTGTTGAGCACACCCAACGCTTTATGTTGCTTAATTTGGTCTTCAATGGCACGCTGGCCTTTTTGTAATAAGGTAATGGTTGCGGCATCTAGCCCCATTTTCTTACCTAATTCGGCAGACTCTATTTTGCTCAGCGGTTCAAAGGATTTAGCGATATCGAGCAGTAACTGCGGCGTGGTTTTGAGTGTGCCGTTCACATGACGGAAATGCACGCCGAGTTGTTGCATTAATGGGCCGATCTCTCCTTTGCCTGTTTTAGCGAATTCATTGAGTTTTTCGTTAAGCTCGGTAAGCGACTGCCTAAATACGGTGCCGCTTCCCCCCGCCCGTTTGGCCGCCTCACTCCATGCCTGAAGCGTATCGAACTCTATCTTTAGCGCATTGGCACTTTTGCTAATCTCGCTGGCATTAGCCACTGCGTGAGCGACGCCCGAAACGAGCGCACCGACGGATAGCACACCGGCTAGCGCGGTAGTGGCCACGCCAATCAAAGATTTAAATGATTTGCCCAATTGTGAGGTAGCAAGATCAGCGCTTTTAATTTTCTTTTCTAGGCTATCTGTCGCTTTCTCTGCCTCTTGCGCGCCTTTTTTAACTGATTTTGCATCAGCCTCAAACAGAATGTAAAAGGTTTCTAGGATACTCATTTCGATGTCCGTTTAAGTTCTTCCGCAGCGAGCCATTCGTTATAACGAGGAATAGCGATGCTCTCCCAAAGAATGAAGGCATCTTCTAGGGTGTAGACAGTTCTTAATTCTTGGAGCGTGGCGCGGCCTTCGGAAAGAATCGCTCCGACAAGTCCGTCAACGTTTTGGTAATCCACGCTGTCGCCTTGCCCTCGACACCGCTTAATAAAGTCGAGATTCTTCCGCTTGAGAAAAAAGAGGTGTTGTAATCCAACATGTGGATTTCGATCTTCATCAACGTTTCGCAGTCCGGCACATGATTGTTAACGAGTGCGGCAGTGGATAAGCGCAATTGACTGTTATCAACGGGGGCCGCTACAAAACCCATAATCTTTAGCATGAGTGCTTCATTAGTCTTGTAGTCGCCTAGTCTGGGTACTGCACTTATTGGATATTGGGTTACGATCTCGCGGCCTGCGATAGCGGGGAATTTTGACAAAATGTAGGTGCGATCTTCACCGGCCATTGTCTTAATGGTGATTTCTTTAGGTTCAATGAGTGGGTTCATGATGCTCCTAGGCGGTTTTCAAATACAAAAGTGTAGGATTTACTTTTTATCTCCCCATTGCTAGATACGCTGTTAGCTGGCATGCCACCAGTAATGACACCCTCCGTTAGGATTTGAGGGGGGCGACCATCCGAGTAAATCGCCGTCATGGTGATTACGTCCCTAGCACTGCGCTTACCTCTGCCAACTCGATTTGCCTCAAGCAAGATAGCCATATTGATATCATCGTCGCTCGGGGAAATTAGGTTGAGCGTGGCTGATATTGGACTGGGTTTAGACCAAGCAACCAAATCGCCGTTGAGTCCCATTTTCGTCTCCTTAATCTGGATAATTGGCACATCGAATGGGTCGCTTTCAGGGGCAAACTGTGTAACGTTGAATCCGGCGGGAAATGTTTTGCTTGCGCGTACAAATACGCTAAGGCCGAAGCCAGAAATATCGTGCATCGTTTCTCCTGCAAATGGATTAGATCATGACGTGTGCGCCATCTATTTTGCGGATAGCGTCGTCTTTGCTATAGATGAGGGTGTAAACAGCCTTGTATTCGGTGCGGCTATCTTCAGTAACAACTGGCTCCATGACACAATCGAGCCAGTAACCGATAGTTTGTACTTGTCGCCAGGCGTTATCGTCGCCGGTCATGCTGGTGATATACAGCTGCTGTGTGTTATTTATATTTTTACCAACGCTAATTGTTCCATTGAGCAGCGCTTGATTAATGACGCTTTGCAATGTCGTAATCAGTTGTCCGCGTCCTTGAGCATTGGCTGACACTTTCGCAAGTGACATTAACAACTCCATAAGCGCGCTACCAGTCGCATCTTTGAGCCATTGTTCATTGGCGTAATCATTCATACTTGTTGGCGCGCTCGCACCGCCCATCAACACGCCACGTTGATAAAAGTCCAGCATCTGGCCGCTTTTCTGTGAACGGCCGTAATAATTGATACGCAAGGCATCTAGACGGTCTGATTCTGCGGGTTCTGTCACGCTAGGCGTGAGCGCTGCCGACTGGAACATATAACTTTGCGTCGCGTTGCGACGGCTGTAATCCGTTGCCGCTAAAATCATCATGGGAAGCTGCTCCGGGTATTCGTGGGCGGCGCTAGCAAGCGTTAAACCTGTTCCGGCATACCCCTTTAGCGCTTCGTAATACATCAAAGCATCCGCCGATAAGATGCGTGCTTGAAACTGGTACATCACATTCTGCGCAGCGTTCCATGTCGCCGCCTCTACAACCTCATCTTTTGATAACGTAGGCATAAACGCGAAAGAGCCAAAGTTGTTAGATTTGTCTGTTGAGGCAGTCAATACTTCGCTCACGCTTTCAACCAAGGCACCATCCGCAAAGATGGCGCGCTCGTTCCAGCCGAGCAGGTGGTTAATCGTTCCTTCGGAAATGGCTATTTTTGTGTTAGCGGATGCGTTCGTTGTCGTGAAATTAAATCGACTGTTAACTGCATCGAAGGTGACTACGGCGTCAGCCCATAAGGGGCCGGCGCCAGCCTTGCGAATGCCAGTTTGTACGATAGAGGCCACATCACTAAGGCTCGCGATATTTTCAAACGATAGTTTTTTAACAATGTGGGTATCTGCTCCGAGTGTGATCGTAATCGACCCCGCTTTGACTTCTTTAAATTCGGCTAAAGGCTTGGTGATGGCGGCCCCAAAAATCATAGGCGGCGTTTCCGTATTCACCCAACGCGCAAAACTGATTTTCTTAGGGCGCGTAATGTTTTTTGATATCCAACTGAAATAAAAAGAGGCCCTTGCATACTCCTCTGAAGCGGTGCCAAAGTAACGGCCCACTTCATCAGCGCTATCAAATTCGAGAATTGCTTTAGGCGGCGATAATGCATTTGTCGTAAAGAAGCGTCCGATGAGGTCGCGCCGCCGCACACCCGCTGCCGCCGCTACGCCAGAGGTAATGTCTACATATTTAGAAAATGGAATCGCCATCACTATTTCCTTAAGTGCGATACGAATTAGATTCAAACGATTGCACCATCGGCACACGACTTTTAAGCGTGCGCGAATGGGTCAACGTAAAATCGAAAGAGGGACTTGCTGAAAACTGGTCTCGGTCGTCAACAAAGTAAATCTGTCGTAGGTCTCGCACGCGGTAAATACCTATTTCGTGCGCTTGCAATGTTTGGCGGGTTGCATCGCTTTGTAAAATGATGGCGACCAAATTTAATATGTCCGATGCAGTCAGCAAATAAGGTTGGTCAGGATTTTTGGGTGTCAGTGCATTAACCTGAAACGTAGTCTCTATTAAGACAGACTCAGTATGAATAAACGCTTTGGCGTCTTGATCCCATAGGCTTTTTCGCTGTGGGTAGCCGTAGCGGTAATCACCGATCTTATGCAATAAGATCATCGGGCTACTGGATATGCCTTGCTGTGTAGGCTGGTATTGCTGTTTGATAGCGATATTAATAACGCCTTCTGCACGCAGCCCATCCCGAATCAACGGCAGTAGAATGCGGAAAAGTTGGTTATCTGTCATAAAACCAGTTTGAAATAATCTCGGTATATGGCCTTCTTAGTTGGGTGGCATATTAGATAGGGTGAGGTGCATAAAAAGTGCTAAAATGGTGCAAATATGTTGCACAGGAGTAACCCAATATGAACCCGCAAATCCCTGTTATTAATTCCTCTGCGATGCAAAGCTTTGATGGTTTTTTAGCTTTTCTTCGTGAATCGAATAATGAGCATTCCATTGCGATTTTGTCTCCTGCACGCTTCGGTGCCGTTTTGAATATCGATACACAAACGCTTGCGCAGCAGGCCCATGTTCATCGCAATACGATTATGCGTGCGCCAGGTTCTGAAAGTATCCAGCGTTTCCTGCGTGAAGCGTTGCGAGTTATACATGCTGCGGTTGATATATCAGGTGACATGAGCAATGCTATTTTTTGGTATCGGAATCATCCCCTAGCAGCGTTTGGCTATAAGACGGCAGAAAAATTAGTCGAGGAAGGAAGAACAGAAGATTTGCTTCTGTATATAGCTTCACTCGATGCAGGTGTTGCAGGATGATTTTTACCTCGCTGATTAATCAACGCGCTTTTCGTGTCATGAAACCAAAATATTCTTATGCCCCGATAAGCGGCACTGGTGCAGGCCGATATGGCGGACGAGCAAATCGGCCCGGTTTAGATGCGCTGTACCTATCATTAGACGCAAATACGGCGCTTGCTGAATATGTGCAACTTTCTCCTCTCATGCCGCCAGGGACTATCGTTAGCTATAACGTCAATGCAGCAAAAATTGTCGATTTCAGAGAAGGCATGGGTCCACAGTGGGGACTAACGTGGCAAGATTTTTACAGCGATTGGCGCGAACTTTACTTTAATCAAAAAATCGAACCTCCTAGCTGGTTTGCAGGCGATGAAGTATTAGCTGCTGGCGCCATAGGTATTTTATTTCGCTCCGTACTGCCGGGAGTAGCAGGAGATAATTTAGTACTCTATCCGGAATACATAAAAGACAAGGACTCAGTACTTGTCCTAGACCCTAGTGGGGATTTACCTCGTAACCCAGATTCTTGGTCTATATCTCCCTAATTCGCCCCCAACTCTGCGTTCATGGTCATACCTGTACGCAGAGCGCACCGTCCCACCCATCGATGTAATACCAATCAGCGTCCGACAGCAGTTGATAGCGCTGATTAGAAAACTCAATTTGATCGCTTGAACGATCTCGTGCTAAATCCTGTAGCTGCGCACACGCATAGAGCCGGATATATCTTTTTTGAAAATCTAATCCAAGGTACTGATATAGATTGCGGTCTACCGCTTGCACGTTGGCGTATAGCGGTACGGGTAGCGCGTACTTATTGATATCGATACCGACATCATTCGTTTCACGCCCAAGGAATCGGTAATATTCCACGCGTTGCTTGCTGATGACAGATAGGGCGAGGCTGAGTGCATTAGCGCCAGGCATCATGATTTGTTTTCGACTATGTGGGTAAGCGTATTTAAGAGTACACCGGAATCAACTAAGGGCTTAGCTATCGTGAGCGAGACCACGCGCCCTTGTTGTTTGCCTCGTAACCGTGCTTTGATTGTCTTTACCTTCAGGGGCGGCGTGTGCAACTGTGAAATAGCCTTTCGGATATCTCCGGCGGCTTTGGCTGAGACTTTCTCCATTACTCCGGCCGCGGTCTCGGTTTGGCGAAATACGGCGGTAAATCCTGCCTCCGCGAGTTTGATCCACTGCGTACGCTGAGTTCGGATAGTCGGGCGCATAGTGGCACGCATCGGGATGTTTTTTTCGGGTACGCCATACTCATGTATCGTCGCCACATAGGCTACCGGCGTACCGTCAGCGTATTTCGAGGACTCAAACCACCCGACCTTTGCCACGGTGCTATCAATCTGCTTCAACGCGTTATATAGACGAGCACCACCAGGGCCGGGCTTGCGTTTTACCTTGGCCATTAGATGCACTCCAAAAAGCTAGTTATTTACAAAAAAGAGGAAAGTTAGCGATATATTCCGTGAACCCGGCGAAAAGCAGAGCCTTCAGGCAAGCCGCTAATATAGAAACCAC
>JASSUB010000036.1:0-12739 GCA_031963205.1 Mycoavidus cysteinexigens
TTGCGGGACACAGAACAATCGTGTTCTGAGAATTTAATAACACAGTAGTACTAGGAAGTATGGTTTTCATCGCATCCTACATGAATCATGCCAAGTCAGGCGTTCAAGTATGCTACTTTCTCATGGTACAAAAAACGGTCTTTTTTTGCACTCCATCTCGAGGTTTGCATTCTGTGAGCAAACAGATTATTTACAACGGACCGATTTTATACAAAGTGGCCTGCACTCTGCCCAGCTTCGCGTGATACTTGTATCACGCTATTTCATCGAGTAAAGGGCTATTTGCAATCTAGGGTTGGAATCCTTCCATTCTAACTCTAGCTCTCTCCTGCATCAGAAGCCTTCTTCTGGTTGGATTTCACTGTTCTCCAGAGGCTCACCAGATTATAGCCCTGGTTGGAATTTCTGTATTTGCCACGCAGTCTTAATCCAAATCACCACTTTCCGCCTGCTTCAACAGGGTAGGAATGTGTGGCCCATACTCCACCTTGCCGCGCCCAGCACGAATACCGCTGCCTACCTTGCGCGCCTCTTTTGAATACAGCGTCTTTGCCCGGATAATGTCGTAGCTGTAGCCTCTGCCCAGACGATTTGCCATCTTGATCAGACCATTCAGCCCCTCGGTATAGGCATTGGTGATTGGGAAAGGCGCATCCCAGTAGGCAAAGATGTCGTCGTAGTGGTTATGAACGGTTTTAGCCAGCTGCTTGAATTGCTTCAGTCCTTGTTCTGGCAAGCTGTTTTCCCAGGCTTCAAAGGCGTTCTGTGCATTCTGTTTGTCAGGTTCATCGTAGATCCCGAAGAAGCTTTCCTTGAAGTCATAGGCTACTGCAAGCAGTGGAATTTCCTGGCGTACAATCTCCAGGGCTTTTTGCTCTATGGGAGTCAGGTTGACGTGGCGCTTCAGGGTGAGCCAGCGGATTGATTTTTTGACGTAAATGCGATGCTCTTTGCTTAGCTGCGCCTGATACTTCTTGCGCTCTTCTTCCAGCGCTTCTGACGCCATCTTGACGACGTGGAATTTGTCGATCACCAGCTTGGCGTTGGGAAGGTACTGGGCAAAGGAATGCTTGAAGGGGCGCCACATATCGGTACAGACCCATTCCACCTTATCTCTGTCCGGCAAATCTTTGAAGAACGGTTTAAGGTGATCCTGAGTCCGGTACTCAAGCATATCGAACACGTTGTTGGTCGCCAGATTGGTAATCACGCAGCGGTACCCACCGGCCAGATTCACTTCGTCAATCCCCATGATCACTGGGGTTTCATAACGTACCGTTTGTTCGAGTTCTTCAATCAGATCGTGAGCGATGTTCTTGACGGTATTGACCGCAACGCCTGTATGCTCTGCCAGTGCTCTAAAGGTGGTACCCAAGCACTGCTGCCGGATCACATAAACCAGTCGCTTGGTGGCCCGTCGCTTATCATCCAGAAAGCTCAATTCGGGCATCGCCATTTTGCCGCACGATTCGCAGCGAAAGCGTGGGCGCTGAATCTCAAGGCGTACAGGCTCCATATACAGCGGAGTATCCGAGAACTTATTCTTGCGCATACCATGTTTGTGCATGGGGATATTACAATCACCACACATAGGAACTTCAACCACTTCCGGCACGGCAACAATAATAAGCGCCTTGCTTTCTTTATACATATCCACCGGCTTGATGCCTGGCAGATTCAGCAGATCAAGCATCGTTTCAGTCCATATCCAGGTCGATGTCTTTGCCTTCGCGCAGCAAGTCATAAACCACATCAACCAATGCGGTCATGCCCTGACGGTCAGACTTGAGTACTTGGGTAGCCAGTTTCTGGTGGCTGGACAAGGCACGCACTACGGCTTGCTGAACCGCACCAGGCAGATTACCCTTCATGGCCTGTTCGCGGGTATTGCTCTCCACCTGAGCCATGACCACATCGCTTTCACCGGTAATTGACTTGACCTGGTTGACGAAAGCCACCTGATCCTGAAGCGGTGTGGCCTCACCAAACAGGCTGTTGAGCCGATCGATAATCTCTTTGACGAACTTCGGCTTGTCTCCAGCGACACCACCACCACCACCTGCGCCTGTCGGTTGCAGTACCGGTGTTTCACCGTTATCCTCTGTGTTCTCCGGGCGTGCATTAATGTCAAAGCCGGTAAGCACAAGGCCAGTCAAATCCACGGTTTCTGGGGCTTCGTGTAGCAGACGCTTTTGCAGCAGTTTGGCGAAGGCGGCGAAGTTCTCCAGTTCCGGGTCGCCAAAATCAATCAGTTGGGCGATATAGGAATAGGTGCGGCAGAAGCGCCCCAAGTCTGACTTGAAACCCAGCAGGGTCTTAATTTGTTCAGCATACTCATCCTGATGATGATCGGCAGACCTCATACCTGCTTCATCGCCCTTGGCGCGCGCCTTCTCGAAGGCGGCTTCCCAGGTAGCCATGCCATCGCGGAGCATTTTCATTTTGTCATTGTACAGGCCCGTTGCCCCGCTGGTCGCAGCGTACAAGGCCTTATGCTGCGGCGATTTGGTGTGGGTGATGTCGCGGATAGTTTTGAAGCGGGCTTCTTTGAACGCGGCCAGATCCTTCTCATCATACAGGCCGTGCTCGTCCAGCCGCTCCTTGATTTCATAGACCACGTTCAGGTCTTGCACTTCATCAATGTGCGCGCCGTTGTCGTAGGTCGCAAATGCCTGGCGAACATTATTCGGGTCGTTCACAAAGTCGATGATAAAGACTTCATCCTTGCCCGGAGCCATACGGTTCAGACGGGAGAAGGTCTGCACGATCTCCACATGGTTGGCGATCTTCTTGTCCACATACATCGCCACCAGTTTGGGCTGGTCAAAGCCAGTCTGGAATTTATCGGCAACCAGCAGCACGCGGTATTCCGGGCGGTCAAAAGCAAAGCGCAAGTCCTGCCCCTGTATATCCGGGTTCATGCTTTGCTCGGTAAACTCCTCGTTTTGATCGACGATGAACACATCGTCCTTGAACTTGCCATCGTCCTGATGCATCACCTGTTTGCCAGTCATCTTGCCGGAGAAGGCCACCAGTGAATGAATAAAGCCGTACTCGCTGTGCTGCTCGATATAGCTATCAAACGCCTTCTTGTAGCGAATAGCCGCGGCGCGAGAGCTGGTCACTACCATCGCCTTGGCTTTGCCATCCAGCCGGTGCGCGACGTTTTTGGTGAAGTGCTCGATGATGAACTGCACCTTTTGGGTCACGTTGGTGGGATGCAGTGTCATCCACTGTGCCAGAGCGCGTTTGGCTGCCTTGCCACTGACCCTTTTACGGTCTTCAAGCTGTTTGGAGAGATTGAAGGCGGTTTTATAGGGCACATAACCTTTCAGCACATCAAGAATGAATTTCTCCTCGATGGCTTGGCGCATGGTGTACTGATGGAAGGCAACGGGTGGGTTATCGTCGGAAGCCGGTTTAGTCGGGTCTGCCGAGCGGCCAAACAGCATCAGGGTGGAATGCTTCGGCGTGCCGGTAAAGGCGAAATAGCTGATATTGTCCGGGCGCGCGCGGGACTTTTGCAGTTGCTCCAGCAACTCATCCACCGTCATGGTGGACATCGTTCCTTGCCCACTCATTCCCAGCGCGGCTTGCAGCTTGGCAGCCGTAGAGCCGGTTTGCGAGTTGTGCGCTTCATCAATGATCACCGCAAAGTTTTTCCCTTTCAGGGCCTTGTCGGTGATGATGGCTTCCATCGCATAAGGGAAGGTCTGGATAGTTACCACTACAATTGGCGTTCCGGCCAGAAGGGCTTCCGATAGTTGCTTGCTCTTGGACTTGGAGGACTTCTGCCGATCAATGGCGACAATCACGCCAAACTGATGGTCAATCTGTTTCACGGCATCCTGAAGCTGCCCATCGAGTACATTGCGGTCAGTCACAATGATGACACTGTTGAACACGGCATCGCCATTGTCTTCGCGCAGCTTCACTAGATCATGTGCTGTCCATGAAATGGTACTGGTTTTACCGGAACCGGCGCTATGGTCAGCCAGATAGGTCATGCCCACCCCATTCTTGCGAGCATCGGCCAGCATCTGGTTTACCGCTGTCCACTGATGGAAGCGTGGGAAAATCAGTGTCTCTTTCTTCGACCAATTACCCTGAATATCTACCACGTCTTTTTTCTCGACATAGACGAAGCTATGGAAAATACGCAGCCAGGCAGCCGGCTGGCAGACAGATTCCCAGAAGTACGCCACCGGGTATTCCTGGCTACCATCGGGCTTGATTTCACCTAGCGGGTTGCCTGCATGGACAGTGCCGGTTTCATCCTCGCGGCCCTTGTTGAACGGCAGAAAGAAAGTCCTTTCCCCATCCAGCTTGGTCGCCATCATGATTTCGGAATCCGACATAGCGAAATGCACCACCGCACCACGCTTGAAGGTCAGCAGCGGCTCCTTACGCCTGGTCTTCGGGTCATAAGGCAAGCGATCATTACGGTACTGATCCATCGCCGCTTCGGCGGACTGAGTGAAGTCGGTCTTGAGTTCCGCCGTTGCTACCGGCAGGCCATTGATAAATAGTACCAGATCAATGGCAAATTCACGGGCAGGATGATACTTCAGCTCCGGCACCACGCGCAGGATATTGGCCTGATAGCGGCTGATCACCGTCTCATTGCGCTTGTCTTCCGGTGCGGCTTCGGTCATCTCAATCAGGCCACAACCGGCAATGGAGAAGCCATGGCGCAACACCTGCACTGTGCCTTGCTTCTCCAGCGTCTTGCCCAGACGCTCCATCAGTACATCAAGGGTCTTAGCCCCATTGAGCCGCTCCAGCTTGTCCCATTTTTCCTGCTGGCCGCTGAGTTTGATCCAGTTTACAAGATCTTCGGGATACACCGCCCGCTCGGTGTCATAATGCTTGGTGTCACCCAGCTCCCAACCTTGCTCAACCAGCCGGTCAATGATGTATTGCTGGAAGTACTTTTCCTGATGCGCTGACGAATCCATTTATTGTTCTCCTCGCAAATCAATCTGGCCAGTTACTGCTGCGGTAATAAAGGCAGAACGGCGTTCTTTGAGTAGGGTGATGCTTTGCTCAGTTTTTTCTATAAGTGAATCAATGCGAGCAGTTTCCTCATTAATTGCGTTAGTGATATTTATCTGCTCTTCGGGTGAGGGAACGAGTACAGGCAATCTTTTCACATCTTCGAACTTCAATGATTGCCTTAATCCTCCACCCATTGCATAAAATACTTTGCAAAGGTCATATGACCGCATCAGCCACGCCAAGTAAGTTGACTCAAGGCCATGAGGTTTAACGGCCATATATGCAGAGGTAATTATCCCTCTCTGTGTAACTTCGGCAGAACGCAAGCTTCTTTTGTCATTCTGTAAATCAGTAAACCTGAACACAATCTCACCAGGCTCTACAATTTGATACGTTTCGTAGGATTCTGGTATCAGTCCCATATTTCTGTTTTCTGGCTTCTTGATGATCCGACCAAAGCTCAACGACAGGATATTAGTTTCAATTAAACCGGTATTCTTTCTGTTAAGTTCGGACACCAGTGCGAAGAATGGTTTTACTTCCCAATGCTCCGGCACCTGTCCAATCCACTTAACGCCGGAATCCTTCATTTTCACGCTGGGAGCTAACCCCTTGGTGACCGCATGGGTAATCAGCGCCTGGCGCTTTTCTTTCAGCAGCTCGATAAAGCGGGTTTTCTTCTGGATAAGGGCATCGATACGACTGGTTTCGTGATCGAGAGCTTCTTTAATCAATGCTTGTTCAGTATTAGAGGGCAGTCCGAATCTGAAATCGAGAGCAAATTCATTGGGCACTCTTTTGAGTCCACCGCTACCCAACATCGCTGCGCTTGCCGATTGCCGAAAGCATTCGGAACCGATTAAAGCGTAGAGAAAAGAATTGCTGATTCCTGTGGGTCGGAGAACCGTTAATTCTGTGGTTCCAAATCCATGTCCACTATCAAGGTTATGAATGATTGCGCTCTTGCCATTTTCAAAACATGGTGTGACCTTAGCGTAAACAACATCTCCTTCAGCAAAATAAGTATAGCCCTTGCGCGATTCTGTCAACGATTTACGGCGACTTGTATCTAGATTACCTGTTTCACCGATTGCTTCCATCGGAAGAAATGGGTATTCCTCTTGATTTTGTTCAAGCTTAGTCCAATCTAGTAGGGGGTTAAGTAGAGCAACATGTCGAAGTCGGATTACCCTCCAATGCTCCGGCACCTGCCCAATCCATTCCACGCCGGAATCTCGATAAGCTGGGTAAGGTTTGTAATGATTCATTCTGTTGCCACCTCCGCCAGTAATGCTGCAATCTCTGCTTCAACTTGCTTCAATTCGGCGTCAATATCATGCAGCTTGCGCGGCGGCTGGTACTGGTAGAAGAAGCGGTTGAAGTTGATCTCGTAGCCCACGCGACCCAATTGGCCGTCTCTAGCATCGGTAAAGCTCTCGTCCAGATAGGCATCCGGCGCATGGGGCAGCACTTCGCGGGCGAAGTAATCCTGAATGTCCTCCAGATAGGGCACATTCTCATAATCGGTCAAATCTGTATCGGGCACAATTTCGCCGTCGGCATCCGTGATCGGCTCGGCTTGCGGGTCTTTATGACCGAAAGCGTTAATCAGCGCGGAAATCAAGGTCTTGTTCGCCTTTACCTTGAGTGCCTTGGCTTCCTCAGACTTGATGGATTCTTTGGCAAAGGTTTCCGCCCAGAGGTAGGGCTGGGTTTGCTCCATCAGCGGCCTGAGGGCATCCAGCCAGAAGGCTTGATGCGCGGGTGAGAGGTTGCTCCAGGTCGCATCCGTTTCCAGCCGCGCCAGTCTCGTTTCGTCCAGCACCAGTTTCATACGCAGCGGGCGTAGCACCTTGATACGGCGATAACCAAAGGTGCGATAGTCCAGCATCCGGGAAAGCGCTTCGGTTTCCCCTGTCGCGTAGATGTCCAGAATCTGACGGCGCTGGTCATCGCCGACGATGCGACGCTTATTACCCTCGTTGCGGATGGATGTCCACAGGTCTGTGGCGTTGATCAACTGTACCTTACCTTTGCGTTCTTCAGGCTTCTTGTTGGACAGAATCCACAAATAGGTAGCGATGTTGGTGCGGAAGAACAAATCGGTTGGCAGAGCCACAATTGCTTCAATCAAGTCGTTTTCCAGCAGCCAGCGGCGGATTTCCGATTCACCTGAAGCGGCACCGCCATTGAACAGTGGAGAACCCGACAACACGATCGCGGCGCGGCCACCACCATTGACTGGCAGTTCCAGCTTGCTCGCCAGGTGCATTAAAAACAGCATGGAACCATCGCTGATTTTGGGCAGGCCCGGCCCGAAGCGCCCCATTTCGCCTTTTTCATGCTCGCTCTCAACGGCTTTCTTGTCCTTCTCCCACTTCTTGCCAAAAGGCGGATTGGACAGGCAGTAGTGGAAGCGCTCACCGACAAACTGGTCGTTGGAGAGCGTGCTGCCCTGACGGATGTTCTTGGACAGGTCGCGGCCTGGATCGGACTCCAGACGGCGGATCAGCATACCGGCCACGCATACCGCATGGGTTTCCGGTTCCAGTTCCTGGCCGTGTGGCACCAGTACCGGTGGGATTTTGTCGCGGCTGCCATAGTCACCCACATGGTTCATGGCATCGGTGAGGAAGCCGCCAGTGCCACAGGTCGGGTCGTACAGGGTGCGAATCAAACCGGGGCTTGCTTTAAACAGAGCGTCATCCGGGTCAAGCAGTAGCGCCGTCGCCAGGTGCACGATGTCACGGGGCGTCATGAAGTCCTCTGCCCCTTCATTGACCTCGGCACCAAAGCGACGTATCAGGTGTTCATAGATGTTGCTCATCACTCGATCCGGCACCACGTCAGGGTGCAGATCGATACCAGCGAAGTTCTTGCAGATCTTGTGCAGCAAGCCAGCCTTTTCCAGGCGAATCACCGTATTACCGAACTCAAACTCCTCGAAGATAGCGCGGGCGTTATTCGAAAACAGGGCAATGTAGTCTTCGACATTGCGGCGGGTCTTGGTGCTGCCCAGCGTGGCGAGTGAGTATTCAGAGGTGTTGTAGAAGGGATAGTTGGCCGTCGAGCGCAAAATGGTATCCAGCTCAATATCGGCATCTTTGAAGGTGTTATAGGCGTCTCTCACCGCCTCACGGGTCGGTTCCAGCGCACACTCCAAGCGGCGCAGCAGCGTGAACGGCAAAATGATCTTGCCAAAATCCGTATGTTTGAAGTCCCCCCACAGGTCTTCCGCGTTCTTCCAAATAAAATCAGCCTGCGAAGCTGCTGATCCAGTAAATTCAGTCATTCTGGTCTCCAACCATCTTTTGCACGAAACGGTACAATGATCAAGAGACGATTGTCAACCAATTTTTGCACAGAAGAAGAGGAATTCCAATTTGGTAGGAAATCTGCGATCCTACCTCAGAATGCCAATAGCCGTTTAAAAGTAACGTTATGGCTCTATCAATCCGACTACCCCGCAATCTGGAAGACAGGTTGAAAAATCTGGCCTTACTGACTGGCCGCACCAAAAGTTTCTATATTACTCAAGCGATTTGCACCCACCTTGATGACCTTGAAGATTTATACCTAGCCGAACGTGAATTAAAAGCAATCCACGCAGGAAAATCTGAAACCCTACCGCTCGAAGATGAGGCAACTCGCACCCACTAGCTCTATTTCTCTAAATTATGTATAATCCGCGTTGCTTACCGATTATAAATTGGTCAGCAGTTCCGCGTTTTGTTTCTACCCAGCCTGGAAACTGTTCCTCCGTCTAGGCCGTGCTTTGCACGGATTCCCCATTCAGAGGCTGTTGCTTCTTTAATACAGCTTCCAAAACAATGCTCGCTCGCATAAACCTATGTTTTTAGCGTGTATCGCGCATTTCGGCATGGTATGACTTTAGCTTATAAACAGCCGGCGCATTGTTTATTTTTTTAGGGATCCGTTCAATGAATTCTGATTATTCCACTAGCACACCAACACCTACGACCGTCGATAACTCAAAAACGACCGCCGATAACGCAAAAAGCAACGTAGCTTTCGCAGTCCTCGGCCTATGTCCGGAAATTTTGTCAAGTCTCAGCACAGCTGGCTATACAGAACCCACTCCGGTACAGCAAAAAGCCATTCCCGCCGCACTGGCCGGCCGTGATTTGCTGGTATCAAGCCCGACTGGCTCGGGTAAAACAGCCGCCTTTATGTTGCCAGCGATTCAACGCTTTGCACAATTGCAAAAAGAAGGCGCTCCAGTTGCTTCTGCTGCTGTAGCAGCACCCGCTGAACGCTCTCGCGAACGCCGTGGTGGCGCTGGTCGTAATAGCCGCCAGCAGCCAACAGCTTACCCTGCGCTGCTGGTCCTAACACCTACCCGCGAACTCGCCACACAAGTTACCACGGCGGCAACCACCTATGGCAAACATTTAAGGAATTTGCGCACAGTCAGTATTTTAGGTGGCGTGCCTTATCCTCAACAGCTTATGTTGCTAGCTAAGCAGCCCGAGATCATCGTTGCAACGCCTGGCCGTCTACTCGACCATCTTGAGCGCGGCCGTATCAATTTGTCCAAATTGACTATGTTGGTGCTTGATGAAGCTGACCGGATGTTGGACATGGGCTTTATCGACGATATTGAAACCATCGTTGCCGCGACGCCAGCAAGCCGGCAAACATTGCTGTTCTCGGCGACTATCGATAATCGGATTAGCCATCTAACCAAGAGCTTATTGAAAACGCCTGAGCGGATTGAAATCATGCACCGCCCTGAGCAACGTGCAAATATTACTCAATCAGTTCATTGGGTCGATGATCGCGCCCATAAAGATCGTCTGTTAACGCATTTATTGGCTGATCAAACTCTGGATCAAGCGGTTGTGTTCACGGCGACTAAAAGTGGCGCGGACGAACTGTCCGACCTGCTCAGCGATGCGGGCTTTTCGTCAGCGGCACTCCATGGCGATTTGCCACAAAATGCGCGGAATCGCACCATCCGCTCCTTACGCGAGCGGCGTGTACGGGTACTCGTAGCAACTGATGTGGCTGCGCGCGGTATCGACATTCCCGGCATTACGCATGTATTTAACTATGATTTGCCGAAATTTGCCGAAGACTACGTGCATCGCATCGGCCGCACCGGCCGTGCGGGCCGCAGCGGGACTGCCGTTAGCCTGGCGCATCATAATGAAATGCAGGTAGTACGACGGATCGAGCGTTTTACAAAGCAGACGCTGCCAGTCAATGTGGTCGCCGGTTTTGAACCCCGCCGCACGCCATCAGCGGCTCCACGTCCAGGTAAAGGACGCACTACTGCCGCCCCACGCGGTGCAAAACCGAGCAGTCACGGCCGCCCTTCAAACGCAGGACAAGGCTACCGTGGTAACAGCAACACCACCGCACGCCGGAGTTCTGCTGCGCGCCCTGGAGCACGTCAGCGATAAACAATCACCGGAACCTTGGTGTGCGTCAGTACTCGCTGCGTTTCACTGCCAATCAGCAGAGCACTGAGCCCACTGCGGCCATGGGAAGCCATTAAAATCACATCGCAGCCGCACACTTGTGCGGCTTCGATAATCCCTAAATAAGGCGATGAATGCGCACTGATATGGCTTGTGCATGGCACTTGCTCATTCCTCGCCGCCTCCTTAACCTGTCGCAGATGCTCATGCGCCTCGCTTTCTTGGCGCTGGCGGAATTCAACCGGCGCTTCAATCGTTGCTTCAGCAAATAGCGGATAAGGATATTGCGGCAAACAGGCATACGCAGTGATATGAGCGCCTAACGCTTTAGCGAGCTCAATGCCACCATGCATAGCCTTTTTCGATAGCTCAGATCCGTCAGTTGGAATCAGAATATGCTTAAACATAGCCTCTCCTTCTATAGGTACCTTTCTGTGCTGATGCCTAGTGGCACAGCTACACTTTCACTACCCAATTAAAGCATAGACTATATTAATCGTTCCTGCATTTTAATAATCAGAGTCTTCAATCCAAGCGGTTTGGATTGCTTCAAGTATTTTCTCACTCGAACGCTGAGGATCATCCTCAAAGCCAGCAAGTTCTGTGACCCAACGGTGCAGATCTGTGAAACGCACATATTGCGGATCAATATCCGAGTGCTTATCCGTTAGCGCCATTGCGATTTCTTGGATATCAGTCCACTTCATCTCTTGTCTCCGGGTTTGGTCTCTACTGAATGATGGTACAAAAAAATTCTGCTGCTAGCCGGACTCCGCCGCCTCCGATTTTTTCTTTAAAGCGGGCGTCGATCAAGCACCGCGCGCGCAATTGTCCCGGCATCCGTGTATTCAAGCTCAGCCCCTACCGGCACACCGCGGGCGAGCCTGGTTGTCAGCAAGCCTCGCCCTTTCAGCATCTGGCTCAGGTAATGGGCGGTTGCTTCCCCCTCATTATTAAAATTCGTCGCTAAAATCACTTCTTGTACTCGACCATCGGTGGCGCGCTGAATCAAACGCTCAAAATTAATTTCGCGTGGGCCGACCCCATCCAATGGGCTTAAACGCCCCATCAAGACAAAATATAAACCGCGGTAGGTCAAAGTCTGCTCGAGCATCAACTGGTCTGCTGGGGTCTCAACGACACACAGCAGCGCCGGATCCCGCTCAGGGTCTGCGCACGTCTCACAGGTTTGCGCCTCAGTCAAATTATTGCAGCACCCGCAATGACGCAAATTCTCCAGCGCCTGCGATAATGCCTTCCCCAAGCGGGCAGCGCCAGGGCGGTTGTGCTGCATCAGATAATAAGCAATACGCTGCGCGGATTTGGGGCCAACCCCGGGCAACACGCGCAAGGCATCAATTAACGCGCCTAGACTTGAAGGGGATGTCATGCCAAACTATTCATCAAACGTCAGATTGCAACTTAGAATGGCAGTTTAAAACCTGCTGGCAAAGGTAGGTCGCTGGTCACGCTCCCCATTTTCTCTTGGGTTGCTTCGCTGACCTTATGTACCGCATCATTAAACGCCGCGGCGATTAGATCTTCAAGCATATCCTTGTCATCGTCAAAAAGACTTGGATCAATCACTACACGACGTACTTCGTGCTTACATGTCAGGGTTACTTTGACCAGGCCGGCACCCGATTGACCTTCAACTTCGATCAAAGCAAGTTCTTCTTGCACTTTACTCATGTTTTCTTGCATTTGCTGAGCTTGCTTCATAAGCCCGGCGAGTTGGTTTTTCAACATTAATAGCTCCTCTTTAAATACTGGAAATGTTTGTGGGTTGCACCGGCTTAATCGAGCCTGGTACGATAGTTGCATCAAAATCGCGAATCAGCGCTTGGGCAAATGGGTCTTGCGCCAACGCCTGCTCTGCAGCTTGCTGGCGCTGAACGTTTTGAGCGGCATCTAGCGCCGCCGCAGTTTGCGTTACCACGCCAATCTCGGTAACCAACTTGAGTGGCTTGCCCAAATATTCAGTAAGCGCTGTGCGCAACTTCTCGACTTGCAAACGCTCAGCAAGTTGCGCTACCGATACTTTTAATGTCAGCGTTGCCCCCTCAATACCCACAAGCTCACTACGATATGCCAACTCTTTCACCAAGCCACGCAATGGCAAACGCGCCACCAGCGATGGCCAATCATGCTCAACAAACCCCAACGCCGTGAGTGAATCTGGCGTAGAGACATCCACAGGATTAAGCATAGCGGCGGCCTGCGCCAATTCAGGCGCAGACTCCACTGGGTGGCTTGCTTGGCTTGCTTGGCTTGCTTGGCTTGCTTGGCTTGCTTGG
>JASSUB010000091.1:0-12668 GCA_031963205.1 Mycoavidus cysteinexigens
AAATTGAGGCTATTTTGTTTCTTCCGAACACCTGGCGTCCGACAGGCCGCCTACTATGCTCTCATGCTGTAAATTCATGCCACACCTCCCTGAACGATTTGTTGCAACAAGTGTTCATAGACGCTCAGTTCGTGCTGCACAGGCACCTCCTGGTTAAGCCGCTCCGTGACGACCGCCGGGCGCTTGGGCGCCTCCTTGATCACTGGCATTTTGCGTTGTGGGCGAGCTGCCGCAATCTTCCCTCGCCACGGCTCAGGGACTACTTGCAAATAGCGACGCTCTTCTTGCAGGCGCGCGTTCGGCTTAACTTTGGTTGTACCGTGAATGCGCTCATTGGCTATTTCGTCGAGCCAGCATCTGACTTCTCGATTGGCTGTGACCGCATCTAACTTCAGACCAACCGCTCTGAGTTGGCTAACCAACGGTACATAGAACGAGCGGCGTAAATAACCATTAAAGCGCTCCACTTTGCCCTTGGTCTGGGCCCGGTACGGGCGGCATAACTTAATCAGAAAGCCACTATGTTTCGAATAGTCCAAAAACCCAGGATGGAAGCGGTGTTCTCCCTCACTATAGACGTCGCGCTCGAGTACGATTGTCTTCATGTTGTCGTACAAAACCCGCTTTACAACTCCTCCGAACGATTCAAACGCTCTCTGGTGGCACTCAATCAAGGTCTGAGCCTTCATATCGGTAACGAATTCCACATAGCTAACTCGGCTGTAACCAAGCGTCGCGCAGAACGCATAGAGCGGGTCTGATCCCTTGCGAAACTCGACCCAGTCAACCTGCATTTGCTCGCCTGGCTCAGTCTCGAACCGAATCACCGGCTCCTCTGATTGGGTCGGCCTTATAGTACGCAAAAATGCACGCAATTGACTCATGCCCCCTTGATAACCTCTAGCCAATATCTCGCGATACAGCACTGTCGCCGGGATCCATAATGGCTTCACTGATTCTTGACGACTGCATAGGTAGGTCTCATATTTTTCTACCTTGCGCACGCGCTTGACATGACGTGCGTATTTCGGCTTCTCTGTCAGCTCTAAATGACGACGTACCGTGTTCACCGAACACCCCACTTCTTCTGCTATCTCACGCAGGCTTTTGCCATGCTTCTTTAATAATCTGATTTCCACATACGCCTCATTTGTTATCAACGCCGCACTCAAAAATGCAGCTATCTTCTCAAATTCGGTGTATCAATTTTCAATCGCTGCTGTGTATCAGTTTACATCCGCTGCTGACAGCTATCTCGTTTCAAAGCTTCCGAAGTGCTTGAGTACGGCTGCCCTAGTGGTGTTTGATCCGAATACATAACAACTTGGACTTGAGATAGCTTCTCGATTAAATATTTAGATGTATGGGTCTCGGCCTGTCCGTAAGCGGGATTGTCGTCTTGCAATTATCCACATCTATGGATACGGTTATGGTCCCCAGTTTTTGCCAGGAGCCTTCGTGGAGTGCTTTTTTGCAGCGCTTGACTGATCCGCGAAGTAATTTCTCTAACTGCAACAAGATGACTTTTAGAGCTTTTTGACCCTTGGTTGCATCCTTGTTACCTTGGCTGATATGGTCTTAAGTCTTGTGCAACAATGAACTTCATAAGAAATATGTTCGTATAAAATGTGGGTAATTGTAAGGATTGTCGTGGGCATACACTAGAAACAGGCTGGGTTTATTCGATACTTTTAAGGAGCCCAGCGTTGATAAGGCCTTTTCAAACAGATAATCCACCAGCTTGCTTTTTTCCTCCGTAGGCGTGATCGTCTGAACTAAAACTAATTCACTCAGTGAGGACCGCTTCTCAAAAAAGTCAGGCTTGATCCCATTCGATAAAGCGATAGAAGCTTCCTGCGCCCTTTGCACCGACAGCGGCCTCTGTGTGTCTGCATCATTCCGGTTGATCGGCAGCAATTGATTTGGGGTGGGAGAGGTCGGACTGTGTTCTCCAACATTAGCCGCTGCAGCTGGCTCTTGAAGTCCGCTTAAAAAAGTGAAGAACTCGTCACGTATCGCATCAAAAGCCTTTTTTGCTTGCAGATTACCAGGCTTTTTTTCATGTTCAGTTTTAGCCTTATTGACCGCCTCTGAGTACGATTTTTTAGCTTCTTCTAGATTTCCCATCGCTTGATGCGCTTGCGCCTGGCCTAGCAGATGCTGTGAAGATATGACTGGATGCTGCAATGAGAGGGCAGGCGATGAAGGATGCACTCTGGCGATAAAATTCAACAATTTCTTCTCCTAATTATTTTAGAGGGCTATTTTGAAAAGATATCACTTGGTGTAATGGCGACTGCGCCGCCATCCTCGTGAATACATGAGCTAAATTGTAGAGTGAGAGGTCTAATCCGGGTAAAAAAAGTCCGGCGCTTTCTGTTGCCCATCCCCTCTCTTTCCATGTCAAAAATTTCACGATGTAAAAAATAAGTAAAAACCCTGTTTGATAACGAGAGTTATCCTTAAAAATATTAGATAAACTTTACAGCTAACGGATCAACCCTTTGCTTTGCAGAATTTAGCCCTAATAAATTTTTCAGGCTATCAAGATGGTCTGCGATGACAGATTTAATAGAGCCTTCGTTATCAATTTTTTTATCCTGATCAACCTTTGAAATAGGTTGAGGAATCTCAGCTACAGGCTCTAAAGAACCAAGTATCGCCTGTTTGATAAGCGGTATGTTTTTTTGGTAAGGACAAAACCCTTCAGAACGTCCAGTAGCATCCGTGAATTCTAATGCTCCACCTCTAAACTCTATGTATTGGCCTGAATCTAAACGGAATTTTTTACCATGTAGGCTTATCTCAGCTACGTCAATCAGTTGTTTGGCCTCTGCTCTAGCTTCAGCAGCACTTTGTTGCTCTGCTTTTTCTTCTTCTTGCTTTCCCCTTGCATATGCAAAATCACATTCTGTAGCAATCAATGTACAAAGATAAGCATATAACTCGCGTCCAGTTATTTTACGTAGCGCATCTTTACAGACAGCTACGATGTCAGACAGACGCTTACCTTTTTCTCGAGCCACTTTCATAAGTCTCAATAGCCCTGAGATCTTGAGTTCATTTGCTTCTACAAGCCACGCCAAATCTTGGGGAATTTTTCTTCCTTGAATTTCTTTGAAAAGATTTTGTCCAGACTGTTTCTGTAAAGACTGTAAAGAGGGGGTTATGTTCTTGTCTTGCATCTGTGCAAGGTCGGCATTAGCTTTCTTAGACTCTGAAATCTTTACCGCATTTTCTTGTAATTTTGCTTTACGTCTTTCTAAATACTCTTCTATTCCAAATGCTTTTAATGCAATTGAAGTAATTTTAATTTTTCCAATAACTTTGAAATTTGATGATGTTTTATTTTGCACTTCTCTTTCAATTAATTTAGCCTCTTCTAATTTAGAAAGAGCACGATATACCGTTGCTTCATTTACTTCCATCAAATGTGCAATGGTCGATTTTTTTATGAAAATTGATTGACGGGTATTTTCAATATTCAAACCAAATCGAATTAAAGTAGAAAGAACTTGTTTTGTAGAAAAATGTAAATTAGAAAAGAATTTATCTTCATAAATTCTAACAATTGAATTTGCAATAACCCAAGGTAAAACTTGCGTGTTCGGAAGTATATTTTCCATCTTCGCCTCAATTAAATTAAATTTTTGAGAAAAGGCGTTGACAGCAACTGAATTTCTACATACACTCCAATTGTGCTTCGAGAGATTTGAAATATATGGAAATTCAGGTCTGCACACCCACAAAAGCTTGAGCGCCAACTCAAGCTTTTGCCTTTTCTGAGTCTGTAATTACAAGTTACTTAATCATCTCTATTCTCCAATTAAGTCGACACCTAGCAAAAACGCCCCAGAAGGGGCGTTTTGTTTGAAGTGTTGATTGTTTAATTTAGTTCGACATGGCTCGTGTTTCACCGGTGAAACGGTGCCTCTATCACAGCACCTAGAGAAGAACGTTTCACCGGTGAAACGACATCCTTCTAATAATGAGTAGGGCACACAGCCCCCTGATATATAGGCAAAGCGTTGTTGTATGTTCCGCCAGACTAACCCTAATGCCTGTTTCACCGGTGAAACAGTGCTCCAACCACAACATTTTCGGGATATCGTTTCACCGGTGAAACAACCCTGCCCGTTGGAATAAGAAATGGGCATATTTAAATCGAAAATAAATTTATGTTTACTTGAATTCATTTATTTTATTTAAAATAGACAATTTCATTTCTTCTGGATTATTTTTGCAGGCTGCTTCTGCGAGTATTTCTAAACAAGAAATCAATTGTACTCGTAAGTTTTCGTCCATTTCGGCTTCGGGTTGAATCTTAAATTCAACGCCTCCATTATCAAATGTACGAAAACCGCCAATGGCAGTGTTTCCATATTTAATCGGTATGTGTATCTGCGCCTGCTTACGTTTATTGTACGAGCGCCGACCACTATCTTTAAGCAAAACACGTTTAGCAAGATCCTCTAGACCTCTGCGAGAGATGTTCTCTGTGACAATTGCATGACACAGGTCAAGAATTTGCTCCTCATTACTATCTTTGGCGATGTTCCGTGAAAGTTCGTCAACTAAACTATATGGAAATTTTTCCAAATGCTCTGACATGAATTCACGAACGGCTGGCGCAAATCGACAGTAAGCCAACATTTTGGAAACGGTCGATTTTTTTTTCTCTACTGCATCTGCAATCGCTTCAAAAGTGGCATGATTTTTATCAATAAGCTCTTGCCAACGAATGGCCTGATCGATGATAGAAATAGGTTCGGTCGAGTTCGTTTGCTGTAAAGAGCGGGCATAGAACGCTAAAGGCTTATATGGATCAACTTCTATAGGGAGAACCCACAGAGTTTCCCAATTTAGAGATAAAGCAGATTGATAACGCGTCTCACCATCAAGAATATAAAAAGTACCGGGTTCCTTTGGATCCTCTGTAATAATGGCAGGACTTTTTTGCCCATTCGCTGCAAGCAACACAGCTAAATCTCGAATCCGAGACGGAGCTCGATGTACGCGAGCGTTCCATTCATGGCTCTTTAACTTACGTATATCGATATTGAAACCATGTTCTGATGACGAACGGATAGGAACTGAATCTTCAGGGAGAGGCAGTATATTCTTTTGATCAATATCCGTCTTTTCTTGATGCGCTGATTCTGCTTGCGAACTATGAGTCTTATACGAATTTAAAGCTTCATCCATAGATAAACCGAGATCACCCCTTTGGAGTTGATCAGGATTAATCTTGCCTGATTCAATCAATCCAGAAACTTTCAGGCTTGATGGTCTTCGCTTTAATTTTTCTGTTGTCATGCTGTTGCTCTAAAGCGTGCATCTACATGGTTAGCCAACCGAATGTCAAACTGCCGAATCAAAAAAGCCGCTAGATCAAGCAAGTTGCGTGCAACTTGCTTGCCATGCTCTCGTTCTAAAGCCGGTAAATTGACTTCGTCATCGTCCGATAAATCGAATTGCTTCGGAAAGTAGGGCGAGAAAGAGACAATAATTTCAGCTAAATAGGCTTTAAATTCGGAGGCTACCTTTTGTAACGCTAATGTAGAGAGAGAATTATTACGATAAGCATTAGCGATAATAAGTGGTCGAAGGGTGTTCAATTTTCTACCCAAATTAAGTTCGCCTAATATGTTAGCCAGTACCCGTACCGCTTTAATACTTTGCCCATCAAGCGTAATTGGCGCTACGATGGTACTCTTCGCCGCGTCAAGAAAGGCCTGGGTTAGGGTAGAGGTCGATGGCGCTGTATCGACAACGATGACATCGTATTGGCTAAAGAATTTTTTATTGGATTCTAGGAAACTGCGAAAAATTTGTTCACGCCTTGTCGCCTGAACCATCCATAGTGTGGCTGCTGCCAATGTGATATCTGCTGGAATCAGATCCAACATTCCGTTTGGATAGATATTGCAAAGAGATTGGCGAATCGCCTTTTCTTGAGTAGCGTTTTCTTTTGCTTGCACATGCTCGCCCATCAAATGGCCAATATGCACCAGCTCTTCGTCAGCAGTATTGACACCTAACATTTCGGAAGCGGTGCCTTGAGGGTCGCCATCGATGATAAGGGTTTTGTAACCATAAAGAGAAAGTGCGGCGGCTACATTGACTGCAAGCGTGGTTTTCCCCACCCCACCTTTTGTCATATGGAAGACAAGCAGCGGAGGAAGTTCCAAGGTCTCTCTTTCAGTCTCAATGCCTAACAGATGCTTTCTGGCAAGACGAATATCATAGGGTGAGTAGATATTATGAGAACCACTCCCTTTCTTGTTGAGTTCAGCAGTTAAGTTTTCACTATCAGAACTACTGTTCTTCTTACTTAGCTCGGCAATTAGGTTACGAAACTCTTTATCCGTCCCAGAAAATCCCGTCAAATCTTGAGCCAGCGTTCTTTTCACTCGAAAATCTCGCGGGTACCGGTTCTCTATCTCTAACATATGATTCTTTGCCTAAAAATGTTCTCCACGATCATATCATAACAATTTGCACAAAAATAAGATTTTTTGCAAAAATGTTCCACTTGATTGGAAATGTCCCCATGTATCGAGAATTTAAATTTATGCCAAAAATGTATATTTGGCATAAATTTGAACAAATATTAAGACTACTGCTAATTCGAGCTGTAGACGGAAGCGCTATTCCGTCAAGAGGATGGGCTATCGTATCAATGTATTCCAGCCAGTCTGACACGGCCAACGTGGCTGTCATAATCGCTTCGACGATGAGTGGGGCATTGTAAAGCCCAACGTTATAGCCGCTATCCATAGCGAAGGTCCTCTCAATCCAATGAAAATAAAAAGACTCAAAACGTTGCGATAGCTATTCATGATTTGATACATGTTCCCCATTTAAGCTTCTCTGTTACGCAGAAAACAACTCAGTTCTCCCCAAAATGAGAACGGGTCATACTGTACCGCCACTAAATGCCAAGGTAAGCAGCAATCATCTAGTATTTTTCTCCCGAGAAATTTATTTCACTTCTTTTTACTCGTGATTTGTATTTTCCCGGATAGGAACACGCTTCACTTAGTCTCTTCGTGCGTATTTTGTGCACTTCCAGCGATATTGACGCAGTTACAAACGTTTTTTAGAACAAATACTAAGTGGCGGTCCATTGCTGAGTGGGTGCCCACTTTTATAACTACGAACCAAACTAGAACGGCGCAAGCCAGAGAAGACGCAACGCAAAAATGTGGCTTGATCACAACTCAAATGGTAGTAGAAAAAAGGGTACACACTATTTGCTTCCTGATTGCTTGCATGAGAAAAAAATAAGGCAAGAAAATCTAATCAGCATATTAATTTCGTATTAAAACGCTGAAGTTGTACACATTGCGCACAAACATAGCCATACCTACAGTAAGTATCTCCATACACTGACACAATGTCTGTTAGACCTAGTGATGACGGATTGTGAGGTAAAAAAGTCTTTAAAACATGCGCTGTTAGCAAAGATTTAATTCAGTGAGTAGCGAGGCGATGTCCAATCTGTTGATAAGGATAAAAACATGTTCGATATAAATCTAATGATAGTTATAGGGCTAGGTGTTGTTGCTAGCGCTGCGCTATGCTTGAAAATCGTGCCTCAGAAGCATGCTTGGGTACTCGAGCGGTTTGGTCACTATCGTACCACTTTGGTATCAGGAGTGAACGTGGTGTTACCCCTTATCGACCGCATTGCATATAAGTATGATCTGCAGGAAACTTCCCTTGATATACCTAACCAGATCTGTTTTACGCGCGCGAGGACGCAGCTGCAGATTGATAGTGTTCTGTACTTCCAAATCATCGATCCAGTCAACGTTTCCTATCGCTTAAATAATTATCTTGCTGTCATTACCCAGCTTGCACACACTACATTACGCTCAGTCATCGGTAAGTGTGAGCTCAATGAAATCTCTGAAACATCGAACCTAATCGATCATAGCGTTACGAACGCGTTAATCGGGGCGACGGCCGATTGGGGATTGAAAATAGTCCGCTATGAGGTGACAAATTTGACTGTATCTAAAGAGAGTTCCGATACAGTGCAATCGTTAACCCCTACTGAGCAGGTAAAACCTGCGTTAACTTCCACTTCTGAGGGCAAACAGCAAGAACACATGAATTTCCCGGTAGGTACACAAGAGGCCGTCGTCCAAAAATAAGAAGATGAGACCATACTCTTTATCAAGCGCGAGGACTCACTGTGGCTTTTTTCACAAATACTGAGCCTAACGCACAGGCGATTCTGAAAAATGACGCGACCCAATTAGTCATGGCATGTAAGCGACTCATAGATAACGTATCGGGCAATCGGCCAAATGCTTTCGTTCATTTTACCCAATCAGACAATATATTAACCTCTCTAGCTTATTTCAGTGACGCTAATTTGAAGACTCAAAAGGCGCTGTTTATGATTAAACGGTAAAAAATAATTTATGACTTACGAAATATTAAAGACATTAATACAGCTTATGAGGACGTTATGAGAAAATCAATTTCAATAAGTCTACTGACTATAAATTATTGGATAGCTGGCTGCGGCGACAATTTTACCTCAAACTTTGATGGTAAAAATCCCCCTTTACTTAATGGCATACACTCACATCTTAATGTACAAGATGTCACTGAGAATTATACAAAATGGTCTAAAAATAACGAAAAACTGCAGCAAAGAATCTATTCTCCGGATGGCATTGCTGAGCTAACTTTTGAGTTGATGTCTGATGAGGTGCAGCCAAATTTTGACGTCTGGCTGGGTGAATTGAAAGAACGTGAATATGAAATTAGAGTAACCGGCGACTATAAAGTTAACCATCCTAAACTTAAATTAAAAGCAGAATTTTTAGTGGGTGATATAAAAAGCAATTTTCCAGAGTTAAAAAACTTAGAATTACAATTGCTACTTACCAAAATGAAGTACTTTTTTATTAAAGCAGACCAAGAAAATCCGACTTACAAATTTGCCCAACTGATTGGAGAAGGTGATCAGTTATTTGTTGTGATAGATGCAGACCAAGCGGGTAGATATGGCTGGATGATAGATAAAGTGGAGGATGTGGATAGCGATTTCGATGATGATGATGATGAGGAGGGGGAGGAAGAAGAAGAAGAAAATAAAAACAATGTAGATGAATGGTCTAGCGCGTCGAAAGATAGCTCATCGGCACCAGAACCTTTCTCTGTAACGTTCAACCATTCTGATCGGCCACTAGGTTCAGCAAAATATCAATTTTCCAGCCGTGCTCAAGGAAGTCATACTACGGCGCCAGCAGATGATGCTCGATTAAACGTACCCTTAACCGGGGCGAGTCGAGCAAACCCGATGATGAATTTCGGTACAACTTTAAGTACTGAAGCAATAGCAGCAGACGTGGAGGAAATTCTGCATCAGCAAGAAAAGGGTATGGCCTCAACCTTAGCGCATGATGGTCCTGATAGCATTGGATCTTTAACGGGTGACGAGGCCGCGGTATTATTGCCAGAAGAAGCTGCTCAGCAGCAGAAAAAAGAGAAAGCTAAGAAAAAGAAACTGTGGAAGAGATGATCTTGCTGCAAAGAATAGATAGGTCATGAATTAAGTAATGGGGAGCATGCTGATCTCGTAACATGATTTAATTAAAGAATATTTTTATTGAATAGTTTTTAAACAAATATCCATCTGCACAAAATGAGTAGATTTTTGGTTAAAAGAACACTATGGCTGAATCGACATTAATGCTATTCAACACCTTATGGCTGGATAGCCAGAAATGGATGACGGTTATTCTACCTAGCGCAGCGGGCTCAGTGTGTTCACTGAAAAGCTTAGCTGGAGGGTTGACAATGGTAGAGAGGCTTTATGCATTCTTGATGGGCCTTGCTTGCTCTACTTTTATTGCTCCTGCAATCGTAGAGGTCTTTGAAGTTCCTGGCTCTAAAACGCAACTCTGTATTTATTTTTTGGTAGGTTTATTTGCACTTGCTGTGATAAGTGAAATATTCAAAGAAATTCCTAATCTTACCGAAGCAATCAAACGCTGTTTTTTCGGGGAGAAACGAGAATGAAAATTTTTGCTTATTCAGGCTATATTGTTATTTTACTTGTCAGCATTTGGGCGATCCTCAATCCGCGGGTTCCGACCAAAATAGGTGGAACGCTTGGAATTTCAGGTATGGCCTTAGCTTCTTTTCTGTCTATAGTCGAACCAGCAACATACAATGCCACGATCGATCCATCAGAGCTTATGTTAGTTTTGTCTGTTGCCGGGGTGAGCCTATGGTTTTTTATCTATTGGGTTCGGAAAAAATAGAGCAGCATGACAATATTTAATCGCGCATTTGAATATGTGCTCAATCTTGAAGGCGGATATTCAAATAATCTAGCCGACCCTGGTGGAGAAACGCGATATGGTATCAGCGAGGCGGTCGCACGTGAGGAAGGGTACCAAGGTTCTATGCAAGCGTTGCCACTAGAAATCGCCAAAGCAATTTATAAACGTCGCTATTGGGATGCGCTAAAACTTGACGTGATTGCTGCTTTCTCGGAAGTCATTGCATTTGAATTGTTTGATACGGGCATTAATATGGGTACTGGCACTGCAGTCGCATTTTTACAGCGCGCACTTAACGCCCTAAATGATCAAGTAAGCCAAGCACCAAATTTGACGGTAGATGGTGTTATCGGACAAAAAACACTTGTCAAACTCTCGGCCTTTTTAAATCGGCGCGGTAAACCAGGTGAGCACGTACTTTTCAAAGTGCTCAATATTCTACAAGGAGCACGTTACATTGAACTTGCAGAAGCAAGCCGTCCCAATAGAAGCTTTATTTATGGTTGGTTAGCCAATCGCGTGCAGGAATTTCCTTTAAGAGCAGTGTAGTCTCTAAATAGGAGGGCAGCAGAATGTTTAGTTTGATAAAAGCTGTACTCCCACTACCGGGAGGTAAATACGCTATGGCACTCGCCACTGGCGCTGCTGGCGGTGTAATTCTTGCCGCGCATTTATATTTTGAGCCGCGCCTTGATAGGATGCAAGCCATTTCTGATAAATATAAAGCTGATATAGAGGTCGCAGCAGCGAAGCTGGCCCTTGCAGAAAAAGAGGTAGCAAGCCGGGCCGAAATTCAATACCATGATCGCATCAAAGTTGTAAAAGAAAAAGGCGATACGATTATCAAGGAGGTGCCCGTTTATGTTACTCCAGAAGATGCTTCCCATTTTGGCGTCAATATTGGCTTCGTGCGCAGCTACAACGCCGCATTTAGCGGTGAATTTACCGGATCTCCCACCGAGTTTGACCGAGAACCCGCCAGAATTTCGCTTACTGAGCTTGCCAACGTCCACGCCTTTAACGCCAGTGTCTGTCGACAGTGGCGTGAACAAGCTTTAGGACTTCGAGAATTTTATTTGCAGTTGCAACAGTTGCAATGATTAATGGCAGAGGTAGTTGATTCTACACCAATATTTCGGACTAATTACAACAGG
This sequence comes from Mycoavidus cysteinexigens, assembly GCA_031963205.1. GTDB lineage: Bacteria > Pseudomonadota > Gammaproteobacteria > Burkholderiales > Burkholderiaceae > Mycoavidus > Mycoavidus cysteinexigens_C. The sequence goes on from JASSUB010000091.1 coordinate 11,465, forward strand.
AAAATTTTATGAGAACGGGAATGAGAGAGAGTACTCTAAGACAAAGAGAGGCAGCCAGAAGGAGACGATTTCTGCATCGACGAACCCCAGAAACAAATGAGGCAGATGTCCGCCAACGCCAGCGAGGAAGAAGACTAGGTCACCAGGTAAGATTAGGCTCAACTGCTGATATTAGTGATGCAGATTCGAGTTGGTTGTTACAGCACTATTGCATCCCTTCGCACTCCCGTTCCAGTATATCATCGGTACACTCTTCTACCCAAAGAAACTACCCTATCGCAGCAAGAGAGTTGGGTAGGCTTGAGACGAGACAGGAAGCGGCGGTAAGGAGAGGAGAGCCAACCGACGCTACTGCTAATCATGTGATCTCGAGTGCTATGGCTCAAAATATGATTTATAAAATGACTATTATGTTCCGTGACGGATGTGATGCAATTAAATCTGTACGGACAGTACGTGATGACTTTGTAGGAATTTCACCAGAGCCCGGCGTTAGAGAAAGGTTAGTTAGAGAAAGGTTAAAGAGAGTGATCGCAAGGACAATGTGGAAAGCCTGTACGAAACAACTCATAGCAGCTTCTCGAACACAAAGACTTTTAGAGATTGTTCATTCATTTGGAAAACCAATAGTGCTACAAATTCCTGCTCCATCAGTCGATGAAATAACCACCGCTCTGGAAGAGATCGATATTTCTGCGCCAAATATTGAGAATCAAGTAACGCCGATGGAAACGGATACGCCTATTGCCCCGCCGCTTATAGATGCACAAAAATGGTTAATGATAAATGCTAATATAGAACAATCTATTACTGCTGCATTCAGACACGGAGGACATCCTGAACATTTAAACTGGCTTCTAGATATATTCAATTCGTATGCTAACGTGAGGCTTGGCGATAGAAAAACCAACTTACAAATTCGGTCAGCCCTTGACCTACCAGAGACGGCAGAAGGCAATGTAACAGCTTGGGGAATGGCGTTTCTCGAAGCATTGCAGAGGTATTGGCCAGACCTCGACCCGAGACATTTATTCACCCTTGATTTGAGCGGGAGACGGCTGTCGAGTAGTCGGGAGGAGCCGCAACCCTCTGACGTACAGTAAATGATTTCCATGAATAAATTGGAAATAGAGGTTCTTGCAAAAAGCCGAAGGCGAGTGAGATTTTTTTGAATTTGATATAAAAATAGAGAAATGGGCGGCCA
>JASSUB010000005.1:0-68240 GCA_031963205.1 Mycoavidus cysteinexigens
CTTCTAGCACCACGCGCAGCAAAAATGGGTTGCTAATCAAGTCTTTTAAATTAGACTGTTTGGAGAAAGCTTCTCGGTATGCTTGCGCCGTCCAGCCCGCTGGATTGTGCCCCACATATTTTTTTAGATATTGATCGCTCTCTTCCGCTGAAAATGGCTCGACCACAACCTCTTGAAACGACGTATCCTTGTCCTGCAGAAGCGGCTTCGGTTGAAAACGACCGCGATAGTCTTGCCCCAGATATTCGCTGCGACAACTGATCACCATCTGACCCTGCCAACCTTCAGACTTGTTGATGGAGTTGCTGACATACAGATTCTGCGTCTGACGTATCTCATCATAGCCGTCCAAAATAAAGATAAAATTTTGGTTTTCTCTCTTTAATTTCTGAATCTGTAATTCTGACAGCCCCCTTTTCTTTAACGCTTTGGCGATGAGATCGTGCTCAGGCCTGTCAATACTCGGCAGTGAAATAAACAGCGGGATCGCATCGTCTTCTTTTTTATGGTCCCATAAGTGCTTTTCTAGGCGGCGATTGAAGGTTGTTTTGCCTGCCCCAGAGTCTCCCGTCAACAGGATCACTTTTTTATCGTTTAGAAACGCTTGAACTTGGGGTAATAGCTCAAAGGTTTTGCTCTCTCCATTAATATCCGCTCGGCAGCGCGGTTCGACATAGAGCTTTAGGGTCTCTTGAAACGCCTCATTTTGGATTAAGGCTAGCGAGTACTGTTCCTTCAGCGCAGCCCTAGGGTCGGCACGGAACACTTGTAACTGTTCATGTTCTTGCTGCACGGTGGAGGCCAGTTGCTTGTGCAGCGTTGTCCGTATGTCGTCGAAGATATCGTCTAAGAGCTCCGCAAATTCTAGCTTGCCAAAATTTGCATCACTCTTTAAACGAGATATAATGTTGCTGTGCCCCGTCCAAAACTTATCCAGAAACGTTTTCGCTTCATTACTGCCCGCTAACAGCCGCTCGATCACCTTAAACAGCACACCATGTGAACCTTGGTTTAGATAGACTTCTTCTCCCTTTTGGACTTGCCAATCAAAGCGCAGAGGATCTTCCATCCGCACCGTCGTCGATCTAATAAAATCCTTCAGGCAGTAGTCATAGCTATTGGGCGTTAACGAAACCGGGATAATCCCGTGCTGACCTTCTCTATATTTTGCGCGAATTTCCAAAAAGGCCATTTCCGTCAATACATGATGGAAATCCGCCATATATTTTTCCTCTTCGGAAAATTTTTTGACCACCTCACGTAAAGCTGTAGTACCCTTTTGATTGCTGTTTTGGCTGTAAGCTTCTCGATCTTTTTCATAGGCTATTTTAAGCTCATCGCAAAACTCTTTATAGGACTGTCCTTTTAGGTAGCTTCCTAAGACATCAGAACAACACACGATCACCTTATCGACCGGTTTAACATCCGCTCGCAACTGATGGGGCAGCAAACAGAGCTGATTGGTTAAGATGTCTTCTAGCTTGCCATCCTCTTTTAGATTTTCATCCGAGTTTGCATACGCTTGTCCTATCGGCGTTTGATCCGAATAGAGCGTCACCCCTTGGATTTTTGATAAATTATTAATTAGATATTTAGACGTAGAGGCCTTCGCTTCTCCGTGCGCTGCATTGTCATGGGCATACACTAGAAACAGGCTGGGTTTCTTCGACACCTCTAAAGAACTCAGCGTCAGCAGCGCCTTTTCAAACAGATAATCCACCAACTCACTTTTTTTCTCGGCAGACATTGAGGTAGGCATGATAGTCCGAACCGAGACCGACTTATTTGAGTGCGCGCTATGTCCTGATGAAAGGGGTTGCGAAGCTTCCACGCGATGTTTCGCTTCTTCGTGCCCCCATATTCCAGCCTTAATATAGCTGAGTCTTGCTTTGGCAAATAAATTTAAGCCTTCTAACGTTTCCCCACGTTCGAAATAGGCATCGGCCATCATTGTTCGCAATGTCTCATCTACTAATGTTTGGGGATCTTGCGCGTTCCTCATTGCCTCTTTTACGTTCCCAAGCGTCTTCAGTGTTTCTTTCACCTGATCGTATAGGGTCCGCGCTGCATCCAAGTGCCCCTTTTCCTTCTCAGTGCGAGCTTGACCTAAATAATATTCACCGAGGTTCCGCGTGAGGGTCTCTGGTAACGCTAAGTGAGATATTTTTCCTAACATTTTTAGTCCCTATTTTCTTTCATTAATATTGATTAGATCAGATCGGAGCTACCCGAGTGCGCACCGCTATCGCGATTTCGCAGCCACTCACTCATGGTCGATACAGATAGTGCTAAACTAGATTAGAGTTGATTTCGATCGAACATATCGACCGGCGGGAATAGATATTAATAGCACTGTGGTCGAAAAACAAGAAGAGTGTTTTTTAATTTTAAGGTTCTTGGCCACGGGTAAATACTCGCTATATGCAGGGAGACTATTGCTCCCGCACCACGGTGGCCCATGAAAGCCTCTGGAACACGATAAGTAAAACAGCATTCCTAGGTCGCCATGCGTGGTGGCATAGTTGCACAAAAATTTGGTCAAATACCTCGTGCCACACTCCGTTTTTCCGTTCCACAAAAAAGAGGCTCTTCAAGCCCGTTAAACCTTGTATGACTTCGGATTGCTTCTGGTCCTGAATAAGGCTGGGCTACCGGGGGAGTTACAACTTTTTTATAACCGACAACCTAGGCATTCCAGGATTGGATATCTGCCTCCCGCTATTTTTGCACAACACTTTTATCAACAACAACCCATGGCATAAAATTTATTTATGGCCTCCACTATTGACGACCTACCTCAGGTTACTACAGCCTAGTTCCTGCAATAACGTGGAGAGGCTAGCCGCGTCCTTGCCAAACTGATTGATCGCGTGGCGATAGCGTTTGATATCGAGCGACATGTACTTAATGAAATTAGCCAGAGAACCGGTCGCGCTCAGGTCTACGAAGAAGTTGGCTGATACCGCCGACGCCAGCATCCGCATCAGCGCATAAAAATTCACCTGCTGCCGGACGATATTCCAGATATAGTCACCTGGATTGACCAGATCGCTCGCTTCGATCATGCGCCCATAAGCGGACGAGTAACACGATATGCGAGGAGGATGCATTGCTACGCCATCGGCGCTTGCCATAATCGGGCCCTTCGTGGACTCGATATAGCTCGAATGAAATGGATACTGAACCGGCAGGTCTTGCGACAAGACGCCCATCTCAGTCAAATGGGTTTTCACGCGCGCCAGCGCAGCCCTAGGACCAGCCACGCAGAAGTTCTTAGCGAAGTTGACACCCGCCAGTTCAACACCCTGGTAGACGTGCGGATACTGGTCAAAGTGAGCAAGCGGCGCCAGCACACTCATCATGCCGCCTAGCGGGCAATGGTTGGCGAAGATTTGCGCTTGCCGCATGACTAGACGTAATCCGTCCTCCCATGACAGGCATCCAGCCACAGTCAGTCCGATGTACTCGCCAAGGCTGTAGCCTAGCACTGCCCCCGGTTCAATGCCTGCGGCGCGCAGCACCGCCGTCAGACTATAGCCGATACTGAACAAGGCTGGATGCGTGTGAATCATCGCATCGAATGGCTCGTGGCTCTGGCGGCGGTCGTCGTAGAGGATCTGCACGAGCGATTGACCGAGCTCCGGCTCGACGATTGCGCTGCATGCGTCCAACTGCCGACGGAAGACAGGATTTTCGTCGTACAGCTGCCGCCCCATCTGGAAGTACTGAGTTCCTTGCCCACCATACATGAAAAGCGTACAGTTCGCGCCGCCGCTCTTGGGTGCAGCCATAAGATCGTTGACGATCGACATCGGTGCCTTCATGATTGACGACCTACCTCAGTCTCATTGTCTTTTATCCATCCAACTTCTGCTAGGTTAGGGGCTTGGATCTTAAAAAGCTTAAAGAAATTATCACTCGTCGCGCGAGCGACTAAACTTTCCGTTTCACCACGCAATTGCGCCACAAAACGGCCCACATGGCTTACAAAAGCGGGTTCATTTGTCTGGCCACGGTGTGGCACTGGTGCTAAATAAGGAGAATCGGTCTCAATCAGTAGGCGCTCCAATGGCACACGCCGAGCAAGGTCTTGCAGATCGCGGGCATTTTTAAAAGTGACAATCCCAGATATGGAAATATAAAAATTCAGCGCGATCGCTGCCTCAGCGACTTGCCAACTCTCGGTGAAGCAATGCATCACTCCCCCTACTTGATCTGCACCCTCTTCGCGCATCAACCTCAGGGTGTCATCTGCAGCTGCGCGGGTATGAATAATTAACGGTTTGCCGACTGCACGCGCGGCCCGAATATGCGTGCGGAACCGTGCACGCTGCCATTCCATCTCAGCCGGTGTTCGGCCTTCTAGCCGGTAATAGTCGAGCCCGGTTTCGCCAATCGCCACCACTTTGGGGTGCGCAGCAAGCTCGATGAGCTGCTCAACGCTCGGCTCTTGCACGTTTTCGTAGTCCGGGTGCACGCCCACTGAAGCAAATAGATTGTCATAGGCATGCGCTACGGCGAGTACCTCTGAAACAGTTTCAAGGTCAACGCTCACACAGAGTGCATGGCTGACGGAATGAGCGCGCATATTTTCAAGCAATTGCGGCAGCCGCTCGATCAACCCCTTAAAGTTGAGGTGGCAATGTGAATCAACAAACATGGATATCCTGTTAACAATAATAATTAAACTCTGCGACCAACAATAATCAGATCATGCTCGGTCTGGTTTAGTTTGGCGACACGCGGCAGCACGCCCCAATCGGAGAAGCCAAAACTACGAAAAAGCTTAAGGCTTGCTATATTCTGCGCAAAGACAAAACCGAGCACAGTACTAATTCCAAGTGACGGCGCATAGTCAAGAGCACAGGCCAACATGAATTTGCCACACCCCTGTTGGCGCCAACGTTCATCAATATAAATGCTGAGCTCCGCGGTCGCGCTATAGGCTGGTCGGCCGTAAAAATCGGAGAAACTTAGCCAGCCCACAATACATTCAGGTACGGTTTCGTTTTCAATCACCCAAACTGGCCTGGTCTTGGTTTCGCGCCCCTGTAGCCATATCTCAAGGCTTTCGACCGTGATTGGCTCGGCATCTGCCGATACCTGATGCGATGGTACGGTTGAATTATAGATGGCCACAATAGCTGGCAAATCATCGAGCGTTGCATCTCTAATTTGAATATTGATTGGCATAGGCAGCGCGCATACCGGCGTCAATGAGGGGTAAAAATAGACCGATAGTCTGCAAATAACTCCTCAAATACCAAGCGGGCATTCAAGGGGTGGTTTTCAACTACGCGCCGCAGGCTCACGGTACGAGCATAGCGGACTAGCCGTAGCGGATTAAGGTGTTGGGCACAGTGGGCTAATGCCGGCTTATCCGCTGGGTAGTAACGGGTCTGGTTGGCTAGACGCAATAAGGTGAGGTCAGATAACCAACATTGCAACCAGCCCAGTACGAGCGGAATCGGTAGTTTATGCAAGTTTGCGCCACAGGCAAAGGGATCACACGCCGCGCCGGCGGCGAGTTGATCTAGCGTAAAACGCCTTAAAGTGGCATGTGTATCGTGCGCATAAGCCAGCGCCGCCAGCGGCGAGCCGGCAGCTTGCGCCAAGGCGCCAGTTGCGTCCTCTAAGCCTTGCTGAGTTAGCCAAGGCAACGCCTGGGCCGCTGCTGGCACATGCATTGGCCAGCGCCGACAACGGCTTACGATGGTCGGCAATACTTGAGCAAGCTGGGTACACACCAATAGAAAAACCACATTGGCTGGTGGTTCTTCTAAGGTTTTTAGTAAAGCATTGGCGGCGGCGGTGTTAAGCGCCTCAACGGGGTAGAGTAAAATGACACGGCAGCCGTTGCGGTGCGAACCCAACGCACAAAAATCCAACAACGCCCTCACCTGTTCGATTTTAATTTCTTTACTGGGAGCACGCGTTTTTTTCTCGGATTCTTGGGCTTCGCTATTGGCTTGCGCGGTCACTGCGTCGTGGCTTAAAGTGGCAATATTTTCCGGGCACAGCACACGGTAGTCAGGATGATTGCCCTGCACAAACCAATGGCAAGCAGCACACTCATGACAGGGCTGGCCATCGATGGTGGGGGTTTCACATAGCAGCCCCTGCGCAAGATAGCGCGCGAAGTCAACTTTACCGATGCCTGCTTGACCATGTAATAGGAGCGCGGACGGCCACTGTGCACGTAATGCATAGAGGTGTTGCCAGTCTTCAAGTTGCCAAGGATAAATACTATTTTTCACGCTTAAATAAGCCATTAAACAAATTAGTTAAAGTCATTTATAACTTCAAGAACGATACAACAAAGAGGCCTCATCACTTTAGTCTCTACTTTTTAAGCAGGTGGGCAAGAGGCCGCACATAGTAAACTTAGAGATCGCAATTAAAGCAATTGTTTAAGTAGTTAATAAAAATCACAAATAAATCGATTTATTAAGTAGAAAAACCTTAAAATTCATAAGGATACAATAACATTCTCTAGTTCTTGTTGAATCTTCGCAATGCTGCGCGCCGCATCCACCAGCACAAAACGATCGGGGGTTTCATCTGCCCGGCGCAGATACTCAGCTCGCACACGAGTAAAGAAAGCGTCAGATTCGCGCTCGAATTTATCCGGCGTGCGCGCTAAGCCGCGCCGTTGATTGGCAATTTCAGTGGGAATATCGAACAATACGGTGAGATCCGGTTGAAAATCGCCTTGTACCCAGGTTTCTAACGCGGCTAGCCGAGTCAACGCCAGCCCGCGCCCGCCACCTTGATAGGCAAAGCTGGCATCAGTGAAACGGTCGGATAAGACCCAATCGCCTCGCTTCAGCGCCGGCTCGATGACGGTGGCTAAATGCTCGTAGCGCGTGGCAAACATTAAGAGCGCTTCAGTCTCGAGCTGCATCGGTTGATGCAATAACAACTCGCGCAGGGCTTCGCCAAGCACTGTGCCGCCTGGCTCGCGCGTGACAATAACCGCGGCCCCAGCAGGCTTTAATTTGAGTTCAAGCCGCTCGCGAAACCACTGTAGATGAGTCGATTTGCCTGCGCCATCGATGCCTTCAAAAGTAATCAATTTGCCACGTGCGGTCATTGTATACCTCGGATAAATTTATCGACAGCACGATTATGATCGGCCAAATTGTTCGAGAATTCACTCGTGCCATCGCCCCGTGACACGAAATACAGCGCAGCGCTCAGCCCTGGCCGCGTCGCGGCATCCAGTGCGGCTTGGCCTGGCAAGGCAATGGGGGTCGGCGGCAAACCCGCACGGGTATACGTATTATAGGGGCCATCAGCCTTTAAGTCCTGTTTGCGCAAACGGCCTGTATAGCCAGTTGCTAAGCCATAAATAATGCTTGGATCGGTCTGCAACGCCATGCCGATGCGCAGCCGGTTGGCAAAAACAGCCGCAATAAACGGCCGATCTGCTTGCCGGCCGGTTTCTTTTTCGATGAGAGAAGCCACAATCAATACTTGATAAGGTGTTTTATAGGGCAAATTTGGGAGCCGCGTAGCCCAAGCGAGGCTTAAACGTTCTTGCGCGAGTTCATAGGCACGCCGATAAATACCGAGTTCGCTCGCCCCTTTTTCAAAGAAATAAGTGTCTGGAAAGAACAGGCCTTCGGGCTGGGTTTCTTGGGCGCCAATGGCTTTCATTAATTGAGCATCGCTCAGATCGGCTGTATCGTGTGTTAAAGCAGGATGGAGCGCCAACTCGGCACGCATTTGCGCGAAGGTTGAGCCTTCAACAATCGTCGCGGCATATTGACTCACATCGCCTTGGGCAATCTTTTGCAAGACTTGATAGGAGGTAATGCCGCGATGAAACTCATAGTTACCGGCTTTTAATTGGGTCGTCATTTTAAGCAGACGCGCCAATAGTTCAAATGGCATCGCCTGGACCGCTACCCCTTCGCTTTGCAACTGCGCGACTACCCCTCTAAAGCCACTGCCTGGCTTGATGGTAACATCGAGCGTGTCATGCGCAAGCCGTAGCGGTGTGTTGGCCCAGAGATAAACACCGCCCGCTATCAGCAAGGCAAAGATCATTATGGCGCGCAAAAATTTGATGGCACAGAGCCGTAACCGTCTTTTCATCTGCTGTTTAATCACAAGCATCTCGTGCATCGTATTGAAAAGCTCATATAATACTTGCTTGTTTAGGTTGAGCGAAGTCTCAAGCGTAATCTTAAGGCAAAAAATGAAGCAAATAGCAACTTCTACTGGCTGGGGTGAGATGTCTTCGGTTCTACCAAGTAGCGTTCAGGACCTGACAACTGGTGCCTTTACAGTGTTGGATCAATTTTCTATTTTGGTAGCGAGCGGCCCGGATGCGGCGGTTTTTTTGCATAGCCAATTGACCAATAATATTGAAAAGCTGGCAGCAGAAAAAGCACAATTTGCTGGTTTATGCTCGATCAAGGGCCGTTTACTGGCGACCTTCCTGGTTTGGCGTGCAGCCAAACACAATCATCAGTCGAATGCTGAGACTATTCAACTGATGTTGTCGCGCGATCTGCAAGCGGCAATACAAAAACGCTTGTCGATGTTTATTTTGCGCAGCAAGGTCAAGCTCAATGAAGTGGGCGCTGATACTGTGCTGATTGGTTTAACCGGCAATGCGGTGCGGCGGTTAGCGCCATTTTTTCCAAATTTGCCAGAACTAGCGCACAGCAAAGTTGAGAGTGAAGCAGGCACACTCATACGCCTGTCAGATGCGCCAATTGCCGTGTCGCCTGTCTCCACTGAGACAGTTGCCACTGCCCACTGCGCGCGCTATCTATGGATTGCGCCCCATACCGTCTTCAACGCACAGCTCACAACTCTAAGCAGCAGCTTGACAGCGATCACGCCGGCACTTTGGGATTGGCTGGAGATATGCGCCGGCGAGCCGCGCATTACTGAGGCCACGCAAGATAAATTCGTCCCTCAGATGGTTAATTTTGAGGTGATTGGCGGGGTTGATTTTCATAAAGGGTGCTACCCTGGCCAAGAAATTGTCGCGCGCAGCCAGTATCGTGGCACGATTAAGCGCCGTATGATGTTAGCGCATACAGATAAGGCCCAGCCCGGCACGGAAGTCTTTCACTCTACCGATCCGCGGCAACCTTGTGGGATGGTGGTGAATGCAGCGTCAGCCCCTAGTGGCGGGGTGGACTGCTTGGTTGAACTCAAACTTGCAGCACTTGATCAGGAAGCGGCTGGCACCCTCCATATGGAAACACCTGCTGGGTCGGTCCTCACCTTACTGACACAGCCCTATGCGTTACCTGCTATTGCCTAGCCGTTTTAAGCAAGGTTAAATTAACGATTCAGAGGACGTTCATTGAATCAACGATTCAGGGGAGATTCATTGCATCAACGATTCAACGGACGTTCCCGCAAATATTTGAAAGTCCCCAATGCTTTAGCGACAAAAGTATCGCGATTGTCGCGCACTTCGCCTTCACAATACACCATCATGCTGGATCGATGAAGCACGCGCCCGAAGGCGCGCAAACACCCTAGCCCAGGTTGCATGAAATTAGTCTTCATTTCTACCGTGACAACCCCTGTGTTGGCCGCCGCGACGCTGCGCGCAGCTAAAGCTAGAGCACTATCCAGGAGCGTCATGGTGACGCCGCCATGAGCAATATTCCAGGCATTCAGATGAAACGGCTCGAGTGGCAACAGCAACTCACTCTCGCCGTTTTCAGCCCGAATTTGCTGGATCCGCAGCAGATCAATAAATGGGCTGCTAGGAGATTCGGCCGGTGATTTCATCGGTGCTTTAATTGCTCACCAAATACGGCCTTAATTTCTCGGAACGGCTTGGGTGACGTGCTTTACGCATGCCCTTGGCTTCGATTTGACGAATCCGCTCACGCGTGACATCAAATTGCTTACCGACTTCTTCCAGGGTGTAATCCGAACTCATATCAATCCCGAAACGCATCCGTAGTACTTTAGCCTCACGCGGAGTCAGGGTATCGAGTAGATCCTTAACGGAATCGCGCAGGCCTGAATACAGCGCTGCATTTTCCGGGGTAACGGTGTTGTTATCTTCAATGAAATCACCTAGATGAGAGTCATCATCTTCACCAATGCGGGTTTCCATCGAGATCGGCTCTTTCGCAATTTTTAAGATCTTCCTGATTTTGTCTTCCGGCATTGCCATTTCTTTGGCTAGCATGGCAGGGTCAGGTTCACGCCCGGTTTTTTGCAAAATTTGCCGTACAATCCGGTTCAATTTGTTGATGGTTTCAATCATATGCACCGGAATCCGGATGGTCCGGGCTTGATCTGCAATTGAGCGGGTAATCGCCTGGCGAATCCACCACGTAGCATAAGTCGAAAACTTATAACCGCGGCGGTATTCAAATTTATCCACCGCCTTCATCAAGCCAATATTGCCTTCTTGAATTAAATCAAGAAACTGTAGACCGCGATTGGTGTATTTCTTAGCAATCGAAATCACCAGTCGTAAATTGGCTTCGGTCATCTCGCGTTTAGCCTGACGAGCGCCTAACTCGCCCCTGGCCATCTGCCGATTGGTTTCTTTTAGCTCTTTGAGAGGCAAGACGACACGCGCTTGCAAGTCGATCAGCTTTTGCTGCAACTCATGAATCGCAGGCAAGCTGCGTTCAAGCACCGCACTATAAGAGCGCCCTTCAGCGATGATTTTTTTCGCCCATTCAAGGTCCGTTTCATGGCCCGGAAAAGCCGAAATAAATTCAGTACGTGGCATGCCGCAGCGATCTACCACAATCTGCAAAAGTTGGCGCTCTACAATTCGCACTTCTTCTACTTGCGCGCGCAATGTGCTGCATAAGCGCTCAACTGTGCGAGCCGTAAAGCGAATCGAGACGAGTTCAGTTTGAATCGTTTTTTGCGCTTTCAGATACGCTTTTGATTGATATCCTTCTTTCTCAAAAGCACGGCGCATTTTGTCGAACCAGTCGCCGATGGAGGCAAATTTCTCCAGCGACTTCTGTTTCAATTCCGCTAACTGTGCAGCATTTGCCCGCTCGGCGGCTGCGCCCTCGTCATCCTCATCTTCTTCGGCATCTGCATCGTCCGCTTCATCGTCTTCCGCCTCAGCTTGCTCAGCTTCAGTGCCAGCTTGTTCATCCCCTTCGGAACTCTCTTCGATTAAGCCATCGACCAACTCATCAATACGGATTTCATCGTTAGCCACGCGCTCGGCCATGGCTAAGATATCCGCAATCGTGGTTGGACACGCAGAGATAGCCTGGACCATATTCTTCAGGCCTTGTTCAATGCGTTTGGCGATTTCAATTTCACCTTCGCGCGTGAGCAGTTCGATGGTTCCCATTTCACGCATATACATGCGCACTGGATCAGTTGTGCGGCCAAATTCAGAGTCAACGCTTGATAAGGCAACTTCAGCCTCTTCGTCAGCTTCATCATCACTGGTCACAGCGGGGGCATTATCGCTGAGCAACAGCGTCTCCGCATCGGGCGCTTGCTCGTAAACAGAAATGCCCATATCGCCAAAAGTGCTGATAATATTATCTAGCGCTTCGGTTTCAACTAAGTCGTCAGGTAAATGATCGTTGATTTCAGCGTAAGTGAGAAAGCCTCGTTCTTTACCTAACTTAATCAGCGTGCGTAATTTTCCTCGTCGCTCTTCGAGCTCTTCATTCGTGCCCGGTTGATGTGACGCAAACGCATCTTTTAATAGCGCTTTTTCTTTGGCGCGACGATCGCGTGCTTTTACTTTTTCACCTTTGCCGGCGCCTTCTTCTAGCTGCTGCATATCAGTGTCGGCGTCAGTAACCGGCGGGGCTAGCGTGCTTTCAACCTCAATTTTGCTAGATTTAGCTTTACCGGTAGCAGATTTCTTCCGCTCTTCGGTTACTTTACTGCCCGCCGTTTTTCCGCTTACTGTCTTTGCCATTACAATCTACCTTTGCTTAAAAATAGCCGGCTAAAACCGATTATTTTAACATGTGAAGTTATATCTAATTAAAACTTTAAATCTAAATACTCTAATACTTTATATCTAAATACTCTCTAACTCACTAAACGCTGCTTGAGTTCTGCCGTTTGGCGTAGCAATGTTGCAAACTCTGCCGTTTCCTCGGCGGATAATTTCAATTGCCTGGCTAAATGCTCACGGCGCTCACACAACTCGCTATAACGTAGCTTAATAATAGCCGCTTTCAATTCCGCACCGGCTAAGCGCTCTTGCTCTTGATATCGATCCGTATCGACACTCGACATCTCCAGCGTGCTTTGCATCAAGTCACGTACATTTTCATCATAGACAAGAATTTCACGAAAAATCTCCTCATACGCTGATGCATAGCGAGAATTTCTCAATAAATCCGAAAGCAAGCTAAAATTTGCTGTGTTGCCAAGTGCCTGGGCGTGCGTGAGCACCTCCTCAAAAAATGCTGTATTACGCGTACTATGAAGTAGTGTGTGCCGCTCGTCCTGATCTAATGTATCTGCAATGCGTGGCCAAGAAATGAGGTTACGTAACGCGCGTTGCTCATTATCCGTCACCCGCCTGCGCTCACTACCCACAGGCGCTTGGCGAATGGCCTGAGCCGGAGCTTGCTTGACCTCGCATAAGTGGGTCACTTCGGCCAGCGGCAACTCAAACTGACTCGCTAAACGGTGCAAAATTTGTGCGCGCAGCGCATTGGCCGGCAAACTTTGCACTAACGGCTTAGCGTCAAATAAAGCTTGCGCGCGTCCTTCCGGCTGCCCCAAGGGCTTGTTAGCCAGTATTTCGTTTAACAAAAATTGCGACAACGGCAGTGCGCCTTCAATCTCCCGCGCTAATGCGGCCGCGCCATATTCGCGTAAATAGCTGTCTGGATCATGTTCTGCCGGCAAAAATAAAAAACGGATAGTGCGGTTATCCGCCGCATGCGGCAAAGAGGCTTCAAGCGCACGCCGCGCCGCGCGCTGGCCAGCCGAATCCCCATCAAAACTAAAGACCACTTGATCGGTTTGCCGAAAGAGCTTATGCACGTGATTCGCCGTACACGCCGTGCCAAGCGTGGCCACGACGTTCGGAAAACCAAGCTGGGCTAGAGCGACGACATCCATATAACCTTCCACTACCAACACATACCCTTTTTCACGGATTGCCGCACGGGCTTCAAACAATCCGTATAATTCGTTGCCTTTATTAAATAGGGGCGTTTCCGGGGAATTCAAATACTTTGGCTCACCTTGTTCAAGTACCCGCCCACCAAAGCCAATCACATGCCCGCGCATATTACGGATCGGAAACATAATGCGGTCACGAAAGCGATCATAGCGGCGCGGCTGACCCTGCGCATCCGTTTTCTGGCTGTCAATTACAAGACCTGCTTCGCTCAACTCAGGTGTCCGATAGGCAGAAAATACTGCGCTTAAATTTTGCCAGTTATCAGGAGCATAACCGAGCCCAAAACGACGGGCGATTTCTCCGCTTAAGCCGCGCTTTTTAAGATAGGTCACGGCGTTCGCCGCGCCCGGCAATTGTTTACGGTAGTAATCGCACGCCTGCCGCATGGTGTCGAGCAAGCTGCTGGCTAGATTGCGCGGGACAGCCGCCACATTATTACCCGCAGAGTTAAATTGAGGTTCACGCGGAACCGTCAGGCCAGCGGCTTGAGCCAAGTCAGTTACGGCCTCGACAAATGCCAGGCCCGTATGCTCCATCAAAAAACCAATGGCACTGCCATGTGCACCGCAACCAAAGCAATGATAGAACTGCTTGCTCGGACTCACCGTAAACGATGGGCTTTTTTCCGTATGAAATGGGCATAAGCCCATAAAATTCGCCCCACCCTTCTTTAACTGCACGTATTTACCCACCACCTCAACGATATCAATGCGGTTCAGTAAATCCTGCAAAAAAGTGTGGGGAATCATGATAGAACTGACTCCGATTCGAAACCGCCCTTCTTCCCAGAGCAGCGGATTATCGGTGGGTTATTGATTAAGTGCTGAGCGTGCACTTTGATAGACACACCAGTAAGGTGCTCGCTTAGAGCAGATACATAAGCTCATTAACCGGCTGACAATGCCGCTTTAACCTGCATTGAAACCGCTGTCATATCGGCGCGGCCAAGCAGGCTGCTTTTAAGCAACGCCATCACTTTCCCCATATCTTGAGGGCCAACCGCACTGACCTGCGCTATTGCAGCTTGGATTGCAGCGGCAATTTCTTGCTCAGTCAAGGGTTGCGGCATATACACTTGCAACATAACAAGTTCGGCCTCTTCCTTGGCTGCCAAATCAAGCCGGCTGGCATTTTGGAATTGAACGATTGAATCTTTTCTTTGCTTAATCAGCTTGTCAATAACACCGAAAATCGCCGTATCATCAAGCTCAATGCGCTCATCAATTTCCCGCTGCTTAATCGCGGCCAGCAATAAACGGATCGTCCCTAGTCGATCCGCCTCGCGGGCGCGCATGGCGGCCTTCATGTCCTCGGTAATGCGATTTTTGAGAGTCATGATGTGCTTTCCATCTAATGTTTGCTTACTCAGAAAAGCAGCAGGACAGCAACAGTTAAAAAATTAATAGAGTTTTTTAGGCAGCATCTGACCACGCAAACGCTTGAAATGGCGCTTGACTGCGGCTGCTTTTTTACGTTTACGCTTGGCGGTTGGCTTTTCGCGAAACTCGCGTGCGCGCAACTCAGTTAAAAGTGCATTTTTTTCAATTGTGCGCTTAAAGCGCCGCATTGCTACTTCGAACGGTTCGTTCTCTTTAACGCGAATAGTGGTCATGTGTTCAGAGTGGGTTTATAAAATTTAGGGCAATTCAAAGGTCGACATTATAGCATATGGAAAGAAATTAACTTATGTCATCTATATGATTTTTCAGCGGGCTGCGACATCGGCCTTCTTCTGCCGAATGTGTGGCTAAGCATTCGCAATATGAGACAATGATTCAGGCTGCCAAAAATTTGTTTGGCGAACCTCAAGAAGGTAAGTGTCTATTGCAAGCCGCGTTTATCTCTGGTTGACGAAAATAGACTTCGATAGCAGCTAAACCTTAAACAAAACTCTCGTTAACTTATTATTTTTATGCTCGTTTTCGGTATCGAAAGTTCTTGCGACGAAACCGGCCTCGCGTTTTATGAAACAGAACGCGGTCTATTGGCGCATGCCTTACATTCACAAATTGACATGCATCGCGCCTATGGCGGTGTCGTGCCTGAACTGGCTTCGCGCGATCATATTCGGCGCGCGCTGCCCCTCCTGCAACAGATCTTGGAGCAAGCTGCCATTACGCCCGCGGCAATTGACGCGATTGCGTTTACGCAAGGCCCCGGACTCGCCGGCGCGTTACTGGTGGGCGCCAGCATTGCCAATGGTCTTGGCCTAGCGT
Organism: Mycoavidus cysteinexigens; assembly: GCA_031963205.1. Lineage (GTDB taxonomy): Bacteria > Pseudomonadota > Gammaproteobacteria > Burkholderiales > Burkholderiaceae > Mycoavidus > Mycoavidus cysteinexigens_C. The sequence continues at coordinate 15,346 of JASSUB010000005.1, forward strand.
GGGATAAGCCGGTGATTGGCATCCATCATTTGGAAGGACATTTGCTCTCGCCATTACTGGCCAACGATCCGCCCTCATTTCCGTTTGTTGCCTTATTGGTCTCGGGCGGCCATACGCAGTTAATGCGCGTGACCGATATCGGCGATTACGAGATGTTGGGGGAAACGCTCGACGATGCGGCAGGTGAGGCATTTGATAAAACCGCGAAATTGCTTGGGCTAGATTATCCGGGCGGCCCGGCCGTGTCACAGTTAGCGACCACCGGTACGCCAGGAGCGGTGGTCCTGCCACGGCCAATGCTCCACTCAAAAGATCTCGACTTCAGTTTTAGCGGGCTTAAAACAGCAGTACTCACGCAGGTAAAGCAATACGGCCAGCCACTTGACGAACAGGCCAAGGCAAATCTTGCCCGCGGTTTTGTCGATGCCGCAGTTGATGTACTCACCGCCAAATCCGTGCAGGCCCTTAAACAAACGGGCCTAAGCAGACTGGTCGTGGCCGGCGGCGTGGGCGCTAATCAGCAGTTGCGCGCCGCGCTTAAAGTCGCGGCACAAAAGTATGCCTTTGATGTGCATTATCCAGACCCAGAATTATGTACCGATAATGGCGCAATGATTGCGCTGGCGGGTGCGCTCAGGTTGCAGCGTTGGCCGGCACAAGCCAATAAGCATTACGCTTTTACGGTGCGGCCACGCTGGGATTTGGCTGCGATTTAAATGTTGCTCCGCCTCAGCGCCTCAATTTAAAAACGCTTTGAGGTGCTTTGCTGCTTGTCGCACATTCATTGCAGCTTATTCTACTCATTGCAGCTTGTCACACTCATTGCAGCTTATTCCATTCATTGCAGCTTATTCCATTCATTGCCGCTTGTCGCACTCAATCAGCGCGTAAGCGCTGTGATTGTGTATAGACTCAAAATTTTCAGCTTCAAGCACATAGGCAACAACCCGGTCATCTTGATTGAGCCGGCTCGCCACATCGCGTACCAAATCTTCGACAAATTTTGGATTGTCATACGCGCGTTCGGTCACAAATTTTTCATCTGGCCGCTTTAATAGCCCCCATAACTCACAAGAGGCGGACTCTTCGGCAATTTGTATGAGTTCCTCAACCGGGAGCTGAGGATCATTTAACTCAGCTTTGATGATCAAGTGCGAACGCTGATTATGTGCGCCGTATAAAGAAATTTCTTTTGAGCATGGGCATAAGCTCATCACCGGCACCAGCACTTTCAAAAAAATCCGGCTGCTATCGTCACGCGCTTCGCCAATAAAGCTGACTTCATAATCAAGCAAGCTTTTGGCGCCGGATACCGGTGCGGTTTTATTGATAAAGTAAGGAAAAGTAGCCTCAATTCGACCGGCGGTGGTCTCTAATTTAGCCAGCATCTTCATCAGCATTGCCTGAAATCCGGCTAGATCAAGCGGGATTGCCTCTCCCGTCACCGCATCTAGAGTGCTTGCTTGGAGTAACTCGATAAAACGCGACATATGCGTGCCTTTTTGATCACTTGGCAAATACACATCCAGGTCAAAAAGGCCAATGGTTGGCTGACTAGCGCCGGTGGCACTACGCACCGTAAGCGGATGACGCACGGCTTTGATACCCACCCGCTGAATCGGGATTTGGCGGGTATCAATACTGCCCTGCACATCGGACATAACAAAAACGGGGTTCAATACATTACTCATAGCAATACATTCCTGAGCTTCTTATATAACTAATTCTGGCGTGCTAGCGCCTAAATTCTGGGTTGTATGGGTGGAAAAGCGCTGACGAATGGCCTGTACAATACCGGCGCTATCCAAGCCACAATTTGCCAGCAGCCGCGCTGGGTCACCTTGAGCAATAAAATCATCAGGCAAGCCCAATTGTAAAATAGGCCGCTGAATGCCTGCGGCTAATAGGCTTTCAATACAGGCGGAACCCGCCCCGCCCATCACGCAGCCTTCTTCAACAGTGACCAGCGCGTCATGCGACTGGGCGAGTTGCTGTACGAGGGCGTCATCCAGCGGCTTAATAAAGCGCATATTCGCTACGCTGGCATCGAGTATATTGGCTGCTGCCAAGCTTGGCGCAACCATCGCGCCAAAGGCCAGAATCGCAATGCGCTGGCCGGCGGGTTGACTAGAGGTGCGCCGCATCTCGCCTTTGCCAAGCGGTAATGCGCTCATCTGTTTCTCTACGGTGACACCAGGGCCTACGCCACGTGGATAACGTACTGCGCTCGGGCCGGGCTGTTGCAGTGCCGTGTAAAGCATCTGCCGGCACTCGTTTTCATCCGATGCCGCCATCACCGTCATATTTGGCAGACAGCGCAAAAACGCAATATCATATGTGCCGGCATGGGTTGCGCCATCTGCGCCAACGAGGCCAGCACGATCAATGGCAAACAATACCGGCAGATTTTGTAGCGCGATATCATGAATCAATTGATCATAAGCACGCTGCAAAAAAGTAGAGTAAATCGCCACCACGGGTTTTAACCCTTCAACCGCCAAGCCGCCAGCAAAAGTCACGGCATGTTGCTCAGCAATACCAACATCGTAATAACGCTTAGGGAAACGTTGCTCAAATTCAATCAGGCCCGAACCTTCGCGCATGGCAGGTGTAATGCCAACCACTCGCTGATCTTGCTCAGCGATATCGCACAGCCACTCACCAAACACCTGTGTATAGGTTTTGCGAGCCGCCGCAGCACTCTTAATGCCCTCAGTCGGGTTGAATTTTCCGGGGCCATGATAGAGTACTGGATCGGCTTCAGCTAGGCTGTAACCCTGCCCTTTTTTTGTGATGACATGCAGAAATTGCGGCCCTTTCAGTTCTTTGAGGTTGAGGAGCGTTGGAATCAGGGAGTCCAAATCGTGACCATCAATTGGGCCAATGTAGTTGAAACCAAATTCCTCAAAGAGCGTAGCAGGCGCTACCATGCCTTTCGCGTGTCCTTCCATCCGGCGTAAAAATTCGAGCACTGGCGGAGCACCGCTTAAGAGTTGTTCAATGCCTTTTTTAGCCGTCGCATAAAAGCGACCAGAGATCAGCCGCGCGAGGTAGCGATTTAATGCGCCCACGGGCGGAGAAATCGACATCTCGTTATCGTTTAAGATCACGATCAATGGCACATCGTCATAAATACCGGCATTATTCATTGCTTCAAAAGCCATGCCAGCAGTCATCGCCCCATCGCCAATCACGGCAATCGCAAAACGCTCCTCGCCTTTTAATTGACTGGCGCGCGCCATCCCAAGCGCGGCTGAAATCGAGGTGCTTGAATGCGCTGTGCCGAACGTATCATAGGCAGATTCGCGGCGACATGGAAAGCCCGAAAGCCCGCCTAACTGACGCAGCGTTGACATAGCTTCGCGCCGGCCAGTCAGAATTTTATGAGGATAGGCTTGGTGTCCCACATCCCACACAATTCGGTCATCAGGTGTATTGAAAACATAGTGCAGCGCAATCGTGAGTTCAACCGTGCCTAGATTAGAAGACAAGTGCCCCCCCGTACGCGATACGCTATCGAGTATAAAAGCCCGCAATTCATCGGCTAAGCGCTCTAACTGACTAGGCTTAAGTCGACGTAGCTCACTTGGCTCATTAATCGTATTTAACAACTTATACATGTGACTCCATTCTCATTGTGACTCCACTCTAATAGGGGAGTTTTACCCTTTTTTAGTTAGGGCAATTCTGGCTAGCACTAAAAAAGCGCCACGAAGATACATCATAGAGAGGTTTAACTTACCCGCTCAAGCATTAAGATAGGCTTAACATAGCATACAACCATTAAAGGCAGGCTAAGATACACGTCTAACCATTAAATCAGCTAAACGGGCGAGCCAACCCGCTTGCTCTCCAAGTGGCGCCAGCGCTACTTGCGCTTGCTGATGCAATTGGCTAACCAAACGTTGCGAAGCGTCGAGTCCAAGTACCGAGACATAGGTTGGCTTGCCGTTTTGGCTATCTTTGCCCGCTGTTTTGCCAAGCGTTGCCGAATTTGCACTCACATCAAGGATATCGTCCACCACCTGAAAGGCAAGTCCAACCGCAGCAGCATAGTGATCCAGCGCCTGCTTAACGGCGCCCGTCTGTTGACCACAGGCAGCGCCCATGCGCACTGCGGCGACCAATAAAGCTCCGGTTTTCATTCGGTGCATGGTTTCCAGCGCGGTTAGCGAAAGCGAGCCACCGACGCTTTGCAAATCAATCATTTGCCCCCCGACCATGCCGAGCGAACCACTCGCCGTGGCTAACTCACACACTAGCACAGCCGGCAGCGAGCCCGCGAGCGAATTTTGGGTCAAAGTAATAAACGCCTGTGCCTGCAACGCGTCGCCGACCAATAACGCAGTCGCTTCACCGTACGCGATATGGACGGCGGGTTTGCCATGCCGCAAATCATCATTATCCATCGCCGGGAGATCATCATGGACCAGCGAATACGCATGCATCATCTCCAGCGCAGTTGCCGCGACATCAAGCGTCGCAGAGGGCGCTCCAGTGACACTGCCCGCCGCATGACAGAGCAACGGCCGGATGCGCTTGCCATGGCCCAACAGCGCATAGCGCATCGCCTGATGCAACCGGCTCGGTTGCTGGGTAATGGTAGGTAAATATGTATCCAGCGCTTGTTCAGTGCGGGCCACAATAGCCTGCCGCCATGTCTCAAAATTCATACAAATTTACGTACCGAGTGGCGAATTGCCAGTTTCAAGCGGTTTGAGTATTTCACCATCGAGCACGCGGACTTGCTGTTCTACTTTTTCAAGTTGCCGCCGGCAATATATCATTAAGCTGACCCCGCGCCGATAAGCATTGAGCGATGTCTCAAGGCTCAAATCGCCCTCTTCCATCTGTTTAATGAGGGCCTCAAGCTCAACCAGAGCTGCCTCATAACTGCTCGGCAGCGAGTCGGCAGTGCGTTCCCCGACACCGTCTTTAAGTTCGAGTTGAGCGGACTGAGCTTTAACCATGGGTTTTCAAATTGGACCAAATTCCATATTATATGCTGATGTTTAGGTTAAATTAATGGCCTATTCATGTTCGGTATGCTTTCTTTTCGGTTTAATGTTTAAATTTTGAAAACTATTCCTCAAACAGGTAGGGCTCATGCCACTCTGCGCGCAGTTGCCGCCTCGCCTGAGATTGCCATTATCGGCGGTGGCCTGGTGGGCCGCTTAATCGGCTGGCAGTTGGCCCATAGCGGGCGCCGAGTGGTGCTTTATGAGCGAGGAGATGCAGCTGGCAGCCAGGCCGCCGCTTGGGTCGCAGCCGGTATGTTAGCGCCGCTGGCGGAAGCTGCACTCTCTGAAGCCTTGATTGCCGAGCTCGGCATGGAGTCGCTTGAACTCTGGCCGACTATCTTGGCTAAATTGCCAGAGCCGGTATTTTTTCAGCGCCATGGCACCTTGGTCATCTGGCATCCGGCAGATCGTACCCAAGCCCAGCTATTTGAACAGGGCATGCGCGCTCATCTGTCCGCTGACCTGCAACAACACGGTATTATTAAGTTGCAAGGTGCCGCGATGCAAGCCACTGAGCCGGCGCTGGGCGCGCGCTTTTCGCAAGCCCTGCTGCTGCCGCTCGAGGGTCAACTCGATAACCGACAACTGCTCACCGCTTTAGCTGCAGGACTGGCCCAACATCAGGCCAAGTTGCACTGGGGGACGACGATTGACGATCGCGCGTTACCTAGCGCTGACCTGGTGATAGATTGCCGTGGACTGGGCGCCCAAGCAAGCTGGCCGGCCTTACGTGGCGTGCGCGGCGAAGTCATCCGGCTGCATGCTCCAGGCATTGGCCTGAGCCGACCGATGCGGCTTTTGCATCCACGTTACCCGCTGTATATTGCCCCTAAAGAAAACGATGTATACGTGATTGGCGCCACTGAAATTGAAAGCGAAGATCAATCAGCTGTCAGTGTGCGCAGTGCGCTTGAATTATTAAGCGCCGCTTTTTCGGTACACCCAGCATTTGGTGAAGCACGGATTCTTGAGTTCAATACACAATGCCGCCCGACTTTGCCGGATCATCTACCCGCCATTACCTGGGATGGAGCACGTATACTACGCATTAACGGCTTATCTCGGCATGGCTATTTAATTGCGCCGGCCATCTGCCAGCAAGCGCTCGCGATGATTGAGCGGCTGCTTGACGGCATCATCTCCAATGCCGATACATATAACGTATGGCGCCAACAGACACGCTGGCCCAGCTTATTTCAAACAACTCATCTGCCCACTATAGGTTAATTTATGCAAGTTCTACTTAATCAACGCTCTTTCGAGCTACTCCCCAGCGCCAGCTTGGCCGATGCCCTGGCGGCATTCGGTGCGCATCCGCCGTTTGCAGCAGCGGTTAATGGGGTCTTTGTGGCCCAGGCAGATTATTTTCAACATCTGCTCAAAGATGGCGATTGCATCGATGTTGTGCAGCCGGTTATGGGCGGATAGAAAATTAAAAAAGTCGATAACAATCATTTATTTACAACATATATCTATATCTTGGGTATTCAATGAACTTGATCACGCCTTCTACCGACACCTTAACGCTCTACGGTCAAACCTTTTGCAGCCGCGTATTGCTCGGCACCGCCCGTTATCCATCCCTACAAATTCTCAGTGATTCCATTGCCGCCGCGCAGCCGGCGTTATTGACAGTTGCCTTACGCCGCCAGATGAGTGCGGCAGCATCGGACACCGGTTTTTTCACCACGCTTAAAAACCATGCGCTCCCTTTTTTACCTAACACCGCGGGCTGCCATACCGTGCCAGAAGTACTCGCCACGGCTGAGATGGCGCGTGAAGTGTTTGGCACGGACTGGATCAAACTCGAACTGATTGGTGACGACTACACCTTACAACCCGATACCATCGGCTTAGTCGAAGCCGCAGCCAAGCTCGTGCAAGCAGGCTTTAAAGTGCTGCCCTATTGCACCGAGGATCTGGTGGTTGGGCAACGCTTGCTGGATGCGGGTTGCGAGGTGCTGATGCCATGGGGCGCACCGATTGGCACCGGCAAAGGCATCGTTAATCCTTATGGGTTACGTTTATTACGCGAACGGCTACCTGACGTGCCGTTAATTGTCGATGCGGGCCTTGGCGTCCCCTCTCATGCGTGTCAAGTGATGGAATGGGGCTTTGATGCTGTGCTATTAAATACGGCCGTCTCGCAAGCCACTTACCCGGTACAAATGGCACACGCGTTTACTGAAGCAGTCCAGGCCGGTCGTCGCGCTTATTTAGCTGGACCGATGCCGGTACGCGATAGCGCGCAAGCGAGCACCCCGGTAGTCGGCATGCCGTTTTGGCATCAAGCGCCAACGCCATAAGCCCCCCCTAAAATATGAACCGGCAAACCTCTGCACACGTGTTATCGAGCGACATCACATTTTGGCCGCCTGCGGCCCTGCTGCTAGCCGCAACCATGCGTATTCGCACGCATTTAGGGCAGTGGCCATCGCCTGCTATACGGTGGCGTTTATGCAGCACTCTGCCCCAGTCTATTGAGGCGAATGATTTAATCATTCTGCATCGCGACACGCTTACGGAGGACGCCGATCAGCATGAGCCCAGCCAGTTTGCTGCAGCCGCTGGCGTACTCACCGTAACAGCTGAAACTATCACGCTGCGACTTGGCGGCACAGTCCATCCATTAGCCGGTGAACGATCAGATGATTGGCTCGCAGCGTTTGCTGCATTTCTTGAGTGTGGTTTTATGCCGCCTGATGCGCTGGTTTTGGCCCATGCTTGGCGTGAACCTCATCGGCTGGAGGGCAATGCCTGGCCGATTGACTATGCTAACTTTCCGCGCGTGCTGGGGCTCGATGCAATGCGCCCCAGCGTACCCTTTGCCGCCTGCCCCTGGCAACTCGGACTCTATCCCGTTGTGGCCAGTGCCGCTTGGGTCGAGCGCTTGCTTGAGTTAGGCGTCAAGACGCTTCAATTGCGCGCAAAAACCCTCGAGCATGCAACGCTCCAAGCAGAAATCAAACGGGCCGTACAGGCAGCCCGCCACCATCATGCGCAACTGTTTATTAACGATCACTGGCAGTTGGCGATTGAAGCGGGCGCTTATGGAGTTCATCTGGGCCAAGAGGATCTACAAACAGCGCAGTTGCAGACGATTGCCAACGCAGGCTTGCGGCTTGGGCTATCGACCCATGGCTATTATGAAATGCTAGTTGCGTGCCACCTCCGCCCCAGCTATATTGCCTTAGGCGCCGTATTTGCGACCACCACCAAATCCATGCCAACCGCGCCGCAAGGGTTAACTCGGCTTGCGCACTATGTGCAGTTACTTAAAAAACAGGTGCCCTTAGTGGCCATTGGCGGGATTGATCAGGCTGTACTCGCTGACGTATTAGCCACCGGCGTGGGCAGTGCAGCCGTCGTGCGGGCGATCACTGAAGCAAGTGACTTGCCAAAAGCAGTGGCGACTTTGCAACACGCTTTTGTGCGAAACCTTGATTTGGTCGAATAAACTCCTAGCGTCAAGCCAAAATCTACCTCAGAGCGCTGCGCTATAACACTGCCGCCTCTCCATTATCTGCCGCCTGGCAAGCGCTTAAATTCGAATTTTAAGGTCTTTAAATAATGTCTTTAAGGGTTTTAAAGAATGTCGTTTGAGTTCAGAAAAATCGATGCAAACGATATCGGGGATTTTTACGATATCCGTTTTTCTGTATCGGAAAATAAAATTTGTTCGCATCAAGTTCATTTACTCGATAGAGACCGAATTCTGCAGATTTTTCAGGAGGAAGGTAGCTGGATTTGCCTGGATGGAGCGAAAAAGATTGGCGTTTGCTGCGGGACGCTGAACCCTTATCCCCATATTTTCGGGCTCTTTATCCGGCCTGAATACGAAGGGAAAGGCATCGGCGAACGTTTATTGTCTAACTGTCTGGCGTGGTTTCATGCAAAAGGGGTCAATCAGGCCATGTCGCCCGCTAATGCGCCCGCGCCGCTGCAGGCGATTGCCGTTGCGGTCACAGTCGGCGGGAAAATCGGCATTCCTGCGCAGACCATCCTGGCCAATAGCGGGGTGACGCTAGATGATCTGCAAAATCCAGATAAAATGAAGATGGTGACCCATCAGCAAGAACTCTCGGTATTTGGCAATATATTAACGACTAGCCAAGACTCATCCGTTGGCTTACTGATTGGCAAAGCGCTTGATCTCTATACGTATGGCATTCTCGGCGCAACCATGATGGCGGCACCGACGTTAGGCGATGCGTTGCAGTGCTTATTCGATTTTCCATTACTGCCCGTATGCTACTTCAAACAAAGCTTACGGATTGAAGGCGAAATGGCCGTTGCAATTGCTAGCGACTATCATTATCGGCCAGACTTAATGGTCGTCAATACAGACATGTGCCTAGCGTCATGGCATATGCAAATGAGCGATGTTTTAGGCCAGCCACTCGCCATTGAGCGGCTCACTTTTGCCTATAAAGAATCCCCTCCGCACGCAGCCCTTTATCCTAAACTATTTGGTTGCGAGGCCCAATTTGGGGCGCCGGAAAATGCCATGTACTTTCCGGCTAAGCTGCTCACCCAGCCACTCCCTCGAGCGAACCCCATCCAATATCATATGATGAGGGAGTACTGCGAACATTTGCATAAGGATTGGGCCACAAAACAAGTCCATGACATTACCACGCAAGTATTATTACTATTGCGCTCTAGTCCGAGTCGCTATGGCTCTTTAAATCTGGTTGCCGAAACCTTACATATGTCTCCGAAAACGCTCAGCCGGCGGCTTGAGCAGTCAAATAGTGCATTTCAACACCTATTGGATCGTGCTCGACACGATTTAGCATTAGACTATCTGGCACATACTGTCTTGCCCATCAGTGAAATTGCTGAAGCGCTTGGCTATGCCGAGACCTCCAGCTTCCGGCGCGCATTTTTACGCTGGACGGGCCAATCTCCTGCCGGCTGCCGCGCGGCTATCGTTGGTGCAGAACTAGACCAAGCTCCAGTGCCTACAGAGCCCTTTTATCGCCACTGATCGCTTGAGTTGTCGATGCCTATTCGTTGACAGATTTTTATTTTGTAACAACGCCAACCATACACTGCCACCCAAAAGAAACAAAACAGCGGTAACCTAAAAGCCCGTGCCGTACTGTGCTAATCTATATGCAAAGGATGCCTCAACTTTGCATGGTAGTATAAGTATTTAAGCCTTTTTGTGGATGCTTTTTTCACTCACTTTGTCTAAAATTACCGCATGAATGTCCATTTATGATTCCTCTTCGCTGGCGATCAACTGATAGCATTTCCATTGTATGTGAGAGGGGCTATACTTACTTGCATTAAAAGTGAATAGCCTAATGGAAGTATTTGATTTTTACGAAATTTCATAGAAGTCTTTTTTAAACCATATGAGACAGGTCACACAGATTAAATTGACACAAACATCCGAAATAACTTCTATCAAGAAAGAAGAGGATAGCTCGCTTGCTATCCAACCCGTTTGTCTTACCATTGATGAATTAAGTTTTTCTTATTCTGGGCAAATGGGTAGCACGTTACTCGATAACCTTTCATTAAAAATATATAAGAACGAGTTTTTCACTTTACTGGGCCCGTCTGGTTGCGGCAAAACGACCCTGTTGCGTCTGATTGCAGGTTTCCAACAACAAATGGCTGGCCAAATTTTGCTTGGCAGTCAGTCTTTGACTGAAAAACCTCCGTTTCAACGCCCAGTCAATACAGTTTTTCAAAATTACGCCTTATTTCCACACTTGACCGTTGCCCAGAACGTAGCCTTCGGTCTGGAAATGAAAAGGTTCTCTGCCGCGGCCATTAAGACAACAGTGAGCGATATGTTGTCATTAGTTAAACTAAAAAGTGAAGCGCACCACTACCCTCGAGAGTTATCCGGCGGCCAGCAGCAACGCGCGGCCCTTGCCAGAGCCCTCGCCGCGCGGCCAGAGTTATTACTGCTTGATGAGCCTCTGTCTGCGCTTGATTTAAAACTGCGCAAAGAAATGCAAAGAGAACTTAAGCGTCTACAGCATGAAACTGGTATTACTTTTCTGTTTGTGACCCATAACCAGGACGAAGCGCTCTCCATGTCGGATCGTATCGGGGTGATGGTAGATGGGCAAATTCAGCAAATCGGCACGCCAGCAGAAATCTATAACCGCCCCGTCAATCGCTGCGTTGCCGAATTTATCGGCGATATCAATTTTCTGGAGGGCGTAGCCGGCCAAGGTCAAGTTACCCTGGCAGGTGGCCATTCGCTGCCAGTGCAAGCCAACCAAGACGGATTTGTTACGCTCGCCTTTCGTCCCGAGCACGCCACCCTAAATCACCAATCCGGTCTGTTTTCGGGTCGCCTCAAAGAAATTCTTTATTTTGGCACAAGTACAGTCTATTACGTAGAATGTGAAGGGCAACCATTAATTCGAGTAAGGTCGCAAAATATAGCAGGGGGACACTCACCATTTGTGATTGGTGAAAAAGTCTATGTGCAAATTCCGCGGCATGCGTTCCGGGTACTTACGCCATGAATTTTTGGGCTAATTTAAATCAATATCGACGGCGGCTATTGTTACTTAGTCCTGTACTTCTGCTGCTATTTGGTGGCATGGTGTTGCCGATGACGATTATGGTCGTTGCCTCATTATCAGGCGCGGCAGATTATGGCGGCGTATCATGGGGAAAATTCTCCGCAGCAGCCTATGGTCAATTCCTATTTGAACGAAATTTTGATGACCAATTAGTTTTTAACTCAGGGTACCTGCTGATTTTTTTACGTTCATTCGAACTCGCTACCCTAACCACATTAGGCTGCCTCATTTTAGGCTTTCCCACCGCACTGTTCATCGCCTTACAACCGATACAGCGGCGCAATACCTTGTTGATTCTAGTCAGTATTCCATTTTGGACAAATTTACTGGTCCGCATCTACGCCTGGATTGTATTGCTGCGCGATGGCGGTAATATTGAGCAGGTATTACATCGGCTGAATCTCACCACCGGTCCACTTGGCTTAATGTACACTGACACAGCAACCGCGATTGGCTTGCTCTATGCCTTTTTACCTTTCATGATTTTACCCATCTATGCGAGCTTGGAAAGACTAGACTGGCGTTTAGTCGATGCAGCGCGCGATTTGGGCGCAAACAGTTGGCACGTGTTGCGACGCATCATTATACCGTTAGCCCTACCGGGCATTATCTCGGGCTGTACACTCGTGTTTGTCCCTGCCTTAGGGATGTACATCATCCCTAACCTGTTAGGCGGGAGCAAATTTTTGATGATTGGTAATTTGATTCACTTGCAGTTTACTAATGCGCACAATTGGCCGTTGGGTGCAGCCCTGAGCTTTGTTTTATTGGGACTCGTTCTATTAGGCATGCTAGTGCGTAAAGTGCGCTTTATAAAAACTAAAACTCGAGGGCAAACGCATGAGTACGTCTAAATGGCATTCTTTCCCCGGCATTCAGACAATCGCAGTTTTTGTCTTTTTATTTTTATATATCCCAATCATCGTCATCGTCCTATTAAGTTTCAATCAAGGCGATCTGGCAACCATTTGGCAAGGTTTTGGTTTCAACGGATATGCCGAAATTTGGCGAGACCCTTACCTCATCCGCGCAGCCCAGAATTCATTTATGGTGGCATTAATCGCGATGTTGTGTTCAACGTTAGCCGCCACGCTTGCCGCCCTTGCCTTACGGGGACGTAATTTTATCGGCAAAGCAGCGCTCGTCGCCCTGATTGGTTTACCGTTGCTGGTGCCAGGTATTGTGATTGCCGTCGCCACCCTGATGTTTTTTTCTTTTGTTGGCTTAGAACTCAGTCTGGCAACCATTCTTATTGCCCATATCGTTTTTTGTATCCCATTTGCTTATTTGCCTATTCACGCACGTTTATCCAGAATTGATGCTAATTTGATTGAAGCGGCAGGAGACCTTTACGCTAATCCCTGGCAGGCTTTTTGGCGGATTACCTGGCCGCAATTGTTGCCCGGCGTGGCAGCAGGCGCCCTACTCGCCTTCATTACGTCAATGGATGACTTTATTATTACTTATTTTGTTGCGGGCCCCGGCGCGACGACCTTACCAGTTTACATTTTCGGGGCGATCAGGCGTGGCATCTCACCTAAAATTAATGCGGTTTCAACCCTTATTTTAGGGATTTCGGTACTGTTTGTGACCCTGTCGTATTTTATTGGGCGACAAACTCAAAAGTGAAATTTTTTTTCGGGGGATTTTGAAATCATGAAGATACTAAAATGGTCAATTGTAAGCCTTATGCTCGGCTTATATAGTGTGACGAACGCGGCAGAAGCTAAGGTTAAAAATTCAGCCCGTAAACTCCATTTTGCTAGCGCACAGAATTATTATCCACCCGAACTTCTACAAAAATTCGAGCAAGAAACAGGCATAAAAACCACCTTCAGCACCTATGATAGCGATGGGACTTTAGCGGCTAAACTGAATGCCGGGGGCAAAGTATACGATGTCATCATCGTCAATGAAGCGTATGTACCTACCCTAGTTAACAGCGGGTCAATCGGGAAGTTAGACAAGACAAAACTGCCGAACTTCAAAAATGTCCAGGCCGAATACCGCGCCCCATCGTTTGACCCGAAGCGGGAATACACAATGCCCTATACCGCCATTTTGACTAGCTTCGCCTATGATTCTAGCCGTGTTCCTGGCGGTACGCTGGAAGCTAGCTGGGGCGCTTTTTTTCATCCAGATAAAGCCTTGTGGGGAAAAATTGCTAATTTAGATGAACGAGATGATCTGTATATTGCTGCCGCTTGGTACCTTGGCCTAGACGAATGCACCGAGAACGCGAAAGATGCCGAGAAGGTGCTTACGTTACTACGCGAACAGAAACCCTACGTGATGACTTATAGCAATGATGGGACAACGGCTCGGATGGCGAATCAAGAAGTCATTATGCAGCAAATATGGAATGGCGTTGCGGTCCGAGTGCGGTCGAAACTACCGACTACTGTATTTGTTTATCCCAAAGAAGGCGTGATTCTTTCGCGGGATAATTTTGCGATACCAGACAAAGCCAAAAATATGGAGGCAGCGCATCAATTCATTAATTGGATGCTGCAGCCAGAAAATATCGCTCAAGTTTCTAATAAATATAGATATAGCAATGCCATCATAGGAGCCGATAAATTCATCGACCCCGACTTAGCCAATGACCCGGCATTTACGCCCCCGGCAAAATTTCGTGACCGCATTAGGCCATTTAAGCTTTGTTCACCTAAAGGATTGGCTTTGCGCAACAAGGTTTGGGTTAAATTAAAGATGAAGAGCTAAGGTCACCTAGGTCAGATACTTCAGTCGCCTCAATCAGAACAGCCCCCGATCACGATGCTTATCAGCAAAGGCAAACTATATGAATAGTCTTATACGTCTATCTGTTCTGAATGCTAGACCCGCATTGATTGGGGCAAGTATCCGTGACTTTGCATTCATCTAAACTATGAAAATACTTAAACATTGCTTGCTGGCCAGCTTACTTTTTGGCTTATATGGCGTCGGCAATCAAGTCGCCGTGGCCGGCACGCTGCAAATTGCTAGCTGGCCAGATTATTACCCCCCTGAACTGCTCAAAAAATTTGAGCGAGAGACAGGAATCAAAGCGGTGCTAGATAGCTATGACAGTGACGCTACGTTAACCACCAAGCTAAAATCGGGGGGGTGGTATGATGTCGTCATTGTGGCGGACATTTATGTCTCCATTCTTAAGCGAGATGGTTTGCTGATGAAGTTAGATAAAAGCAGACTACCCAACCTCGAGAATGTTAAACTTGAATACCGCTCACCATCATTCGATCCAAACCGCGATTTTGCATTACCTTATACCCTGGTTTTGACCAGCTTTGTTTATGACTCAGCGCGCGTTCCTGGTGGCAAGCTAGAAGAGAGTTGGGCCTCTTTTTTCAGACCAGATAAAATGCTACAGGGTAAAATTGCCAACTTGGATGAGCGAGATGATCTGTATAAGGCTGCCTCTTGGTACATTGGACAGGATGAGTGTTCCGAAAGTCGTGAGGATGCAAAACGCGTGCTTGACGTTTTGCAAAAACAAAAACCCTATGTGCTGACGTACAGTAACGATGGACCCATTGAGCGCATGTTAAGCAAGGAAGTGATTATTCAACAAATTTGGAATGGCGCTGCCGTACGAGTTAGGCCTAAGCTAGCCAGCGCAGTATTCTCCTACCCTAAAGAAGGGGTTGCTCTATCAATGGACAATTTTGTAGTACCCGCTAAGGCTAAAAATGTGAATGAAGCCTATCGATTTGTTAATTGGATGCTACTGCCAGAAAACATTGCTGAAGTTTCCAATAAATATAAATACGATAATGCGATTATTGGCGCGGAGAAATACATGGATCCTAAATTAACTGATGATCCGGCATTTCGTATCCCGGAAGAGTTTCAAAGCCGAATTAAACCATTCAAGCTTTGCTCGCCTCAAGCA
Organism: Mycoavidus cysteinexigens; assembly: GCA_031963205.1. Lineage (GTDB taxonomy): Bacteria > Pseudomonadota > Gammaproteobacteria > Burkholderiales > Burkholderiaceae > Mycoavidus > Mycoavidus cysteinexigens_C. Next base: position 30,819 of record JASSUB010000005.1, read on the forward strand.
TTAGCTTTACGCAATAAGGTTTGGATACAATTGAAAAAATCTGGAGGTCATTAAACCATTAATGGCCATTGAATTTACCCTGGCCAGATGCTTGGCAGCTATATCGACCAGGACTACACTTAATTCCTATTGATAGGCAAAAAGGATAAGCAAATTGCATCATAGCATGAACAATAGTGATTTACTCGATCTAAGCTCTCCGTCACTGAGCGGGGCTATCGAGGCTTTAGGACTGTATACGACACTTTTAGTCCCCGCCTCGCATGCACCCAGGCAAACACCATCAACATCGGCTCCCGTAAACCGCTGGTGGCAATTAATGGATACCGGCGTCGGCATCATCCCGTTACCGATTTATTGCGTGCTGTTTGCGGTCTTGGGTATTCTCTTCGCCATCGACGCATTCTCTAGCGAAATCTCGCTCATCTTTGCAGTGCTGGCGGTGCTGGGTTTTAGCTGTGCTGAATTAGGCGCGCGCATACCCGGCTTGCGGAAAATTGGCGGGGCGGTCATCGTCACCACTTTGCTGCCGTCATGCTTGGTGCATTACTCGCTCCTGCCAAGCAAATTAGTGCAGTCCATTACCGAATTCTGGTATGCAACCAATATTCTCTATTTGTTTACCGCGGCCGTTATTGTCGGCGGTATTCTGAGCATGGACCGGCGTCTGTTGATTAAAGGTTTTGCTAAGCTTTTTATCCCGCTTGCCGCCGGCTCAATTGCCGCCGCTATCGTGGGTACCCTAACGGGTATGGCGCTTGGGCTGAACGCACACCATGCCTTTTTTTATCTGGTTATGCCCATCATGGCCGGTGGCCTCGGTGAAGGCGGCATTCCACTGACGCTGGGGTATGCGGCGATCTTACAGGTCTCACAACCCGAGTTGCTGGCGCAGATCGTGCCGCCCGTGGTACTCGGCAATCTAACCGCAATTGTCTGCGCGTCAGTCCTGCATCAACTCGGCAAACGCCATCCCCGGTTTAGCGGAAATGGCCATTTACTCACGCTCCCTATTACCGAATCATCTGACGAGAAAAATCCGTTTTCCTTTACGATCGAAAAACTCGCGGCGGCGGGGATGATTGCCCTCAGCTTGTATTTGGCCGGCGTTGTGATCTATCAATTCACCGGCTTGCCCGCCCCGCTAGGCATGCTATTACTCACGGTCATTATTAAATTAGCGCGTATTGTCTCGCCTGAATTTGAACAGGGCGCGCATGCCATGTATCGTTTTTTTGCAGTATCCTCAGCCTATCCAATTTTGTTTGGGATTGGTCTGATTCTCACGCCTTGGGATGTGTTTTTAACTGCCCTAACACCAGCGCATTTTATTACCATCTTCGCTACAGTCGTCACCTTAACCACCGTTGGCTTTTTCGTGGGACGCTGGGCGGGTTTGCATCCAATTGAAAGCGCGATCGTGAATGCCTGTCATAGTGGCATGGGTAGCGTCGGAGATATGGCGATTTTGACTTCGGCGCACCGTATGCAACTCATGCCTTTTGCACAGCTTGCGACCCGCATTGGGGGCGCCTTGACGGTGGTCGTCGCTCTGCTTATCTTTAGTCAATGGAGCGGGTAACGAAGAGCGCATTATTATTTCCGCATGGCTGAGCATGATTCGATTGAGAGAGAGAGTATAATCGCTGGCTTTTAATCGAAAAGTAGATGTCTGATCTAAGCAGCGCCTGGCACCAGTTACCTGATGGCCCCCTCCCTGTTGGCGCTTATTTTGACGAGAAGTTCTACCAGCACGAACTTCAAACGCTGTTTAAATGCGGCCCGCGTTATATGGGCCACGAATTGATGGTGCCTGAGGTTGGCGATTACTTTTCGCTGCCAAGCGAACGCCATGCGCGCGTGCTGGTGCGCCAAAAAAACCAGACCGTCGAGCTTTTATCGAATGTGTGCCGTCATCGCCAAGCTATCTTATTAGCTGGCCAAGGCCAAACAAAAAACATCGTATGCCCGCTCCATCGTTGGACTTACGCGTTAAATGGCGAGCTCCTGGGCGCGCCACACTTTGCTGAAAATCCCTGCCTAAATCTTGACCGCACTCCTCTGCATAACTGGCGTGGCCTGTTATTTGATGCCAATGGACGTGATCCACAGCAGGATTTGGCCACCCTCTCCAATGCCTATTTCGATTTTTCGGAGTATCGCTTCGATCATGTTGAAATCCACGAATGCCATTACAATTGGAAAACCTTCGTCGAAGTTTACCTAGAAGATTACCATGTGGCGCCGTTTCATCCTGGCTTGAGCCACTTTGTCTCCTGTGACCAGCTAGAATGGCAATTCGGCGATTGGTATAACGTGCAAGCAGTTGGCGTGCATCAGGCGTTTAAGCAAGCTGGCAGCCCAGCCTATCGCAAATGGCAAGATGCCCTGCTGCGTTTTGGCACAGGCCAAGTGCCAAAGCATGGCGCAATTTGGATGATGTACTACCCGAATTTGATGATTGAATGGTATCCCTATGCGCTGGTGGTCTCAACGCTAATACCGCTCGGCCCTCGTCGTACAACCAATATTATTGAATTCTATTACCCAGAAGAAATCGCCCTGTTTGAGCCCGCATTAATTGCGGCCGAACGCGCAGCGTATATGGAAACCGTCGCCGAAGATGATGAGATCGCCAGACGCATGGATGCAGGGCGTGAAGCCCTGCTGGAGCGCGCTATGTCTCAGGTCGGCCCGTATCAGAGCCCATTAGAAGATGGCATGCGGCATTTTCATCAATTTTTACGGCAGAAATTATGTAATATAGAGGAAAGTTTAGCTGCGTGAGGGAGTATTCTCTATGTCGATTCATCACTATACCACGTTAATCAGTGCTGCCAATCTTGCCGCATTGATCGCCAGCGGATCCGAAACCGTGACTATTTTTGATTGTCGTTTCGATCTGGTCGACGAAAATACCGGCAAGCTTGCTTAGATGACCATCACCTGCCCGGCGCGCACTATGTACATCTTACCAACGTGCTATCTGGACCTGGCACAGGGCAAAATGGCCGTCACCCACTGCCCGAACGCGTAACGCTTGCCCAACAGCTAGCCGCTTGCGGCCTCCACAATAACCATCAAGTGATTGCTTATGATGCGCAGGGTGGGATATTTGCAGCACGCTTATGGTGGCTATTACGTTGGCTAGGTCATGAAGCCGTTGCTGTGCTTGATGGTGGTTTGCAAGCATGGAAAAAAGCCAATCTGCCACTTTCTAGGGCACGGCCCATAGTACGATCAGGTGACTTTGAACCTACGGCACCGCTTGCCGTCACTACCGATGTCAGCACCGTGATGCGTAATCTGAGTACGCATGAATATACCCTCATCGATGCGCGTTCCGCCGATCGTTACCGCGGTCAGAATGAAACGCTTGATGCCGTTGGCGGGCATATTCCAGGGGCCATCAATCGATTTTATAGAGATAATCTGACGGCAGATGGCTACTTTAAACCAGCGCACATTTTACGCGACGAATTCAATTCGCTGTTGGATAAAAAGCCAGCACAACGAGTTATCTTACAATGCGGATCAGGTGTTTCTGCATGCTTAAATGCGTTAGCCATGGAAATTGCCGGTTTGCATGGGGCGGCGCTTTACGCTGGTTCGTGGAGTGAGTGGTGTGCTGATCCTAAGCGACCCGTTGCGACTGGGTAAATTGAAGGATTAGAATTCATATCAGAGATTTGCATTGTTCATTGGCTTATCAGATAAGCGTAATCGCCTTGTGTTAATGAGAATTTAACCTTGTAAAATTTTAAGGCCTTTGTTATAGTCATTTAGAATTTAGCTTCAAAGTAAAAAAATACTGATGTCTGACCTCTTTAGTAACTAGGGGTACCCTCAGTCATAAAATTGAGCGTGGAGATAGGTGAGAATAAGTACTTGGCAAGCGCAGGGAATGAGTTTCTGTGCAGGTTGAGTGTTACCTAGATTAATGTTCGTGCAGTGTTGAGGGTTCACCCAAAAAGAAAGGTAATTGCACGATGGATCAAAAAATCAGCATATTTTTGCATCAACTAAGTGAGGCCGCATCTATATTGGCTGCTAAGTTGGAGACGCTTGGTCATTACTTAGTTGGAGTGGTTAACGGTCTGAGTGAAACCGTCAATACAATCGGGATCTTCTTACTTCGCATCTTTCGCCTGTTGCGTTGAAATCTGTTTAGGCTCTGTCGTAAGGCCCGTCGGTCTAGGCTGACCTTTAACTTTTTTTGCTCTAGGTGATTTATGTCTGCTTGTATCAATCCGGTAATCTATCCTCTGTCCGCCGCGCAAATAGAGATTTGGCTCGCTGAGCAAATCAACCCCGACTGCCCGGTCTACAACATCGGCCAGTTCACGGAAATCCATGGCGCCGTTGACCCGACCTTGTTCGAGGCTGCCTTGCGGCAAGTGATTGCGGAAGCAGAAAGCCTACGCCTTCAGTTCATTGACGATGACGATGGCCCACAACAATATGTCGGTTCACCGGATTGGTCACTACCTTTGATCGATGTCAGCACAAGCGTTGATCCTCAGGCCAGCGCGGAGGCCTGGATGAAAGCCGACTATGAGCAGCCAGCTGACCTTCTGCACGGCCCACTGTTTTGTTATGCGCTGTTAAAAGTCGCGCCCGAGCGATTTTTTTGGTATCAGCGTACCCACCATATTGTGATGGATGGAGTTGGCTTCGCCCTCATCGCGCAACGCGTGGCGCAAGTGTATAGCGAGCGGGTCAAGGGCGTGGCGACCAGCGAGTGCCCCTTCGGGCCGGTATCGCTGCTGCTCGAGAACGATATCCACTACCGCGCCTCTGTACAATTTACCAAGGACCAGGCCTATTGGCTTAAACACTGTACGGATTGGCCAGAAGCTGTGACGTTTGCAGATCGGCAAGCGCCGGCTTTGCAGCACCGCCTGCGTCATACCACTTACCTATCCTCTCAATCGGTGCGCACTTACGCTGCTGACGCAAGTCGTTTGGCGCAGCTCGTGACTGCTGCCATAGCAGCCTATCTGCATCATTTGACGGATACTCAAGACGTGGTGTTGGGCTTTCAGGTTACAGCTCGTTTGGGCGAAGATCGACGCGTTCCTGGCACCGCGGCTAATGTTTTGCCTATCCGCCTGACTGTGCAGCCGAACATGAGCCTATCTTCATTGATAGCACAAGCAGCGCAAGAGATTCAACACGGCTTTCGGCGTCAACGCTACCACTATGAAGAATTGCGGCGAGACCTTAAGCGCGCGCCAAGCCAACGCTTGTTTGGTCCCACCATTAATATCATGCCGTTTGACTATGGCCTGTCTTTCGGCGAGTATGCGTCGACCAATCATAATCTCCTGAATGGACCGGTCGAAGATCTGATGATCGCGGTCTATACTCAATCTGACGACCGTCCGCTACGCATTGACTTTAACGCGAACCCAACGCTCTACACGACAGATGATTTGATTGCACTCCAAGACCGCTTTTTAAAATTCCTGGATGCCGTTGCCACCCAACCCACACAGCTGATTAGCAGCATTGGTCTGCTTGATGCCGCAGAGCAGCGGCAGTTACTCATTGAGGAGCCTGCAACGGAGCGTGATTATCTGAAACAGTAGGAGCGAAAAGAAATGAGTTGAAAATCGCCCAATTATAATATAGGATCAATCCTGTTTCTTTTTACGCATTATCTTTCCCCGCATAATAACTTGAGTCAAAGAGGGAGTGGCTGTATCGCGTAATGAATCATGATAAATTCAAAGTATGAAAATGTAAGGTTTTTCTGCAATTACTACGGGAAAGCTTGGAGAGTAAAAGACAAAGGGGAATCTCAGTTTGAGTCCGAATGGATGAAAGATTTGAGATCATAAAGGCAAGCAGCGCGCGCCTTAGGTTCATCGAGAATTATTACAGTAGTACTTCTAACAAATGAGCGGGTCTAGATGCCCAATCATTGGGCGCATTAATCTTTTTTGTATTCTGCGCTAGGGTATTAGGGTGCGCAAATTGGGCAGTGAGTCTCATTAGAAAGGCTTTAACTAACGTCGTAGAAAAGGTTTCAAACCATTTTTTAGAAGCATAAGTCCGCAGCCGAGAAGTTACATAGATTGGAGGAAATTTATGAGTAATATTACTGGAACTTCTATGCAGTCTCTTCACGAAGGCCCACTTTCAATTCATTCGTCGTCTGGGCGTGAAGATGACCCCGACAGCCTCATGACACAGCAACTCACGTATTGGCAGCAAACGTTGGCCGGACTGCCCGAGCGATTGGCATTGCCAACCGATAGACCGCATCCGCCCATGGCCAGCCATAAAGGCGCTCGCTTCCCCTTGCATATTGATGCCACTTTGTATGGCAAATTATTAGTCTTGGCTGGTGAGCATCAGGCAAGCTTGTTTATGGTGCTACATGCTGCACTGGCCAGTTTGCTCACCCGCCTGGGAGCGGACACCGATATTCCGATAGGGTGCCCGATTGCCGGGCCAACCGACAAAGCACCGGATGACCTAGCTAACTCTTTTGCTAATACACTGGTGTTACGTACCGACACCTCGGGCAACCCTAGTTTCAGTAAGCTATTGCAGCAGGCGAGAAAAACTTGTGTGGCGGCCTACGCACATCATGATCTCCAATTCGACCGGCTCGTGGAAGTTTTGAACCCAGTGCGTTCGACTGCTCATCATCCATTGTTCCAAGTTTTTTTAGCGCTACAGAGCAATGTCCGGGCGCCATTCGATTTTTCTGGATTGCCTCTGAAGGTAGAAGACGTTGCATCGACGGTCACCCCGTTCGATTTATCTTTCTATTTTAATCAGACGCCCGACGAGTCAGGGCTTGAGGGCACGATTGAATACGCGACGGATTTGTTCGATCGCCAGACGATTGCGCAACTGGCACAGCGCTTTGTTAGACTGCTAGAGGCTATCGCCCAGAATCCTGATCAGCCAATTGGCGGCATTGAATTGCTCGATGCCGCAGAGCGACAGCAGTTACTGGTCGAATGGAACGCGACGGAGCGTGAGTATCCGGCACACCACTGCATCCATCAGTTGTTCGAGGAGCAGGTCGAGCGTACACCGCACGCCACTGCGCTGGTATATGAAGATCAAGTATTAACTTATGCCGAACTCAATGCGCACGCCAACCGCCTTGCCCATCAGCTGATTGAGTTGGGTGTGCAACCGGATGCACGAGTGGCGATCTGCGTAGAACGCTCACCCGCAATGGTCATCGGCTTACTGGCGATCTTGAAGGCGGGCGGTGCCTATGTGCCACTTGATCCAGTGTATCCAGGCGAGCGCCTGATGCACATCCTCTCCGATGCTGCGCCGTCGATTCTACTGGCCGATGCGGCTGGGCGCGCGGCACTAGGTGAGACCGCCCTCGCCTCGTTGACTATGCTCGATCCGAATAGACTGTCGGAGTCAGCCACCAGCAACCCACACATCTCAGGGCTTACACCCCATCATCTCGCCTATATCATCTACACTTCCGGCTCCACCGGCAAGCCTAAGGGCGTGATGGTGGAGCACACTCAGGTTACTCGTCTGTTCGACGCCACCGCAGCTTGGTATCACTTCGACCAGCACGATACCTGGTGTCTGTTCCACTCTTTTTCCTTTGATGTCTCCGTCTGGGAGCTATGGGGAGCCTTGCGCCATGGTGGCAAGCTGATCCTCGTACCACATTTTATTACGCGTTCACCGCAAGAATTTTACCGTTTGGTTTGCGAACAAGGCGTCACCGTATTAAATCAGACCCCCAGCGCCTTTAAGCCATTGATCAGCAGCCAAGCGCAAAGTGAATTGCGTGACCGTTTACGTTATGTCATCTTCGCGGGCGAAGCGCTTGAGCCCGCCGTCTTACAGGAATGGTACGCTACCCGCTCAGACGATTCTCCTCAATTGTTGAATATGTATGGCACCACAGAAACCACTGTGCATGCCACCTACCGACCGATGCGGCAGCAAGATAGCAAGCAAAGCGGTAGTCCGGTTGGAGTACGGATTCCGGATCTTAAAATTTACCTCCTGGATGCGTATGGCCAGCCTGTGCCGCTGGGCGTAATTGGCGAGTTGTACATTGGCGGGGCAGGTGTCGCACGCGGCTATTTGAACCGCCCAGAATTGACCGCTGAGCGGTTTCTCTCCGATCCGTTCAGCGATCGTGAGGGTGCTCGTATTTATAAGACGGGCGATTTGGCCCGCTATTTGCCTAATGGCGAGTTGGAGTTCCTGGGCCGCAACGACGATCAGGTCAAGATCCGTGGCTTTCGGATTGAACTTGGTGAGATTGAGGCGCGCCTCATCGAGCATTCACAGGTACGGGAAGCAACCGTGCTCGCACTAGGTGAAGGCGACAACAAGCGGCTCATCGCTTATGTCGTGGCTGAGCCTGACGAACAGCTCGCCCGCAGGCTACGCGAGCACCTCGCAGCCAAGTTACCTGAGTATATGGTGCCGGCGGCTTTCGTACGCTTGGGTGCAATGCCTTTAACACCCAACGGCAAACTTGACCGCCGTGCCCTCCCTGAGCCTGAGTTTGTCTCGGATCATTATCGTGCGCCGCGTTCTCCAAGAGAGCAAAAACTGGCTGAGTTGTTCGCCGAAATCCTGAGTGTGCCACGGGTAGGCATCGATGACAGTTTTTTCGACTTAGGCGGGCACTCGCTGTTGGCCATGCGCTTGGTGAGCCGCATTCGCAAGCTTCTGGGTGTTGAGTTCACGATTCGTACGCTATTTGAAACACCCACCGTCATGGGTTTAGCGCAACTTTTTGGGCAAAATGCCGCGGTTCGTCCGCCGCTACGCCCGCAACCGCGGCCTGAGCCGCTGCCGTTATCTTTCGCGCAGCGCAGACAGTGGTTTATTCAGCAAATTGATGGGCACAGCGCAACTTACAACATCCCTTTTACCCTGCGCTTGTCTGGTGCGTTGGATGTGAATGCGTTGCAAGCCGCTTTTCGAGATCTCCTCGCGCGCCACGAAAGCCTGCGAACCGGTTTCACCGAAACCAATGACATCCCCGCTCAGCGTATTTTTTCAGTCGAAGAGCTAGGTTTTTCTTTAGAAGCGGTTGAGGTCACTGAAGAAAGGTTGCCGCACACCTTAAGCCAAGCAGCAGTCCACCCTTTTAACTTATGTCATGAAATTCCGCTACGCGCCGCGCTGTTTCAGCTCGACGCTCAAGCACACGTGCTGCTCGTGCTGTTGCACCACAGTGCTGGCGACGGCTGGTCATTAGCACCATTCGCTCGTGACCTCAGCCAAGCCTATACGGCTCGGCTTCACGGCGTACCTCCAGCCTGGACGCAACTGCCCGTGCAGTACGCGGACTATACGCTCTGGCAGAGGAATCTGTTTAGCCACGAAGATGACCCCGACAGCCTGATTGGACAGCAACTCACGTATTGGCAGCAAGCGCTAGCCGGCCTGCCCGAGCGCTTGACGTTGCCAACCGATAGACCGCATCCATCCATAGCCAGCCACAGGGGCGCTTGCTTCTTCTTCAATACTGATGCCGCACTATATGGCAAATTATTAGTCTTGGCTCGTGAGCACCAGGTCAGCTTGTTTATGGTGCTACAAGCCGCGCTGGCCAGTTTACTGACTCGCATGGGAGCAGGCACCGATATCCCAGTAGGCAGCCCGATTGCCGGGCGAACCGATGAAGCACTAGATGATCTAATTGGTTGTTTTGTCAATACGCTGGTGTTGCGTACCGACACTTCGGGAAACCCCAGCTTCAGTCAACTGCTACAGCAGGTGAAGGAGACTTGCTTGGCTGCTTATGCACATCAAGACCTCCAATTCGAACGGCTAGTAGAAGTTCTGAACCCACCCCGCTCGACTGCACATCATCCATTGTTCCAAGTCTTGTTGGCATTGCAAAACAATGCCCTGCCACAATTCGATTTGCCTGGACTGCACCTGCAGGCAGAAGACATTGAATTGCCAGTCGCCAAATTTGACCTCTCTTTTCATTTTAACGAAGCGCCCAGTGAGAATGGTAGTGGACTGAGTGGAATTATCCAATACGCGACTGACTTGTTCGATCGCAAGACTATTGCGCAACTGGCACAGCGCTTTGTCCGGCTGCTTGAGACGATCGCCCAGAATCCAGATCAACTAATTGGCTGCCTTGAGTTGCTCGATGACACGGAACGGCAACAACTACTCGTAGAATGGAATGACACCGCCCGTCCAGTTCACAAAATAACCTTGCCTGCGCTATTCGAGGCTCAAGTCGCTAAGGCCCCCGATGCGATCGCCTTAGCCTTTGAAGGCCAGTCGATCAGTTATGCCGAACTCAATGCCCAAGCTAACCGCCTCGCCCACTACTTGATCGCACAGGGTATTGGCCCTGAAGATGTCGTGGCCATCGCGATACCGCGCTCGCCCTATATGGTGATTGCGTTGCTCGCAGCCCTCAAAGCCGGCGCAGCCTATCTTCCCCTTGGTCCCGACGCTTCTGCCGAGCGGCTATTCACCACCTTAAGCGATGCGCAGCCTGCCATATTACTTAGACTCAGCCAAGGTAACCGAGCCTTAGCAAGCGCTTTTTTAGCGTTGCAGTTAGACGATCCAGAGGTGCAGACTGCCCTTGAAACTTACCCAGAAACAACGCCTACCGATCAAGATCGCATGCGCTCGCTCGATCCGCGCCATCCGGCCTATGTCATCTACACCTCAGGTTCTACTGGGACCCCTAAAGGGGTGATCGTCACTCACGCCTCTTTAATTAACTATATCCACGCCATCACACCTTGGATTAATAAAAATAATAATATGGTATGGATTTCCAATGTAGCAGCCGATTTAGGAAATACGTCGCTGTATGGTGCTATTTTCTCAGGTAGAACGTTAATTATCGTAGACGATGACGAAATACTCAACTCAGAACTCTTTTCAAAAAAGAGTTTAAAAGATGAATGCACGCTAAAAATAACACCAAGCCATTTGGCCTCTCTGATGAAATCATTACCTCAAAAAAGCGATGATTCGAATAAAATGTTTTTGTTAGGGGGTGAACGGGTTGACGGCAATATAGCTGCCGCAATTAAGCTGAACTGGAAGGGCAGCCGAGTAGTGAATCACTATGGCCCGACAGAAACGACAATTGGTGTTTTAATCGGCGAGTTGCAACCTGAATTCCCATTGGCGACGACTCCTTTTCTACCATTGGGGCGACCGATTTCGAACACCCAAATATATGTGCTGGATAATGGCTTACAGCCTGTGCCTATCAGTGTGGGAGGCGAGTTATATATTGCCGGTGCGGGGCTCGCCCGAGGCTATCTCGGCCATCCTGGCTTAACCGCCGAACGTTTCGTCGCCAATCCTTTTGGCCCTCCCGGCAGCCGGATGTATCGTAGTGGTGATTTCCTAAAATGGCGCCCCGATGGCTTCCTAGATTTTCTTGGACGTACCGACGACCAAGTCAAGATACGGGGGTTTCGCATCGAACTGGGTGAAATTGAGGCTGTGCTACGTCGCAATCCAGCGGTGGAGCAAGTCGCGGTGATTGCGCGCGAGGACCATGCCGGCGCTAAACAACTAATTAGCTATGTTGTCGCTCATGCAAACGGTACGCCTTTAGATCCAGCCGTGTTGCGCCGAGAATTGGCACAACAACTGCCTGACTATATGGTGCCTGCCGCTATCATTGTGCTAGAGGCTTTGCCCCTCACACCAAATGGGAAGCTCGACCGCAAAGCACTGCCGGCGCCTGATTTTACCTTGGAACGTTTCCGTGCTCCAAGCACTTCCCAAGAGCACGCGCTGGCTACCTTATTCGCCAAAGTTCTTGGCCTACCGCGTGTCGGAATCGACGATAGCTTCTTCGATCTCGGGGGGCATTCTTTATCGGCGGTGCAGTTGACTTTGCGAATACAAGAAGTGTTTAAGGTCAAAGTCCCTGTTCGGATGCTGTTTGAAGCCGATAGCGTTGCAAAACTTGCTGAACGTATCGAATCAAACACACTGATTGCTGCCCAATCCGAAGCTTCGGACGGGACCGAACAGTTAATGATGGCCGATGCGATTTTAGCGGAGGACGTTACTAAGAAAGTGACACCTAATGATTTTAACGCAGCTTGGGAAAATGTTTTACTTACTGGTGCAACAGGTTTTGTTGGGCGTTATTTACTGATAGAACTATTGCAACAAACCAATGCACATATTATTTGCTTGGTAAACTCAGAAAATGAGCAAGCGGCGAAAAAAAGAATTGTCTCCGCACTGGAAGAAATTGGCAGGCAAGATATAGATATCAACAGATTTTCTACGCTATGTGGTGATCTGTCTAAAGAAAACTTGGGCCTTGCCAAACATCAGTTAACCTTCCTTTCAGACAAGCTCGACGCAATTGTTCATAATGGTGCCGCAGTCAATCATTTCTTTTCTTATCATGAATTGCGCCAAGCTAATGTGCTGGCCACTGAGACTCTAATCCGCCTGGCAGCCACAGGCCGTGATAAAAGTTTACATTATGTCTCCACTTTATCGGTTGCCGCGCAGGCAGCATCAGGCATATTCACAGAAGAAAGTGATATATCTACTGCCTCCATGGCTAATGGTTACGTCCAAAGCAAATGGGTTGCTGAGCATTTGATCAGCGCAGCAGCCAAGCGCGGCATCCCATGCAGTATTTACAGGCTCGGCCGAATTACAGCAGATTCCACCAATGGCTATTGCAATACGCATGACAGCACCTACCGCATTATTCGTGCAATTGCACTGCTCGGCTTGTCTTTTAATACCACAAAACGCTTTCTTCAAACGCCTGTCGATTATGCCGCGCGAGCTATTGTCAAACTGGCAGTGCACCAAAATAAGCATCATCAAATCACGCACATCATTGCTCATCAGTCATTAGAGTTACATGAATTTGTAAAATATATTAACAACCGAGAAAGCGTTGCAATAGAAAATATTAGCTTTGGCAAGTGGGTAAAAGAATTGAGGCGTACAGCAAGTGAGACGCGGAATGAAAATTTAATGGCGTTATTATCCATTATTGATCATTATGAATCCGATGAAGAAAAAGGTGATTCATTCAAAAACAGTCAACCTCCTATAGTTATGTGCGCAAAAAATACCATAAATAGACTACATGAAATCGGTTTTGAATATCCACATTTAGGGAATCATTACATAGAATCTGTGGTTAGTTTCCTTTTAGACAGGGATGTTGAAAAAAATCAAAAAGTGGCGTAGTCATTTATAAAGGGGAGATGAGAAAAAATCATCTAAAATTTTTTTCACTTATAGAAATTGGTTAAAAAATGGAAAATAAATATAGTGGCATTTCTGTTCGTACGCTCAAACCTAGTGAAAGGGCTGCTTATACCAACGAAAATCAAACTCCTTTGGTGATTGAGCCCGTGCGTTCCCATAGCTTGGATTTCCTCCAAGGCTTCATGAAAGAAAATTCAGCGGACATCATTTCCACTCTTGAAAAGCATGGGGCAATCCTATTTCGTGGGTTTGATGTACGCTCGCCCTCTGATTTTGAAGAACAGGTGCTTGCTATCCAAGGGATGACTGGCATGAGTGAGATGATGATGTCGGAACCCGGCAGAACGCTCGTTAATGGCACACGCCATGTGATCCATCCGAGCACAAATTTTAAAACTGGGGGCACATTTGATCCAGTTGGCGGAATCCATACTGAAAGTTACTATGTCCCTGACGTACCGAGGTTCATCTCCTTTTTTTGCCAAAAGCCGCCACGCTTAGGTGGTGAGACAGGCTTATTCAATACCTGCCAAATATATAGTCATCTGCCAGAAGACTTGAAGTTAAGGTTAGAGCATCAACCCTATTTGGCGGGTATGTTCAGTATTTCCCAGATTGGCAAAAGATATAATTTATCGTATGACGAGGCAAAATCTTTTTGTACCAAAATGGGCATGTCCATAACCGATTATCGTGGCGATGCCTATGCTTTTATGTATAAGCCAAGTGTGACCGAGCATCCTACCACTCATGAAAAGGCAATCGCCCTTCATTTCGGCGGCGAGCTCAATGGGCATGGCTTGTCACCGGAATTAATCAAAACCTTTGCGCCTGATTATTCCTCTTTCAAATGGTGCCTGCATAGAGCAGTTTGGAGTATGCCCTATATCAGGCGCAACCTTTTTATGCTAAGGCACCCGATCGTTTATTTTAGGGATGGCCCCAGTCTAATGGGTCGGGTATTCGAAGCTCCTAATAAAATAATACCAAACTCTGAAACAGATGGGCTTCGTGTCGGACATGCATTTACCAAAGAGGACATCAAATTGCTAGCCAAGCTGACGCGCAGATATTACTCGTCTTTCCTCTGGCAGAAAGGTGATTTTATTATCATAGATAATTTAAAACTCGCGCATGCCGGCATGCCAGGTTTGGGTTCACGAATTATTAAGGTCTTGATGTGTAATCCTTTATCTATGACTTACAGCAAAGAGTCTTCCGGATTATGCAAACCCAAGAATGAGCAAGCGACTGAATCCTGGGGAGCAAAAATTCTGAGACCTGGCGCCGCCGCCATTTCATAAACTCGTAGAAAATAGGATTTTAAAATGAGCAATCCTTTTGATGACCCTAATGGCAGGTTTCTTGTGCTGGTAAATGACGAGAATCAACACTCGCTGTGGCCTGGCTTGGTAGACGTGCCTGCAGGCTGGCACAGCGCTCATGGACCCGACGCGCGCCAGGCATGTTTGGACTATATCGAAGCAAACTGGACTGACATGCGCCCTAAGAGCCTGATTGAAAGCATAGATAGCTAATGCATTGATACGCTCAACTAATAATATGAACTCTAACCCTTTTAATGGAGACCATCCACATGGCCTTTCACGCTTTTACTGATGACATGTCACATTTTTGGATGCCTTTCACGGCCAGCCGCCAATTTAAAGCCGCGCCGCGCCTACTTGAATCAGCCAAGGGTATGTATTATCGCTCGAGTGATGGTCAACAGATACTTGACGCTTGCGCGGGCCTGTGGTGTGTCGCCGCCGGACACTGCCGTGAGGAAATCACTTCGGCGGTCAGTGCTGCGATGTCCAAGCTTGATTATGCGCCAACCACTCAGTTTGCGCATCCACTTGCTTTTGAAGCTGCCGCGAAAGTCGCCAAACTCATGCCGGAGGGCCTTGATCGGATTTTTTTCACGAATTCCGGCTCAGAAGCAGTCGACACCGCACTTAAAATTGCCCTCGCCTATCATCAGGCACGCGGCGAAAATCAGCGTATTGGCTTTATCGGTCGAGAGCGCAGCTATCATGGCTCAGGCTTTGGCGGCACGTCGGTCGGTGGTGTCTCGGTCAATCGCAAAGCCTTTGCGGGCGCACTGCTGCCACACGTCCACCATATGCCATCGATCCATAATCTCGAGCATAACGCTTTCTCGCGTGGCCAACCCACCTGGGGCGCACATCTAGCCGATGATCTTGAAAAACTGCTGGCCTTACATGACCCTTCGACTATCGCTGCAGTGATTGTTGATCCGATGGCGGGTAATGTCTTCATACCGCCGCAGGGCTACTTACAGAGATTACGTGAAATTACCGCTAAGCATGGTATTTTGTTGATCTTCGACGAAGTAATCACGGCCTTCGGCCGCCTTGGTAAAGCCACCGCTTCGGCTTTTTTTGACGTTACCCCAGATTTGCTGACCATGGCCAAAGCGATTAATAATGGGACGGTGCCGATGGGCGCTGTGGCCGCGCATCGCCGGGTCTATGACACAATTATTGCTAACAGCGCACCCGGGGAAGCCGATCTATACCATGGCTATACGTATTCCGCACACCCGACTGCCGCCGCCGCGACCATTGCAACCCTTGATTTATACCAAAAGGAAGGGCTCTTTGAGCGAGCTGCTTCGCTCGCACCTGCTTTCGAACGTGCGGCGCATGCGCTACGCGACGCCCCCCATGTGAAAGATATTCGTAATCTCGGTTTATGTGCCGGCATTGAACTCGAATCCCGGCCGAATGGGATAGGTGAGCGATCTCAAGAGATTTTCGATGGGTGCTTCGAGGCTGGGGTGCTCATCCGCCATGCAGGTGACTTCGTCGCTTTCGCGCCTCCATTGATTATTGAAGAGGCACAGATCGAGCAGATTTTTGACACTGTGCGCAAGGTCCTGATGAGTGTGAAATGAAGCCAGTCGGCTTTGCCATTAGGCTTCTGTCCGCTTGGCCTCAGCTCCAAAAAGAGATCCGTGCAACCTTTAGGCTTGCCTTGCCACTGTTTGGGGGACAGCTCTCTGCTCTCGGCATCACGTTAATCAATGTCATGCTTGCAGGTCGGCTGGGCCCCCATGTTCTCGCACCGATCGCACTCGGATCAAGTATCTGGATGCTCGCTGTGATTATTTTCTACGGCGTCATGATGGCCTTACAAACTTCGGTCGCGCAACTTGATGGCGCGGGCCGGCGCGCGGAAGTAGGGCCGCTTTTTTTGCAAGCGCTGTGGCTTAACGTGATGCTCAGCATGGTTTTGATGGCAGTTGAATATCTTCTTGGCCAACTGTTAATTCAGGCCATGGTGGTGACGCCGGAGTTGGTCCGCGATACCCGTGCTTTCCTAAATACGATATGTTTAGCCGGGCCAGCGCTTGGCATCTTCTGTGCCTGCCGCGGGCTGTCTGAAGGGTTGTCAAGGGCGCGACTGACGCTTGCCTTCATTCTGCTCGGACTCGTGCTGACTGGCCCAGTTGGTTACGTCTTCATGTATGGCGCATTAGGTGTACCAGCGCTTGGCGCAGTCGGCAGCGGCATAGCGCTTGTCATCGTGGCTTGGATTCAGGCGCTGGCTTTTCTAGTTTATGTGTGCCGTAGTGATTGTTACCGTGACTTAAGACGCCAAATAGGCAGCAAAATACCCAATGTGCGTGTGATGTTTGATCTCCTGAAATTCGGCGTGTCGGTAGGCATAACGCGTCTGATGGAGGGGGGATTCTTTATTGCGTCTGCGCTTGTTATCGGACGCGCTGGTGCCGTGGCCGTAGCAAATCACGAGATCGCTATGAGTGTCGAGGCGATCGCCTGCACAGTATCCTATGGCCTATCCATAGCGATTTCCGTGCGCGTAGCACAAGCGTACGGGCGCGGTAATGCGGCTGAAGTATCGCGAGCTGGCTTTACTGGGATTGCCATGACCCTTGGTACCCAGCTATTGTCGGCCGGTTTAATACTGCTAATCTCCGGTGCAATCGTCTCGCTTTATACGCAGGACCCAGCCATGACCGCTAGTGTGGCGATACTTATCCAATTCGCGGCTCTACTACAGATCTCGGATGGTCTTCAAACCGCATGCTGGGGCGCTTTGCGGGGCGTGAGAGATATGCGCATGCCGATCGTGATTACATTTTTTGCTTATTGGGTAGTGGGCATGCCGGTTGGCTGGTGGTTGTCGATTACGCGTAACTGGGGCGCGACGGGAATGTGGATTGGCCTTCTAGTCGGCCTGACTTTGGCTGCCGGAGTGCTATTTGCCCGCTTCGTATGGGTCAGCAGTCCCGCACGGTTAAACTCATCAAGTACGCTCAATAGCCGAGTGCTTCTGCCATCCAAGAGTTGATATTCAGCATACATGCAAGGGGGGCAACGTCACTTGCCCCCTCTTTTCCTACTCCGCTTGGTTTTTATCTAGCAGCTAAATAATATCAAAGCCGCACTCCGGTTCTGGATAATTTACCACCGCTCCCTTCAAATGCCTCGTGTATAATTTTTTCCTCAAGGCGATTAGCCCATTTTAATAAACCAAATGGCGCCTCCTTATTTTTTGGCAGCAGTTGTTGTGTGGCTCGCATTAGGGTATCTCTAACAGAAACGGGAGATAAAGGAATGGAGTCAGGAATCCACCAAAAGTTAATATTACTATTAAACTTGCCGAGATGCTTGAACGAGTGATACCAGTAAGCGGGAATAAATAGCATATCCCCTTCACTAATTTCCCCTTCGTAGCATTTTGCGTCCTCAAATCGAGGGAATTTATTGAGATCAAAATTTTCTACGTCGATTTCAGAGAAATGATAAGGGCCCTTCTTTGAAGAATAAGTACAATAATAGGGATACAAACAACTCATCTGAAATGGAGAATACATTTGGACGTATTTTTTTCCAGTGATCTGGGCATTTAAATTGTGACTTCCACCCCCGTCAAAGTGAAGATGAGAACGCACACCTTTCGCACTGAACCATAATCCTGCCGAGTTCATGCTCTTCTCTTCAAAATAGCCTGGCACCCTAAAATCGTCTCGCAGAACCTCAAGATTAGGTGACCATTGTCCCTCATCAAAAACCAAAAGCTCATCACCGGTTAAATAATAGTGCGCACCTTTAACGGGATCGCTAATCAAATCCAAATACTCCCCCAAATTCGTGCTTTTAAAGGGTGCTACCTCTTTGGATGAATTTTGGCCCTTGCTTTTAAATAGATGACTCCATATTGATGCAGGCTCTTTGACGTTGTAATGCGACCTCATATTTGGATGAACATGAGTATCAGACTGTTTAAACTTGACTTGAAAATTCCCTAAGCTTTGACGCAGGTAATCAGGCGACCACCTCGTCAGCGCTTTCCAATCCTCAATCGCATTTTCTATTATAAGCGGCTGGTAAAGTTTGGCTAGCCCGGAAAAATCTTCGGCTGATAGGCTCTTTACTCTTTTAATTTGTATTTTATTACTCATCTCATCCCCCTGTGTTGGTCTCATATAATTTTATTAAAAAATATGAAATTGATATTTAACTAAACAGTATTGCCTAAAAATACCAAAACCTTTTTTCTATATTTTTGATTCTAGCACAATAAGATGCTACGTCAAAAGAATTAAACGTCCTTCTAATGCAACTTCACCCGTGGCGAAATTGAACGGCGTAACCAATGCGCCACCGTATCCGTTGCCATGCGTATAAAACCATGTAACGCAGCAATATGCAGCCGATACAATGACATATACATAAAACGCGCAAACAGTCCCTCAATAAATAAACTGCCGCCCATCACCCCGCCCATTAAATGACCTACTGCACTAAAATGACCTAGCGAAACCAGTGAGCCAAAATCACGATAACTAAAATTAGGCAGCGGCGCGCCTTTAAGCCGGCGCGTTAATGCGCGTCGCAAAAAATTGGCCTGCTGATGTGCAGCTTGCGCGCGCGGGGGGATGGTTGTGTTCTGCTCCGGCCACGGACAGCTGGCGCAGTCGCCAAAGGCAAAAATGTCAGGATCGGTTTCAGTTTGCAGCGTGGCACGGACCTTTAACTGACCCCGTGGATTGGTTGCCAGTCCATCCAGCTGACTGAGTATGGCGGGTGCTTTAATGCCCGCGGCCCATACGGTGAGATCTACGGGTAGAGTTTTGCCGCTCGCCGTGCACAGTGCTTTATCCGAGACACTGGCCACTTGCTCGTTTACCATGATTTCAACATTAAGTTTAGCGAGCAAAGCAGTGGTTGCTTTTGAGACATGTTCAGACAAAGCCGGCAAGATGCGTGGCCCCGCTTCGATAAGCACGATACGGATATCATGCTTGGGGTCCAGCGGGTGTAACCCATAGGTGGCTAATATTTGGGCAGTTTGGCGCAATTGAGCCGATAGTTCAACACCAGTTGCGCCTCCGCCAACAATCGCAATTTGGATCCGCGGCCGTGCTTCAGAACTACCTGGGTTTGCATAAGCGCGCATGCATGCTGCAAGTAAACGACGATGGCACGCTTGTGCTTGCGCGGCAGTATCCAACGCCTGCGCGTATTGCTGCGCCCCTGCTACCCCAAAAAAATGCGTGGTGCTGCCGATGGCTATCACCAGGGTGTCATACGCCAACTCGCGAGAAGGCAATAATTCAGAGCCATCAAGGTCATGCACCGCGGCCAGCGTAATGGTTTTCGCCACACGATTAAGACCGCTCAAGGCACCGAGTTGAAAGTTAAAATGATGCCAATGTGCTTGGGCCGCATACTCAAGCTGATGCATAAATGGATCCATGCTACCGGCAGCAACTTCATGCAGGAGCGGCTTCCAAAGATGGGTCGGGTTGCGGTCAACCAAAACAATTTGGGCAGTTTGGCGGGCGCCCAAACGGTTACCTAGGCGGGTTGCAAGCTCAAGCCCGCCGGCACCGCCCCCCACGATCACGATGCGATGCATATATTTTCAACCCTCAAGGACGAAATCCAGGTGATATGAATGAAGTATACATTCGTTTTCTAATGCGCTTCCTCCCAATTGTTCCCGACCCCCACGTCAACCACCAATGGCACACGCAATTGCGCGACTTTACACATGAGCGCCGGCAAATGCTCCTGCACTTCAGTCAATTCAGCAGCCGGCACTTCAAGTACCAGTTCATCGTGCACTTGCATAATCAGCTTCGATTGCCGCGCTGTTGTCTCTAGCCACTGTTGCACAGCAACCATCGAGAGCTTGATTAAATCGGCTGCGGTGCCTTGCATTGGCGCATTAATTGCCGCCCGTTCAGCCGCCTGACGGCGCGGCCCGCTGCCGCCATTAATCTCTGGTAACCACAAACGCCGGCCGAAGACGGTTTCAACATACCCTTGCTCTTTTGCGCGCCTCCGGGTTTCTTCCATATAACGCGCGACTCCTGGATAGCGATTGAAATAGCGGTCGATGTAGACCTTGGCCGCATCACGCGACAGGCCCAGGTTTGACGCCAGTCCAAATACGCTCATACCATAAATCAGGCCAAAATTAATCGTCTTGGCGACGCGCCGCTGGTCATCAGAAACCTGCTGCGGCTCACAGCCAAAAATCTCGCCAGCACTGGCACGATGAATATCTTCACCACGCGCAAAAGCACGGAGTAAATTCTCATCGCCTGAGATATGAGCCATAATCCGCAGCTCAATTTGTGAATAATCCGCCGACACAATGTGATGTCCAGGCGCGGCAATAAAGGCTGCGCGAATGCGCCGCCCTTCGCTAGTACGCACCGGGATGTTTTGTAAATTGGGTTCATTTGAAGCCAGCCGCCCGGTCACGGCAACGGCCTGAGCATAATTCGTATGCACCCGCCCCGTTTGGGGATTGACCATTTTGGGCAGTTTATCGGTATAGGTTGATTTGAGTTTCGACAGCGTACGATGGTCAAGCAGCAGTTTAGGTAACGGATAATCCGCGGCGAGCTTTTGCAGTACTTCTTCATCCGTTGAAGGCGCGCCGCCGGGCGTTTTTTTGATAATCGGCAACTGCAAGCGTTCAAAAAAAATCTCGCTGATTTGCTTAGGTGAACTCAAGTTAAATGGGCCACCGGCTAAGGTATGCGCTGCTTGTTCCAGTTGCATCAAACGTATGCCCAACTCATGGCTTTGTTGAGCAAGTAACTGAGTATCGATTAAGACACCGTTACGCTCCATCACTCGCAAGACGCGCGCAACTGGCATTTCGATCTCGCGATAGATATGCAGTAAACCGGGCTCTTTCGACAATTGCGGATAAAGTGCATGATGCAAACGTAGCGTCACATCGGCATCCTCTGCGGCATATGGCACTGCTTGCTCAAGCGGCACTTGATCAAAACCAATTTGGGCTGCACCTTTGCCGCAAACGTCTATATATTTAATCGTGTTGAGGCCAAGGTAGCGTAGCGCAAGACTGTCCATATCGTGGCTACGGTGCGATTCGAGTACGTATGATTCAAGCAAGGTGTCATGTTCTATGCCAGCCAATACAATGCCATAATTAAATAGCACCTGCTCATCATATTTCATGTGCTGTCCAACTTTCTTTTTAGCTGGATTCTGTAGCCATTCTGTTAACCGCGCGAGGACCTCATCACGTGGCAATTGGGTGACATGAGCACCGATATCGGGTCCCCGATGGGCCAGCGGCAGATAAGCTGCATGACCCGCTTCGACTGAGAACGAAAGGCCAACCAACTGCGCACGCAGCGGATCAAGTGACGTGGTTTCGGTATCAAAAGCGGTTAATTCGGCGGCATTGATTTTTTCTAACCAGGTATCAAATTGCGCCCAACTGAGTATGCTCTCGTAATCAGGCGTTATTTCCAATGCGGGTGCGGCTAGACTGCTAAGGTTGCCGTTATCGGGTGCGGTGATGCCCGCGGTGGCTAATTCGTTTAACCAGCTTCTGAAACCGTAATGCGTGAATATATCAAGGAGTTCCGCTTGAGCTTCAGCGCGCGTTGCCAGCGAGGCTTCGATTGACTCAAGGTGTGGCTCAAGCGAGCAATCCGTACATACGGTGATCAGTTTGCTTGCCAACGGCAAAAAATCGAGCGCGCGGCGCAAGTTTTCCCCCACGGCGCCGGTGATTTGGTCAGCATGTTCAATCACCCCTGCCAATGAGCCATATTGCGTCAGCCATTTTAGCGCCGTTTTAGGGCCACATTTTTCAACCCCTGGCACATTGTCCGAGGTGTCGCCAATTAATGCCAAGTAATCGACAATTAATGCTGGCGGCACGCCAAATTTGTCAGCGACTCCGGCTTCATCCAGCAGTTCATTGCTCATGGTGTTGACCAGCGTAATTTGGCTTGTCACCAACTGTGCGAGATCTTTGTCGCCGGTCGAGACCACGACTTTCATGCCAGCCTGCTCGGCTTGCCGGGCCAAGGTACCAATCACATCGTCGGCCTCGACCCCATCCACCATCAGTAACGGCCAGCCTAAAGCACGCACGACGCGGTGAATAGGTTCAATCTGCCGCACCAAGTCTTCAGGCATCGAGGAGCGCTGGGCTTTGTATTCGGGATACCAGTCATCTCGAAAGGTTTTACCTTTAGCATCAAATACACACGCGCTATACTCCGCCGGATTGTCTTTGCGCAAGCGCCGCAGCATATTGGTCATGCCGTATAGCGCGCCAGTCGGTTCCGCGTTGGGGCTGCGCAAATTGGGCAAGGCATGATAGGCACGATACAAATAACTTGAACCATCGACCAGCAATAGGGTCCGGCCTTTTAGATTGGATTGCACAGACATATGAATACGATAACAATAGAAAAATGATACCAAGCTTGCGCGCACTCGCAGATCAAGAGCGCGCCACCGCCAAAAAAGCGCGCGCATCATGGCAAATGTTTACGATTATGGCAGAGTTCATCGAAGCCATCGAAGATCTGTTGGAAAATGCGCATAACACCCAGCTTGTCGATGAGCAGCCCAATAAAGCGCAATGAACATGCCCTAACAATCAACTTATGGGCACAAAATTTTCACAAATGGGCTTATGCAGAGCTGACGACACGTTCCTCGACAATTCTCTCCATTGTCATAAAGCGAGAACCTTTCACTAGAAAAGTGGTTTTCGCGCTTGGATTGCGGCGCTTCATTAAGCCGGTTCGAATATCTTTTTTAGCGTGCGTGACACAGCCCGCCCTCCAGCAGTTCCTCTTTGACCAACGGCACACTATTTCTCATGATTAACGTCTGCTTTGCACTGCCAAAACGTTCAGCACATACCGCCACGCAATAATCTACGGCAGGCTTAAACTGCCAAAAATGCCAGCGAGACGGCTGATCATTTAAAGCCGGATGGATTGAGATGCCTATCTCACGATCCGCTGCAAAATGAAAACCAAATTGATCCAACGGAATTGACAATCCCATGCCGCGAGCTTTGATATAGGACTCTTTAAGTGTCCAATATTGAAAAAAACGCTGATATTGTGTTTCTATAGGTAATTCACTCAACGCTCTCACTTCAGACGGTGAAAAATAGTGCTGAGCGATTTCAAGTGGCGCCTGACGCAGACGGACATTTTCGGTATCAACGCCCAAAGCATTGCCACTCGTCACACCGAGCACGATCAGGCTTTGTGTGTGAGACAGATTGAATGAGATTTTTTGCGAGAGATGCGCGTTAGCAATTTCCGGCCGCCCGTAGGCATTAGCTGCAAATAACCATTGCTCCGGTGCTATCGGTGCATAGCGTGATAGAACGGTACGCACCAATGCTCGTGTAATGAGATAGCGGCGTTGATCTTTAACAAAATAAAACCGTTTTTCCTGCTGCCGCTCTGCTGGCGTCAAGAGACGCCGGTACTGATTGAGTAGCGACTCATCTTGTATCGCGTCAAAGAAGACAAACCACAAATCAATTTTTTCAGGAGTCAGTTCTAACATGATTAAGGTTGATACATGGGCAGTTGCTTAAGAGCCGTTTCGATTGTATTAAGTTTCGTAGATACAGAGTAATTGTTTGGCTGCAATATGGGTTTCCCGCGGGTATCCAAAGGCATTATTAATATACGAAATACCTTCGATCGTGACGCTGCGATTAACATGGCTATGGCCATAGACATGGATGGTTGAAGCCAGTTGCCGAATCTGCTGTTCAAGGAGGTGGGTTCCCAAGACCGGATAAAGCATTCTTTTCTCGAGCGGAATATAGGCTGGCATCAGATCAATCCGCGGCAAAAAATGGGAAAAGGAAATCACCGTTTGCTTGAGATTGCTGAATAGCGGCTCATTCAATTGCACAAAATGTGCCGTAATCTCGTGTGCACTGAAATGCTCGGGCCAACGACAAGCATGATAGTCCGCCCACGTGGCAAAAATTTCTGTGCTCGGCTGACCAAACGAATAATCGTACCAACCCAAAAGAGGAATAATCGACAACGATCCGCGATGAAATGCTTGCATTGAAGCGCCGCAATTTTCCACTAAGGTACAAATCTGTTGAAATTTATCTAGCGATTGACGCTCAGGCCCATCCCGAATAACCCATAGGTCATGGTTTCCAGGCACATAGAGGACTTTTTTAAAGCGCCTCGCCAACGTTTTTAGACACCACTCAAGCAGTAGCAAAGAATCAGAAACATCGCCGGCCAGGATTAATACATCGTCACGATAGTCATCAGTAGACAGCTGCGCGATCCATTGCTTGTTAAAATCGTAGTCGATATGCAAATCCGACAGCGCAAAGATCCTCATTATTTGGTCATCTTTGAGATTAATTTGAGGAAAGCATGAAATCGGCAAGGGTTATCATGCGTACTCTTTTTGAGGCGTGAAAAACCTCTCGTAATGAGTTCGCATCTGCTGAGCCGTAGCATCCATCAGCTTGATGCCGATCTCATCGACATGGCGCTGCTCCCAAGATTCCAATGGTGTCCCTTTGACCCATTGATTAAACGCGCCTAAGGCTGGTCCAGTATGCACTTGGTAATTGACCTGATCTTCCGGTGAGCCGCTAAATGCGAGCCGAGTGGAATACGCGAAATACCATCGGAACACCAGTGCCATCTTGTATTTTGGATTGGTCTGCGCCTTCGCGAGATCCAGGGTCCGGCCGCGCGACTGCAAATGGCGTTCGGTCTCAGCCCAAACCTCGGCTAAACTGCGCTTGAAGTAGCTTCGCTCGAGCTGGCCTTTGAGTGCGGCGGGAATATCATCCAGGCTTTCATAGTGACTATACAAGGCAAAAAGTTTATTGGCCCGCATTGGGAACAGCAAACTTTTCTTAAGCACTTGAACGCGCGCGCCCATTTCGAACATATCCCCTGCCGGGGCATATGCCATATCATGAATGCTGGCTTGCTGCAGCATTGCCTTAACTTCTTTGGTGGCGCCAGCCTCCACCGTGCACTGGTTGATCGAGCCGGTTAAAATAAAATCTGCCCCCATGGCGAACGCAGCAGCGGCGGAAGTGGGTGTACCAATGCCACCAGCCAGTCCCACGCAGATCGGCTCTTGATAATGGTATTGAGCCACCAGAGCCTGCCGCAGTTGTTGCATCGCCGGCAAAAGGATAGTCGGGATGCCGCCATCGGTATGGCCACCAGAGTCAGCTTCGACACAAATATCGTGACTCATCGGAACGTGTTGCGCTAATGCAGCTTGCTCGGCGGTGATGGCGCCTTCTTTTTGCAACGCGTCCACCAGGTGGGCGGGCGGCGGGCTCATGAAAGCTTGGGCCACCTCTAAGCGCGAGACCTTGCCCAGTACCCGATGGGCACATTGGACGTGGCCGCTTGCGTCGCGGCTCAACCCCTTGACGCGGAACAAAACCAAGGCCGGCGTCATTTGCATAAAAGCTGCCGCTTCAATATGGCGCACGCAATACTTCAGATACAGATCAATCGTAGCCCGTTCAAGATCGGGCTCGACATAATCGGCCAGTAGGTTCAAACCATATGGCGCACCGTCGCTAAGTTCCGACTGAATGTTCTGAATCGCGGCTTCGACGGCCTTTAAGGTCAGGCCACCCGTCCCTAGGTAGCCGATCATGCCGGCTTGACCCAGCCGCACTACCAAAGCAGTGGAAGCGGTGCCGCGGTACATGGCACCGGCCACATAGGCGTACTTCAAGCCATAGCGCGCGCGAAAGGCTCGGCTGCCCAAGGACTGAGCCTCGGAGGTAAGTGCTGCGGGGACAATATCTTCTGTTTTATACATTTGCATGAGACACATCCGTTTGTTGAGATGCTACAAATCAAGCTCCAAGATTAGCAGCATGAATGGGGGCGAGCAACCAGTTTCAAGCCCTTCGAGAGGTATATACAATCCGATAGGAACTGTAGCACGCAAGTTAGCGTATTCTACCCATTTGCGCAATATAGGAAGCCAGCAGAGTGTCTGAGAATTGCCTAAAAATTCAAAGTTATTTTATTGAAATGCTACCTCAGCAAAACTGCGCAGTTTACGGCTATGCAATTTGTCTAGTCCGTTTTCGCGCAGTAATTCCATCGCACGCACACCAATCTTTAAATGCTGACTAATTTGTGTGCGATAAAATGTGTTGGCCATTCCAGGCAGTTTTAATTCGCCATGTAGCGGTTTGTCAGAAACGCATAAAAGCGTGCCATAAGGCACTCGGAAACGAAAGCCATTGGCTGAGATCGTAGCGCTTTCCATATCAAGTGCAATCGCGCGGCTTTGCGATAGCCCGCACCCTCACAAAGGGGTAATACGCGCGCATCCGAGTTTTAAACTGTTCACCGCGCTGATAACGTGCAAAGGCATCCCGCAAGGTAGCCGTGCTCGTCGTATAGAGTTCGGCGACGCGATCAACAGCTAACATTGGATCTGCAATTTGCTCAGTGGTTATCATATTGAATCAATTCCTGAATAGATGTGTGAGCGCTTGACCACCCTCGCCAGCTTACCCTGCCTATGCTTTACTTACCCCGCCTATGCTTTACTTTAGCCTGCGCAAGGGTAAAGACAGAGTTTCCTACTGTCAGCTAAAAAGTGTAGCATTCTTGCATAGCAAATACGTAGCCCAGTCCAATTTTTGTTTTGCGGCAGGTGTGCTCGGTAGGTTTGCTAAAATCCTCCTTTCTTTTACATCAAGCTGGTACATTAAATCCGCATGGCTGTTTTCACCCCTGTTACCGAACCGCAACTTGCGCATTGGCTGCAGCACTATTCGCTTGGACCCGTTCTCGGCTTAAGTGGCATTACTGCGGGCATTGAGAACAGCAATTTTTTTCTTACTACCCGCAGCGGCAGTTATGTGCTGACGATTTTTGAAAAGCTGAGCGCTAGCGAACTGCCATTTTATCTTAAACTTATGCAGCATTTGGCTGCGCATCAGGTGCCGGTGCCAGATCCAGTGGTGCGTAATGACGGTACGTTATTTGGCGAACTGTGCGGCAAGCCGGCTATCATCGTGACCAAACTAGAGGGCACGGCCCAACTCGTACCCAGCGCACATCATTGTGCTCAAGTTGGGAAAATGCTGGCGCAGATGCACCTGGCTGGACGCACTTTTTCATTAGCGCAACCCAATTTACGTGGTCTAAGGTGGCAGCAGCAGGCGGCAAGCGTGATCGATGCTTTTTTGACCGCATCACAACGCGAGCTCTTACAGACTGAACTTGCGTTTCAACAAAATTTACAGCTCAGTGCTGGCTATCTTGCGTTACCTGAGGGGCCGTGTCATTGCGATCTGTTTCGCGATAATGTACTTTTTGTACCGGCGCAGGCGGCTCATCAAAATGAACGTCTAAGCGGTTTTTTTGATTTTTATTTTGCGGGTGTGGATAAATGGCTGTTTGATATCGCAGTGAGTGTGAATGATTGGTGTATTGAGCCTTTAAGCGGCGAGCTTGATGCCGTGCGGGTACAGGCATTTTTACTCAGCTATCAGGCAGTACGCCCGTTTACTACAGCCGAAACATTATGCTGGCACGCACTGCTGCGCGCCGCTGCATTGCGCTTTTGGTTATCACGGCTTTATGATATTTACTTGCCGCGTCAGGCCACAATGCTTGAACCTCATAACCCTGCGCATTTTGAGCGGATACTGCGCGCTCATATAATGGTAGCAGCTTTACCCTCGGTTTAATTTTTTAGCCACTCTGCAAGGCTATATATGCATATCAAGACCGCCACCGCCCAACTTGGATCTTTGTGGTTTAAGGTGTTCGCCCCTTGAGTCGCGATTATTTTGCATGGCTAGGCGGCTCGCATCAGTTAAAATCGACCTGTCCCACATCACAGCCACGGCTTTGTCATGGCTTTAACTTTGAGAATAACCAATACTATGCATTTTAATAAAGTTCCCGCCAAAGCGGGCTATCAATGGTTTGAACAGGGACTCCAGCTCTTTCGGAAAAACTTAGCCATTTTTTTGCTTGGCTCTTTATGCTATTCGCTTTTGATGATGCCGCTCTCGGCTATGCCGATGCTGCTAAGTCATATATTGCCGCAGCTGCTATTTCCGCTGATCTCAATTTGCTTTATGACAGTCTGCCGCAATACACTCAAGCAAGAGCCCACTGCACCTGCCGCATTATTCAACAGCTTACGCCTCACCTTTAACAAGGCGACGGTGTGGCGACTGCTTTTACTCGGTTTGTACTATACATTAGCGTTATTGATCATGTTTGCCGCCTCAGCATTGGTAGATAGTGGTTTATTAGTGCGCTTGGCATTATCTCCCAGTAGTCTCAAGCCGGAGATGCTAGAAAGCGGTCGTTTGACACTGTCCATTTTGGTAATGGCAGCCATCTACATACCCGTTTCCATGCTGTTTTGGTTTGCGCCAGCTCTCAGCGCGTGGCATCAAGTGCCTTTGCGTAAAACGCTTTTTTTTAGCCTGGTCGTGTGTTGGCGTAACCTGAGCGCTTTTATGCTCAATGGCTTAGTCTTGGCGGGTTTTGGCGTTGCCTTATTTGGTGCGTTGATCCTCTTATTTAAGTTAGGAGGTATTGAGCAATCGCCACAGATGTTAGCGTTTGTCGTCTCGATCATTGTGATGCCCATTTCCTTTTGCGCACATTATGCTAGCTATGTCGGCTGCTTCGCCAAAGAACCTAGACATCCGCCATCCGTTAGCCATCAAGAAACAAATTTTAAGTGATTGATTATTAAAGGTTTTTAGACTCAACCTTAAAGCATAGGCAAATGTTGAAATGTTAGTGTGCGATTTACAGACTTAATTGAAACTGTGTCTATAAATCGCACATATTACATAAGCGCTAAAATTTTATCGTCAGATGTAGCGCTATTCACTCATCAATCGGCTGCAATTTTGCCACCGCTAGCGCCAGCCACTTCGTCCCGTGTCGATTAAAGGTGACCTGCGCCCGCGCATCGTCGCCACTGCCCTCGAGGGCCACCACCTTGCCTTCGCCGAACTTCGTATGAAAAACCGCCTGCCCCACCCAAAAACCGGTGGCGGCCGTACGCTGACGCGCTTCAAAAGCTGTCGTCGCAACCCGCTCCTCCGGCGCCGATTTTTTGCCAAACCAATTACGTCCCCAGCCGCTTTCACCA
Source organism: Mycoavidus cysteinexigens (assembly GCA_031963205.1). Taxonomy (GTDB): domain Bacteria; phylum Pseudomonadota; class Gammaproteobacteria; order Burkholderiales; family Burkholderiaceae; genus Mycoavidus; species Mycoavidus cysteinexigens_C. Next base: position 60,509 of record JASSUB010000005.1, read on the forward strand.
CGGTTACCCGTGAGACTATTTTGCCCGAATGAATCGCGCTTAGGCGTCAACCACTTCAGCACCTCGACAGGCAATTCGTCGATAAACCGAGAACACACGTTATAACGCGTTTGTCCATGCAACATACGGCTTTGCGCAAAGGATAGATATAACCGCACTTTCGCGCGCGTAATCGCGACATACAGTAAACGCCGCTCTTCTTCTAAGCTATTCGTATCTGCTGTACTATTTTGATGAGGAAACAGCCCCTCTTCAAGACCGGTGATAAAAACCGCATTAAATTCGAGCCCTTTGGCCGCATGCACGGTCATCAACTGAACAGCGTTCTGCCCCGCTTGTGCTTGATTATCGCCCGCCTCCAGCGAGGCATGAGACAAGAAGGCAGCCAGCGGCGTCATCATATCCGTGACTTCCGCCGTCAATATCAACTGGGCGGCTTCGTCCGCCAGCAATTGAGCAGCCGGTGTAGCACCCGGCGCTAAAGGAATTGAACGCGCTGGCGTAGCAAGCTCATAACCGCCCTCAGTCATAAAAGCCACCGCGGCATTCACCAATTCACGCAAGTTCTCAATCCGGTCTTGCCCTTCACGCTCAGTTTCATAATGCTTAAGCAAACCACTTGTCTGCGTAATATATTCAACGGTTTCAGGTAAGCCCATGGCCTGCGTAGCAATGCGCATGTGCTCAATAAGCTGGATAAACGCGGTTAGATTTGTGCCTGATTTACCGGCAACATACGGTACCGCAGCCGCCAGCGAGCATTGGTGCTGCCGCGCCATATCACTTAATTGCTCAAGCGCACGCGCACCGATCCCACGCGTTGGAAAATTAACCACGCGCACAAATGAAGTGTCGTCATCCAGATTATCGAGCAAGCGCAAATAAGCCAGCGCGTGTTTAGTTTCCTGCCGCTCGAAAAAGCGCAATCCGCCGTATACGCGGTACGGAATCCCTTGGCTAACTAACATATGCTCGAACACTCTGGACTGCGCATTGCTCCGGTAGAGCAAAGCAATTTCATCCAGCGCGGACCCCTGATCAATCAGAGCGCGGACTTCTTCGGCTAACCAAGCGGCCTCGCGCGTGTCCGTCTCAGCTCTATAGACTCTTACCGGCTCGCCAGCCCCCGCTTCAGTAAAAAGATTTTTACCCAGGCGCTGCGCGTTATTTGCAATCAGACTATTCGCGGCATCTAAGATATGACCATGAGAGCGATAATTCTGCTCAAGCTTAATCAGATTACGCACTTCAAATTCACGCTGAAAGTCCACCATATTGCCAACATTAGCGCCCCGAAATCCGTAAATACTTTGGTCATCGTCACCCACCGCAAAGACCGCTCCTTTGGGACCGGCTAACAGCTTTAACCACTGATATTGCAACCTGTTGGTATCTTGAAATTCGTCCACCAAAATATGTTGAAAGCGCGCTTGATAATGTGCCCGTAGCGAGGTGTCACGGGCCAGTAACTCATAACTACGTAAGAGCAATTCGGCAAAATCAACCGTGCCTTCGCGTTGGCATTGGACTTCATAGGCTTCGTACAGCTCGACAAATTGGCGATTAAAGTGATCGCGCGCGTCGACTTTAGCGGGCCGCAAGCCTTCTTCTTTGGCGTGATTAATAAAGTTCTGTAGATGCTTTGGAGGATATTTTTCGTCATCGATATTCAGTCCTTTCAGCAACCGCTTAAGCGCCGACAGCTGATCAGCTATATCGAGAATTTGGAAGGTCGCAGGCAAGCCAGCCTCGCGACAATGAACCCGTAGCAAGCGGTTGCAAAGGCCATGGAAGGTACCAATCCACATGCCACGCGGATTGATTGGCAACAGCGCTGTCAGGCGCGTAATCATTTCGCGCGCCGCCTTATTGGTAAAAGTAACGGCAAGCACTTCTGCCGGACTAAAACGGCCAGCTTGAATCAACCAAGCAATACGAGTGGTTAACACCCGTGTTTTACCGCTGCCGGCGCCGGCAAGAATTAACGCCGGCTCATCCGGTAAAGTCACTGCAGCGCGCTGCTCGGGATTTAAATGGGTCAGTAAGTCGGGCATGAGGGCACTTTAAAGTAGAGCCCTAATTATACGACGCGTTTAAGAGACCAGCACACAGTTACAGTCCGCTCTATTGCAGTCTGCTTTATTCGCATCAATTTTCGTGCTGCCCGTACTTGGCCTCCTTGCTTAACGATCAGTCTACAAATGGGGTTGCGAGGGTAGGATTTAGCAAAGCCATTTTAGCCTCTGCTTGAACTTTCTCAAAGGCTTTAGTAACCACATTGATTTGCGCATCGGTGAGACGCTTTGAATGTCCCGGCCCGGCTGCCGTATAAAAATGCAAGCGCTTCTCTTGAATATAGAGCGGGGCAATATGCTCACCACTCCGCAGAAACAAGAAGCGGGTGTACAGGGATTGTATTTGCTCCAACGCTAAGTCTGGAAGAAAATTGTAAAGCTGCTCAATATGCAAATCTAATCTTCTAGCGACAGTATTCCTGACGTCGTTATTTTTATCATTCATCGCCGAAACTAAGGCGGAGATGGCCTCCCCAGACAACACCTTCTGTGCGCCTAACGCACGGGCGGCCTCAGACCTGACCTCTTTATCTTCATCCTGCAGCGCAGAGATCAAGATGGAGATCACCTCGGCAGACAACGTTTGCTGCGCGCCTAATGCCCTTACAATCGTATACCTGAGCCACTTATCCTCATCCTGCAGCGCAGAGATCAAGACCGAGATCGCCTCGGCAGACAATGTTTGCTGCACGCCTAATGCCCCGGCAGCCGCCTGCCGGACCTCGTCATCTTCATCGTCATTCTGCATTGCAGAAGTCAACGCAGAAATCGCCTCGGCGCATAGTGCTTGCTGCGCACCTAATGCAGAGATGGCCGCACACCTGACATCGTCGTCTTCATCGTCATCCTGCATCACACAGATCAACTCAAAGATCACCTCGACGCGCAGCGCTTGCTGCGCCCCTAATGCAGAGATGGCCGCCTGCCGGACCTCGTCATCTTCCTCTTCATCTTGCATCGCAAAGACCAACGCAGCGATTGCCTCGGCGCATAGCGCTTGCTGCGCGCCTAGTGCAGAGATGGCCGCACGCCTGACATCTTCATCGTCATCTTGTATCGCAGAGATCAATGCCGAGATCGCCTCGGCGCATAGCGCTTTCTGCTCAGCTAATACATCGATGGCTGCACGCCTGATATTTTCATTGTCATCTTGCATCGCAGAGATCAACGCAGAGATCGTCTCCGTGCATAGCGTTTGCTGCGCGGCTAATATATAGATGGCTGCAGACCTGATATTTTCATTGTCATCCTGCATCACAAAGAGCAACGCAGAGATCACCTCGGCACACAGCGCTTGCTGCTCAGCTAATGCAGAGGTGACCGCACTCCTGACATTTCCATCGTCATCTTTGATCGCAGAGATCAACGCGGAAATTACCTCGATGGACGGCGTTTCCTGCTCGCATAATGCCCAAGCGACTGCATCCATGACCTCCTCATCACCATACTTCATCGCAGAGTTCAACGCGGAGATCACCTCGGCAGACAACGTTTGCTGCGCGCCGAATGCCCTAGCAGCCGCAGACTTGACTTCATTATCTTCATCCTTCAGCGCAGAGATCAAGGTGGCGATCACCTCGGTGGACAGCGTTTGCTGTTCGCCTAATGCACTGATGGCCGCACACCTGACCGTGCTATCTTTATCCTTCGTTGCACAGATTAATGCAGAGATCGCTTCGACGGACAGCGTCTGCTGCGCGCCGAATGCCCTGGCGGCCGCAACCCTGACCTCATTATCTTCATCCTTACTTGCATAGATCAAGGCGGAAATTGCCTCGGTGGACAGCGTTTGCTGTACGCCTAATGCACTGGCGGCCGCAATTCTGGCTCTCAAGTCTTCATCCTGCATCGCACAGAGCAAAGCAGAAATCGCCTCGGCGGACAGTGTTTGCTGCGCGCCTAATGCCCTGGCAGCCGCATACCTGACCCCATCATTTTCATCCTTACTTGCACAGATCAAGGCAGAAATCGCCTCAGCACATAGCGTTTGCTGTACGCGTAATGCATCGGCAGCCTCAGACCTGCCTCTTAAGTCTTCATCCTTCATCGCACAGAGCAAAGCAGAGATCGCCTCGGTGGAGAGTGTTTTCTGCGCGCATAATGCCCTACCGGCCGCCTCCCTAATCACAATAACGTCATCCTTACTAGCAGAAGAGATCAAGGCCGAGATCGCCTCAGCAGATAGCGTTTGCTGCGCGCCCAATGCCCTAATGGCCGCATACCTGACTTCCTTATTGTCATCCTTCAGCGCAAAGATCAAGGCGGAGATCGCCTCGGTGGGCAGCGTTTGCTGCGCACCTAATGCCCTGGCGGCCTCAGTCCTAACCTCCGGATCCTCATCCTGCATCGCAAAGATCAACGCAGAGATCGCCTCGAGGGACAAAGTAGAGCGCTGGCCAAAGATCCCAATAATCTGTGCTTTTTCGCTCTCAGACTGAGCTAACGACGTAAGCAGCAGAAGCTCTGAAAAAGCCCTCTGGCGGCCCAGTTTGCTGTGACCATATTCGTTCCATTTCATCTCAAAATGAACCCATTGCATGAGTTCTTTTTCTAGCCCAAGAACCCTCTTTTTATTCAATTGGCTACGGCCTTCATTCAAACATCCGATCATCACCTGCTGATGGCGAATGCCGATCAGGTCGCGTGGCGCAGCTTCTAATATCGTAAAAAAATACTCTAGCGCAGCGCTTTTTAGCAATCCCGACACCATCCACCAGACGATCTCGTAACGCGGGTTATATTTATTTTCAGTAATAAAGACCCGCAGCTTCTCCTGGCCAAGGGTTACACTCAAATCCTTGGCCGAAATTTTCGCAGAAGCCAATTCTCTACTGGCTTCTGTATCAATTTGTTGTAGGTGCCGTACCAGGAATTTCGCCGCAAAGAACTCTTGAAACGTTAAATGCAGAAAATGATAGTGACGCTCGACTTCGGGTCGCTGTACATCTGCCGTATGTAAAAACGAAGTCTTTTTCAAATCGTCTGTAAAGCTGAAAGAGAATTCTTTACTTGAAAATTTATCTTCAAGTTCTGCTTGGTAATGATCCAGCTCTTCCGAACTAAATTCTATTTTTCCCTCCTCCAGCCCCTTAAAGGCTAAATACCCTAAATAATGGATTTCATCCCCCATCAATTTTTCTAATTTAGACTTAGAGGAAGTTTGAATGATGTTAGATACTAATGGTTTACCTTTATCTTGTTTCTCTAATCGCACGCCGTCTTTACGCCACAATTTATCCACCATTGCTTCGTACAGCATCGACATCGTGATGGTTTCTGGGTCTTTGGGCAGATGATCCCAGCTGTAACACAGCGCATCTAGCTGAATCGGGATATTTACCAAACCTTGAATCAACGGAGTCCGATTGATAAACTGCTGAATCGCCGCTTGGTTCGATTCAGGCACAAACTTTTCAATATACGCTTGCACATTATCCGGACTAAACCCCACCGTTTCTAATTCCAGGTCTAACTGACCGAGTAGCGAAGTCTCGATCCCAGCCGGCCGCGACGTGATCACCACATACGCTTGAGTCAAAAAATTCTTTACCAATTCTCTTAAAGGGCTGCGCTCGTCTAATTCGTTCATCACCTCATCTAAACCATCTAGAATAAACAGCGTTTTGTCCTGATGTGCATGGAAAGTTCTCGATAACGCTTGCGCCTGGCGGCCTTCATGACCTACAAAATACTGATTGCAAAGCAGATCTTCTAAGCGTTTAGGAGAATGCGTCTTGAGTTGCCGTAAGGGCACCCACAATAGGCTCTCAAACCGATCTTGCCAAAGACCATTATGATGATATTCATACACCAGCTTTTTACATAACGTCGTCTTACCTATCCCTGCTCGCCCCTGAATCAAAATCCGTTTGGGCACCCCTTCTGAGCCATTGCGTAATTTTTGCTTCTCAAAAAGCTTCTCGAGTGCAATCAATTTGTTTGGGTTGGTCGCCTCAAGCCGTTGCCGCTCGCTGCTGGGCAGACGTTCAAAAGTCGCAGCTTGCTTTTCCAGTTCTTCTTTGTCTTTTTCCCTTTGAGCCTGACTTTCTACAATCGCCAGATTGATGTAACAGTCAGCCAGCGACAATTCATCGCCTGATACCCGCTGAATTGAGAGGTTCGAGCGTTGATAATGTTTATACAGCGCTTCGCGTACATCTATTGAGGGAAGCTCGGGTGTCAGCAGTTTTTGTTTTATCTCCGTGTGCAGCCTGCGCATCTGGGGGAGATCCCGGGCAAGCTGACTGTGCAGCGTCGTCCGTATGTCATCGAAGATATCGTCTACTAGCTTCGTAAATTCAAGCCCGCCCGGCGTTGAAGGCTCAGAAACAAATTTGCTGTACACCTCCCAAAACTTGTTTAGAAACGTTTTGGCCTCATCGCTTTCCACTAAAACTCGCTCGACCAGCTTAAACAGCACCCCATGCCGACTTTGATTTGAATACACTTCTCGTCCCGCTTGGGCTTGCTGCTCAAATCGGGGAATGTCCTCCATGCGAACTGTGGTCGCTGGAATAAAATCCGCCAGACATTGCGCATAGCTATTTTCAGTTAAAGAAACTGGGATAATGCCATGCTGATTTTTATGCTCTGCCCGGATTTGTAAAAAAGCGATTTCCGTCAAAACATGATGGAATCCCGCCATATATTCTGGCTCTTGTGAAAATTTTCTGACCACCTCACGTATTGCTAAAGTGCGTGGTTGTTCAGCGTCTTTGTGATAGGTTTCTCGATCTTTATGATAGGCATCTCGATCTTTATGATAGGCATCTCGATCTTTATGATAGGCATCTCGAAGTTCCTGATGAAATTTTTTATAGTCCGACCATTTTAGGTACCTTCCTAATACTTCAGAACAACACACCACAACTTTATCGACCGGTTTTACCTCTTTTATTAACTGATCGGGCAATAAACAAAGTTGATTGGTTAAAATATCTTCTAGCTTGCTATCCTCTTTCAGTTCTTCTGGCAAGTTCGAATACGGTTGCCCCATCGGCGCTTGATCCGAATGCAGCTTGACCCCTTGGATTTTAGATAACTTATCGATGAAATATTTAGACGTACCGGCCTCGGCCTTGCCATGAGCTGGATTATCATGGGCGTATACCAGAAACAGGCTGGGTTTATTGGACAATTCTAAAGAGCTCAGTGTAGATAATGCCTTTTCAAACAGATAATCCACCAGTTCGCTTTTTGCCTGGACAGACGAGCTAATCGGATGCTCATTTGAAGGAAGCTCTGCTAAAAAAATAAGGAACTCGTTACGCATCGCGTCGAAGGTTCCTTTTGTTTGCGGATTACTAGGATTTTTTTCATGTTCAATTTTGGCCTTCTCTATCGCCTCTCTATACGATTTTTGGGCTTCTTCTAGATTTCCCACGGCTTTATGCGCGTGCGCCTGGCTTAGCAGATGCTGCGAAGTTATGGCTAGATGCCGCGACGAAGGGGCAGACGATGATGAACGTACTCCGGCGAGACGATTAAACATTTTCTTTTCCTTTTCTATTTTCGAAGGCCATCACTCGCTGTAATGGCGATTGCATAACCGTCATCCTTTAATTTCTGAATCTGTAATTCTGACAGCCCTCTTTTTAAACAACACCCCATGCCGACTTTGATTCTGATGCACTTCTCTCCCGGCTTGGGCTTGCCCC
>JASSUB010000037.1:0-12532 GCA_031963205.1 Mycoavidus cysteinexigens
GACTTCGGATTGCTTCTGGTCCTGAATAAGGCTGGGCTACCTGGGGAGTTACCAAAAATTTAAATCCTGCTCAATTCCATGCCCAAAAGAAGTTCGAACGATTCTATCCGTATTTCCAAATTCCTGTTGGTGCATCCATGTTGGATGCCATCTTAGGCACAAAAATCGATGGCAACAATTTAGCCTCACATCTCATTAAAGCCGAGATCACTCTCATACTTGAGCCCGGGAGAGCACTTCTGGACGGGGCTGGGATGACCGTTTTTCCAGTTCAAGGTTTCAAATGCAATGCAGACTATGGCATTGTAACTGTAGCTGGGTTAAGCATGAGCCTCTCGGAACAGTGGAGAAACAGTGAGTTTTTACCTAGTCCTATTCTTGTGCAGCATGGTACCCCGCGGCCGCAAAACCCTATTAGCGCAGTCATTGGAGGTTCCAGTTGCATGGAATACGACATGCTCACGTGGCGAAAGGTCCGGTTTGCAGCGTTTCCACGCTACGGTGATTTTATCGTTTACCCCAACACAGCTGGTTATCAAATGGATAAGAACGAAAGCGAATTCCACCAGCTACCTTTGCCACCAAAGTTCGTTGTTGAAGAACGCCAACAACACCTAACGTGGAAACTGGATCAATGATGACCGAAGATCGCCATACGCAGAAAAGAATTTATACTCAAACCTCCGATCTAATTGGCAGCACGCCACTATACGAGCTAGTACGAACCGGCTCCGAAAGCCGACTGCTCTTGAAACTTGAGCAGTTCAATCCGACAGGCTCCTGCAAGGTTCGAATGGCACGAGAGATGATCCTGGCCGCTGAGCGATCAGGCACGCTAAAACCTGGTGGCCACATCGTTGAACCAACATCTGGGAACACGGGATTAGGGCTAGCTTTTGTCGCCATTGAGCGCGGCTACAAGTTCACCGCGATTGTTGACAGGCACGCTTCCCCGGACAAGTTGCGGACAATGCAAGCCATGGGGGTTAACCTTGTTGTTGTCGAAGGCAGCAATGATAGGCCCAGCACGGTAGAGCGGCGCCGTCGGGCGGCAGAAATCTCCGAGGCAACAGGAGCATTCTGGCCCGACCAGCACCACAATCCAAACAACAATGCAGGCTACGTCAACCTTGCATCAGAGCTTCTAGCTGATTTAGAGGGTGACGTCGATTATTTGGTCGGCGCGGTGGGTACAGGAGGCACTCTCTGCGGAACGGTGAAGGAGTTACGACGCCGAGGCTCCCACGTGACCAGCATAGGTGTCGAGCCGACTGGATCCATCATCTTCGGCGGACCTGGCGGTCGATACTATCAGACAGGAGCAGGCGCACCGGCTGGGTTTACGGTTGGTCCTAACGTCGACCACTCGTTGATTGATGAGGGAATCACCATCGACGACGTCGACGCATTCACTACAGCACGCGTGGTCGCGCGGCGAACAGGAATTTTAGTCGGCGGCACTGCTGGCGCCGCCATATATTTAGCACTAAAACGACTGGTTTTGGTCGAGCCGCATAGTGTCATGGTGGTCCTAGTATGCGATGCTGGTGAGAAATATCTCAACAGTATCTACAATGAAGACTGGCTGCACAAGCGAAATTTACTAAGTAAACCGAAATATCAAAGCTTGCATCGTCTATTTGATGCATATCTCGACTCCACTCGAATTTCACCGGAGCATTTAATTTAGAGTCAGTACAAATCCGCTCATCCGAGGGCGGGAGGCATACGTTTGATACAGGATGGCAAGCGAAACTTTGACAGGTCGTGGAAAGCACATGAGCGGTTCGTGTGCGAGCGGCCATTACAAATTTAGACGTTCTGGAGACCCATTGGATCAAAACCGTAACCCGTATTGGACCATCGTCAAACTCTCAGCTCCGATAGCCGGGATTCAACTTTCTCAGGTTGCTCTGACAACCACTGACCTTCTTATGATGGGTTTGATCGACGTTAAAGCACTAGCTGCAGGTGGGCTAGCGATGCTGCTTTACAATCAACTTAGAACCATGTGCGTGGGCATGGTAACCGGCCTCGGAAATCTTGTTGCAGGCGCTATGGGGCGATCTGCTAAGAGAACAGGCGCCAGAATACCTGATGCAATCGCACTCAATGAAGTGCAGGAGTTACTGAGAGCGGCGATGCTAATCGCTATCGTAGTTGCGACCTCTGGAGCCTTAGTATTAGTCGCGCTAAGCTATATATTGACTTGGTTCGGGCAGGACCCGGCGATTGTCGATCTGGCCCGGCCCGTGATGCTTACGCTGGCTCCTGGGCTGTTGCCGATGCTTGGGCTTAATGTGCTACGACAGTTCGCGGTGGGGATGCATCATCCCGGTTCGTTGCTACGCATCACGCTGATATCCATCGGGGTTAACGCGCTCCTCAATGCAACTTTTATCTACGGATGGTTGGGCTTGCCACAACTCGGGTTAGTGGGAATAGGATTATCGACAACCCTCGTCCAGGTCTGGTCGTTTTTGGCATACCTTCGCAAGATTAAGCGCGACAAACAATTGCACTCGTTCCTAACCCTCAATCGGTGGCATCCACAGCTGACTGTAGTCCTGAAAATTGTCAAGATGGGAACGCCTATCGCCCTTACCTACGGATCCGAAGCGGCGGTTACGTCCGTGGCGACAATTTTAATCGGGATTTTCGGATCAATTGCACTCGCTGCCTCAAATGTCGTTAATCAACTGGTTACTGTTGTGTATCAGATTAACATTGGTCTGTCTCACTGCTCTTCGGTTCTTATCAGTCATGCCGTTGCGCATGATCAATCTCACGAAGTTCGCAGTATCGCGGGTCGAACGTTCAAATTAAGCTTTGCCTTCTTGACGATCGTTGGCACACTCTACCTGCTTGCGCCAAGATTGGTATTATTTCCATTTCTAGGGTCGGCTAGCGAGACCGCCGTGTTCAGCGTTGCTACGAGCTTACTGTGGTTTGCGATCGCTCACCAATTCGTTAATGGCTCGCAAAATATCTGTATTGGGTTGCTCCGCGGCCTTGGGGATACGAAAGCGGGCCTGAGAAACACATTTGTCGGATATTGGCTAGTAGGAATCCCGGCTATGGTTGCATGTGGATATTGGGCAAACTGGGGAGAAAATAGTATTTGGCTTGGCCGCAGTATTGGTTTTGGCGTTACAGGCTTATTGCTGTGGCATCGCTTTATAGTCGAATCAGGAAACGTACTCAGACTAAGAGGGGAGGTTTGACGAAACGTAAATTAACCCTCAGTCCATCAACTTATCGCCTTCTAATTGTGGTCGTAATAGTCGCTTACGAACCACGCGCTCTCAAATAACAGCGCTTTAAATAGCGCAAACACTATAGCAAAGATCATACACAAAAATTGTGTCAATAAGCTTGCGCCCTCAATTAAAACCAATTAGAATAAATATAACTCAAAAAGGTTAAATGAATGGAGATTAAATAATGCGAGCAGTCGATATTTATGAAGCGCAAATTAAGTTATGTGGCCATCAGCACATCCCACAAACCCGCTTTAATGCCACAGGGAGACGCTAACGCTGCAAGTACATTGTCTGGACAAATACGTGCGCTCTTTGAGCAGCAGGAGGTTGCATAGTGCTTACCAGCAACAAATACGAATATGCTACATTAAGTCAATATAGGACGCTTCTCATGAGTAAATTAATCTTTGACACTTACGAGTTCATCAAGCGGCTGACTGCAGCCGGCATGCCACTTGAGCAGGCGGAAATTTTATCCGATCAACAAGCGCGGCTTATCGATGAGAGGTTAGCCACAAAAAACGATTTAGCCCGGCTTGAAGTTCAAATCGATGAGAAATTTGCTTCTTTGAACAAAGACATGGATGCCCGCTTCGAATCTATGAACAAAGACATCGATGCCCGCTTCGGATCTATGAACAAAGACATCGATGCCCGCTTCGAATCTATGAAAAAAGACACGGATACCCACTTTGCACTTGCAAGCAAAGATACGGACGTCAAGCTTTCCAAGCTAAGAGATACTTTAGTGGCCTGGGTGATTGGTTCGTTTTTAGCACAAACGAGTTTAATAGTTGGCTTATTCAAGTTATTGCCCACTTCCTCAATAGGCTAGCTTAGTGCCCTATCTTCGTTGATGTGAGTGAGTCAGTAAGAGAGGTAAAACGTTATGCCAAAACTTAAATCTGGAATAATTATACCCACGCCAAATGAAGAGGCCACCCTTAACTCAGGCATTGCTGCTGCCCCTGATAGCCGTGAGCTTGATAACGAGTGGTTCGCTAAAGCGAAACCCGCAACTCAGGTGGTCCCGAAAATCTACTCCGCGTTAGTTGCCAAGCGCCCTCGTGGACGCCCTAAAGCTGATAAAATCAAAGTCTTTACTGCGATTTGTTTAGATGCCAACTTGTTAGATAAATTCAAGGCAACGGGTAAGGGCTGGCAAACCCGCGTGAATGCCGCTTTGCGCCAGTACTTGGCCGAGCACCCGCTGGCTAAAAAGTGACATGGTGTCTGTAAATCGCACATCTGCACTCATCACGATCCGGCCTAACAACTGCATACTTCAAATCAACTAACTGTTAGGCCAGATCACAGCTAATACAATTAATGCACTACCCGTTCAAAGACAAACTGCCCATCTTGATAATCTACCGGAATCAAATCTTTCGGGCCAACTTTTCCTGAAAGAATCAACTTTGCAATCGGGTTTTCGATTTCCTGCTGAATAGCGCGCTTAAGTGGGCGAGCGCCAAATAACGGATCATAACCAATCGCGCTAATTTGTTTCAACGCTGCCTCCGATATCTCCAATTGCATGTCGAGCTTCACTAGACGCTCAGTCAAGTTAGCCAGCTGGACTTTCGCAATCGACTCAATCTGCGCGCGATCCAGCCCATGGAAGACGACCACTTCATCAATACGGTTTAAAAACTCTGGTTTGAAATGTTGTTTGACTTCAGTCCACACAGCATCACGCACTGCCTCATGAGGCTCAGCCACCATCGCTTGAATCAGATGCGAGCCCAAGTTAGAGGTCATGACAATCACGGTATTCTTAAAGTCAACTGTGCGCCCTTGCCCATCTGTCATGCGGCCATCGTCTAGTACTTGCAAGAGAACGTTGAAAACATCGGCATGCGCTTTTTCAATCTCGTCAAGCAGAATAACGCTATAGGGTTTGCGCCGGACGGCTTCAGTCAGATAACCGCCCTCTTCATAGCCAACGTAACCAGGCGGCGCGCCAATCAGTCTTGCTACGCTGTGTTTTTCCATGAATTCGCTCATGTCGATGCGAATCAGATGATCCTGCGAGTCGAATAAGAATGCAGCGAGGGCTTTGCATAGCTCCGTCTTACCCACGCCGGTTGGACCGAGAAACAAAAAAGAACCATACGGCCGCCCCGGATCTGCCAAGCCGGCACGCGAGCGCCTAATTGCATCGGCCACAGCACGAAGCGCTTCGTCTTGGCCAATGACACGCTCATGTAGCTTGACTTCGATATGCATCAGCTTGTCTCGCTCGCCTTGCATCATGCGAGCGACTGGAATACCCGTTGCGCGCGAGACTACTTCAGCAATTTCTTCCGCCCCCACTTGGGTGCGTAATAACTGCGGGCGAGTGGCTCCCGGCCCTTTTTCGGTTTCGGCTTGGGTCACCTGTTTAAGCTGTGCCTCCAACTGAGGAAGCTCGCCATATTGCAGTTGCGCCACCTGATCGAGCTTACCCTCGCGCTGCAAGCGAGCAATCTCAACCCGGGTGCGCTCAATTTTTTCTTTCAGGTGTGCGCTACCTTGCACGGCCGCTTTCTCGGCATTCCAGATTTCTTCGAGATCAGCATATTCCTTACTAAGCCGGTCAATTTCCACCTCAATCAGTTGCAAGCGCTTTTGCGAGGCTTCATCGAGTTCTTTTTTGACCGCCTCACGCTCGATTTTTAACTGAATCAAGCGGCGCTCAAGTCGGTCCATGACCTCCGGCTTAGAGTCAATTTCCATTTTAATTTTGGCAGCGGCTTCATCGATTAAATCGATCGCCTTGTCCGGTAAAAAACGGTCTGTGATATAACGGTGCGAAAGCTCAGCAGCCGCTACAATCGCTGGATCGGTAATCTGAATACCGTGGTGCAATTCATATTTTTCTTGCAAGCCGCGCAAAATTGCGATGGTGGCTTCTACGGTAGGTTCGTCAACTTGCACCCGCTGAAAACGCCGCTCAAGCGCGGCATCTTTTTCGACATATTTGCGGTATTCATCAAGTGTAGTAGCGCCAATGCAATGCAACTCGCCGCGCGCGAGCGCGGGCTTCAGCATGTTGCCTGCGTCAAGCGCGCCTTCAGCCTTGCCGGCACCCACGACAGTATGAATTTCATCGATAAAAACAATGGTCTGCCCTTCGTCTTTGGCAACGTCGCTGAGCACGGCTTTCAGCCGCTCTTCAAATTCGCCACGATATTTTGCACCGGCTAAGAGGGCCGCCATATCGAGCGATAAAACCCGCTTACTTTTAAGCGATTCCGGCACTTCTCCATTGACGATGCGTTGTGCAAGCCCTTCGACAATTGCCGTTTTGCCCACGCCAGGCTCACCGATTAATACCGGGTTATTTTTTGTGCGTCGTTGTAAAATTTGGATTGAACGGCGAATTTCGTCATCCCGGCCAATCACCGGATCAAGCTTACCCGCCCGCGCCCGCTCAGTTAAGTCTAGCGTATATTTCTTCAGGGCCTCGCGCTGGCTTTCTGCTTCTGGGTTATGCACAGAGTCACCGCCCCGCACCGCGGCAATCGCCGCCTCTAGCGCTTTGCGCGTTAAGCCATGCTGGCGCACCAGCTGACCTATTTCATTTTTATCGTCGGCTAGCGCCAGCAAAAACATTTCGCTGGCAATATAGCTATCGCCGGCTTTTTGCGCTTCTTTATCCGTCTGATTCAACAGACCTGTCAGATCACGGCCAAACTGCACATTGCCATCCGTGCCTTGGACTTTTGGCAAACGCTCAAGCGCACTACTGAGCGCTTGCTGCAATGCTTGGAGGTGCACCCCAGCATGCGCCAGTAATGAGCGTGCAGCACTATCGGGCTGCGCGAGCAGCGCCAACAGCAAATGCGCCGATTCGATATATTGATGATCGTTGCCAACGGCCAAGCTTTGCGCATCAGCCAATGCTTGCTGAAATTTGGTAGTGAATTTATCAATTCTCATTGGACGCCTCTATCTCGGTTACTTGATTACAAGTTAGGGTGATTGATAAGTTTTTCAAGTCCGGCTTAGCAAGACTACCGCCTCCGCGGAGATGCCTTCGCCCCGCCCAAGAAAACCAAGCTTTTCGTTAGTTTTCGCTTTGACATTCACACAATCGAACGGCAACTCTAGATCAGCGGCAAGAATTGCGCACATCATATCAATATGAGGCGTGAGTCTAGGCGCTTGCGCAATCACCGTACTATCTAGATTAACCACCGTATAGCCCGCAGCTTGCACTCGCTTTAGCGTCTCGCGCAGCAACATCCGGCTATCAGCGCCAGCAAACTGCGGATCCGTATCGGGAAAATGCCGCCCAATATCACCCAGCGCCGCCGCGCCCAAAAGCGCATCAATCACGGCATGAAGCAACACATCGGCATCCGAATGGCCGAGTAATCCTCGCTCGTAAGGTATTCGTACACCACCAATGATAAGTGGCCGCTCTGGCACCAACTCATGAATGTCA
The DNA here is from genome assembly GCA_031963205.1 of Mycoavidus cysteinexigens. Taxonomy (GTDB): domain Bacteria; phylum Pseudomonadota; class Gammaproteobacteria; order Burkholderiales; family Burkholderiaceae; genus Mycoavidus; species Mycoavidus cysteinexigens_C. The sequence goes on from JASSUB010000037.1 coordinate 7,696, forward strand.
TAGCCCTGACCAATACGAAATTGCATGCTTAAATCCCCTCATGTTAGATTTTCTGACGACCCAAGATGGCTTCAATGATGTCGAAATCATCCGGGTAGGTGACCTTAAAATTACGCAGGCTGCCTTGTACTAGTTTAGGCGCATGTCCTAGCCCTTCAAAAGCACTCGCCTCATCAGTGAGTATATGCTCTTCTTGCTGCGCGCGCACGAGCGCATGACGTAGCATCCCTAGCCTAAACATTTGTGGTGTCTGCGCTAGCCATAACTGGGTGCGTGGTTCGGTGCGTAGAATAGCCGGTAGCGACGGTGCAACCCCTGCTGCAACCTCGCTTGCCGGCGCCTGGCGCTTTAAGGTATCCGCCAGCGGCAATGCCACAATGCCGCCCACCGGATCATCACGTACGGCACGAATCAGTGCACGGATCAACTCTGGCTGGATACCCGCACGGGCAGCATCGTGCACCAACACCCAATCATGCTCACGCGCGCCAAATTCTGCCAACGCCGTTAAGCCGTTAAGGACCGACGCTTGGCGACTGTCACCGCCACAGCGGCGCACCGCAAAACGCAAGCCACTAAAATGGCGTGGGTCAAAGTGAGCATCATTGGGCGCCAATACCACAAGCGTTTGGGTTAACTCAGAACACACATCAAAAGCCGCCAGTGTGTGATAAAGCAGATTGTGACCTGCCACCATGCGATACTGCTTGGGCACTTGAGCGCCTGCCCGTTGCCCAATGCCAGCACATGGGATGACTACAAAAAGACGTTCATTCACAAGCACTTTATCGTCAACCAAAATAAAAAAATCGATTCAGATTCTATAATAGCCCCTTTGCGGCAAAGTTCCGGAAGAGTTCGCCGCGCTACTTATGTATTATGCCCTGTTGCTCTATGCCTGAAAACATCACGCTCGCGTCTCCCCATGTCCCTAGCTTAGTCAAGCCCGGTCAGCGCTTTGTCTTTGATGGCGCATACGGCTCAGCCGATGCGCTGGCACTCGCGCGTTATTTCACCACCCATCGCCCACAGTTACCCTTGCTGGTGGTCTTTTGCGCACTCGCAGCCGACGCTCAACGACTGCAGCATGAAATCGCTTACTTCGCGCCTGAGGCGCGCGTACGCCTTTTGCCGGACTGGGAAACTCTGCCCTATGATGCTTTTTCGCCACATCAGGATTTGGTTTCAGCACGGCTGGCAACCCTGCATGATCTAAGCGCGGGGCGCTGCGATATTGTGCTGGTACCCGCCACTACCGCCCTTTACCGGATGGCACCGCCCTCTTTTATGGCGGCCTACACGTTTGAATTTACGCAAGGTGAGCAGCTTGATACAGCACAACTTAAAGCGCAACTGACCCTCGCCGGTTACGAGCATGTCAGCCAGGTCATGCGGCCCGGCGAATATTGCGTGCGTGGCGGGCTGATTGACCTTTTTCCAATGGGCTCTGCGTTGCCTTATCGGCTTGATTTATTTGATCATCAAATTGATTCGATCCGCGCTTTTGATCCAGATACCCAACGCAGCCTCTACCCAGTGCGTGAAGTAAGATTGCTACCCGGCCGTGAATTTCCGTTTGACGAACCTGCGCGCACGGCATTTCGCAGCCGCTGGCGCGAACTCTTTGAGGGCGACCCAAGCCGGGTGCCGCTGTATAAAGACATTGGCGTCGGCATACCCTCAGCTGGCATTGAATATTATTTACCGCTGTTTTTTGACGAAACGGCAACGCTTTTTGATTATCTGCCAGCCACTGCTCACTTAGCCATGATTGGCGATCTAGACACGGCCATCAAGCAGTTTGCCGCCGATACGAAACAGCGCTACACATTTTTATCCCATCATCGCGAGCGGCCCATTCTAGAACCGGCACGCCTTTTTTTGTCAGATGAGGATTTCTTTACCCAGGCTAAACCTTTTGCGCGCCTTATTCTAGCGACGCCAGCTGTCGGCCAAGCTCGCCGCACGCGCTGGGCGGAGCCACTGCCGCCCCTCTCCGTCAACCGTCAGGCCAGCGACCCGGTGGCTGCACTTCGTGACTGGCTAGGCAAGACCTCGCAACGCGTACTGATTGCGGCTGAATCCGCTGGGCGGCGCGAAACCATCCTGCACATGCTTGGCGAGCATGCTCTCAAGCCCGCTTTGCTTGACACTTTTGCAGCTTTTACCGACGAGACGCTGCGCTTTGCCCTGACGACCGCGCCCCTGGCCACTGGCTTTGCCTTACCTGCCGAAAATCTGGCCATCATCACAGAAAGCGAACTGTATGGCGGGCTGGCGCGACGAGTCGGCCGCCGCCGGCAAGAACAAGCGAGCGACGTCGATGCGATGGTGCGCGATTTGTCCGAACTTAAAGTTGGCGAACCCGTGGTGCATAGTCAACATGGCATTGGACGCTATCACGGCTTAGCCTCAATGGACTTAGGCGAAGGCGAAACTGAATTTTTACACCTCGAGTATGCCTCCAATAGCACGCTCTACGTGCCGGTTTCGCACTTGCATATGATTTCGCGCTATAGCGGCGCTAGCCCAGAGAATGCCCCTCTCCATGCACTCGGTTCCGGTCAGTGGGAAAAAGCCAGGCGCAAAGCCGCCCAGCAAATCCGCGACACCGCCGCTGAACTGCTCAATCTGTACGCTCGCCGCGCGGCCCGCGAGGGGCATGTTTTTTCTCTATCACCCGATGATTACGAACGTTTTGCTGAAAGTTTCGGCTTTGAAGAAACACCGGATCAAGCCGCTGCGATTGCGGCTGTGATGGCTGATATGACCAGTGGCAAACCGATGGATCGACTGGTCTGCGGTGATGTCGGTTTTGGTAAAACAGAAGTAGCACTGCGTGCTGCCTTTATTGCGGTGTTAGATGGCAAGCAAGTGGCGCTGCTGGCGCCCACGACACTTCTGGCCGAGCAACATTTTCAGACTTTTTCCGATCGCTTCGCAGATTGGCCAGTTAAAATTGCCGAGTTATCGCGCTTCAAAACCGCCCAAGAAATTAATCAAGCAATCACTGCATTGCAAGCCGGCACCGTCGATATTGTGATTGGCACCCACAAATTATTGTCGCCACAAATCAATTTTAAGCAACTCGGGTTGGTCATTATCGACGAAGAGCACCGCTTTGGCGTACGCCAGAAAGAAGCGCTTAAAACCTTACGCGCGCAAGTCGATGTGCTCACGCTTACAGCGACGCCAATCCCCCGCACGCTGGGGATGGCGCTGGAGGGATTACGCGATTTCTCGGTGATTGCCACCGCCCCGCAAAAAAGGCTAGCAATTAAAACTTTTGTGCGCCGCGAAGACCACAGCACAATCCGCGAGGCCATGCTGCGCGAACTCAAACGCGGCGGTCAAATCTATTTTCTGCATAATGAAGTTGAGACCATTCAGCAGCGTCGCCTGATGCTCGAAGAGTTGATGCCCGAAGCCCGCGTCGCAGTCGCGCATGGGCAGATGCACGAACGTGAGTTGGAACGCGTGATGCGTGACTTTGTTGCTCAGCGCGCCAATGTGCTTTTATGTACCACCATCATTGAAACCGGTATTGACGTACCCAGCGCCAACACGATTTTGATGCATCGCGCAGATAAATTCGGCCTCGCCCAATTACATCAGTTACGTGGCCGCGTTGGCCGCTCGCATCACCAAGCTTATGCTTATTTACTGGTGCACGATCCAGAAGCGTTAAGCAAACAGGCCATGCGCCGGCTCGAAGCAATTCAGCAAATGGAAGAATTAGGCTCGGGCTTTTATCTAGCCATGCATGATCTTGAAATCCGCGGCACCGGTGAGGTCCTGGGTGACAAACAGTCAGGGGAGATTCATGCCATTGGCTTTCAACTTTACAGCGAGATGCTGCATGATACCGTCAACGCACTTAAAGCTGGCCATGAGCCAGATCTGACCGCACCGCTTGCCGCCGCTACAGATATCAATTTACATGTCCCCGCACTGTTGCCGGCAGACTATTGTGGCGACGTGCAACAGCGACTGTCTTTATACAAACGACTAGCAGGCTGCGCCCTTGACGATGCAATCGATACCATCCACGAGGAACTGATTGACCGCTTTGGCAAGCTGCCCCCGCCGGCGCACGCACTGATTGAAACACACCGCTTACGCGTAGCCGCCAAACCCCTTGGTATTATAAAAATCGATGTCTCAGAAAGTGCCATCACCCTGCTGTTTATGCCTAACCCACCGATCAACGCAGCCTACCTCATTGCGCTGATACAAAAACATCATCATATCAAACTAATTGGGCAAGACAAGCTGCGCATTGAAACTCAAGCGCAGGATCTGCCGGCGCGGCTGGCGACGCTCAGAGCGACATTACGTATGTTGCGTGGATTGGAGTGACAAGTATAAAGAGGCGTATTTTTATTATATTTTGGTGCGCCCGGCTGGGATCGAACCAGCGACCTTCGGCTTCGGAGACCATAGATGCAAGGTAAGCCAATAAAGATTTTCTTTATAAATCAATACCTTGCATAACTCTCAAAAATACAAAGCGAGTTTAAAACAGCTTGTTTTAGCTTAAAACAAGCTGTTTTAGCTACACTTTAGCTACAGTTTTAAACGTAGGATAAGTACATTCTGCCCTCTTCCTCCCTGCAATTTTTTAATTTCTCTTCTTGCTTGCCGCGTCCAATGAATCACTCGTGCCTAGGTAGCTTTGTTATGTCTAAAAATATTTCCTCCCTTTTCTCAATACCATCATGAAAATTAAATAATGGGGTCAAAAAAAAGGTTACAGAGGTAACAATCTATATAAAATAGAAAGTAACTCCCCAGGTAGCCCAGCCTTATTCAGGACCAGAAGCAATCCGAAGTCATA
>JASSUB010000092.1:0-26830 GCA_031963205.1 Mycoavidus cysteinexigens
TGTACTTGGAGTGCGCGGAGATTGATGCAGAGTATCCGTTTGTCGAGCTTGGCTTGGATTCGATTACGGGCGTGGAATGGGCGCAATTAATCAACCAATCTTTTGGCCTGTCGTTACCGGTGACACGCCTGTATGACTATCCGACCATCCGGCGTTTGGCCGAGCATCTATCGCCGATGATCCTGAGCGTACCGGCTGAGCCATTGGCGAATCATGAAACATCGACTGACATAATGGATTCGCCCGTGCTAGAAAAGGGCAGCCATCGCTCTGAGTCGCTCAAGACCTTGCAAGAGGAACTGAGCAAGAGTCTTGCAGAAGTACTGTACTTGGAGTGCGCAGAGATTGATGCAGAGTATCCGTTTGTTGAGCTTGGCTTGGATTCGATCACTGCCGCGGAATGGGCGCAGTCAATCAATCACTCTTTTGGCCTGTCGTTACCGGTGACACGCTTGTATGACTATCCCACCATTCGGCGTTTGGCCGAGCATCTGTCGCCGATGGTCCTAAGCGCACAGAGTGCACCCGTGACACCTCACCCAATAACGGGTGAGGTAACAGCGTCCATGCATAGAACGGTTGAAACACCCGATGAGATTCCAGCTCGAACGGCAAGGGTGCCTGTGGCGTCAGAGATTCAGCCGATACCGCAGCAGGAGGGCGTTGCCATCGTAGGGATGTCGGGGGCCTTTCCAAAATCAAAAGACCTAAAAGAGTTCTGGGATAACCTCGTGCAGGGTAGGGATTGTGTGTCGGAAGTTCCGGCGCAGCGGTGGTCGATCAAACAGTACTACGATCCGCGTCCGGCTACGCTAGGCCGAACATATAGCAAGTGGCTGGGGGCGTTGGAGGAGGCTGAGTGCTTCGATCCATTGTTTTTCAATATTTCACCGGCTGAAGCGCAATGGATGGATCCTCAGCAACGTCTGTTTCTGGAGCATAGCTGGCACTGCATCGAAGCCGCGGGCATCAATCCGCACACTTTGTCAGATAGCCGCTGTGGTGTGTATGTGGGTTGCAGCGCTAGCGGCTATGGTCGAGTGAGGGATGGCAGCGAGTTGACCGCCCAGGGACTGCTGGGAAGTGCGTCGTCGATCTTGTCGGCCAGAATCGCGTATTTTCTGAATTTGAAGGGTCCTTGTTTGGCGCTTGACACCGCTTGTTCGTCGTCGTTGGTGGCCATCGCTGAAGCGTGCGACAGCTTAATCTTTAGACAAAACGATTTAGTGCTTGCGGGTGGCGTATGTGTGTTGGCAGGACCGGATATGCATATCATGACCAGCAGTGCCGGCATGTTATCGAAGGCCGGACGTTGCTTCACTTTCGATGCGCGAGCGGATGGTTTTGTGCCGGCAGAGGGGGTGGGTGTCTTACTGCTGAAGCGCTTAACGGATGCGGTGCGCGATCAAGATCTGATCCACGGCGTATTGCGGGGTTGGGGGGTAAATCAGGACGGCCGTACGAATGGTATTACGGCGCCCAGCGTGAGCTCGCAGATAACCTTGCAAAAGCAGATCTACGAGCGCTTTGGGATCAATCCAGAGACGATCTCCCTGGTCGAAGCGCATGGCACGGGTACGGCATTAGGCGATCCGATCGAGGTAGAGGCTTTAACGGCATCGTTCCGTGCCTATACCGTGAAGCAGGACTACTGCGCTTTAGGATCAGTCAAAAGCAATATTGGCCATCTGCTTGCTGCCGCTGGCGTTGCTGGTGTGATCAAAGTGTTGCTGGCGTTGCGCTATCGCATGCTGCCGCCGACGATTAATTTCTCTACGCTCAACGAGCGTATCGCAGTGGCTGGTAGCCCTTTTTATATCAACACTGATTTGCAGCCGTGGACGGTGGCTGGCGAGCAACCGCGTCGCGCCGCGGTGAGCTCATTTGGCTTTAGCGGCACAAATGCCCACCTGGTGCTGGAAGAGTCCCTATCGTTGGCCCCCGTGCGTCGGGCGGACACTCCTCAGCAGGTCTTGATTGTGTTGTCGGCAAAGACCGCGGAACGGCTGCAAGCGTATGCCGCAAAATTGAAGGCGTGGGTCGAGGGGAAAACGGAGCTTGATCTTGCGGCTCTAGCTTACACCCTACAGACCGGGCGCGAGGCGATGGCTCATCGGCTGGCGTTGGTGGTGGAATCGCGCGCGCAGATGCTGGATGCGCTCGACACATTTACCCGTGGTAAGGCGGCGCCTGGCCTCTGCACGGGACAGGTCAAAAGGAGCGCCGAGCACGCGGCGCTCTTTGAAGATGATGAGGATGCCGACGTTCTGTTACGGGCATGGCTGCGTGCCAAGAAGTTGCGCAAGCTAGCGCAGTTGTGGGTGCAGGGGCTGGCCGTGGAGTGGGGACAATTATATGGTCAAACCAAGCCACGGCGAATGAGCCTTCCGACCTATCCGTTTGCGAAAGAGCGGTATTGGACGCCGACGTTGGTGGTGCAAAATGGCTTAGAACGCCCATTGCATCCGTTGCTGCACCGGAATACGTCAGATTTGAGCCAACAGCGTTTTAGTACGACGCTGACCGGCAAGGAATTTTTTCTGCACGATCACGTGGTGCAAGGTCAGCGTATTGTGCCTGGAGTTGCCCAATTGGAGTGGGCGCGCGCAGCGGTGGCGTTGGCCAGTCATGGCGAGGTGGGGCAGGCCGTGATGCTGCAAGAGGTAATGTGGCTGCGCCCATTGGTAGTCGCCCAGCCACGGGAAGTCCATATCGGTTTGCAGAGCCAAGAAGACGGCCGGATTGGCTTTGAAATCTACAGCGATAGTGGGGGTGAAGCCGTTGTATATAGTCGGGGGTGGGCTCAATGGGCGGAGGTAGGTGAAGCGCCGCATGTGGATTTAGAGGGGGTGCGGGCGCACTGTGAGCAGACCGTGGCGGGGGCGGTGTGTTATGCACAGTTTGCGCAACAGGGGTTAGAGTTTGGCCCGAGCTTCCGGGTTTTAAAAGAATTGTGGCTAGGCGATCAAGTTGCGGTAGGCGCTTTGCGTTTGACAGCAGATGCGCCAGCCGGTTATGTCTGGGCGCCAAATGTGTTGGATGGGGCGCTGCAGGCAAGCGTGGGACTGGCGCAAAATAAGACCCTTGCACCCTTAGCGCTGCCATTTGCGGTCGCACAGGTGAGACAATGGGGTGAACTGCCGATGCCGGCGTGGATTGTGGTGCGACCAAGTGTCGACGACAGTGCGTTGGTGCGCAAGTTAGAGCTTGAAATTGCCGATGGGAATGGGCAAGTGGCGCTACGCTTAAGTGGTTTCAGTACACGATCTGTGCCTGGCGCAATGCCTGTGCATGAGGCTATTGAGCAGGCAGTCACCGCTCCTCAGACGGTCCTGTTAGCGCCGCAGTGGACGGCGCAAGCCCCTGTACAACCCGCGGTCGCGCCGATCTGTCAGAGGCACTGGATCTTATTGTGTGAAGTGGGCCAAGATCAGCCAGAGAGGATCGCTGAACTTGCGGCGGCAATGCCTGCAGCACAGTGTCTAGAGCTGCTAGGAAATGGCGCTTTGGCGCAGTGCTATACCGCTTATGCGGTGCAATTGCTGGCATGGATCCAGAAAGAAGTTGCCGCCCATCCGGATCAGGCGCTCTTGCTACAACTGATTATCCCCAACGAAGGTGAAGGCTTGGTGCTGCAGGGGCTAGGTGGATTACTGCGGAGTGCGCAGCAAGAATACCGGTTGTTGGCGTGCCAGGTGATAGCGGTAGAGGCGGGAGTGTCGATGCCGGTCTTGGCGCAACGATTGCGAGCCGAAGCGGCATCCCCCTCGCCAATGGTGCGGTATGTGAATGGGCAACGAGAGGTCTGGGATTTTGCGCCATTGGTCAACGAAGAGACGACGCTACCCTGGCGTGACCAGGGTGTCTACTTAATCACAGGCGGCTTGGGTGGGCTGGGGCAAGTGTTTGCGCGGGCGCTAGCGCAGCAGGTCCGCCATCCGGTGTTAGTGTTGACTGGGCGCAACTCGTTAAAGCCGGCGCAAGAGCCTGTCCTGCAGGCGCTGCGGACGATGGGCGCGCGCGTTGCGTATCGCGCAGTCGATGTGAGCGATGCCGTGGCGGTGGCAGCCTTAGTGCTAGAAATCGTGGCGCAGTACGGGCAATTGAACGGCGTGATCCATGGCGCTGGAGTATTGCACGACGGTTTGCTGGCGCAGAAGACTGGCGCGACCCTACAGCAGGTGCTCGCACCAAAGGTGATGGGCTTGATGGCATTGGATCAGGCAACGCGAGAGGTGGCGTTGGATTGGCTGGTACTGTGCTCGTCAGTAGCGAGTGTGTGGGGCAACGTGGGGCAGACCGATTACGCGGCGGCAAATGGCTTCTTGGACAGCTATGCGCAGTACCGAACAAGCCTAGTGGCGCAGGGCAAGCGCCAAGGTCGCACCGTCTCGGTGAGTTGGCCGTTATGGGCGGAGGGCGGCATGCAACTCGATCCGGCGACCCAAGAGCGACTACGACGGGATACCGGGTTAGAGGCGATGCCGAGTGCTGCGGGCGTCACTGCGCTGGGTCAAGTGTTGGCGCAGAGCGCCGCACACGTGGTGGTGAGCTATGGTGCTGTGGCCCGCGTGCTGCATCAGTTGCGTGTGGTTTGCCAAGCGCGGCGACTGCCAGCGGTGACGGGAAGTGCGGATGACCTAGTTGCAGTTGACGAATTGCAGTCAAAAATAGAGCATGGGTTGACAGGGTTAATCTCAGCGCAACTCAAAATTGCGCGCGAAGAGTTGGAGCGCGATGCCGCGCTGAGCGAATTTGGGTTCGATTCGATCGCGCTGACGGAGTTCGGCAACCTATTGCACCAGAAGTACGGCTTAGCCCTAAGTCCAACGATATTCTTCGAGTATGCGACGATTGCAGCGCTGGCGGGCTATCTGGCGCGGGAATACCAAGCGGTGCTGGCGCCGCTGTTTACCGCAACAGTGGCGACGCCAATCCGTCCAAATGGCAGCGCTTTGTCTCAGCCGTTTGCATCCACCCGTAGCCATCGGCAAGGACGCCTTGCAGCGGCGCCGCTTAGGCGTGAGGCGAGTGAGTCTGGGCTGAGCCGGGTCGAGCCGATCGCGGTGATCGGCATGAGTGGCTGTTTCCCGCAAGCAGAGAATATCGATGTCTTGTGGGCTAACCTATTGGCCGAGCGGAACAGCATCGGGTCATTGCCAGCCAACCGCTGGGGCTGTGGGTCAGCACCAGCGATTTGCCATGCCGGCATGATCGAAAGCATAGACCAATTTGATCCACTCTTTTTTGGTATTTCGCCGCGCGAAGCGCAGGCGATGGATCCGCAGCAGCGACTGCTGATGCTGTCTGTGTACCGAGTGATTGAGGATGCCGGCTACTCGGTACAAAGCTTGTCGGGCAGCGCTACGGCACTGCTGGTCGGGGCTGCCGCCGGTAGCGGTTATGGCAATTTGCTGGCGCAGGCGGGCCAGACGGTGGCTGGCTATAGTGCGGTGGGACTGGTCGGGTCGATGGGACCCAATCGGATGAGCTATTGGTTGAACTGGCATGGGCCGAGTGAACCGATCGAGACGGCTTGCTCAAGTTCGCTGGTCGCGGTGCATCGAGCGCTAGAATTGCTGCGCAGCGGGCAGTGCGCACAGGCGGTGGTAGGCGGGGTCAACACCCTATTGGCAATGGACATGCACGAAAGTTTTACCCAAGCGGGCATGTTGAGTCCGGATGGATGCTGCAAGGTTTTCTCGGCGCAAGCTGATGGCTATGTGCGCAGCGAGGGGGTGGGCATGCTATTTCTCAAACCGTTGTCGGCGGCAGAGCAAGACGGGGACCATATTTATGGTTTACTCAAGGGCAGTGCCACCAACCATGGTGGGCGGGCCAATTCACTGACGTCGCCAAACCCGCGAGCACAGGCTGATCTGATCAAAGCCGCACTGCAACAAGCCGGGGTAGAACCTGGCACCATCAGCTATATTGAGGCGCACGGCACGGGTACCGCGTTAGGGGATCCGATCGAAGTGCAAGGGCTTAAGAGCGCCTTTGCAGAACTGCCCTCAGAGCGACCTGCGCAGCGTTGCGGCTTAGGTTCGGTGAAGAGCAATATTGGGCACCTGGAACTGGCCTCGGGGGTGGCGGGCCTGATTAAGGTTTTACTGCAGCTTCAACACCGGACCTTAGTGAAGAGCTTGCATTGCGAAGATCTGAATCCACTACTTGCATTAGACGGCAGTCCGTTCTATGTAGTGCAGCAAACGCAACCCTGGGAAACCTTACGAGACCGGCAGGGGCAGGAGTTGCCGCGGCGCGCCGGAGTCAGTTCTTTTGGCTTTGGTGGGGTCAATGCGCATGTCATCGTTGAGGAGTATGTGGCGCCACAGAGGGTAGCGACAGTATTCAGTGGACCTGTGGTGGTGGTCCTATCGGCCAGAAACGAGGCGCAGCTAAGGCAGCAGGCGCAGCAGTTGCTGGCGTACCTGGAGCGCCAGGCTGAGGTGAATCTGGCCGACTTGGCGTATACGCTGCAGGTGGGACGCGAAGCGCTGGGGGTGAGAGTGGCGTGGGTGGTCAGCACGGTCGAGGTACTCAAAGAGCGGTTGTTACGTCATGCGCAAGGTGAACCGATTGGCGCGGACACCTATCAAGGCGAACTTAAACACGAGCAGGGCATCTTGTCAGTGTTCCGGAGTGATGAGGAGTTGCAAGAAGCCATGGGTAAGTGGCTGGCCCGCCGCAAAATAGGCAAGTTGGCAGAGTTGTGGGTGCAGGGGCTGGCGGTGGCGTGGGGACAGTTATACAGTCAAACAAAACCAAAGCGGATCAGTCTCCCAACCTATCCATTTGCTAAGGAGCGGTACTGGGCGCCGACGACGGCGCAGGATCAGGTGGTGCGAGGCGAGCCAGTCGTTTCGGCGGGAGCGCAGTTGGAGGATCGGCCCGGAATTCTGCTCAATGCAGAAAGTGTAGCGGATAAGCCTGCAGAGAGTGTGGCGGATAAGCCAAGCGGCATCGCGTTGCAAACGCTTGAGGTTGAACTGCTCACCCAGGTGCTGTCGCCGCTGAGCAGCGCTCAGGGCACACTTGTCGCGAATGATGGCACAGCTGATGAGATAACCCCTTTACCGCTGGCGGAGGCGGCTAGAGAATTAAGCGGTGCCAGCAGTCGTCTCGGCGCATCGCCACAGCTCTTGGCGGCAGAACTGACCAGGAGTCTCGCTGAAGTATTGTATCTGGAGCACGCGGATATCGATGCGGATCATCCGTTTGCTGAACTTGGACTGGATTCGATCACCGGCGTGGAATGGGTCCAAGCGATCAATAAATCTTTTGGCCTATCATTGCCGGTGACACGCCTGTATGACTATCCTACCATTCAGTGCTTGGCGGAGCATCTGTTGTCGCTGGGCATGAGCGTGCAGAGTGCGCTAGTGCATCAGCCAACCGTTGACGATACAATAGATCTACCGACGCTGTTTGATCCTCTAGCGGGGGGCAACTCGGACAATGCTAAAAACCCGTTACTTGGAACATCGATGCCGCTAGGCGAAGCGCATGATGAGGTGGCAACTCAAGCTAAGGTGGCAACTCAAGCAGCGCGCGCGCCGGTGGCGCCAGAGCACCATCATACCGTTCATGCGGCGGTTGTTCAGCCAATACCGCAGCAGGAGGGCATTGCCATCATAGGGATGTCGGGAGCCTTTCCAAAATCAAAAAACCTAGAAGAATTTTGGAATAACCTCGTGCAGGGGAGGGATTGCGTATCGGAAGCTCCTGCGCAGCGCTGGCCGATCGAGGAATACTATGATCCGCGCCCGGCTATCCCAGGCCGGACGTACAGCAAATGGATGGGGGCCTTGGAAGAAGCGGAGTGCTTCGATCCGTTATTTTTCAACATTTCACCGGCCGAAGCACAGTGGATGGATCCCCAGCAACGCCTGTTTTTGGAGCATAGTTGGAATTGTATCGAGGCCGCAGGCATCAATCCCCAAACTTTGTCAAATAGCCGCTGTGGTGTGTATGTGGGTTGTGGCGCTAGCCATTATGGTCGGGTTGGCGACGGTAGCGAACTGACGGCCCACGGGTTACTCGGGAGTGCGTCGTCGATTTTGTCGGCCCGAATTGCCTATTTTCTGAATTTGAAGGGACCTTGCTTAGCGCTTGACACTGCTTGTTCGTCGTCGTTGGTGGCTATCGCTGAGGCATGCGACAGCTTAATGCTCAGACAAAGTGACTTAGTTCTCGCCGGCGGTGTATGTGTATTGGCGGGGCCTGATATGCACATCATGACCAGCAGCGCTGGCATGCTCTCCAAAGTCGGACGCTGTTTCACTTTCGATGCGCGGGCGGATGGTTTTGTGCCAGGGGAGGGGGTGGGTGTCCTATTGCTGAAGCGTTGCACGGATGCGGTGCGCGATCAAGATCTAATCCACGGTGTGTTGCGGGGTTGGGGAGTGAATCAGGACGGCCGCACGAATGGTATTATGGCGCCTACCGTGAGTTCGCAGATAACCTTGCAAAAGCAGGTCTATGAACGCTTTGGGATCAACCCGGAGACGATCTCTCTGATTGAAGCTCATGGTACGGGTACGGCATTAGGGGACCCGATCGAGGTGGAAGCTTTAACCGAGTCGTTTCGTGCCTATACCACGAAGCAGGACTACTGCGCTTTAGGATCGGTCAAAAGCAATCTTGGCCATCTACTCACCGCCGCCGGTGTTTCGGGCGTGATCAAAGTGTTACTGGCGTTGCGCCATCGCATGTTGCCGCCGACGATCAATTTTTCCACGCTCAACGAGCGTATCACAGTGGAGGGCAGTCCTTTTTACATCAACACTGGTTTGAAGCCGTGGACGGTGACTAGCGAGCAACCGCGTCGTGCCGCGGTGAGCTCATTTGGCTTTAGCGGCACAAATGCCCATCTGGTGCTGGAAGAGTACCTATCGTTGGCCCCCGTGCGTCGGGCGGACAATCCTCAGCAGGTTTTAATCGTGTTGTCGGCAAAGACCGCGGAACGGCTGCAAGCGTATGCCGCAAAAATGAAGGCGTGGGTCGAGGAGGAAACGGAACTGGATCTTGTCGCTCTAGCGTATACCCTGCAGACTGGACGTGAGGCGATGATGCACCGGCTGGCGTTGGTGACGGAATCGCGGGTGCAAATGTTAGATGCGCTCGACAGATTCACTCGTGGTCAATCGGCGCCTGGACTTTTCACCGGGCAGGTCAAAAAAAATGCCGAGCACGCGGCGCTCTTTGAGGGGGATGAGGATGACCAGGCGTTATTGCAGGCATGGATGCGTGCCAAGAAGTTGCGTAAATTAGCCCAATTGTGGGTGCAGGGACAGAGTTTTGACTGGACCCATTTGTACCCGCAGAGCAGGCCGGTTCGCCTGAGCCTGCCAACCTATCCTTTCACCAAAGAGCGCTATTGGGTGCCGGCGGTGGGGGTGCAGAGCGGGCCAGTCAGTCAGCTTCATCCTCTGGTACACCGTAACACATCAGATTTCGGTGGGCAGCGCTTTAGTACGACGCTCACGGGCGAAGAATTCTTCCTCCGCGATTATGTGGTACGAGGCGAGCGGCTGGTACCTGGGGTCGCACAACTGGAGTGGGTGCGTGCGGCGGTGGCGTTGGCCAATGGAGGTGAGATTGGCACAGCGGGGCTATCGGTTCTTTTGCAGGAGGTGACCTGGCTGCGCCCGCTCGTGATAACCCAGCCACAGGAAGTGCAGATTAGCCTGGAGAGTCAGGAAGACGGGCTGATTCACTTTGAGATTTATGGCGGCAACAGAGATGACGCGATCGTGTTCAGCCAGGGTTGGGCTCAACTTGCTGAGGTGGGCGTAGCGCCGCGGGTGGACTTGGGGGCACTGCAGGCACAATGCGAGCAAACATTGACGGGCGAGGCGTGTTATGCACAGTTTGCGCAACAGGGATTGGCTTATGGTTCGAGCTTTCAAGTCTTGGACGAATTGCGGGTTGGCCATCACCTCGCGGTAGGTTCTTTGTGCTTGGCGGCAGAGGCGCCAGTCGGCTATGCCTGGGTGCCGAATATATTGGATGGGGCGCTGCAGACAAGCGTGGGACTGATACAAGACAAGAGCGATGGACCTTTGGCGCTGCCGTTCGCAGTAGCGCAGGTGAGGCAATGGGGGGAACTGCCCATGCCGGCGTGGGCAGTGGTGCAGCCAGGAACAGGCGACAGTGCGGCAATCCGCAAGTTCGATGTTGACATCGTCGATGCGAATGGGCGGGTGGCATTACGTTTAAGTGGTTTCAGTGCACGGACTTTGCATGAGGAAGTTGAGCATGTCGTGGCTGCACCTCAGACCGTTCTGCGGGCGCCGCACTGGATCGCACAAACTATCGCGCAACCCGCAGCAGTGCCAGCCTATGAGGTGCAAGGAATTTTATTGTGTGAGGTAGGCAAAGAGGATTCAAAGCAAATCGCTGAACTGGCTGCTGCGCTGCCTACAGCGCAGTGTGTGGGGTTAAGCGGAATCGGCACACTGGCACAGCGCTATACGGCGTATTCGATGCAAGTGTTGGCATGGCTACAGAAAGAGATTGCAGCCCATCCGAGCCAGGCGTTGCTGCTGCAACTGGTTGTCCCCAGCGAAGGCGAAGGCGCAGTGCTGCAGGGGCTAGGTGGATTACTGCGGAGTGCGCAGCAAGAGTACCGGTTGTTGGCATGCCAGGTGGTAGCAGTGGAGGCGGGGGTGTCGATGCCGGTTTTGGCGCAACGATTGCGAGCCGAGGCGGCATCCCCCTCGCCAATGGTGCGGTATGTGAATGGGCAACGAGAGGTCTGGGACTTTGCGCCGTTGGAAAACGAAGAGACGACGCTACCCTGGCGTGACCAGGGTGTCTACTTAATCACCGGCGGCTTGGGTGGGTTGGGGCAAGTGTTTGCGCGGGCGATAGCGCAGCAGGTCCGCCATCCGGTGCTGGTGCTGACTGGGCGTGGCGCGTTAAAGCCGGCGCAAGAGCCTGTCCTGCAGGCGCTGCGGACGATGGGTGCGCGCGTTGCGTATCGCGCAGTCGATGTGAGCGATGCCGTGGCGGTGGCGGCCTTAGCACTAGAAATCGTGGCGCAGTACGGACAATTGAACGGCGTGATCCATAGCGCTGGGGTATTGCACGACGGTTTACTGGCGCAGAAGACCGGCGCAACCCTACAGCAGGTACTCGCGCCAAAGGTGCTGGGCTTGATGGCGTTGGATCAGGCGACGCGAGAGGTAGCGCTAGACTGGCTGATGCTGTGCTCGTCGGCGGCTAGCGTGTGGGGTAATCTGGGACAAACCGATTACGCGGCGGCGAATGGCTTCTTAGACAGCTATGCGCAGTACCGAACAAGTCTAGTGGCGCAGGGCAAGCGCCAAGGTCGCACCGTCTCGGTGAGTTGGCCGTTGTGGGTCGAAGGCGGTATGCAGCTAGATCTGGCGACCCAAGAGCGGCAGCGGCGGGACACTGGACTGGAAGCGATGCCGAGTGCCGCGGGTATCACTGCGTTGTGTCAAGCGCTGGCGCAGAATGCCGCGCACGTAGTCGTGGGCTATGGTGTCGTGACCCGCGTGTTGCATTACCTGCAAGGGGCTTGCCAAGCGCGGCTACTATCGCCGCTGGCGACCGAGGAACGGGCTGCTGATGACCCCGCCGCAGTTGACGAATTGCAGCTGCAAATCGAGCATGGGTTAACAGGTTTGATCTCGGCGCAACTCAAAATTGCACGTGCGGAATTGGAGCGCGATACCTCGCTGAGTGAGTTTGGGTTTGATTCGATCACGCTAACGGAGCTCGGCAACGCCTTGCACCAAAAGTACGGCTTAACTCTGAGTCCAACGATATTCTTCGAGTATTCAACGATTGCAGCGCTGGCGGGCTATCTGGCGCGGGAACATCAAGCAGTGCTGGCGCCGGCGTTTACGGCAATGGCGACGACGCCAATCGCTCCAGATAGCGGCACTCTTTCTGCAACGCTCGCTCCGGCTCCTCGGCGCCGGCAGGGGCAGGTTGCCATGGCAACGCTGAAGGACGATGCGAATCGGAGCGAGACAATTAAGGCCGAGCCAATCGCCGTGATCGGCATGAGTGGTTGTTTCCCCCAAGCTGAGGATCTCAATGCTTTTTGGACCAACCTACTGGCGGAGCGCGACAGTATCGGGTCATTGCCAGCCAACCGCTGGGGCTGTGGGTCAGCACCAGCGATTTGCCATGCCGGCATGATCGAAAGCATAGACCAATTTGATCCACTCTTTTTTGGTATTTCGCCGCGCGAAGCGCAGGCGATGGATCCGCAGCAGCGACTGCTGATGCTGTCTGTGTACCGAGTGATTGAGGATGCCGGCTACTCGGTACAAAGCTTGTCGGGCAGCGCTACGGCACTGCTGGTGGCAACCGCTGGGACCGGTTATGGGCAGTTGCTAGCGCAGGCGGGTGAGACAGTCGCAGGATACAGTGCGGCGGGAGTCGTGGGATCGATGGGTCCGAACCGGATGAGCTATTGGTTAAATTGGCATGGGCCGAGTGAACCGGTCGAGACGGCGTGCTCGAGTTCGCTGGTCGCAGTGCACCGGGCGCTGGAACTGTTGCGCAGCGGCCAGTGTGTGCAGGCGGTGGTGGGCGGGGTCAACACACTGCTGTCGCTGGAGACGCACGAGAGTTGTACCCAGGCAGGCATGCTAAGCTCGGATGGGCGGTGCAAGACTTTTTCCGCTCAGGCCAATGGCTATGTGCGCGGGGAGGGGGTTGGCATGGTCTTCCTCAAACCGCTGGCGGCGGCTGAACGAGATGGCGACCATATCTACGGCCTGCTCAAGGGCAGTGCGATTAACCATGGTGGTCGGGCCAGTTCACTGACGGCACCGAATCCGCGAGCGCAAGCTGATCTGATCAAGGCTGCCCTGCAACAAGCTGGGGTAGCGCCGGAGACCATCGGCTATATTGAGGCGCATGGCACAGGCACTGACTTAGGTGATCCGATCGAAGTCCAGGGACTCAAGAGCGCATTTGCCGAGCTGGCCCTAGAACCGTTGCCAGTACAGAGTTGTGGCTTGGGCTCAGTGAAGAGCAATATTGGGCACCTAGAACTGGCCGCAGGGGTGGCAGGGCTGATCAAGGTACTGTTGCAAATGCAGCATCGGACCTTAGTTAAAAGCTTGCATTGCGAAGAACTCAATCCGCTGTTGGCTTTGCACGATAGCCCGTTCTATGTGGTGCAGCAAACGCAAGCCTGGGAAGCCTTACGAGATCCGCAAGGACAGGCATTGCCCCGGCGCGCCGGAGTTAGCTCGTTTGGCTTTGGTGGCGTCAATGCGCATGTCATCGTTGAGGAGTATGTGGCGCCACAGAGGCTAGCAACGGTATTTAGTGGACCTGTGGTGGTAGTTCTATCGGCCAGAAACGGGGAACAGCTACGGCAGCAGGTGCAGCAGTTGCTAGCGTACGTGGAGCGCCAGACGGAGGTGAATCTGGCCGACTTAGCGTATACGCTGCAGGTGGGGCGCGAGGCGTTAGGGGTGAGGTTGGCGTGGGTCGTCAGCACGGTCGATGTACTGAAAGAGAAATTGTTACATTACCTGCGAGGCGAAGCGGCTCAGGAAGATACCTACGAAGGCGAGTTCAAGCACGAGCAGCGCATCTTATCGGTGTTCCGGGCTGATGAAGAGTTGCAGGAAGCCATCGGCAAGTGGATCGTACGCCGTAAAATAGGTAAGTTAGCAGAATTGTGGGTGCAGGGATTAGTGGTGGAGTGGGGGCAGTTATACGGCCCAATAAAACCGCAGCGGATCAGTCTGCCAACCTATCCGTTTGCCAAGGAGCGGTATTGGGTGCCACAGAAGGTGGTGCTGCCCAATGCAAGCGAGCAACCTGTGCTGGCTGAGACCGCGGCTCTGAAGCCTGGCCCAAGTGCGGCGGGTGACTTACAGCCACAGATAGAACATGCGTTGACAGAGCTGATTTCGGCGCAAACAAAAATTGCGCGCAAGGAATTAGAGCGAAATACGCCGCTCAGTGCATTTGGTTTTGACTCGATTACACTGACCGAGTTCAGTGGTGTATTGAGCCAAAAATATGGTGTGTCGCTGAGTCCGGCCATGTTTCTCAAATATTCGACGATTGCAAAGCTAGCCGGCTATTTGGCGCGGGCACAACCCGCGGGACTTGGGCCTACGTTTGAGGCGATGGCCGCACTGTGTACCGAGGTTGGCACAGTTTCGCCGCCTTACCCGCCGCATCAAGAAGGGAGGCATACAGTGACAATGCCGGGAAGCTATTCCACCAAGCTTGAATCCATCGCGGTGATCGGGATGAGCGGATGTTTCCCGCAAGCCAACACTGTGCAAGAATACTGGGATAATTTAGTCAGCGGACGGGATTGTATTACTGAAATTCCGGCAGATCGCTGGTCGCTGGATGACTTCTATATTGAAGATAAGCAAACTGCACTAGCCCAGGGAGGCAGCTATACTAAATGGGGCGGGTTTATTGCAGAACTCAACACGGTCTTCAATACCGAGTTTTTCACGGCGGCATTCGAGACGCACTCTATTTGCATTGATTGGACGGATGAGCAAAAACTATTTGTGCAGATGGTATGGACGCTACTTGAGTCGGCCGGCTACACCAGCGCTGAATTGAACAAAGTGTGCCAATCTCGGGTGGGCGTGTATGCCGGTATGATGTCTCGTCCAATCGATCTAACTGAAGCCAATAAACTTAAAAGCATGGCGGCTCATACCATGGGTGGGTTGTCGGGCATGGTGTCGCACTTATTCAAATTTTACGGACCGAGTCTTGTCATCGACACCTACAGCGCTTCTTCCATGACAGCGCTGCACATGGCTTGCACCAGCTTGGCGCATGGCGAATGTGAGGCGGCGATTGCGGGTGGCATTATGCTGATGTATCCAGAGTTGTATCAGTATTCTTGCCAACTTAATATTTTAGGCAGCCATCCAAAGAGCCGAAGTTTTGCAGCGGACAGCGATGGGCCTTTATTCTGTGATGGCGCTGGGGTCGTGTTGCTGAAACGCTTATCTAAAGCGCTGCAAGATAAAGACACTATTTTGGGCGTCATCAAATCAACGGTAGCGAATAACGTCGGCAATATCGGCCTATCAAGCATGCCAACCCCCGATGTCATCGCGAATTCAATTAAAGAAAATATCGTTAAGTCGGGGGTCGATCCGCGCACCATCAGCTATGTCGAGACATTTGCGCCAGGATTTGCGATCGCGGATGCGCTTGAAGTGTTTGCCACTGAACAGGCTTTTCGTGAATTTACTCAGGATCAGCAGTTTTGTGCGCTAGGCTCATTGAAGCCCAGCATTGGCCATGCCACCGCAGCCTCAGGCATTTCGCAATTAATTAAAGTACTGTTGCAAATGCAGCATAAACAATTGGCGCCGACTCTGCAGGTTAGCCCTTTGCGCTCTGATTTAGAGTTGGAGCATTCTCCTTTCTATCTACAGCAAGAAGCGCAAGCATGGGCCCGTCCTTGGATTCAAATCAATGGAGCGGCACAAGAGGTACCCCGCCGCGCGATGATCAATTCGATGGGCTATGGCGATTTTTATGCCGGTGTGATTCTCGAAGAATACTGCATTGAAGAAAATTCAGATCGTCGTGAATCTCAGGAAATTGAGTGCTCCGCCTGCGAGCAGCTGATTATTTTATCAGCCAAGACGTCCGAGCACTTAAAAGTCATGATCGAACAGCTAGGACAATTTGTACGGAGTCAAGCGCAATTTTCGTTACAGGACATGGCTTATACGCTGCAATTGGGCCGAGAAGCGATGCCGTTGCGTTGGGCTGCGGTAGCGCAAGATCGAGAGAGCTTACTCAGTGCTTTAACCTTTCCGTCGCAACAACAGGAAGTGACGTCGTCAGCTACGCCAGGCCAAATAATTTTTGCCGGAACGATCGAGCCATCCGCTAAAAGTGGCGGTGCGCGACCAGATGTGCAGACCCAAACGCCAATGCTGCGGCACTATTTGGTAAAAAAAGATTTAGCGCAGATTGCTGCCTGCTGGGTGAAGGGAGAGAGCATCGCTTGGGAGCTATTGCATGAAGGACAATCGCCAAGGCGCATTGAATTGCCAACCTATCCCTTTTTGTTGGAAATGCAAGTACACTATCAAAAAAATAAGCACGATCTAACTGCGACTGGAGACACAATTAAAGAAGCTAGTGGCACAGATAAAAAAGCTAGTGGCATAGATAAAGAAGCGGGTGACGCAGACTGCCCATCAAACGATGCGCAGTTGGTCGATGATAACGCTAAGTTTTCTGATGTCAGCTGAACTTACTAAGCGAATGATAGCGCCAATGTTTAAAAGATGATTGGGGCGCTACCGCCGGTAGTGAATGTTTATTTTTTGATGTAATAAAAATGATTGGTCTACAGTTATTCAAGTGAGAAAATAATGAATCAAGAAGAAATATTTCAGTTGATTATCCGTCACACGCAAGAAGTGTTGCCGGGCCTCGAGCAACATTCATTTCAGCACAGTGACCAGCTGCAAGATCTGGGCGCTAATTCGGTAGATCGCGCTGAGATCGTGATGCTGGTGCTAGATTCGTTATCGCTGAAGATCCCTCGCGTAGAAACCTTCGGGCCTAACAACATCGGGGAATTGGCGGACCTGCTACATGCGAAACTCAGCGCAGCGTGAGCTGGTTATAACGGGCGTCGGGGTGACCTCGGCGATCGGACAAAGCCAAGGCAATTTTATCCGCGCTTTGCTGGGCGCAGAATCTTCTTTCAGCGTGATGCAACGTCCTGGCCGCCAGCGAGACTCGGCCTTCCTGGGAGCTGAAATTGCGTCTTTGCAGATGCCCACTGAGATTGCGCGCCAGACGCTGCGACGCGCGTCGTTCTCGACCCAAGTCGCCTTGTCCACGCTGCATGAAGCATGGCATGATGCACGCCTGAATGAAGTTGATCCGGCCCGCATCGGCCTTATCGTTGGCGGGTCGAATATCCAACAGCGTGATTTAATGTTGGCTCACGACGCTTACGCCACGCGCTCGGAATTCCTCAGTCCGACCTACGGTGTATCTTTCATGGATACCGATCTATGTGGCTTCTGTACCGAGCAGTTTGGTATCTGTGGGCTTGCCTACACGGTGGGCGGCGCATCGGCGAGCGGCCAGTTAGCAATCATCCAGGCCATGCAGGCGGTGCAAACTGGCCAAGTAGATACGTGTATCGCCTTAGGTGCACTGATGGATCTGTCCTTCTGGGAGTGTCGGGGTTTACGCAATCTTGGCGCGATGGGCTCGGACCGCTATGCGCAAGAGCCTGCGCTGGCATGTCGGCCATTTGATCGCAACCGCGATGGCTTTATTTACGGTGAATGTTGCGGGGTGGTGGTGGTTGAGGCGGCCACAGCGGCCCAGCAGCGTGCGGTCAAACCGTACGCCTGGCTGGCGGGCTGGGGGCTCGTAATGGATGCGCAGCAAAACCCTAATCCGTCGGTCGATGGCGAAGTGAAGGCGATGCAAATGGCGTTGCAGCGCGCCGCATGCACCCCTGAACGCATTGATTATATTAATCCACATGGCACGGGATCTCCGTTAGGAGATGAAACCGAATTGAAAGCCATTCATGCTTGCCAACTGTCTCACGCTTATCTCAACACCACTAAATCCATCATCGGTCACGGCCTGAGCGCAGCAGGTATCGTCGAAGTGGTGGCAACTTTGCTGCAAATGCAGGCTGGCCGCTTGCATCCGACCAGGAACTTGGATGATCCGATCGACCCCTCACTGAACTGGGTTGGTCAGCACAGTGTCGCGCATTCAGTCGATACTGCGCTCACCCTCAGTATGGGATTTGGCGGTATCAATACCGCCTTGTGTTTGCGCAGATATGATTAATTACTTACTCATGACTTGGAGAACGACCCCATGATGTCGGTTGGCATAGAAGCGATGAATGTATTTGGCGGCACGACCTACCTAGATGTCAGTCAACTCGCGCACCATCGGAAACTGGACACAGTTCGTTTCCAAAATCTGCTGATGGATCAAAAAGCACTGGCTCTGCCCTATGAAGACCCGGTGACGTTCGGCGCGAATGCTGCTAGGCCGATCGTCGATGCGCTATCCGCAACCGAGAAAGATCGGATTGAAATGCTGATCACTTGCACCGAGTCTGGCATCGATTTCGGCAAGTCCCTCAGCACCTATCTTCATCACTACCTTGGACTAAACCGGAACTGCCGTCTGTTTGAAATCAAACAAGCCTGCTATTCGGGTACTGCTGGCCTGCAAATGGCGGTGAATTTCATTCTGTCGCAGGTCTCACCTGGCGCCAAAGCGCTGGTGATCGCCACCGACATTGCACGCTTTATGCTCGCCGATGGCGCCGATGAGTTGCAGGCAGAGCTTGCCTTTGCCGAGCCAAGCTCTGGTGCTGGCGCGGTGGCTTTTCTGGTCAGCGAGCGGCCACAGATTTTCCAAATCGATGTGGGTGCCAATGGCTATTACGGCTACGAAGTCATGGATACCTGCCGCCCAGCCCCAGATATGGAGGTAGGCGATGCGGATCTGTCGCTGCTCTCGTATCTGGATTGCTGTGAACATGCTTTTCTCGAATACAAAAAAAGAGTGCCGGATGCAGATTACGCGCGTTCGTTTCACTATTTATCCTTTCATACGCCGTTTGGCGGTATGGTCAAAGGCGCTCATCGCACGATGATGCGTAAGATAACGGGCGCTAAACCGGCTGAGATCGAAGCGGACTTTGAGCAACGCGTGCTGCCTGGACTAATCTATTGCCGACGGGTCGGTAACATCATGGGCGGGGGTGTCTTATTGGCGCTGGCGAGTACCATCGACCATGGCAATTTTCAGAACCCCGCGCGGATCGGTTATTTTTCCTACGGTTCGGGTTGCTGTTCTGAATTCTTAAGCGGTATCGTACGCAAAGAAGGGCAAATCGCACTGCAGCAACTCAAGATCGGACAGCAACTCGACCAGCGTTACGCGTTATCGATGGAAGAATACGACTATTTGCTGAGCGGCAATAGCCAGTTTCGGTTCGGTACCCGTAATATCTGCCTCGATGAGGATATTTTTCCTGGCGCCAAGCTTGCCCAAACCGGTAAAAAATATCTGAAACTGCGGGAGATTAAAGCGTTCCATCGCGTCTACGAGTGGGCATCATGACGCCGACACCCTCCTACCAAACCATACGTGTGCGTTTTCAGGACCCCGTTTGCTTTTTGCAACTGTACCGTCCTGAGGCACAGAATACGATCAACGATCAATTGCTCGCTGAATGCTTGGACGTACTCGCTCGCTGTGAAGAGAGCATCACCGTACTGGTCATCGAAGGACTCCCGGAAACCTTCTGTTTCGGCGCCGATTTCACCGCTATACGGGCAGCGCAGACCCTAAGTAACGGTACCGCAGCAGCGGATTTCGCTAGCGGCGGCCCTGAGCCCCTGTATGACCTATGGCAGCGACTCACTACAGCGCCCTATGTGGTGATTGCTCACGTGCGCGGCAAGGCCAACGCCGGCGGCGTGGGTTTTGTCGCGGCGAGCGATATTGTGATCGCTGATGACAGTGCTGTGTTTAGTTTATCTGAATTGCTGTTCGGCTTAATGCCGGCGTGCGTATTGCCGTTTTTGAGCCGTCGCGTGGGTTGGCAGAAAGCCCATTACATGACGTTAATGACCCAGCCCATTAGCGTGTCTCAGGCGCTTGCTTGGGGCTTGGTCGACGCGCACGAGGCCAATAGCGATATGCTGTTGCGCCGCCACCTGTCGCGCCTGAAACGCTTGAATAAGACGGCGGTGGCCCGCTACAAGCGCTTTGCCAGTTCACTCAGTGGTTCCCTAGTGGCAGATAGGCAATTAGCGTTGGCCGCGAACAAAGAGGTGTTTTCTGACCCGCGCAATATCGAGAGCATTGTGCGCTACGTCGAACAAGGAATTTTTCCATGGGAGTCCTCCTAATATGGCTACATCTGTGGTTCATCGCAGCACCCTTGAACCTTCCATTGTGCAAGTTACGCTGGCAGATCGGGAACATAAGAATACGTTTTCAGAAGGTATTGTGACTGGTCTGATCGACGTATTCCGTGACATTGGGTCTGATCCGACCTGCAAAGTCGTGATTCTCACTGGATACGACACCTATTTTTGCTCGGGCGGCACTCAGGAGATGCTACTTAATTTATCCAGAGGTCAGGGAAAATTCACCGATACACCGATTTATACTCTGCCTTTGAGTTGTGAGATTCCGGTCATTTCTGCCATGCAAGGACACGGCATCGGTGGTGGTTTCGCACTCGGTCTATTCGCCGACTTTGTTATTCTCGGCAACGAAAGTGTGTATACGGCCAATTTCATGAAATACGGTTTTACGCCTGGGTTCGGCTCTACGCTCATTCTGCGGGAAAAACTCGGGCTACCTCTGGCACAGGAAATGCTGATGACCGCCAGAAATTACCGGGGCGCTGAACTCGCACAGCGAGGTATTTCATTCCCTGTTTTGCCAAGAGCTGAAGTGCTGCCGCGTGCCTATGAACTCGCCAGACAGCTCGCGGAAAAACCACGCCACTCGCTCGTCATCTTAAAGGAGCACTTGGTGGCGGATCTTCGACAACGCTTGCCTGCTGTCATCGAGAAGGAGGTCGTGATGCACGAAAAGACGTTCCATCACGAGGAAGTGAGGGAGCGGATCAAGACGTTCTTTGGAAAGTAGCATAGCTTGCCTTCTTAGCGGCCTAAAGAAGGCCGGCGATGCTTGCTGCGCTTAACGCGTATGCATGATCTAATTCGTCAAGGCCTGATCCAACCCGTGGCGAGCCCATATACGTTTGCTCTGCAAGACTTCAAGCACGCGTTGATAGTTCAGACTTGCATTGTCCCGTGGCTGCTCTTGGTGCCATAGATGCAATACTTCAGTGGCATAAAAGCCTTTTTTACGGCGCACACCGGCATTGTATAAACGCGCGACAAAGTCGGCGTCCTCATGACCCCAACCGCTAAAAGCTTCATCAAAGCCATTGATGGCATGCACATCAACGGTCCATGCCGCCAGATTGCAACTTTTAATGCCGCGCCATTTGAAGCCATTGACGCGGCGTTGCGCGAAGTCGGGTAACTTTATGAATAAAGGTAAAAGCTTGTTGCTGCGCTGCGCACAGCGCTGGCGGACCCAAAAACGCAGATTGGCTTGCGTCAGCGATAAGCGTTGCGTCAGCAGGTCTGAGGTGAGCGCTTCGTTCAATAAAATACGGCTGCCGGTAACCATCCATCCAGTTTCGGCAAGCGCTCGGTGACGAGCAATAAAATCACCTTGCGGCACGCAATCGCCATCAAGAAAGATTAAGTATTCACCGCGGGCCTGGGCAATGCCTTGATTGCGAATGGCCGCGGCTCGAAACCCCTGGTCAGGTTGCCAAACATGACTCACGGCAAGATCCGTCTGGTTTGCCGCAACTTGAATCACAGTCCGGGTTGGCTCACCAGAACCATCGTCAGCGACAATGACCTCATAATTCGTGTCAGTTTGGGCCAGGCACTGGGCAAGCACTAACGCTAGCGCATCTGGCCGGTTATAGGTTGAAACAATGACCGAGATCAGAAAGTTAGCGCGCGCCATTTTTGCTGTTTTGCCGATGCATTAGCATCAACTTAAGATAACGGTAATACGTGCCCTCTGCATTAGCGATGGCTAAGATAAAGCCTTCTTTACCATCAAGAAAGCCCAGTTGAATCAGGTAAGTGCGGATGAAAGCCCATAAGCCATGCCCGATGGCTTGACTGAGTGAGGCGCGTTTACCGCGCTCGAAAAGAATTTGCGCTCCGGCGCTTGAATAGGCATTCATTTTATCGAGTGCCTCTTTTATATCCGGAATTGAAAAGTGAATAATCGGCGAATTAAATTTGCCGAGGGTGCCGTCAAGGATCAAACTGGGATGAACCGAGACGTCAGTAAAACGCGCGCGGTCCCGCTTAAATAGGCGCTGAATGCGGTCTGGCCACCAGCCCGAATGCTTCATAAAGCGGCCACAAAAGCTTGATCGGCGTGGCGTTGAAAAACCGGCATGAGGGGTACCGTTGGTCAGTATAAAGTCAATTTCTGCACGCAATTCCGGCGTCGCACGTTCGTCAGCATCAAGACACAGGACCCAGTCACTGTGAGCCTGCGCCAGGGCGCGATTTTTCTGAGGCCCATCGCCGGGCCAATCGGTTTCAAAAACGCGTGCGCCAAGCTCACGGCACAGCGCAGGCGTTCCATCTGTGCTGCCTGAATCAAACACAATGATTTCGTCAGCCCAATGCCGCACCGACTCAAGGCAGTCGCCAATATCGTGGGCCTCATTCATGGCAACGATAATGACACTCAGGCTCGCGCGCGTCATAAGTTGATGATAGTGTGGGTGTTGGGCCGCTGAGCGCAGCCAATCAGTATCCCAGTTAAGAGCACAAACATACAGCCTTCTGAAATATCAAGTAATAAAGAATTCACTAAGCATCCCATGGTAAAGATGAACAGCCAGCTGCTCAGCAGTTGGCGGCTTGGCATAGGAAGACGGGCTGCCGCCCGTGCAATTTGCATCAACAAATACATAAAAAGCCCTAAACCAACTAGGCCCAACTCGACCGCCAACAAAAGATATTGATTGTGCGGATTAGCCGTTACTGCGCCACGAGCGCCGCTATAGCCATTGGTCAATTGCTTGAATGCTTCATGCACCCCCATGGCGCCGTAGCCAAAAAACGGACGCTGGGTTATCAACTCGATGCTTTTACGGTACCACTCAAGGCGCAAGCCGGTTGCATTAGGCTGGTCGAGTTGCTGGTAGGCACTGATTTCAGAGCCGGTATGCGCGAGTCGAGCACTCTTAAAATAAAGCGAAGCGCTGGCCGCAGCGATTAAAAGAGCCAGAAACACAGCTTGAGCCGCGGCCCGGCGACGATCATGGCGGAAGTTGAGTCGTCTCAATTTACGCACGATGTGGTAAATGGCCAGCATGATCATCACCACTTGGCCGGTGCGGCCTTGCAACATAACTAACACATTAACCAGCGCGAGCAGCGAGAGTAAATAATAGAATCCTTTGGCACGTGTAGACGATGCCGTTTCAGCTAGATCCAACGCTAAGCTAAAGAGCAGCGCTGAAAAAAGCCCTGCCGTAATATGATTTTTAAAGACCCACGCATGGGTAATTGGATCATGCGCATTATAGAGTGGGCCAATGGCGGTCAGTCCAAGGTAGTTGCTGGTAGAGAGCAGCAGGACAAAACTGAGACTGATACATAAACCAAGACGCGCGACATTGGCGAGCGGCCGGTCTTGAAAGGCTGCAATCAAGAGTGGAATAAAAAGCAGTTTGCGGTATTTCATTAACCAATTTATGCTTTCGTCAAATGGCGCAGAACTGTATAGCACACTGATGATGAGTGCGAATATAAGAGCAAACGTCGCGATACTCACGGGATGGGAAAAGGCGTTTCGCCAATTACGCCATAACTCTGGCGCCAGCAACACCGCGCTAGCAAAAAGGCTCAGGGCGATATTGGTCAACGCCGTCGAAATCGGCACGCACCATAACGCAATCAGCGCAAACGACTGCGCTGCCGCTAGTGGATATGAAACAGAAAGCTTGGCGCCAGGCATAATAGAGGTATTCCGTTTTGAGCTTAATCAAAAATTATAGCGTATCTCATCCTTTATGAATCAACCTTCCACTGTTACTGTCATCCTAACGCGTATTTGGAGTTATCTGAAAGCGCATCGCTGGATCATGTTGTTGGCGATCATTGCAATGGCGATTGTGGCAGCCAGCGAGGCGGGCATTCCCGCTTTGCTTAAACCTTTACTAGATAAAGGCTTTGGCGCTAAAGAGCAAGCCTCGCGGATGAAATGGCTGGTGCCGCTAGCCGTGATTGGTTTGGCTTTAGTGCGCGGCGCGGCGCAATATGCCTCAAATTATCTGCTGTCGTGGGTCTCTAATCGCGTGTTGCTCGATTTGCGTTTACATATGTTTCAGCGCATGTTGCATGCGAGTGCGTTTTTTTTCCAGCGCGAGACTGCCAGCACCATCATTAATGCGGTGGTTTTTGAAGTGAACCAAGTGCTCAATATACTGACAGGTGTATTAATTACATTGGTGCGCGATTCATTAGCGGTGCTTTTTCTGCTGGCTTATCTGTTTTATTTAAATTGGCAACTAACCTTAATTGTGGCGGTGATTCTACCCATCATCGGCTGGCTCGTCGGCAAAATTAATGTGCGCTTACGGCGCTTAAACCGCGAGCATCAAAAATTGACCAATGAGCTTTCTTATATTGTTGAAGAAACCGTAGGGGGCTATAAAGTTGTCAAAGTTCATCATGGCGAGCCTTACGAAATGAAGCGTTTTGCGGCAATGAGCACGCGCCTGCGCGGTTATGCGATGCGCATGACCGTATCCGGTGCGCTCGCGCAACCGCTGACGCAGTTTCTAGCTTCAATTGCATTGGCCATTGTGCTGGCGATTGCGGTGCTGCAGTCGACCACCGATCAAACTACGATCGGCGGATTTGTGGCGTTTGTGACGGCCATGCTGTTGATTATCTCGCCACTCAAACATCTGATTGATATTAACCAGCCGTTGCAACGGGGGGTGACTGCAGCGGAGTTGATTTTTGGGCTGATTGACGAACCTGCTGAACCCGCGGGAGGCGGGCGCGCTTTGCTGCGCGCGCAGGGTAAGGTTGAATTCCAACAAGTCTGCTTTAGTTATGGGCAAGCCAATGCGCCTACCTTGCGCAACCTTTCATTTACGGTGGCGCCTGGCGAAGTGTGCGCCTTCGTGGGTCAATCGGGGAGTGGCAAAACCACCCTAATCAACCTGCTGCCAAGGTTTTTCGATCCTAGTGCTGGCCAGATTTTAATCGACGATGTGCCACTTACTGATTATCGGCTAACCGATGTGCGCAGTCAGCTTGCCTTTGTCAGTCAAGAGGTGGTGCTGTTTAACGATTCGATCGCAGCCAATGTTGCCTATGGGCAAACGATTGATCGCGTGCGCGTTCAGCACGCACTCGCCGCAGCGCATTTAACTGAGCTCATAGCGGAGCTGCCTGATGGCATGGATACCGCAATTGGCGGCAATGGCATGCGGCTATCGGGCGGGCAGCGCCAACGGCTGGCGATTGCACGGGCAATTTATAAAGATGCGCCAATTCTCATTCTTGACGAGGCGACCTCCGCCTTGGATGCCGAGTCCGAGCGTCATGTCCAAGCCGCTTTAGAGGTCTTGATGCGAGGCCGCACAACGCTGGTGATTGCCCATCGGCTGGCGACGATCGAACGGGCCAATCGGATTCTTGTGCTGGAAGCTGGCCAGATTGTCGAGCAGGGTCGTCATGCCGAACTGTTGCAGCAAAACGGACGCTATGCGCAGCTTTATCATTTGCAGCACCAATCGCAGCCAGTAACTTAAACCAGCAAAATACCGATATACTCCCTGTGCGGGCTGACTCAAATGAGCACTGTGCTGCAATACTTCTGTACGGTAATACTTAATAGCAGAAAATAACCGGAGAATCTTATGTTGAGCAACTTATTATCGTCGCCACGCAGTGCTCTCTCTGCAGAACAAACGGTTTACCTCGTCAACTCTTATTGGGGTCGTTTGACGAAAAGGAAATTAAAGTACTTTAAGCCTTTAGAATGGGTTGGTAATGGTTTGAACCCAATTTTCAACGCATTAGAAGCTCTACAGGCCTCGCCTTACGGGTAATTGTGGCTCATTAGGTTGACAAGTTCGCCATCGAACTAGAAACATAAAAAAGTAGTCATTAAGCTAAAAGGCCTTATAAATAAAGGGCTCCAACGCACTAGCGTACTTTAATTTCCTTTTCGTCAAACGACCCCTAATAAAGCGCTTACGAATGAAACACTCTCTACGATTGCTTGATCAGCTCAAACGAGTCCCAGTGGGACTCGTTTGGCTTCAGGCGCCGGCGCTAGATTTCCTCTTCAAATTCAAATGACTGTCCATCTTCCTGGTCTTGGTCATACGCATCAATCCTCTCGTTGATCTTGGCACTCTCCTCGGCGTTGTTTTTGAGGAGCGTCTGGGCCTGGTCTGACAATGCTGATTCCAGAGCAGAGGCCAGGTCGCCCAGTGTCGAATCAATCTCCTTAAGACTTTGCAATTGCGCAGATACCGTCTCCAGGTCAAACAACGGGTCCTGCAGTTCCTTTGATACAGTTTCTAGTTGCGTCCCCGCTTCTTGGAGACTGACTTTCTGCTCCCATGTCATTGCGTTTTCGTATTGAGCGAGCTCTTCTAATGTCTGCTCTTGCAACTTGAGCTTGTCCCGCGCCATAGATAATTTAAGCGTATTAAGCTCAGTTGCCCGATTGGGCGAACTAACTGGTGTCAACTCATATTCCGCTCCGAAATCCTCCCCGTCTGACCTTCGTTTTCTCTGAGCGACAAGTTCGTACTGGATTTGTCTTGCGCGGTTTTTGAGGAAAAAGTAGCCCAGGGTGGAAAATAGACCCGCTAGCGCCAATGCGCCCAGCACGTAGTAAACGGTGTAATTGTGCTGGTCAGTATTGTCGGGGTTATCTTTCGGCAAATTGATCCGCCCATAAAAACTATGGATGCTTGGTGTTCCTCCTGAACTGCTGTCCGTGTAAGTCACGGTGCCGAAGCACTCGTTGCCCTGAAAGTCGTCATTGATCGCGGCCCGCGTGATAGTACCGAAAGACAGCGTGGCGGCACTCTGGTTACCTGCGGCCACGGCCCACGACAGGGTATTATTGTCATAGCTTGGGTTCTGGATTTTTGCCCCGCCAAAGGTCACCTCGCCCTCAGGAGAGATCACGAGTACCGGGCCTAGAACAGGTG
>JASSUB010000006.1:0-65865 GCA_031963205.1 Mycoavidus cysteinexigens
AGATGCTGTCGGGAATAGCTCGTCAAGCGCTGCATATACGCAAACAAGATGCCACATTGTCCTTTCGTCAGAGTGAAGTACCGGTATCATTTGATCACGGTAGTAACTAAAGTGCGCCGTGTGGGTTCGTCGGTAGGATTCGTGAAAATAACATCTGTTGTGCCATTCAGAAACTCCCGGATTTGGTCAATTATTCCGAGTCTTGAAACATTCATATCGATCACCCTCGGTGGATGATCGATCCAAAACCCCTATTTCAGCCTCATATGCCATTGGAAGAGGCTCTTATTTAGCATGACAAATTATGAGCACTAGCCATTTGCCCATCTCGTTTATGTAGCTTACAGAAAATGGCTGTTGAAAATACAGTAATAAGTCCTGTAATTATAAACGTCTTATGAAATCCGCTAATGTTTATCGAGTAATTAAAATCTTTTTCTGAAAAATATCTTAGGACTAAAGCACTTACTGCTACACCAAGACTCATAGCGAGCTGTTGAACAGAGCAGGCTATGCTGGTGCCTTTACTCATGATTGAGTTGTTCAGATCAACGAAGCTTAGGGTATTCATACAACCAAAATGTAACGAAGCCAATGCGCCATGAAGAAATATTAGGATTACAATTATTGTATAAGAAACTTTATCGTTTATTAGGGAAAAACCTATTATAGATAAGCCTAATAAAAACGTATTTCCAATCAATGCCCTTTTATAGCCAAATTTCTTTAATATATTTTTTACAAATAACCTCATTGAAATCATGCCTAAGGCTAGTGGCAAAAATAACAATCCAGAACGAAAAGGCGTTAAATTAAAACCTAGTTGAAAAAATAGCGGCAATAAAAATGTCATTCCGCCAAAACCTAATCGGCTACACAGGTTTCCCAATACAGCAATCTTGAATGTTCTTACTTTAAATAAATTAAAATCAAATAATTCACATGAATTTCTTTTTGCTTTTATAAAAGCAATTGTTAAGCCAAAAAATGAGGTTAATATAATAGCAAATTTAATATTAAAATTTAATATATTTTCACCAATAATATCAAAACCAAATGACAAGCCTGCCAGACTAAAGCCAAATAATATAAAGTTTAATATATTAAAAGATGGCGTTGACTCATTTTTATAATTTTCGAAATTTTTTAAAGTTAGGTACAAACATAACAATCCAAATGGAATATTAATATAAAAAACCCAACGCCACGACATATACGTCGTAATAAATCCTCCTAACATAGGTCCTAGAGCTGGCCCGATTAATGAAGGAATCGCCACATAACTACTGACATTAACAAATTCTTCTTTAGGAAATTTTCTCAGCAAAGTAAGCCTACCCACGGGCATCATCAAAGCACCTCCAATGCCCTGAATTATCCTCGCAGTAATAAGGCTTATATAGTTACTAGATATGCCACATAGGGCGGAGCCAAGCATAAAAATAAAGATTGAAAAAGCAAATACTTTCCGTGATCCAAATTTATCTGCACACCAACCACTAATAGGTACAAAAATAGCCAAGCTTATTAAGTAACTTGTTAAGGCAAGTTTTAAGCTAATTGGATCAACATGAAAATCCGCAGCAATTTTAGGTAACGATGTACTAATAATAGTTATGTCTAGGGTTTCCATAAAAAGTGCTATAGCGACTACCCAAAGCATTATTTCTTTTCTTTTTTTATCGTTAAATAATATTTGATCCTTCATCTTTGAATACTCTTAATTAACTTATGATTTTTCAGCGTGTTGTTAAAGCTCTGGACTCAACTATTAGGAAAGTACGCGATCTGCGTCACTATAAGCCCTTTCAGACGCTCCTATGTAATTTAACCTTGGCCTTATAAGAATATTGCAAGAAGATTGTTCTAAGATTTGTGCAACCCAACCCGCTACTCGACTTACAACAAAAGTAGGGGTAAATATATCAGCAGGGATTCCTAACAACGAATAAATGACTGCCCCGTAAAAATCAACGTTCACATCTATACCACGTTTTGCATAAGGCTCCATTTCTTTTCTAACTCGCTCAGCTATTTCAAACAATTCAGTCTCACCTTTTTCGATACTAAGGGCCTTAGCATTCTCACGCAAGTAAATAGCCCTAGGGTCTTCAGTACGATAAACTCTATGGCCAAATCCGAAAATTGGAAGATTCTTTGCAAGACGTTTCTGAATATACTCATGGACCATTTTTGCTGTTCCAATTTCTTTCAGCATTTTTTCAATTTCTTCTAAAGCTCCACCATGCAAAGAACCAGAAAAAGCGCTTATTGCTGCACTTACCGCCGCATAAATATCAGCCTTGGTACCCGTGACAACGCGTGCTGTGAATGTAGAGGCGTTAGATCCATGATCAGCGTGTAATATCAAGTCACTATCAAATGCCCTTATTTGAGCTTCTGACGGAATTTCACCTAATAACATATATAAAAAATTTGCCCCATGTGAAAGGTCTTTTAAAGGCTCTATAGGTTTTTTCCCCCTTCTAATGGCATGATGGGCCGCTATAATAATAGGAATTTGTGCGATAAGTTGAATGCCAACCTGTAATATATTTTCGGCATCAGTTAGGTCTGCTCTTGGCTTAAACAGAGAAAGTGCAGATATTGCAGTTCTTAGCGCATCAATCGGATGCGTATTTTTCATTACACTGATAATGCCAATAATTTCCTTAGGAAGGCAGTAATGACTTTTAAGCTCTTCTTTGAATTGCTTAAGCTCAAAAGAGGTAGGCAATTTCTTATTCAATAAAAGATAGGTTGTCTCCTCGAAATTGGAAAATCGAACAAGGTCGCCTATTGAATAACCACAATATAATAATTTTCCTGCTTCGCCATCAATAGAAGTGATGTATGTATTATCATAAAACACGCCATTCAATCCTCTATTAATATTACTATCATTTAATTTTTTGTTTTCTATAATTTTATTTTTAATTTCATTATTGTTTTTTAAATCATTTTCAATATAAATTTCTGAAATATATTTTTTTATTTCTAAAATAGAAATAAGATCAAGAATTTTCTTTTCATCAATTACGATGTCATACTCTTTTTCAAGAGCCAATATAAGGTTAATATGAGAAAATGAATCCCATTCTATAATGGATTGATAGGAAAGATCATCTGACACGAGGTCTTTAGAAATATTTAATGCATCCGCAATAATTTCATCAATGCTTAATTTAACTTCATTCATGCCCACGCCACTCCCAAATATTTAAGTACGATTGCTAACCAAGATTAGCATATGTTATATACAGCGCCGTTCGCTGGCATCGGTATTAAAATAGATTATGAAAATCCCATATTTAAGCCACTTCTTTTTTTTCTTGTGTCTGAATGGCTTCTAAATGTAGAAGTTTTCTATCTATTTTTCCATTTTGATTTAAAGGAATTTTCTCAATATATTGCACAAAGCGGGGCGTCATATAGAAAGGGAGGTATTTACGCGCAGTAGATAAAATTTGATCCACATTAGCGTCACCTATAATATAAGCGATAATTCCTTCATAGTTTTTGTTGTTATCTATAGGCCAACCGCAAGCAATAGCTTCATCTACTCCAGAGACTTTGCGTAATACTGCTTCAATTTCACTTAATTCAACTCTATAGCCACCAACCTTTATTTGGTGATCAATACGTCCTATATAAATATAATTTCCATTATTAGATAGAAAAACTGCGTCCCCTGTGCGGTAATAGAGCCTTTCAACACCCGCTTCTCCAATAGCTTTAAAAAACTTTTTCGCAGTTTCTACTTCATTATTCCAGTAACCTGGAAACAATTGCTCTCCAGTTACACATAGCTCTCCAACGCTGCCATTGCCAACTTCGTGCAAATTTTCATCCACAACAATCCCATGGTGGTTTTCATATAATTGACCAATAGGAACGATCTCATTGTTGCATTCATCGGAGGAGTTCTTTCGGTCCCAGCGATACACTGCGCAGGCAATAGTTAATTCAGTTGGTCCATAAAGGTTTTCAATAACCGAGTTAGGGGCAGCCACTTGCCAAGTCTCTACAGCATCTTTTCTCAAAGCTTCGCCGCAAAATAAGCTAAACCGTAAATTAGGTAAAATATCAGGTTTAAGTGAATTTCTCTTCAAGAGTAAATTGATCACCGATGGAACTGAAAACCATACGGTTATTTGGTTTTCTTGTATAAAACCAATTGGGGCTAATAGCTGCATTGGTTTGATTACATATAAGCAAGCCCCACTATGCCACGCCATAAAAATATCAAAGACCGATAAATCAAAGGTTTGATCAAAGGTTTGCGATAATCTGTCGTTAACCGTAAGTTGATATCTTTTTCTGTTGAAATTCAGAAAATGCATGACATTGGTCTGTGTAATAGGCACGCCTTTGGGCGTTCCCGTAGTACCTGAGGTAAATAATAAATAAGCAACTTCATTATCAGTTACTACAGGGTGATCTAGCCGCGCTTCTTCTTTTTCTAAATCTAACCCCGAAATAATAATACCGTTAAAATTCTTTAATATGGAACCATCACTTTCTGGAAGAAGAATAACGAGGTCTGAATTTTCTTCTAAAATATCTTTTATTTTCTCAACAGAATCTGCGTCAACAATAATTGCATCCAGATCTGCCTGCTTTATCATGTCTTTGGTTCTTAACGCAGGAAATTTCGGATTAAGCGGAACAAAGGTACAGCCCGCAAAAAGCGCAGTCAGTACACTGATATAAGATACTTCACTACGGTAAGCGAAAATTCCAATTCTTGCAGGTTTATGAGGATGAAGCGCTTTGAGCAAACAACTCGCCCACAAACCGGCTTTTTTCTCTAACTCCTTATAGGTCCACTTTTTATTACCAATGCATAATGCGTAGGCATCGGGATAGTCTTTGACAGATTGAAGAAATCCTTCGCATAAGCCTTGAAATTTTCTCATTATTATTTCCCAAAAAAATAATTGAATGGTTAAGAACAAATCGTACGAGAGCGGAACCGCACACCCCTTGAGCACCGCGACTTTGTCTTTCAAGCGCCCCCTCTCCCCCAGCAAGCGATGGATGATTTCGACCAGTCCGCCCTCCTGCGAGCACCTCCATGATCGCCAGTGTCCGATCGGCTTCGGCGACCTACGGTGCTGAGAGTGTCTTCAACACGGCGCTCCTCAAGCTACGTACCGCTGGCTACTTCTGCGAGTTGCTCGATCCACGCTCGCAATTCTTGCTCCTGCGACGTGAGCCTTTCTCGAGCAATCTCGGGTAGTGTGAATTTTGTGGGGGAAATGATGTCGGCGCGATGAACGTTATCGTCCACCTTTACCGTTTACAAGCAAAATTCGTTACGTGGCGCGAGCAAGCTGCGCCGCCGATCTTGACCAAGCAAGCCGATCAAACGGCGCAGCGTTGTGCGATGGTTGCCTCGGGTTGTTGAGAAGATACCAGTAGCGCCCCATAAGCGCTAGCTTAGAATCTGAGAAACAAAGTATGACCTTGCCCCTTCGCTACACAATCGAGATATTAGCACTCGATCAAGAAGAGTGCTAATATTATTCAAAACGTCCTCTCTAAGGAGTGCAAAGTGAGCGCGAATCATCTCAATAAATTTAATCAAGGCGGAGCATTGACCCTGGCTCCAGCCATGCCGGTACTCGGCCAGTTAGGCGATCTTAACGCCTATATCCAAGCGGTTAACCGGATTCCAATGCTGCAAGCGCATGAGGAGCAGCAGCTTGCTGCCGACTACCGTGAGCACGGCACGCTTGAATCCGCCCGCAAGCTGGTTTTATCCCATCTGCGTTTGGTCGTCTCGATTGCCCGTAACTACCTGGGTTATGGGCTGCCACATGCAGATCTCATTCAAGAAGGCAATATTGGTCTGATGAAAGCCGTGAAACGCTTTGATCCAGAGCAAAATGTACGGCTCGTGTCATACGCTATTCATTGGATCAAGGCTGAGATTCATGAATATATCCTACGCAATTGGCGGATTGTGAAAGTCGCCACGACCAAGGCTCAACGCAAGCTTTTTTTCAATTTGCGCCGCCATAAACAAACGATGCAAGCGTTTACCTCGAGTGAAATCGATGCCTTAGCTAAAGAATTGAACGTCAAGCGTGAAGATGTCAGCGAAATGGAAACGCGCATGACGAGTGGGGATATTGCGCTAGAAGGGCAAATAGAGGATGGCGAAGAATCATTTGCTCCGATTTCATATTTAACCGATACTCAGCACGAGCCAACCGAAGTGCTGGCAAATCGCCAGTTGGAGCGGTTACAAAGCGACGGCTTAACCAGCGCACTGGATACCTTAGATGCGCGTAGTCGCCGCATTGTTGAAGCGCGCTGGTTACAGGTCGACGATAATGGTACTGGCGGCGCCACACTGCATCATCTAGCGGCTGAATTCGGCGTATCCGCCGAGCGGATTCGCCAGATCGAAGTCAGTGCAATGAAAAAGATGCGCAATACACTGACTGCTTATGCCGCATAAAGTGGCAATCAAGGTTTGAGCGGTCAGTCAATTTCCGCCGTTTCGGGGTTTGTATTCTGTGATGCGCCGTTTTCATCAAAGATGAGTTGCACGTTGTTTTGATCGTCTACATCAACCTTGACACGGCCCCCGTTTGACAGCTTGCCAAACAGCAGTTCGTCGGCCAACGCACGCCGGATGGTGCTTTGAATTAAGCGTTGCATAGGCCGCGCGCCCATTAACGGATCAAAACCGCCTTTAGCAAGATATTTGCGCAGTTCATCCGTAAAGACAACGTCTACCTTCTTTTCATGCAGCTGTTCTTCCAGCTGAATTAAGAACTTATCAACGACGCGCAGAATAACCTCTTCGTTGAGCGAATGGAAGTTAATGATTGCGTCCAGCCGAT
Source organism: Mycoavidus cysteinexigens (assembly GCA_031963205.1). Classification (GTDB taxonomy): domain Bacteria; phylum Pseudomonadota; class Gammaproteobacteria; order Burkholderiales; family Burkholderiaceae; genus Mycoavidus; species Mycoavidus cysteinexigens_C. Next base: position 6,858 of record JASSUB010000006.1, read on the forward strand.
TACGAAATTCAGGGGTGAAGGTCCGTTTAATTTCAGCCATTTCATCACCCGCTTCGTTGCGTACGGTAAAGCCAATTTTGGTTTTTTGCAGCGCTTCTGCGCCGGCGTTGGTGGTCATGATGATAATCACATTGCGAAAATCCGCTTTACGGCCATTGTTATCTGTCAATGTGCCATGATCCATCACTTGCAGCAAAATATTATAAATATCGGGATGCGCTTTTTCGATTTCATCAAGTAACAGCACGCAGTGAGGCTTTTTCGTAATCGCCTCAGTCAACAAGCCACCTTGATCAAAACCGACATAGCCGGGCGGCGCACCGATTAAACGGCTGACCGCATGACGCTCCATATATTCAGACATATCGAAACGTGTCAGCTCAATCCCTAAAGTGAACGCCAACTGACGTGCGACTTCAGTTTTGCCAACGCCGGTTGGGCCTGAAAATAAAAACGCGCCGATTGGCTTGCCAATTTGACCTAGCCCGGCACGGGCCATTTTAATTGCCGCTGCCAATGCTTCAATGGCGGGGGCTTGTCCAAAGACCACACTTTTAAGGTCACGCTCAAGCGTTTGCAATTTACCACGATCATCCAGTGAAACGCTTTGCGTAGGCACGCGGGCAATTTTTGCGATAATTTCCTCGATGTCGACTTTACCGATAATCTTTTTTTGTTTCGATTTAGGTAATACTCGTTGCGCGGCGCCGGCTTCATCAATTACGTCAATCGCTTTATCAGGCAAATGACGATCCGCAATAAAACGAGCGGATAATTCAGCCGCAGCCGATAACGCGGCGAGAGAATATTTAACACTGTGATGTTCTTCAAAGCGCGACTTGAGACCACGCAAAATCGCAATGGTTTGGGCTACAGTTGGCTCAGACACATCGATTTTTTGAAACCGCCGTGACAGCGCTGCATCTTTATCAAAGATACCGCGATATTCAGTAAAAGTCGTGGCGCCAATACATTTTATTTGCCCTGACGAAAGCGCCGGCTTTAATAAATTGGATGCGTCTAGAGTACCCCCTGAGGCAGCGCCGGCACCAATCAAAGTATGAATTTCATCGATAAAAAGGATTGCATTTGGGCGATCTTTTAATTCCTTAAGCACCATTTTTAAACGCTGCTCAAAATCCCCACGATATTTGGTGCCGGCCAGCAAGGCGCCCATATCCAATGAATACACAATTGCATTGGCCAAGATATCAGGTACTTCGCCACGCGTGAGCCGCCAGGCGAGCCCTTCAGCGATTGCCGTTTTGCCTACACCGGCTTCACCGACTAGCAATGGATTGTTTTTGCGACGGCGACACAAAATTTGCACCACACGTTCGACCTCAGGCTCGCGGCCAATTAATGGGTCAATGCGACCCTCTTTTGCCAGTTGATTTAGATTTTGCGTAAATTGCGCCAATGGTGTTTCTTTCTGCCCGGCCGACCCTTCGCTCTCGGCGCCCCCATCAGTCGCTTTTACAGCTTCACCCTCGCCTGTTTTAGTCATGCCATGCGCAATAAAATTGACCACATCTAAGCGCGTGATACCTTGTTGTTGCAAGACATACACAGCATGCGACTCTTTTTCTCCAAAAATCGCAATCAGCACATTGGCGCCGGTGACTTCTTTTTTGCCACTTGCAGCAGACTGCACATGCATAATTGCGCGCTGAATCACCCGCTGAAAACCTAATGTAGGCTGGGTATCAGCATCGATCGAACCCGGTACAATGGGGGTATTGTCATGAATAAAATGATGCAAGCTATGTCGCAAGTCATCAATGTTGGCCGCACAGGCACGCAAAACTTCAACGGCGGTTGGATTATCCAACAGTGCCAATAGCAGATGCTCTACCGTAATGAACTCATGCCGGGCTTGGCGCGCTTCCATAAACGCCATATGCAAGCTGACTTCTAGTTCTTGGGCGATCATATTCTCTCCATAACACACTGTAGCGGATGGCCCTCTTGTCTGGCATGGGTTGTAACCTGCCTGACTTTAGTCATCGCCACATCGCGCGTATAAACCCCACAAATTGCTCTACCTTCACAATGTACTTTCAGCATAATCTGAATTGAAGCCTTTGGGTCTTTTCTAAAGTATTTTTGAAGAATCATGACAACAAACCCCATCGGCGTAAAGTCGTCATTTAACAACACCACTTGATACATGGACGGCGGTTCTATTTTTTGCTTTTGCCGCTCAACCACAGCGTTGTCTTGTATCTCTGAAAAAATAGCCATAACCTTTATTCTAAACAAGTTGCGGATACTTGCATGCCGGCTGAATTCATTAGAGTAGAACAACTAGCTCTATATTTAACCTCTTTTCTACAACACTGTCGAACAAAAATGAGCTTCGACTCGGCTTAAATCTCTTGCCCTTCGACATAAGTCGCCTGTATCCTCAGTTGGCGGTCAAGCACCACTAAATCTGCCCACGCACCGACAGCAAGCCGGCCACGTTGGGTTAAGCCAAGGTAGTCCGCCGCATAGCGCGATAAGCGATGTGAGGCTTCGGCTAAAGGCAAACCGAGCGAAACTAGATTACGCAACGCTTGATCCATCGTCAATGTGCTACCCGCCAACGTGCCATCGGCAAGACGTACGCCATTTACGCATTTAGTCACTGTCTGGCTACCCAGCGGGTAAGTGCCATCCGGCATGCCTGCCGCCGCCGTGCTATCGGTGACGCAATAGAGCTTAGGAATCGCGCGCAGCGCGGTGTGAATCGCACCTGGATGCACATGCAACAAATCTGGGATAAGTTCCGCATATTCAGCATGCGCCAGGGCCGCCCCGACCATGCCTGGCGCCCGATGATGTAAGCCCGTCATGGCATTAAATAGATGGGTGAAACCGGCTGCGCCGTGCTTGAGCGCATTGACGCCATCTTCATAACTCCCGAGCGTGTGGCCAAGCTGTACGCGTACACCACGCGCGGCAAGGTGGGTGATGATATTTAAATGACCGGCCAATTCCGGCGCCAACGTCACGACCCGAATCGGGGCCAGCGTTAAATAATAAAGTATTTCATCCAATGCAGCGAGCGCTGTTGCATCAGGTTGCGCCCCGAGTTTGCTAGGATTGATATAGGGTCCTTCAAGATGCACCCCAAGGATACGTGCACTGCCAGGCGCGCGCTGCTGCACCTCTTGCGCAAGCCTAGCTAAGACGGCGGCCAACTCAGCAGGCGGCGCCGTCATCGTAGTCGCCAATAAACTTGTCGTGCCATACTGAGCGTGCATCCGCGCCATGATTTGAGCCGCTGAGCCGCCTTCCATCACGTCAGCCCCGCCCCCGCCATGCACATGTAAGTCAATAAAGCCAGGCAAAATATAGGATTCATGATTGAGCGCCGGCTCGATGGATGCGCCACTCAGGGCAGTAATCCGCCCGCCCTCGAGCGTTAAATGACCGAGCCTCCACCCCTCAGGCGTTAAAATATTTCCGGACAACTTTAGGCTCTTCACAGGTTACTCTTGAAAGCAAAACATCTTTGAGATCCTCGTCAGCCTAAAGAGTGTACCGCGCACCTGATCAATTAAGCAGTATTTTAAGATCGTGCACCCATGGCTTTGATCCTTGCCCATCGCGTGCAAAAAGGCGTAGCTTGCCGGTTGCGTCGAACACATAGCCGGCTGCCGTATGGTCCATCGTATAGGCATTGGAAATTTCATCTAACACAGAGGGTTTTACCGGGGTGTCGACGTTTGCCTGCTCTCGCGCATAGTGCACGCGAAAATCTTGTGCCACCTTTTTGAGTTGAGCTTCATTTGCCGGCCGCAAACCGATAAAACTCGGATCAAAGGCGGGCACATAGTGCCCCAGCGCAGATGATGTATCCCGCTCTGGATCGACCGTCACGAACAACACCTGCACCCGTTTTGCATCTGGCCCCAATTGTTTAAGTGTTTGCGCAAGCGTTGCCAGCGTCATTGGGCAAATGTCTGGGCAATGCGTATAGCCGAACAACAACACCACGACTTTTCCCTTGAAGTCCGCTAATGTGCGCACCTTGCCAGCCGTATCCGGTAGCGTAAAATCGCTGCCAAAACTTGGGTTGCCCGTCAAATCGGTATTTTTAAATACCGGCGCACGCGTACAGCCCGCCACCCATATCAGGGCGCACAGGAGGCACACGATCAGTTTAGATGCCGCGGCAGTAGAGTTGCACATAGTGATCCGCCAGGAGCGCTGCGAACAGCAACGATAAATAAATAATTGAATAGCGGAAAAGCCGGCGCGCCAGACTATCCGAATACTCTCGCCAGATTTGCCAAGCGTACACTAAGAAAATTATCCCCAGCGCAATCGCGGCGACCAAATAGACTATCCCACTCATGCGTGAGGCAAATGGCAGCAACGATACCCCAAATAAAATGATGGTATAAAGCAAAATATGCAAGCGCGTGAATTGCTCACCATGGGTAATCGGTAGCATCGGCAAACCCGCTTGCGCGTAATCTTGCCGGCGATATAACGCCAGCGCCCAAAAATGGGGCGGCGTCCAGACAAAAATAATCAACACCAGCAACCAAGCGTCAGCCGGCACCGTTCCCGTCACAGCGGCCCAGCCAAGAGCTGGTGGCATGGCGCCAGCGGCGCCGCCAATCACAATATTTTGCGGCGTGGCAGGCTTTAGCAGCACCGTGTAAATCAGCGCATAGCCAATAAAGGTGGCCAGCGTGAGCCACATGGTCAAGGCGTTGGTGAAAGCATACAGCGTCCACATGCCAAGCCCACCCAGTATGGCTGAAAAGAAAAGAATTTGGCCCGAGGTTAATTCGCCGCGCGCAGACGGACGCCATGCGGTACGGCGCATTAGCCGATCTACTTTGCGCTCAAGTAAACAATTCACCGCAAACGCGGCGCTGGCTAATAGCCAAATCCCCACCGCGCCACCTAGCAAGATGGACCACGGCACACTACCGGGCGTTGACAGTAGCATCCCAATCACAGCGCAAAATACCGCGAGCTGGGTCACCCGAGGCTTAGTCAGTGCACAGTATTGGGAAATTCGGTTGCCAAGAGATGGGCAAATAGAGGTACTTTCCATGGATTCAGACCTGCGTTGCGGCTTACCGCATACCTTGTCTGCTAATTACGATACGATAGTTTAGCATGATGAGCAGCAACAATAATACCGCCGCGCCGCCATTATGCACGAGTGCAATCAGCAAAGGCCACTGCAATACGATATTCGCTAAGCCGGTTAAACACTGCAGCACAACCAACGCGATCAAGCCAGAGGCTAAGGAGCGCAGCGCAGCAAACTGGCGCAACTGCAGGCCGAGTCCAAGCAACCATACACTCACTCCGAGCGCAAAAGTGCGATGCGTCCAATGGATTGCCACCAACGCGTCTAGCGTAATAAAATCCCCTGCTTTAGTTTGGCCCAGCGAGCGCCATAACTGAAAACCTTGCGCAAAATCCATTGGCGGCAGCCAAGCGCCATGGCAGGTCGGGAAATCTGGACAGGCGAGTACCGCATAATTCGCACTCACCCAACCCCCTAGAGCAATTTGCACCACCAACAGCACCAGCCCCACCCATACCGCCCACTGCCAACCTGCCGCGGCCGGCGCCGGCATGGGCGCAGGCGCACAACTCATGGCCAGCCGAGCCAAGCCACCCAGTAGGGTCAGTCCTAGCAATAGGTGGATCGTCACAATCAACGGCTGCAATTTTAAGGTCACGGTCCAAGCGCCAAACGCGCCTTGCACACAAACTAGCGCCAGTAACACAACTGGCCACCACGGTGACACCCTTAACGATTTACGTTTGCACCACGCCATCACAACCTGCGCAATCATCAGCACCCCCAAGGCCAACGCGAGATAGCGGTGGATCATTTCAATCCACGCCTTGGTCATCGTGACCGGGCCACTGGGCAATAAGGCTTGCGCTGCCCGAATCGCTTCGTGCGCGATAAATGGCGATGCAGTGCCATAACAACCAGGCCAATCAGGGCAGCCTAGGCCTGAATCTGTTAGGCGCGTAAAGCTGCCAAACAGCACCAGATCAAAGGTGAGCATAGTGCTGACCCAGACCAATTTACCAAATTGATCGGCGCCACTACGTAGCCACACCCAACTTAGCGGAATGAGTGCAAGGCAAATACCTATTAAGCTAAGTTGCAGAATAAACACGAAGAGATCCTGAGAACGATTTTAGCCAAAGTCCGACCACTTCTTTAGCCAATGCCTGACCACTTCAACAATTTGCTCAGGTCTTTTTTGATTTTGCCTGGGTCTGGCTGGGCGGGAAAGCGCATCATCAGGTTACCGTTTGGGTCCACTAAATAAATATGGTCGGCCAGCTGCCGGCCCTCATCAAGCGGCAACCATTGCACCAGGGCAGCCGGATCGACGCTCAGAAAATGCGTCTCAGCATAGGCGCGGTGCACGGCAGAAGGCACCGGAGTACGGTCAGTGCGCAACCAAACGGTTACCACCCGCTCACGTTCAATCCCCTGCGCAGCACGTACTTGCCTCATAAAATAGAGTTTTTTGGCACAAGTTTCATCGCATGCACTCGCATCAACAGCCAGCAATAACCATTTGCCTTGTAAAGTTTGCAAGGGCGTGATCGCGCCATTTTCTGTATGCCCCATTAAACTGGGCGGGATCGGCCGCTGCGGCTCAAGCAACTGACCATAATTTGCCGATCCGCCGACTGGCTTAAAAATATAATAAAATAAATAAGACGCAATCACTGGCGCCAGACACACCGCTACCACCAGCCACAACACCCTCCGGTTTGAGTCTTTGCGACCTGACTTGAGGCCAGATACAGCCAACCTCTTTGGCTCTAGATCATGATTTTTCATTGGCTGTTCTAAAATAAGTCCTACTTAGGAGCGCTAAGCGCTGCGCGGCGTGCCGCATACAGGCCCGATAATACTATAGCAACCGCGATTCCCCACCATTGGACCATATAACCATAGTTACGCGCCACACCCGTTAAAGGGCTTGGCCAAACACGCACCAGTTGGTCGTTTAGAGGATTGGTTTGCCAAAGGATAAATGGCTGCAGCGGCAACCCTGTTTCTGCTTGGTATGCCGCCATCTCCAAATTTTGCCGAAGCCGCAAACGCGCCGCTGAACCACCAGAGCCAAGCTCAAAGGCACGGCCCGCATCAGCGCGGGCAATCCCTTCTATGTCGACGATACTCGCCGGCGTGCAATAGGGCGCAAACGCAGTACGATCTTTTATATTACGGGGGATCCAACCCCGTTTGACCAATACATACCCCCCTTCCTCTAAGGCCAGCGGCATCAGCACATGAAAACCAGGCTGGTCATTATAGGGTCGATTATCAAGATACACGACATGCTCCGGCATAAAACGCCCGCGCGCTCGGAGCCGATGGTATTCGATTTCTTTAAGTGGCAGTAACGATGAGCCCACAGATATCGGCGCGCTATGCTGATGGCGTGCGATTTGGGCTGCCAGCGCTTCTTTCTGATGTGCGCGATCTCGCTGCCAAAAGCCTAAGCGTACGGCAAGCGCCACCGCGATCAAGACCACCAAGGCTGGCCAGAAACGGATTTTTAGCATAGTGGTTCGAGCCCACATGATAGAACCGTTAATGCGATAATAGTACGGCTTACGCTGTTCTTTTGAAACTTTGCTGAATTATTTCTACCCATATGGCTGCTCTAGTTGCATTTGCTTTTATCCTAATTGGCGTTAGCCTAGTTTGCGCACTGTATTTCATGATGCGCGACCGAGGGACAACCAAGCGGATGGTTTATTCATTAATGGCCCGCGTGGGGCTGTCAATTGGGCTTTTCTTATTTATTTTATTCGCGTATTGGATGGGATGGATTCAAAGTACCGGCATTCCGTATAGCGATTAAAGAGAATGCAAGCGTTTAGGATGCTGGCGGCATTCTAAACGCTTCAGATGGCGGTATCTGACCCGCCGAAAAAAACCAAAACCCCAGCGCAGCTAAAATCCTCTCAAAGCCCAAAGCTAAAACCCAATCAAAGCCAGTACACCACAACATATAAGCCAAGCCATACGACGTCGACAAAATGCCAATACCAGGCCGCACCCTCAAACGCAAAGTGGTGCTCCGCGCTAAAGTGTCCACGCATTAAGCGCACCAGCACGACAGCCAGCATCAATGTCCCCAGCATCACATGGAAGCCATGAAAACCCGTTAGCAGGAAGAAGGTTGAGCCATACATGCCAGAGGTGAGCTTGAGATTAAGCTCATGGTAAGCATGCACATACTCATAGCCTTGCATAAATAAGAAGATAGCGCCAAGCACCACCGTGGCAGCGAGCCAAATAATCGCTTGTTTGCGATGGTCATCCCGTAGCGCATGGTGCGCCACCGTCAAGGTAGCACCAGAGCTTAACAACAAAGCAGTGTTGATGGTCGGGATCGGCCAAGCCGTCATAGCCTTAAAATGTGACACCAAACCGGAGGGCCCGACATTCGGCCAGGCCGCCATAAAATCTGGCCACAGCAACCTATTCTCAAGGTCGCCAAGCAGTGGGCTGGCAAACGAGCGGGCATAAAATAGCGCGCCAAAAAACGCGCTAAAAAACATGACTTCAGAAAAGATGAACCAGCTCATGCTCCAACGGTAAGATGCATCAATCCGTTTGCCGTATTGCCCACCCTCGGATTCAGCAATGGCATCGCCAAACCAGCGCCACAGGATAAAAAATAACCAAGCAAGACTCACCGCAAAGGTAAACGGCGCCCAGCCCTGATCATTCAGCCAGCCGGTTAGCGAAAGCATCATGCCCAGTAAGCTGAGCGCTGCCAAAATCGGGTGCTGCGAAGGATTTGGCACGAAATAATAAGGGCTCTGGTTTTGGCTACTCATCGTTGCAGTTCCATGTCAATCTCAATTTCAATCTGTGGTTTCGATATTGCCGTTGTATCTGCGGTTGTCCCAGACTCATCCATTACATAGGATAAATCATGCGCTTATTCAACCACGGGGGGTTTCTCGAAAGTATGAAAAGGGGCTGGGCTTGGGATGGTCCATTCAAGCCCCTGCGCACCGTCCCATGGCTTATCTGCCGCCAGTAAATGCCGTTTGCCACGATACGTTGGCAAAGCCACCCAAAACAAAAAGTACACCTGCATTAAACCAAAAACGAAGGCGCCAATCGTCGCGATCTGGTTAAAATCCGTGAACTGCGCCGGATAGTCGACATAACGGCGAGGCATGCCCGCTAAGCCCAGAAAGTGCATCGGGAAAAACGTGATATTGAACGAAATCAGCGAGCCCCAAAAGTGAATCCGGCCGCGTACTTCGTTATACATATAGCCAGTCCATTTTGGCGACCAATAGTACCAGCCTGAAAAAAGCGCAAACAATGAACCTGCCACCAAGACATAATGGAAATGCGCGACCACATAATAAGTCCCATGCATGGCCACATCAAGCGGCGCCACCGACAGAATTAAACCGGTAAAACCGCCCATCGTAAATACAAATAAAAAGCCTATGGCAAATAACATCGGCGTCTCAAAGGTGAGCGCGCCGCGCCACATGGTGGCTACCCAATTAAAGACTTTGACACCCGTTGGGACCGCAATCAGCATCGTTGAATACATGAAAAAAAGCTGACCAGTAACCGGCATACCGGTAACAAACATATGGTGCGCCCAGACCATAAATGACAAGATAGCAATTGACGCCGTGGCATACACCATCGAATGATAACCAAACAAAGGTTTGCGCGAAAAAGCTGGAATCACCTGTGAGATGATGCCAAACGCGGGCAAAATCATGATGTACACTTCCGGATGGCCGAAAAACCAGAAAATATGCTGATAGAGTACGGGGTCACCGCCGCCTGCGGCATTAAAAAACGAAGTGCCAAAATGACGATCAAAGAGCAACATAGTAATAGCGCCCGCCAATACTGGCATGACCGCAATTAACAAATAAGCAGTGATGAGCCAAGTCCAGGCAAACATCGGCATTTTCATCAGCGACATGCCAGGAGCGCGCATATTCAAGACGGTGACCACAATATTGATCGCGCCCATAATTGAAGAGGCGCCCATAATATGCAGTGCAAAGATAGCCAGATCCATGCCTGGCCCCATTTGCACTGAAAGCGGCGCATACAGTGTCCAGCCTGCGGCGGTCGCACCGCCTGGCACAAAAAATGATACCGTTAATAACAACGCAGCTGGGGGCAACAGCCAGAAGCTGAAGTTATTCATGCGCGCAAATGCCATATCCGATGCGCCAATTTGTAATGGCAGCATCCAATTCGCAAAACCAACAAACGCCGGCATGATCGCGCCAAACACCATCACCACGCCGTGCATGGTAGTGAGTTGATTGAAAAATTCGGGGCGCATAATTTGCATGCCAGGCTGGAATAACTCGACCCGAATCAACAGCGCCATCACGCCACCAGACAAAAACATGATGAATGAAAAGATCAAATACAACGTACCAATATCTTTATGGTTCGTGGCGTATAGCCAGCGCCGCCATCCAACTGGATGCTGATGCGCATGATCGTGCTGCGCGCCCTGGTCGTGTCCGATCGTGGTCATAGAAACTTTCCTTATTTGCATGGTTTCACGGTGCAGATTATGCGGCTGAACCGGCTGTCCGCGCTTGGCCTAGCATTGGCGATTTGCCGGCCTTAGCTGAGGCGGCCTGCGGGGTTACCGGGCGCAGTGCAGAAACGGCCTGCACTTGGCTAGCTTGGTTGAGCAGCGCTGGGTTGCGTGCCGCGCTCACCTGCCGCGGTTGGATTAAATCGCCAGTATGATTGCTCCACGCATTACGCTGGTACGTCACCACCGCAGCCAAATCAATATCATTGAGGGTTGAAGCCCACGGCGGCATTTGGGCTTTGCCATGGAGCACAAGCTGCAGGTGGCTGCTGAGCGGGCCATTGGTCACCAAACCGCCATCAAGCGCTGGAAACGGGCCAATGCCTTTGCCGTTAGCATGGTGACAAACGGCGCAATGGCTAGTATAAATTTGCTCGCCACGCACTTTAAGTTGGCTCATGGTCCAAGTTTTACTGAGCTCAGCATGCACTGACGTGGTTTTTATCCGCTTGTCTACCCATTGCGCATAGTCCTGTTCAGACAAAACCTTGACGACGACTGGCATATAAGCATGATCTTTACCACATAGCTCAGTGCAAAAACCGTGATAAGTGCCTATTTTTTCAGCTTTAAACCAAGTGTCTCGGACAAAGCCGGGAATGGCATCCTGTTTTACGCCAAGGGCTGGCACCGACCAAGAATGCACTACATCATTAGCGGTTGTCAGCACACGAATCTTTTTATTAACCGGCACCACCAGCGGGTGATCCACTTCCTGCAAATACGTATCGGAAACCGGCTGCCGGCCCTCTATTTGATCGCGAGGTGTTGAGATAGTTGATAAAAACCCAATGCCGGCACCTGGGCCATTGATATAGTCATAACCCCATTTCCATTGATAACCCGTGACTTTTACCGTGATATCTGCATTGCTAGTGTCTTTCATAGCAATCACCATCTTCGTCGCCGGCCAGGCCATCAAAATCACGATCAAAAATGGCACGATGGTCCAGATAATCTCAACGGTGGTGCTTTCATGAAAATGCGCCGGCTGATATCCTTTGGACTTACGGTGAGCCACGATCGAATAAAACATCACCCCAAACACGCCTACAAAAATCACTAGGCAGATGATCAGCATCAGGGTGTGCAGCCCATAGAGACCTTCGGCGATCTTAGTCACCGGCGTTTGAAAATTGAGTGCGTTGACTGCCGGGCCGCCCGGAAGGTCATTGACCGCATGAGCAACATTTGCCAGCAGCAAGCCACTACCTGCTAGCGCCCCTATTAGAATTCGTTTGATTGTTTTCATCGGCATCTTTAATCTGAGTACGGTCTACGAATGAGGTGCAATACTTCCGCTCTCTTCATTTTCTTAATCCAATCAAACAACGCATTATAATTGTGTTTCACGACTTTTGCTTTGTAGCTTTGGTAATTTCATCAAGACGCACAATCACATAGCCTTCTGCAGTGGTTCTCGCAGCCGCCTTCCAGGCATGCCCATAAATGATTTCAAAGGTAAGCGAAAGCATGCCATCGGCGCGCCGCTGCGCCTCTAGCGCCGTCATTAGCGCCTCGTGCCAACCACGGCCAGTCAGTCCCACTGGACGCTGCGCCAGATTAAACGGATAGGCGCCCCAGCGACGTACATCACTGAGCAAGGCAGCCGGCGAGGAATACGTAATGGTCAGCTTTTCCATCTCCATCACAGGGATCTCAAAGCCACTCGCCACCAGCATATCGCCCAGATCATGCATATCCGTGAAATCAAGCACCTGCGAAGAAGGCATCTGGGCGCCTGCACGCTGCCCTGCCGCCCGTAATTCACAGAGTGAATCAGGCCCCAATAAACTAAACATCAGTAGGCCGCCGGTTTTTAAGACGCGCTGCCATTCCAGCAAAACATGCTCAGGTCGAGGATGCCAATGCAACGCCAGATTTGACCAACATAAATCGAATGTACTCGCGGCAAAAGGCAACATTGCAAAATCAGCTTGCACGGTCTGCCGCGGGCGCGGCTGAAAAATCTGCGCTAATTTTCTGACCCAAGGGCTTTTAAATTGTATTTTTCGAGATAGGGTATCCGCTAGACGCCCTCGCCAACCTAGCCGTGGCGCACCAGTGGCGGCTAAGGCTCGCGCCAGCATCTGATGAGAGACATCGAGTCCATAAATGTGCGCAGAGTCAAAATAGGCTTGCAGGGCTAATAAATCATCGCCCAAGCCGCAGCCAGCATCCAAGATACGGGTAGGCGTTAGGTTCACGCACTCAAGGCGCTCGCGCATACGTTGCGCGACTTCGCGCGGCAAGAAACTCACCGCATCAAAGGTCTGTGCACGTCGATCAAAAATTCGCTGCAAACGCCGAATATCGACGGCGGGTCGAGAAGAGTCCACGGATGAAAGAGGCATGGGTGTGAATAAACTAAGAGTTATGAGTATACTTGCCTACTGAAGAAGTAAGATTTAAAGATTAAAAAATTTAACCGAGCGCCTTGACGTTTTTGCCCATGCCGCGACCGTTTCTTGCTGCTACCGCATTTGCCCAGCATACGTTCAATTTATGCAAAGCATGCACTCGCCTCGCGTTACCGTGCCGATGCGCATTGTGTGGTAATTTATCGCCAACCGCCATCTGCGACGGCTGTGACAGCGCTTATTGGCAAACCAAGCATAGCCGCTGCACACGCTGCGCCTTACCGCTGGAGCACCATCCTAGCCACCCCAACCACACCCGCCCTCTTTTATGCCACCACTGTATCGCCACGCCACCTGCATTTGATGCAACCCTCACGCTGGCTCACTATGCCGCGCCGCTTGATCAACTGGTCCTCGCCTTAAAGTTTAATGCCCAACTCACGATTGCCGCCATTTTTGCTGAGCGTCTCGCGAGCTTAGTGCAACAAACCTATGCCAACGGCATGCTGGCCTGGCCTAGCCTGATTGTGCCCGTGCCGCTTTCGGCTTGCCGGCTAGCCACACGTGGTTATAATCAAGCCTGGGAAATTGCTCGACCCTTGGCTCATCTCCTGCGCATCCAAAAGCAAGCTACATGGGTTAAGCGCGTGATTGATACACCGCCTCAGGCGCAACTCAGCCACCTCCAAGAAAGACGACGCAATCTGCGTTGCGCATTCGTTGCGGCAATGAATCGGCGGCAGTTAGCCAGCATACGCGGACAGCATATTGCAGTGGTCGACGATGTGATGACTTCTGGCACAACGCTTGAGGCAGTAGCTCGTATATTAAAGAACGCCGGCGCCGCGCGAGTCACCAATTTGGTCGCGCTGCGCACGCCATAATAAGTCCGCATGGCAGTGCAACTGGGCGCTATCCCAGGCTATAATCCCGGCGCTATGCACACAGTTGGGCCAGCTTTCTTATGTTTAACGTTGTTCTTGTCGAACCTGAAATTCCATCCAATACGGGCAATATCATTCGCCTGTGCGCCAATGCAGGCGCCCAATTGCATCTGATTGAGCCGCTTGGCTTTAAGCTCGATGATGCAAAAATGCGCCGTGCCGGACTTGATTATCATGAATTTGTCTCGCTGCGGGTGCATCAGAACTGGCAAGCTTTTATGGCTAGTGAAAGCATCTCTGACACGCGGATGTTCGCGTTTACGACCCGAGGTGCCAGCCACTTGCACCATCACACATTTGCCAAAGGGGATTGGTTTGTGTTTGGTCCAGAAACGCGTGGGCTCAGCACCGAGCTACTCACGCAGCTCACAGCGGAGCAACGCGTACGGCTGCCGATGAGACCCGGCAATCGCAGCCTTAATTTGTCAAATGCCGTTGCAATTACGGTCTTCGAGGCGTGGCGGCAACAAGGCTTTGCCGGCGGCGCCTAACCCTGCTAATGAAAGGCCCCCTCCTCTAACGCGCTAGACGCCAGCTAAGCTCGTTTCTACCTTCGCTTCTCGCTGTAACAACGCATAGGCCGCAGCGCGCGGCGCACAACCATCAAATAGCACGGAACAGACCGCTTGCGTAACCGGCATTTCAACCGCCTGCGCTTGCGCCAAGGCTAATATCTCTGGCGCACAGCGCACCCCTTCTGCAATATGGCCAAGCGTCGCCAGAATGTCGGCCAACGGCCGCCCTGTTGCCAACTGTAAGCCAACGGTGCGATTGCGCGATAAATCGCCGGTTGCCGTTAGGATCAAATCACCAAGACCGGCCAACCCCATAAAAGTCTCGGCCCGAGCGCCTAGCGTCACACCTAACCGTGTCATTTCGGCCAAACCACGGGTGATCAAGGCAGCACGCGCATTTAGGCCAAGCTCAAGCCCATCGGAAATGCCCGCCGCAATCGCCAATACATTTTTGACCGCCCCCCCCACTTCGACGCCGATCACATCGTCAGCCGTATAGATACGCATTGCGGCATGGTGAAGTGCGCGCACAGCCGCATCACGGCAAGCAACGGATTGGCTCGCGATGGTTAGCGCCACTGGCAAACCTTGCGCCACTTCACGCGCAAAGCTCGGGCCAGATAAAGCCCCGCAACTACGCGCGCCCAGTTCAGCAGCCATGACTTGATGGGGCAAGCAACGGCTAGTCACCTCAAATCCCTTACATAACCAAATCAGGTGAGCAGGGATACAGTTAAGCTCGCGCATGGCTTTACATAGCGCACGAAGGCCCGCGACTGGCGTTGCAATAATACAGAGGGCATCCTCTGCCGCCGCATGCTCAAGGCTCGCCAGCAAATCCGCTTCATAGCGCAAACGGCTAGCCAACGGCACACCGGGCAGATAAGTCTGATTATGCTTATCATGCGTCAGTTGCTCAACTAAGGCCGCATTGCGCGCCCATAGCAAAGTAGAGTGACGATCCGCCAGATGATGGGCCAGCGCGGTCCCCCAGGCACCCGCGCCTAGAACAGTAATATTCATCAAGTCACTGACAAAGATATGGCCTGATTCTCTGCAAAATAACCAATGTATCGCAGTCTAAAGAGAAACCGTGCATCACACGACAATAAATCGATCATGCTCGCGGCAGAGGTGGCCGCTTAAAATGATTCGCGAAAGTCAGGTTCGCGCTATTGTTGTCTACTGCTTTTGGTTTTTGCGCTGGCGCTTCTTTTTTGGCTTCTGCCTGCTGTGCCAAACGGTGCTCATACAACGACTGGAAATTAATTTCGGCAAGATGAATTGGCGGAAAACCAGCACGTGTTACTGCATCAGCCAAATTTGCACGCAAATAAGGGAAAACAATCGACGGACACGCAATATGTAGCAGCGGATCCATTTGTTCTTCTTTGATATTGCGAACCTCAAATAAGCCGGCTTGCTTTGCTTCGATTAAAAGCACAACTTTATCTTTTAGTTTTGCTGTCACAACAGTCGAAACAACGCTCTCATAGATCTCTTCTGAAATCTTTTCTGCTTTCAGGCTAACCTCGATTTCAATGGTCGGGGCTTGTTTTTCAAGTTCACTCAGAATGGCCGGTGAGTTAGGCTGTTCAAGCGACAAATCCTTAAGGTAGAGGCGCTGAATATTAAATACAGGTTGCGTATTTTGTGGAGTACTTTCGGTTGCCATCATATTCCTTACAGTTGCAGTTTAAGTCGAATGACTCTAAATTGATTACTCGCTCACTGTGAGCAGAGAGACTAAATCACCATTACGATCAAGCGCGGCCAATTTATCGTAGCCGCCTATATGGGTACCGTCGATGAAAATTTGTGGCACCGTGCGCAGACCAGTACGCTGAATCATTTCATCGCGCTGGGCCGGGTCCTTATCGATCGCGATTTTTTCGATATGCTCGACACCACGGGCCTTCAGCAAGCGCTCGGCCATATCGCAATATGGACATACTTGCTTACTATACATGAGTACTTTTTTCATCACGATCCTTATTTTATGACTGGCATGCCTGCTTGCTGCCACGCGGCTAAGCCGCCTTGCAAGACAAATACTTCGGTATATCCGGCTTGCTTCAAAACAGCGAGCGCCTTATGCGAACGCCGGCCAGTCTGACACGTTAACAGCACTGGATGCGCCTTGTTTTTAGCAATTTGCAGCCCTTTTGCAGATAGCGCGTCCCACGCCACATGGCGGGCTTGCGGCAAATGGCCTTGGCCGTACTCAGTAGTTGTTCTGAGATCGATCACCGTGGCATTGCGATGGTTAATGAATTGCGTTGCCTGCTGCACCGACAAGTCGCGGCCGCGGCGCATCAAGCTTGGCCAAAGTAACAACCCACCCGCAATCAGGGCGGCAACAAGCAAAGCAAGATTAGTATAGTCAGTGAAAAATTTCACAGGAATTCCGATAATTAAGAAAAGTCATCCTCACATTATATAAAATAAATGCTTGACGGTTACTAAATCTGGCTCGATTATTCAAAATCATGCTGATGAAGCGTTTGTTTTCGCTTATTTTCTGTACTTTTTTACGACTACTTTTATTTTACATGTATAAACTTGTCCTCATCCGTCACGGCGAATCGACGTGGAACAAAGAGAACCGCTTCACTGGCTGGGCTGACGTTGATCTCACCGAGCAAGGCATCAATGAAGCTCGCCAAGCCGGGCGGCTGTTACAAAGCGCCGGCTATACCTTCGATATTGCGTACACCTCAGTCTTAAAGCGCGCCATTCGCACACTTTGGCATATTCAAGACGAAATGGATCTTTTGTATCTACCCGTGACCCACTCATGGCGCCTCAATGAACGCCACTACGGCGCGTTAACCGGTTTAAACAAAGCAGAAACAATCGCACAATATGGCGCGGAACAAGTTTTACAATGGCGCCGCAGCTATGAAACGTCGCCGCCACCACTGGCCCCCTCAGATCCGCGCACGTCCTACAGTGATCAGCGTTACGTAAAAATCCCTCAGAGCGAGTTACCGCTAGCCGAGTGCTTAAAAGATACGGTGGCCCGGGTCTTGCCTTTATGGAATGACTCGATAGCCCCCGCCATCAAAGCTGGCCAACGCATTATCATCGCAGCGCATGGCAACTCATTGCGAGCCTTGATCAAATACCTTGAAGGAATTTCCGATCAAGATATTCTGAGCATGAACATTCCAAATGGAGTGCCCCTTGTGTATGAACTCGACGCAACACTCAAGCCCGTCTCGCGTGCCTATTTAAGCGCACAAGAAGACCTTAAGCAAGCTCAAAAAACCCCTGCTGGTCACGGTCAGGCGGCTTAAGCTAATGCACACACAATGGCATTTTGCTTAAAAAATGTGCCACAATTGAACTCACTTTGACAGCTCTTAGCCCTATATTTCATGCGTAAACACCTCAAATACATCAGCTTAATCGCCCTCGGTCTGGTGACGGGCGTACTGGCTACGTTGCAATTTTCTGCCGCGGCGCAAAACAATCATGATGCGCCGCTGCCACTTGATCAATTGCGGCTTTTAGCTGAGGTATTTGGACAGGTCAAACACGACTATGTCGAAACAGTTGACGATAAAAAGCTGCTCACCGCCGCGATCAAAGGCATGGTCTCAAGCTTAGATCCGCACTCGTCTTATCTCGATCAAAAAGAGTATAAAGAACTCCAGGAGCAAACACGGGGGCGCTTTGCTGGCCTGGGCATCGAGATTTCGCAAGAAGACGGGCTCATCAAAATTATTTCACCGATTGAAGACACCCCCGCATTTCGGGCGGGCATCCAACCTGGCGATTTAATCTCACGCATTGATGACAAACCTGTGCGCGGCATGTCGCTTGACCAAGCGGTTAAGTTGATGCGGGGCAAAGCGGGGACTCCTGTGACGCTGACCATTTATCGGAAAAGCGCCAATCGGATGTATCCGATGACCATTACACGTGCTGAAATTCATGTGCAGAGCGTCAAAACAAAAATGATCGAAGCGGGCTATGCGTGGGTTCGCATCACCAGCTTTCAAGAGCGCACGGTAGCTGATCTCGCCACAAAACTCGAAGAACTTGTCAAAAAACAGCCACAAACTCAACCTCTAAAAGGCTTGGTGCTAGATTTGCGCAGTAACGGCGGTGGCTTATTGCAAAGCGCAGTCGGTGTTTCTAGCGCTTTCTTGCCACTCAATGCAACCATTGTTTCAACCAATGGTCAAGAAACCCATGCTAAAGAAACCTATCGCGGCACCTTTGCGCATTACCGCTTGCCCTCACTCAGCACAGACCCTTTAAAAAATTTGCCGGCTATTTTTAAAACCGTGCCAATCATTGTCTTAACCAATGCGTATTCGGCATCGGCCTCTGAAATTGTTGCAGGCGCACTACAGGGCCACCAACGCGCACTGATTATGGGCCAAGCGACCTTTGGCAAAGGCTCAGTACAAACCGTGCGCCCGCTCACCACGGATACCGCCCTACGCTTAACCACGGCCTACTATTACACGCCAAACGGCCTGTCAATCCAAAACAAGGGCATCCTTCCCGATATGCCGGTTGATCAATATTCAGAGGGCGACCCAAACGACGTTTTTATCACGCGCGAGGTTGATTATTCAAATCACCTAGCCAATACGCAAGACCCGAACGAGAAAAAGCAACAAGAACTCCGCGAGCAACAGCGCATTAAGCAATTGCGCGAACTTGAAACAGAAAACGCCAAAAAAACACCTGAGCAACGTGACAAAGACCGCGAACGCGTTCCTACTATTTTTGGCAGCAAGGAAGACTTTATGCTGCAACAAGCCCTGCATCAGCTAAAAGGTGAACCAGTACAGTTATCAAAATCGAAAATCGAACGCGCAATCGCGGCAAATAACTCTGCTCGCCCAACCGTTGCGCCAGCAAATTAGGCGAGTTGCGACAATGCATGACGAACAACTCCTACGCTATTCCCGGCATATCTTTCTGGATGAACTGGGGATTGAGGCGCAGCAACTTTTCCTGGACGCCCACGTCCTGATTATTGGCGCTGGCGGGCTCGGCTCGCCGGCCGCGCTCTACCTTGCTGCCGCAGGCATTGGCACCTTGACGCTGATGGACGGGGACACGGTCGATCTGGCCAATTTGCAACGACAAATTATTTACACCACCGAAACAGTAGGCCAAGCCAAAGTATCCGCCGCACGCGCGGCGCTAGCGCGTCTTAACCCAGAGGTTCAGGTCAATGCATTGGCGTTATACGCCGATGCGGCGGTGCTGGATGAATGGGTTGCGCGCGCCAGCGTGGTTCTTGACTGTACGGATAATTTCGCCACCCGCCATCTGATTAATCAGGCGTGTATTACACATCGTAAACCACTCGTATCAGGCGCCGCGTTGCGTTTTGCTGGGCAAATTAGCACCTTTGATCTACGTTTAGCGGATTCCCCTTGTTATGCGTGCCTTTTCCCTCCAGCGCCGGCATCGGCAGAAATGAGTTGCTCTAGAACCGGGGTATTTGCACCATTGGTTGGCATTATCGGCTCCATGCAGGCCGCGGAAGCCCTCCGCCTGATCGCACAAACCGGCACCTCCCTAACCGGCAGGCTGTTATTATTAGATGCGTTGCACATGCATTGGCGTTCATTGCAGATCGCCCGACAGCCTGATTGCAGCGCGTGCAGCGCAACTATTTAGAATAAAGAATTTAGAATAATTCAAAAAAAGCTTGACACAGAACCCCACAGACCCAACAATCAGGTTGGCGCGTTTTTTATAAAAGAAGCGCCGGGGTGAGCTTAAGTGAGGAGGGAGTGGCGCAAGTCGTCTAGCTTTTCGAACCGCGCTCGTGGTTGAAGTAACAAGAGTAGAAGGAAAGTTGTATATGTCAATTGATCAGAACGCAGACCGCTGCCTAGGCACAGTCAAGTGGTTTAACGACGGTAAAGGTTTTGGGTTTATCACATCTGATACAGGCGGTGAAGATCTCTTCGCCCATTTTTCAGCAATTCAATCCAATGGTTTCAAATCATTGGCTGAAGGTGATAGGGTTAGCTTTACCATCGTAGATGGTCCTAAAGGCAAACAGGCTTCAAATATCCAAAAGGTATAAAGTCGGTTAAAAACCCTTTGTTTTAAAGAACGGCCGCATTTAATGCGGCCGTTTCTTTTATGACCGCCCTACCTTCCCATATTTTCGATTAGAACCCTGCCAAAACCCGAGCAAGATACTTGCGTTGCTCCTTCAAGCGAACGCGCAAAATCATAGGTCACGCGCTTTTGTAAGATCGACTTCTCCATTGCCTCAATAATCATATCGGCAGCTTCAAACCAGCCCAGATGGCGCAGCATCATCTCCGCAGAAAGAATCTCTGAACCTGGATTCACATAGTCTTTACCGGCGTATTTAGGCGCCGTGCCATGCGTTGCCTCAAACATAGCAATCGAATCAGACAAATTCGCACCGGGCGCAATGCCGATCCCGCCCACTTGAGCCGCCAGCGCATCCGAGACATAATCCCCATTCAAATTAAGCGTCGCAATCACATCGTATTCAGCTGGACGCAGCAAAATTTGTTGCAAAAAGGCATCCGCAATCACATCTTTAACCATGATCTCGCGACCTGTTTTTGGGTTTTTAAATTTCGCCCATGGGCCGCCATCGATCAACTGCGTGCCGAATTCTCTCTGCGCCAACGCATAACCCCAATCACGAAATGCCCCTTCCGTATATTTCATGATATTGCCTTTGTGCACCAGCGTCACCGATTGGCGATCGTTATCAATAGCATACTGGATCGCCTTGCGCACTAGCCGCTCAGTCCCCTCGCGTGATACTGGCTTGATGCCAATCCCTGAGGTGTGCGGAAAGCGAATTTTCGTCACGCCCATTTCTTCTTGCAAAAAACGGATGACTTTTTTCGCTTGCTCAGAATCAGCGGCCCATTCAATGCCGGCATAAATATCTTCTGAGTTCTCTCGAAAAATCACCATATCGGTCTTTTCCGGCTCACGCAACGGTGAAGGCACACCCTTGAAATAACGGACTGGGCGCAGACAGACATACAAATCAAGTGCCTGGCGTAACGCCACGTTTAACGAACGAATACCCCCCCCTACCGGGGTCGTCAACGGCCCTTTGATTGACACACTGTATTCTTTGATCGCGGACAATGTCTCATCAGGCAACCAGACATCAGCGCCATAAACCTGGGTCGACTTCTCACCGGCGTAGACTTCCATCCAGTTGAGCTTTTTTTTACTACCATACGCTATGCGAACCGCCGCATCAACCACCTCGATCATCACCGGCGTGATATCGACGCCAATCCCATCTCCCTCAATATAAGGAATAATGGGCTGGTCAGGGACATTGATTGAAAAATCCGCGTTGACGGTAATTTTTTCACCAGCTGGAACTTTGATATGCTGATAGGCCATGTCGAATTCTCCAATAGGGGACGTGCTTAGATACACATAAAGGGCTTAAAAAATTTAGCCAACTCTTATATAAGACACAAGAATTATACACCGATTAAGCGTGAGTATTTTTAACTGTTCGGCCCCATTCCCAGGCTAAACAATATTGAAAGTAAGAAGAGGCTATTTAACAGGCTACCGTCGTTTATTGCGCTGAAATTAAAGAGCCCCTTTCATAATGCCCCATCTGCCGTCTAAATGTGCGCTCGCATATCCCTAATATCTGCGCTGCTGCCTGTGTAAGGCGTTTGTGCTGCACTCTGTGTATGCCTTTCAAATCTCATCCTCCGGATTTTTCTAGCCAATAGGCCAGGCTTCTGGGTGTATCCATAACCCACCAAAAACCGGACAATTTACGTGCTAAAAACTAGACAATTCATTTGCTCCCCACATCGCGGAAATTGATTGTTGACACCGATTAGTTTATAAACGAAAATCCATCATGTATATCATCCATCATTACCTGACTGCTGCTGAGAAAAATGCGTACCTTGATTGGCGATACAAGCTGCGCGATACAGCCACAAAGATTGCTATAGATCGGCGTGTGAACCGTATTGAGCAAGGTAATTTTGGTGATCATAAATTTTGTCGCGATGGTGTTTGGGAGTTACGCATTGATGTAGGCGCAGGGTATCGAGTTTATTACGCTATTGCAGATAAGCAAGTAGTTTTACTGCTGTGCGGTGGCGATAAACGGACACAATGCGCAGATATCGACCGAGCCTGCGAGTACTGGAAAGATTGGCAAAGGAGAACTGACGATGAGAGATAAACTGCACGATGAAGCAATGGCTGAGCTATATCGAGATGATCCAGCCTATGTTCTTCAATTACTCAATAGTATTCTTGAAGACGGTGATCAAAGGGAACTCTTGACTGCCTTACGCCAGATAGCAAAAGCTTTTGGTGGGGTGCAAACAGTCGCTGAGAAAGCGCATCTGAGTCCAACGCAGCTTTACCGAACCTTATCGCCGAATGGTAACCCTGTGCTGAGCAGTTTATCGGCTGTTCTTAAAGCCATGGGGTTACGCCTTGCGATTCAGCCTGTGCGACCGACGACAGCGCATGCTTGATTAAGCGGGGCGTTGGAAAAATTCTGAGAATTAGATTTTTCGTAACTCCCCAGGTACAACATATTGTCACCAGAAGAAAGGTTTGCACAATATATTGTTGGCTAAGATGTTTGGTCAACGCTTATGCTGCAGTTGCACTGCTATTTTTGGCCAATTTTCGTGCTGTATTTTCAATATATAGGCAAAAGAAAAGGTTTTTATCAAAATATAGTAGTCAAAGGTACCTGGGGAGTTACGATTTTTCTTTATACTATGTGTTTGTATGCTTAGTGTTTTTAACGACCTTGCGCAGCGCATACAGCGCATTTGTCACTTTCTGTTGCGGTTCTCTCAGGAGTCATTCCGTGCATTTTCTGTCACGTCTTTTATTTCCGGTCTCGCTCATTACATTGGCGCTCAGCATCAGCAGCATAGCGTTACTTGCCACTTCCGTTCAAGCTCAGTCGGTCCCGCTTAAACACC
The DNA here is from genome assembly GCA_031963205.1 of Mycoavidus cysteinexigens. Lineage (GTDB taxonomy): Bacteria > Pseudomonadota > Gammaproteobacteria > Burkholderiales > Burkholderiaceae > Mycoavidus > Mycoavidus cysteinexigens_C. The sequence continues at coordinate 30,265 of JASSUB010000006.1, forward strand.
ACAGAAAACTGCCAGTGGTGACGCTCGCCATCGGCATATATTCAGTACACGCTGAAGTCGCGGCGAATCAAGCTGACCGCCAACAAGGCTTAATGCATCGCACCAATCTCGGGCCCAATGAAGGTATGTTATTTGTCTTTGATGAAAGCGCTCAGCATTGCTTCTGGATGAAAAACACCAAGCTCCCGCTTTCGATCGCTTTTATTGACGATCACGGCACCATCACCGATATCGCTGAAATGAACCCTGAGACAATGGCCAATCACTGCCCTACGCGGGCTGGCCGCTATGCCCTAGAAATGAACCGTGGCTGGTTTGCGGCAAAAGGCATCCAGCCCGGCATGGCGATCGGTGGGTTGCCCGCATGGCAAGAAACCTCCCGCTAAATCTGAGCCTAGCCGTCAGCTTCTTGCCGCACTATACGAAGCGCTTAAGCGCCGAAGTTGTGCGCCGCAAACTCCCAATTCACCATATTCCAAAACGCCCCGACAAAATTCAAACGCACATTGCGATAATCAATGTAATAGGCATGCTCCCAAACATCTAATGTCAGCAACGGTTTTACATCCGTGGTGAGCGGGGTCGCCGCATTACTGGTTGAAACCAGATCGAGTGAACCATCGGTTTTTTTGACCAGCCAAGCCCAACCAGAGCCAAAAGTGCCAATAGCAACCTTAGTGAAGGCTTCTTTAAATTGATCATATGACCCCCATTGGCGGTTGATCGCCTCAGCCAGGGCCCCCGTTGGCTGCCCGCCTCCTTGTGGCGATAAGCTATGCCAGAAGAAAGTGTGATTCCAGATTTGGGCAGCATTGTTAAAAATCGGGCCAGAAGCTTTTTTAATGATGGCTTCAAGCGACAAATTCTCGAATTCTGTCCCTACAATTAATTTATTCAGGGTCGTAACATACGTTTGATGATGCTTGCCATAGTGAAACTCAAGCGTTTCTTCTGACATATGGGGCGCGAGTGCATTTTTTGCGTATGGCAAAGCAGGCAGAATATGTTCCATGGGTAAATTTCCTTTTTTCTACTGGCTAAATAAATTTGTAAGAATCAATCTATCATTCTAGGCGACTTAGTCTATACGAGCAAATTAGAACTCGACTCCCGAGCGTGGCTGTACCCGAGTCAGTTCAACATCTGCGCTGCCCTGCGCTAAATGAACTACGATCTGAGACATCTTTGCCAAAGTAGCCGGGGAGCGTATCGCCTGTTGGCTGCGGGAGTCTAGTAAGGCAGCATAGCCTCGCTCTAAGGTGCGCTGTGGACTTAAAAGCTCAAGCTTCGCAGCCGCTTCACGCAGCGTTGCGCGCCGCTGTGCATGCGGCTGCGCAAAAGCCATGGCTAAACGCGTAGCGTGCTGCTGCAGTTGATTTTGTTGCCGCCGCAGGCGCTCAGCCGGGTTCAGTAAGCCACGTGCCAGCCAATCCAACTGCTGTGCACGACCTTCAACTAAACGCGCACAAACACGCATCAGTTGTCGCCGAGATTGCTCAAGCTCGCGCAATAACATCTCACGGGCCGGACTCACCAGTTCAGCCGCGCCAGTTGGCGTGGGTGCGCGTTGATCAGCCACAAAATCCGCAATCGTAAAATCCGTTTCATGGCCGACGCCACTGACAATAGGTAAGTGACTGGCGGCAATCGCACGCGCTAAAGTTTCTTCGTTGAAGGCCCACAAATCTTCCAGTGAGCCCCCTCCGCGGCAAATAATCAGCAACTCAACTTCGGCCTGCTGATTGGCACATTCGATCATTTTGGCTAGTTTCACCGCCGCCTCTACCCCTTGTACTGGAGATGGATACACAATCACAGACAACTGCGGTGCGCGACGCCTAAGGGTGGTTAAAACATCTTGCAGCGCAGCCGCTTGCAACGACGTAACAATACCGATCGTTCGAGGATAAGGAGGCAGCTCTCGTTTCCTTGATACGGCAAACAATCCTTCGCTTTCAAGTTTTTGCTTAAGCTGTAAAAAAGCTTCATAAAGCTGGCCTTGCCCGGTACGACGAATGGCTTCAAGCTTAAGTTGAACCTCACCTCTTGGCTCATAGACTGTGACCAATGCCCGTACTTCAATCCGATCTCCATTCGCCGGCACAAACGACATTGACTGCGCACGCATACGGAACATGACACAACGAATCTGAGCCGCGCTGTCTTTCAAAGAAAAATACCAATGGCCGCTTGCTGCACAGGTAAAGTTCGAGACTTCACCCGCCACCCAGATGAGCGGAAATGTCCGTTCAAGGGTCGTGCTTATTGCACCATTTAATGCCGACACAGAAAGAACCGTCTCGCCGCCGTTTGACACTGGCCAACTGCTTTTAATTTCCATATATCTTTTGGTCGATTGAGATCACCTGCTATATCACATATTTTATAATGACATACGTGAAGCCACCTATTGATCAGGAACAAACATTACATAAAATACACATTTTACGTATAATTTTTTACATCAACGTATCTATTGCGGTATTGACCAGCAATGTTAGCGATTTTAAAAAAAATCCTGGACTTACCGTCGATAAACCTTGCTAAATCTAAGGTATTTAAGCGTTATCGTACTTAAGCGCTATCTCGATCGGCTCACTGAAATTAGGATGGTTCAGCATAGATATGCTAAAAAACTGGAAGCTGCATCTCGAACACTATGTATCGCGTGAATGGCAGCGTCGGGGCTTATTTTCTTGGGCGCTACGGCCATTGTCTTACCTGTTCGGTATCACCGCTGCGTTACGGCGAGCAAGTTTTACCTTTGGCTTACGCCGGGTTGAACATCTGTCTGTGCCAGTCATCATTGTCGGGAATGTCACCGTTGGCGGTACCGGCAAAACGCCGACCGTGATTGCCCTGATCGACGGATTGCGCCGTGCAGGGTTTAATCCAGGCGTTATTTCACGGGGCTATGGTGCGCAAGTTAAAGCACCACGTGCAGTCAGCGCGCAATCCGACGCGACTGAAGTCGGCGATGAGCCACTTTTAATTGCCCAACGCACTGCTGCGCCAGTATGGGTCTGCCCTGATAGAGTCGCTGCCGCACGCGCATTATGCACGACGCATCCAGAAGTAGATTTGATCATCAGCGATGACGGCTTACAGCACTATCGGCTCGCCCGTGCAGTCGAATTGGTGGTCTTCGATCAGCGGCTCGGTGGCAACGGTTTATTCTTGCCTGCCGGCCCATTGCGCGAACCGATGTCCCGCCGGCGCGATGCAACCTTGATTAACGGCTCCTCTCCTCATGCGTTGCCGAGTTGGCCGAACACTTTTGCATTAAACTTGACCACAGGAGCCGCCTGGCATTTAGATAACCCTTCTTTGCGCCGGCCACTGCATCAATTTGTTGACAAACGCATCCTGGCCGCCGCGGGGATTGGTGAGCCCGAACGTTTTTTTTCAACTTTGCGCACGCAGGGTCTCACCTTAACCGCAACACGTGCACTCCCCGATCATTTTGCTTATATTGCTAATCCGTTTAGCGATGCAGCCGCTGAAATCATTCTAATTACCGAAAAGGATGCAGTAAAATGCCAAGGTTGGTGTGATGCGCGGCTGTGGGTGGTTCCAGTTGATGCTACGCTTGATTCACGCCTACTGACCCTTATTACAGAGAAAGTCCGTGGATCCTCGTTTACTTGAAATTCTGGTGTGCCCATTGTGCAAAGGCACACTCACTCATGATCGTGCAGCGCAGGAATTGATTTGCCATGTCGATAAGCTCGCTTATCCGATTCGCGACGGCATTCCCGTGATGATTGTTGAACAAGCTCGCCAAACCGTCGAAGGCAAGCTGCTTGAGCCGGTCGCCACCAGCAAACCTGAGTAATCAATATATTTTCCAATGCATAATTTTGCTGGCTCCAGCGCAGTTAATGCGCTCGCCCCTCAGCCCTTTATCGCCGTCATCCCGGCTCGACTAGCGTCTTCCCGCTTGCCTGGCAAAGCGCTGCTTGAGATTGACGGGCAACCGATGGTCGTGCACGTTGCCAAGCGCGCGCGTGCAGCCGGCGCGCAACGGGTGATTATCGCCACCGATACGCAAGTCATTATCGAGGTTGCACAGCAATACGGCTTTCACGCTGTACTCACGCGCCAAACTCATCTGTCTGGCACAGATCGATTAGCTGAAGTGGTTGAGCATTTTGGGTGGAGCGACGAGACGATTGTGCTTAATGCGCAAGGTGACGAGCCACTGTTAGAACCGGCACTGATCCAAAGTGTCGTCGCCCATCTAGCCAGTCAAAAAGAGTGCGCAATCGCCACCGCGGCCCACCCGATCACGGATCCCTCAGAGATATTTGACCCTAATGTGGTTAAAACCGTGCTAGATATAGGGGGTCGCGCGCTTTATTTTTCACGCGCACCGATTCCATGGGCGCGCGATGCGTACCAGGCCCACTGGCCCAATCTGCAAGCGATCCCGAGCCCACCCTGTGCAGTCTATCGGCACATCGGTTTATATGCATACCGGGCTGCTTTTTTGCGCCGTTTCCCACGTTTAGCCCCAGCGCCATTTGAACAAGCTGAGGCCCTTGAACAACTACGCGCGCTCTGGCATGGCGAGCGTATTGCGGTGCTCATCACAGACCAAGTACCCAGCGCGGGGGTTGATACGCCAGCTGATCTTGCTCGTGTGCGCAAGCACTTTCAAGCTGTCGCAAAATGCGCGCCCTAATTCAAGTCAAAAAACTTAAGCCAAGCAACCATGGCATAATCAACTGTTTTCACATATTGCGTAGCGCAATAAACCACACTATTCGGAGAATGACATCATGCGTTTGATCCTGCTCGGCCCCCCTGGCGCAGGCAAGGGTACCCAGGCAAACTTGATCCGAGAAAAATTTGGCATCCCGCAAATTTCGACCGGTGATATGCTCCGCTCCGCGATCAATGCCGGAGCACCGCTTGGCCTCAAAGCTCGCAGCTTTATGGATGCTGGAGAGTTGGTGCCCGATGATCTCATCATTAGTTTGGTCCAAGAGCGCTTAGAGCAACCCGACTGTGCCAACGGCTATCTTTTTGATGGCTTCCCACGCACCTTGCCCCAAGCTGAAGCAATGAGACACGCAGGCGTAGCGCTTGACTATGTGGTTGAGATCGATGTGCCATTTGATGAAATTATTGTGCGCATGAGCGGGCGCCGCGTGCATCCCGCCTCGGGCCGCAGCTACCATATAAAATTTCATCCGCCCAAGATTGCAGACCAAGACGATGTCACAGGTGAGGCGCTGATTCAGCGCAAAGATGACGCGGAAGAGACGGTCCGCAAACGACTGTCTGTCTATCTCGAGCAAACAAAACCATTAGTCGATTACTACGCTAATTGGGCAAATCGCGCTGAAAACAACCATAGCCCAATTGCAGCGCCCCGATACCGGCGCATCAGTGGGCAAGGCAGTGTTGACGAAATTCGCCAGCGGATTTTTGATGCGCTGCAATAAAAACCAAATCAAGCGATGACGTGCAGATGCGGAACCCGTCACCGCATCTGCCGTTTGAACCAAGTGTAGTTGAATCCCAACAGCCACAATATGGCAAAATAAATCGCTGCCACACTCATCAAACTGGCCGCCAGCAAAGCCATCCTTAGGATCGGCGATGCCCCTAGCTCAATCCAATCGAAATGTTGGCGGAACCACCACAGGACACCCGCCAAGGCAGAACAAGCAAAAACCAGTTGTGCAAAAAAGCGCCCCCAACCCGGCGATGGCGTATAAATGCCCTTTTTACATAAACCAACAAAAAGCAGTAAGGCATTGATACACGCGCCAATTGCGATTGACAATGACAATCCCGTATGCGCAAAAAACGGCACGAAGAAATAATTACACAGTTGTGTCATGGCGAGTACGAACAAGGCGATTTTGACGGGCGTTTTGATATCTTGTTTGGCGTAAAAGCCTGGCGCGAGAATTTTAACCAAAATTAAGCCAACTAGCCCAATTCCATAGGCACTTAAAGCACGGCTCACCATCGCGACATCAACGACACTAAAACGGCCATAGTGATACAGCGTTGCAATCAGCGGCTCAGCATAGATGAACAGCGCAATCGCGCTTGGCGCCGCTAGCAATAACGTCAACCTTAGACCCCAATCAAGCAACGCTGAATATTCAACGGCATCCGCTTCAGTATGCGCCTGCGCCAAACTTGGCAGCAAAATGGTGCCCAGCGCCACGCCTAATAAAGCACTTGGGAACTCCATTAAGCGATCTGCGTACGATAACCATGAGACACTGCCGGATGCCAGTCTCGATGCAATATTGGTATTGATCATCAGGCTAAGATGTGCAACCGATACCGCAAAAGTAGCCGGCAGCATCTTCGCCAGGATTCTCTTAACGCCAGGGTGCGCCAATGCCTTCGATGGATGAAGGCTAATTTTTGGCAGCATGCCAAGTTTTGCCAGCGCCGGCAATTGCACGACCAACTGCAAAACACCCCCAACAATCACCGCAAAAGCAAGCGCATAAATGGGCGTGTCCAAATAAGGCGCGACCAGCAGCGAGGCCACAATAAAACTCAGATTAAGCAAAACGGGAGCCACTGCCGGCAGTGAAAAATGCCGATAGGTATTCAATATGCCAGAAGCCAGCGAAGCCAGCGAAACCAATGCAATGTAAGGAAACATGACGCGTGTCATAAACACCGCGGCAGAAAACGCATGCGCATCTGCTTGCAGCCCGATTGCCACCCCCCAAATAACCCATGCAGCCCCGCTCACCCCCAGTACTGATAGCAGCACAAGAATCCATAGTAATACCGTCGCGCTCGCGTCGACTAACGCTTTAGTCGCGGCCTGACCTTGCTGGTTCTTAAATTCGGCTAGGATTGGCACAAAGGCCTGCGAAAAGGCCCCTTCAGCCCACAAGCGGCGAAGTAAATTTGGAATTCTGAAGGCGATATTAAACGCGTCGGTATATAGACTGGTTCCAAATGCGCGGGCGAACAGCGTTTCACGAACTAAGCCAGTGATCCTCGAGAGCAAGGTAAATCCGCTCACCGTGAAAAGCGTTTTAAGTAGATTCATGTGGCAATATTATACGTAGCCTAGAAAGCCGATTTCGCTAAATTTGCTAATTTTATGCAGGCCTTGTTATAATCGCCGGTTCTAGAAACTCCCGTCATTTTCCGATTCCGTTTGTTTGCGTCGGAAATCCTACGGTTGAACAGACACAAAAAGGAATTGTTATGGCTAACTCTGCACAAGCTCGCAAGCGCGCTCGCCAAGCCGCTAAAGCTAATTCTCATAACTCTGCTTTGCGCTCAAAACTGCGTACGGCAATTAAAGCTGTTCGCAAGGCGATTGCAGCCGGCGACGCAAGCAAAGCGAATGAGGTATTTAAACAATCGTCGAAAACGCTCGATATCATTGCTGACAAAAAGCTCGTGCATAAAAACAAAGCGGCTCGTCACAAAAGTCGTCTTGCGGCTGCAGTGAAGAGTTTGTCTGTGCCAGCAGCAGTGGCTGCTGAATAACAAAAAGAGAAATAGCGGTTACTCTCAATAAGAAAGTACCGCAATTCCTTATTTGGCATTAGGTGAGAGTCGCAACCCTCACCTTCTTTTGCATGGCTTGTGCGTTCTGGCTAGGTATAGCAATCTGTCATTGAGAAAGGCTGAAGGCTGAAGTCCGTATCCGGATCAGCGAGCCCGCCGCGGTTACCTGCCGCAGGTCAAAGCAGCAACGTAGGCTACTTCCACTTCAAGCAGTAAGCCTAGGGTTTATGAAGTCCTGACGCATTATTTTATCGCACACCATTGATAAACCAGTATTAATCCCTTGTGATTCTTCCTGCTTCGCTGAAGTTGCAGAAAAGCCCTGTAGGGTATTTCCGATAGATTTTAATCTGCTGATAGCGTCTAAAGTCGCTTTATCCATAGACGCATCTTTTTGGGTCTGAAGTTTGTCTATAAAGGTAATTATTTTACCTATGTCTAATCTTCTATCTCGAACAAACTGAATGAGCTCGTCACTTTCTTCAAATTGACGGCCTAATTTTCCCCCTCAATTTCGTGAGCCAACACCAAAAGCTGTTCTGCCTCATCCGAACCAAGAATATCTTTTAAGACTGGCAAGCCACTATTGATTCAGCAACTCGCGCGCATTGAGCGCTTCTTCTGTCGCCTAGCGCTTCAGTTCAACTCGCTAATGACTTAGTGATCGCCCGGTTAGAGTAGCGGCTCTCAAAAATTTTCGCTCACTTCGAATCATAGCTTGTGGAGATGCAGAGGAAATGACAAGATAAAAAGTGCACTCACTAGTCGTTTATGATAACCTTCAAACCAAGAGTAGGCACATATACTCTTAGTAAAGAAGTAAAGAGAAATTGGGCAGAAAAATATTTCAAATATTATTTTTGGTATAGGACCATGCATAAAGATAAAATTTTGATTACGGGATCCAAAGGGCTCATTGGCAATGCTCTTAAAAAGAGTTTAGAAAAATTGGATATTCAGGTTATTGGAATAGATATTGATTATCCAACCCACCATGAAGAGCATGGAGATATACGCGACCATCATTCATTTAAAAAATTAGCCGCTGAATGCGTAGGTATTGTGCATCTGGCAGCCGTTTCCAGGGTTATTGCTGGTGAGAAAAACCCTGAGCTTTGCTGGGAAATGAATGTAGATGGAACCCATAATATACTTAAATCAATCAATAATTTACCTAATAAACCCTGGATTATTTATGCCAGTAGCCGTGAAGTTTATGGTCAGCAAACCAAGTTGCCGGTTAGTGAGGATGCTGAGTTATTACCATTAAATATTTATGCGCGTTCTAAGCTTGCTGCTGAAAAATTAGTAGCGGAATATCGTGCAAATGGCTTACAAACTGCAACTGTTCGTTTTTCAGGTGTCTATGGATCAACCGATGATCATATTGACCGGGTTATTCCAGCTTTTTGTCGTGTGGCTGCATTAGGCGGCACCATGCAGATTGAAGGGAAAAATCATACTTTTGATTTCACACATATTGACGATGTGGTTGATGGTTTGATAAAAGTCATTCACAAACTGCAGGATGGGTGTATAGATTTACCCACTGTGCACTTTACAAGTGGCCAAGCGATAACCTTATGGGATTTGTCAGAATTAGCAAAAAGCTTCAGTTTAATTCAGGTTAAATATATTGAGGTCACACCCCGCACTTTTGATATATCTAGTTTTGTTGGCAATACTGAGCTTGCGCATTTAGTATTAAATTGGCAGGCAAAAATTCCGCTTCAAGATGGGATTGGAGAATTGATTGACCAATACAGGCAAGAGTCAGCTTTTAATAAAGCTTATAATTAACAGCGTACGCGAGTCATCTACCTTTATGTCCATGCAAACGCCCAGTATCATGGGCCAACACAAGATTGCTCACGGATAACTTCAATAAAGCACCAAACCCATTTAGGAGCCTGAGGAACATGGATAGCGATTATGTAGTGATTGGAGGCGGCTTCGCTGGTCTGCATTGCGCCAAGAGCCTAGCCGATGTAGGTTTTCAGGTTACCCTCCTTGAAAGTGCAAACACACTGATGGATGGTGCCACTCGCCACAACATGGCGAGGATTCACCTTGGCTGGCACTACCCAGGAAGCCTCGAAACAGCGTTGGAATGTATACCTGCGGCCTTCGACTTTCTTAAGGATTTTGGTGATGTCCTGCTCAAGCCCAAAGTGGATTCTTTTTCTCCATTCAAAAATGGCTTATGTGCTCTTGCCGTGAATTCGTTCACAAGTAAAACAGAGTGGCTAGCAATAGCAGATTCTTTACGCTCTTATTATGCTCAGGAATTTCCGAAACACACATCAAATTTCGGGGCGCCCGAGGATTTTTACCGAGTGCTTGACGAGAAAGAATGGCGGCACATCTTCAACCCCGACACAATACTATCGGTCGCCAGCACCCTAGAGCATTTTGTGGACCTTCCTGCGCTCAACGCTAAAGTGATGAGCGCAGCGCAGAGTCATCCGAACATCGCCATACTGACAAACCATGAAGTGCTTGAAGGATACCCTATAACGGCAAACAGCAAAGACGCCGTCAGATTGCGCGTGCGAGTGGGTGATGGTTCCATTCGGAACTTCAGCGCCAACTGCGTACTCAATGCCAGTTGGGCCTCGCGCAGAAAACTCGATGCTAGTATGGCGCGCCATCTCAAAGTTGACGAGCCCTCTAGCGTCACATACCGGCTGCGGGTTATATTAAGGGTGCAACTTGCCGGCGATCTTATAACCTTGCCATCTTTGATTACTGTACACGGCCCACTCTTTTCTTTCACGAACTGTGGAGATGGAACCGCACTGATGATGTATGAACCAGTGTCAAATGCTACCAGTGAAAACAGCATACCCAAAGAATGGCTGCCGATGATTTCTGGCAATCTGCCGAAATCAGAACAGGCAGATTTAGCTCAATTAATTAGCCATGGGGTAAGCCAATTTATACCAGCGCTAAAAGGTGTTGAACCTATAAGCATAGCCGCTGGCGTCGTTTACCACACCGGCAATGCGGATATGTATGACCTGAACTCAACCGTCCATCACCGCCTCGGAACTGGCGTCAAAGCTATCACAGATAATTGGATTTCATTGGACAGCGGAAAACTATCCTGGATTCCAAGATATGCAAGACAGATCGTCGAACTGGGTCAACGCCAATCGTCAGGGAGTAGCACGGCTCATGCTTAGATGTTTTGAATATGGCGCGTGAACGTCCCCCCCCTAAAAATGTGATTCAGCACAGTGATCGCAGGCGCCACTAAAAAATCGCCGCAGAGCGATGGGCGTGCAGCCTGCTATGGGTAAAATGTAGGCGACGGCTTTGATAATAGCGACGACTACCGCTAGGCCCTAGACTATACGGCAGGATCAGGCAGCGAACACGCTTGGGTCACGACCAGTTGATTATCCTTCGCAAAATTCATCACGAAATCAAACGCCATCGGTTCAATTGTGCGTAGGTGTTCATCGACAGCCACGCATTTTAGATCGCCCACCATCACTGGCCGCACATAGAAGGAATATTTGAGTCGCGCGTTCGGACCACTGGCACCAGGCCCAAATGACGACATCACACCGCATAATCGCTCCGGCCAATCACTTGGCCGAAATCTCTGCCCGTCTTCAGTCACGCCCTGGATAAAATATTCACTTGGTAACGCTTTGATCATGGAAAAAGCTGGCAAATTTCGGTGTAAAGCAGTTGCGATTATAGCGTAGAAGCAAGCTACTTCGATCATTGTCTTAAGCAACGAAGACTCGTCAAACGCGCGCAAATCCTTTATGCTTTAATCTACTCATTCAAAAAAACAGCGATGCCGAACGCGCGCTAGCAGCTAATAAGGTTGTTGTATTTGCTCTATGAACTCAAAAAAAATTCGCCATTACCTTCAGTTTAAAGATTTTTCGCTCGACGAATACGCATACGTGTTTGCACGCGCACGCTATTTGAAGCAAAAATTCAAAAACTATGAAACCTATCATCCACTGCATGACTGCACGCTGGCGATGATTTTTGAAAAAAATTCGACCCGTACCCGGCTTTCATTTGAAGCGGGTATCCATCAGCTCGGCGGCCATGCGGTCTTCATGAACACGAAAGACACACAACTGGGCCGTGGCGAGCCGATTGAAGATGCCGCGCAGGTCATTTCGCGGATGGTCGATATCATCATGATCCGCACTTTTGGCCAAGATATTTTGCAGCGGTTTGCCGATCATTCGCGGGTACCCGTGATTAATGGATTGACCAATGAATATCACCCCTGTCAGGTTCTGGCTGATATTTTTACCTATTGCGAACAGCGCGCATCGATCTCTGGTAAAACCGTGGCATGGATTGGTGATGCCAATAATATGGCCTACACATGGGCTGAAGCGGCTCAAATTCTCGGTTTTAAACTGCGTATTTCAGCCCCACCTGGTTACCGGCTTGAACGCGCACGCCTGAGCGCAGAAAATTTACCTTGGATCGAAGAATACGATGACCCGTTTGCCGCCTGCGAAGGGGCTGACCTGGTGACCACGGATGTTTGGACCAGTATGGGGTTTGAGACAGAAAACGAAGCTCGTCGACAGGCATTTGCCCAGTGGTGCGTAAACGCCGCGATGATGGCGCAAGCGCACCCAGAAGCACTCTTTATGCACTGCCTGCCTGCGCATCGCGGCGAAGAAGTCACGGCTGAAGTGATTGACGGACCGCAAAGCGTGGTTTGGGAGGAAGCAGAAAACCGCCTGCATGTGCAAAAGGCTTTAATGGAATTCCTTTTACTGGGCCGTATCGGCCATTAAATATTAAATATATCTTTAGATAAACTATGAGCACTCCCCCGAAAGTCGTACTCGCCTATTCCGGCGGCCTTGACACTTCCGTTATCCTTAAATGGCTGCAGGACAACTATGATGCCGAAGTCATTACCTTCACCGCCGATATTGGTCAAGGCGAAGAACTGGAGCCCGCTCGTAAGAAAGCCATACAGCTTGGCATTAGGCCTGAAAATATTTTTATCGACGATCTGCGCGAAGAATTCGTCCGCGACTTTGTATTCCCGATGTTCCGTTGTAACACCCTCTATGAAGGCGAGTATCTGCTAGGGACTTCAATTGCACGCCCACTGATTGCCAAACGGCAAATTGAAATCGCTCGCCAAACGGGGGCGCAAGCCGTCTCTCATGGCGCGACCGGCAAAGGCAATGATCAGGTACGTTTTGAGCTAGGCTATTATGCGCTTGAGCCCAATATTAAAGTGATTGCGCCTTGGCGCGAATGGGACCTGCTGTCGCGCGAAAAACTTCTCGCCTATGCGCAGCAAGCGGGCATTCCAATTGAAATGAAGCACAAGCAAGGCGGTGCACCGTATTCAATGGACGCCAATTTGCTGCACATTTCTTATGAGGGCCGTCACCTTGAAGACCCCAAAGCCCAGGCCGAAGCCGATATGTGGCGTTGGACGGTAGCGCCTGAGCAAGCGCCTGAGCAACCCTGCTATCTAGAGCTTGAATATGAACAGGGCGACCCAATTGCATTGGATGGCCAACGCTTGACGCCGGCCCAAATGCTGGCTGAGCTGAACCGGATAGGCGGCGAGCATGGTGTTGGCCGTTTGGATCTAGTCGAGAATCGCTATGTTGGCATGAAATCACGCGGCTGCTATGAAACGCCGGGCGGCACCATTTTGTTAAAAGGACACCGCGGCATTGAATCCATCACGCTTGATCGTGAAGTCGCTCACCTAAAAGATGACCTGATGGCCCGTTATGCGGCCCTCATTTATAACGGTTATTGGTGGAGTCCTGAGCGCCAGGCATTGCAAGTGCTGATCAATCACACCCAGCAAAATGTGAATGGCTGGGTGCGCATCAAGCTCTATAAAGGTAGTGCCAGCGTGGTGGCGCGTGACTCCAAGCAGACGCTATTCGATCAAACGATTGCCACCTTTGACGATGACGGCGGCGCCTATGATCAGGCCGATGCAGGCGGCTTTATTAAACTCAATGCACTACGCATGAGAATTGCCGAAAATGCACGGCGCCGGCGCTCGCAATAGACTTTATATTACGGTGGGCTCCAATTCAAGCTGCACGCCAAACCGTGCATCTACATCATGCTGAATTGCGCCCGCCAGTTCAAGTATGTCTTGACCCTGTGCGCCACCCTTATTGATCAGCACTAACGCATGCTGCGCATGAACCGCTGCCGGCCCCAGCCCACGCCCCTTCCAACCGCACTGTTCAATCAGCCAGCCGGCAGCAAGCTTGACACGCCGGTCGGGCTGACGATAGGCAACAATATCTGCTTCGCGCGCCAGTAATAAATCAAAATCCTCAGCGCTGACCGCTGGATTTTTAAAAAAGCTGCCCACATTGCCAATCTCAGCCGGGTTAGGAAGCTTAGCGCGGCGAATCGCTACCACTGCCTCAAAAATATCGCGCGACGTCGGTTGCGCGTCAGGCATACCCGCGACTGAGAATTGTCGAGCAAGATCAGCATAATCACAACGCGGCCGCCATTTTTTCGGCAAACGAAAGGTCACCGAGGTAATCACAAAACGGCCGCGTCCTTGTTGTTTGAAAAAACTATCGCGATAAGCAAACCCGCAATCAGCCTTATCAAACACAACGGTTTTGCCCGTCGACAGCTCAATCGCATTCAAGGTAGCAAGATGCTCCGCTATTTCCAGACCATATGCGCCAATATTTTGGACTGGCGCGGCCCCCACTAGACCAGGAATCAGCGCAAGATTTTCTAGGCCAGGGCAACCTTGTTCGAGCGTCCAAGCCACAAATTCATGCCAATTCTCACCGGCGCCTGCCTCCACAAACCAGGCCTGTTCATCCTCGTGTACTAAACGCCGGCCCTTCATGCTAATTAACCACACAATCCCGTCAAAATCGCCTGTGAGCACGATATTGCTGCCGCCACCCAGCACCAAACGCGGCAAATCAGCGGTGCGGGTATCCACCAACGCGGCTCTAAGCATGGCCTCATTCTCGATGCGTAGCGCATAGCGCGCGTGCACCTTAAAGCCGAACGTATTGTGCGCCTGCAAAGCGTAATCGGTCATCAATTCAGACATAATTATTCAATCTACAGAAAAGCGATTTGAGCAAAATAGCCCGCCTCGGTAAAATAGTGAGTTATTCTAGGTTAGATTTTTTCGTCGTTACCGCGCGTTTTGCGAAACGGTGATTATAAGAGCTTATCTATCTGCCGTGGCTAACGCCACAACCCCTATGTATTTTTCCGGAGAAATTCATGCCAACATTCGATATCGTTAGCGAAGCTAACCTAACTGAAGTCAAAAATGCAGTTGATCAAACCAACAAAGAAACCTCTACCCGTTTCGATTTTAAAGGATCTGATGCGCGGATTGAACAAAAAGAGGGCGAACTCACCGCGTATGCAGATGACGATTTTAAACTTGGCCAACTCAAAGATATCTTAATTTCCAAAATGGCAAAACGCCAAGTCGATGTGCGCTTTTTAGAGTACGGCAAGATCGAGAAAATCGGTGGCGACAAAATCAAGCAACTTATCACGGTAAAAAAAGGCGTGTCAGGTGAGCTGGCTAAAAAAATTGTCAAACTCGTGAAGGACAGTAAACTCAAAACACAAGCGAGCATTCAAGGCGACGCCGTACGCATCTCTGGCAATAAACGGGACGACTTACAGGCAGTCATGGCGATGTTGCGCGACGAAATCAAAGATACTCCCCTCGACTTTAATAATTTCCGGGATTAAGCTCGCCCTTTAGACGCTCTGCTTGCTTAAGGCCGCTTTTCGTTAGAGTTATTTTTGATCAATCCGGCCTTCCTTACCGGCTAATAGATTTTTTATATTTGAGCGATGGCGGTAAATTAACAGCAGACTCATGGCCAGCACGGCCACTGACCTGGCGTCAAAGCCAAACATAAATACTTCATACAGTGGGGCGAAGACGGCGGCAACCAGCGCGGCGAGCGACGAATAGCGGAAGAAAAACGCCATGATCAACCAACTCGTAGCCGTTGCCAGGCCAAGAATAGGGTGGATCGCCAATAACACGCCGGCTGCCGTTGCGACCCCTTTGCCCCCTTTAAAGCGGAAAAATATCGGTAGCACATGACCCACAAATACGGCTATAGCCGCTAATCCAATCGCCTCATTACCCACGCCGTACTGGCCGCCGAAATAATCGACAAACCTCACCGTCAGCCAGACTGCCAACCAACCTTTAAATGCATCGCCAATTAAAGTGAGCACCGCGGCCAGTGTATTGCCACTGCGCAATACATTGGTCGCCCCAGGGTTTTTCGAGCCATAGCTGCGTGGATCTTGCAACTTCATGGCCGCACTCACGACCACGGCAAAAGAGATTGAACCGATCAAATAAGCCAAAACCGCGATAAGTAGATAAATCATAAATCTGCTTTAAAAAAGGGGAAATCAACCGGAATTAACTTCGGATAGAATTGGACACTATTGTACCGAAGTCATCCGCACCGATTTGCTAAATTATTAGGAATGCCTCATTGGAGGTTAATCCAGCCAACTTATGCTCCAGTCTTTACACACCTCATGCATCGCGCGCCCAGCCCTATCATAAATGTTTCGCCCAGCGACTTTGCTGAGACTGAGTCGATCCAAGCTCTGCTCGCCAGTTTGCCTCAGCGGATTGATGAGTTGCCTGAGCGTATCGCACAACATCATCCGACAGCGCCGGCACTCATCGAAAATACTCGCCGCCTAAGCTATGCGGACTTGCGTGACGCCATCAATGCAATGGCGCAACAGCTTCGCCTAGCGGGCGTGCAGGCAAACGATCGAGTGATGATCATTAATGAAAACTGTATCGCGTTGATTGTAATGATATTCGCGACCACCCGACTCAACGCCTGGCCACTACTCATTAATGCAAGGCTAAGCAGCGCTGAGATTGAGCAGATCCGTGCTCACGCAAAGCCGTGTCTGACGGTATACACGACTGAGGCCTCTGCCACGGCACAACAGCATGCTCAACGCGACCACGCGTGGCACGCCTCCTGCATAGCATTTGACATTGGCGCCCTGGCTTTTTCAAAGGCCGCTGCCAGCCCTCTTGGCCTAAGCCCTTCGCTCACACCGCATGACCCGGTGCCTAGTGCAGCAACCCTCACTACAGATCGTGCGCAACAGTGCGCCGCACTCCTCTACACGACCGGCACGACCGGCACCCCGAAAGGTGTGATGCTATCACACCACAACTTACTTTTTATTGCGGCAGTCTCTAGCACGCTCCGTCACGTTACGGCTAACGACATCGTCTATGCTGTGCTACCTATCTCGCATGTGTATGGACTTGCCTCTGTCTGTCTCGGCACATTATTCGCCGGCGCAGCATTGCGGCTCGCCCCCCGCTTCTCGCCTGAAGCCGTTTGCCATGCGCTAGCGCATGAGG
The DNA here is from genome assembly GCA_031963205.1 of Mycoavidus cysteinexigens. Lineage (GTDB taxonomy): Bacteria > Pseudomonadota > Gammaproteobacteria > Burkholderiales > Burkholderiaceae > Mycoavidus > Mycoavidus cysteinexigens_C. The sequence continues at coordinate 47,186 of JASSUB010000006.1, forward strand.
GCATCACGATTTTGCAAGGGGTACCCACCATGCACGCCAAACTCATCGAATATGCACAGGCGCACCCCGAGTACTGGCATACGCCACAGTTACGCTTTGTTTATTCAGGCGGCTCGCCACTTGATGCCACTCTTAAGAGGCGCGCTGAAGCGCTCTACGCTATGCCGCTACATAACGGCTATGGCATGACCGAAAGCAGTCCAACGATTGCCCAAACTAGACTGGATGTTCCGCCGACCGATACTTCAGTTGGCCCACCCATTCCAGGCATTCAAGTGCGGATTGTCGCAGCCGATGGGGCCATCCTTAAACAGGGTAAAGTTGGTGAATTATGGGTACGAGGCCCCAATGTCATGCTTGGCTATTACCGTGATGCGATTGCAACCCAGGCCGCGGTGGTTGACGGTTGGCTCAAAACCGGCGATCTAGCCCGCCAGGATGCCAACAACGCATTACATATCATTGGCCGCTGCAAAGAATTAATCATCCGTTCCGGCTTTAATATTTATCCGGCTGAGATTGAACAGGTTTTAAACAGTCACCCAGATGTCATGCATTCAGCAGTGATTGGACGCCCGCTATTAGGCGATGAAGAAATCATCGCCTTTGTTGAGCTTAAACCAGGTATCTGCGCAACGCCGCAAACCTTCGTCAGTTGGTGCGCTGCGCGCCTGGCGCCGTATAAGCAACCGGCTGAAATCCGCCTGCTTAAAGCATTACCCACGGCCGCCACAGGGAAGATCTTGAAGCGTACATTGCATCAGCTATTTACTGACGATAGTTCGCCACCCCTTCGCTAATTTCACGGTGCGCTGCATCCAAGCCTTGCCAGCCTTCTATTTTGACCCATTTGCCTTTTTCCAGCGCTTTATAGTGCTCGAAAAAATGCTTAATTTGATCTTTTAAATAAGCCGGGACATCTTCAATGGTTTTAAGGCCTGCGGTCATTGGACACACCTTATCGGCCGGGACCGCAATTAATTTTGCATCCACCCCCGACTCGTCCGTCATTCTTAACATGCCAAGCGCACGGGCGCGGACCAGCGAACCCGCCAACAAAGGAAAAGGCGTCAGCACCAGCACATCAACCGGGTCGCCATCACCTGAGAGCGTTTGCGGAATAAAGCCATAATTCGCTGGATAACGCATCCCCGTGCCGATAAAACGGTCAACCACCAGCAAACCGAACTCTTTGTCGGCCTCATATTTCACCGGCTCGCTTTGCGCTGGAATTTCGATAATGACATTGAAATCAGTGGGTAAGTCTTTACCGGCGGGAATGTGATTGAAGCTCATGAATTTTCCTTTTTAATATTGAAGAGAATGCAGCAAGAACTGACCACTGCAATGCGTTTAACTATTGACTCACGAAAAACTGAATTATAGCCATTAACCCATCACCCAGACAGAGGTTAGCCACGCGGATGATGCAATGCATGCAGCACGCTCAACCGTTCGCGTGCAACATGCGTGTAAATCTGCGTGGTTGAAATATCCGTGTGACCCAGCAACAGTTGCACAACCCGCAAATCCGCACCATGATTGAGCAAATGAGTCGCAAAAGCGTGTCGCAATGTATGGGGAGACAAGGGCGCATGAATCCCAGATAGATGCGTATAGTGTTTAATGATGTGCCAAAACTGCTGACGCGTCATACCCGCGCCGCGCACAGTAATAAACAGCGCATCGGCAGCAGGTCTGGCCTGCAATAGCATAGGCCGCGCCGCGCGCAGATAGTGCTCAATCCAGCCTTGCGCTTCTGCGCCAAACGGCACCAACCGCTCTTTCGAGCCTTTGCCTAAGACCCGCACCACCCCATCGTTCAGGCTCACGTCTACGGTTTTGAGCCCCACCAGTTCAGAGACGCGCAAACCACTTGCATACATCAACTCAAGCATGGTTCTATCGCGTAAACCCAACGGCGTGGTCAAATCCGGGGCCGCCAGCAGGGCTTCAACTTGAGCCTCAGATAAAGTCGAGGGAAAACGCATGGGCTGTTTGGCCATGCGGATTTTCAAGGTAGGATCATGCATCAGCCGGCGCTCACGCAAAGCCCAAGCACAATAGCGTCGAAAGACCGAAAGCCGCCGATTGGCAGAACTCGCTTTATCTGCCCTGCGCGCAGCAATATAAGCACTTAACTGAGCCTCGCTAGTCTGATCAAGCATGGTTGCCTCGTGCTCAGCCAGCCACTCCGCAAACAGCCGTAGGTCACGCCGATACGCCTCCAGCGTATTCTTCGCCAGCCCATATTCAAGCCATAAAACATCGCAAAATGTATCGATTGCGGCCAAACTAGCGCTCAAAACCATCGAGTCGGCTGGCAGCGGTTTGATCTCTGAGTTCATCACTATTTGATTGTCATCACGGGCGATTCATCCTTACCATAAATGGGCGGTTTGCCGCGCATTTAGGTCACTAACTAAATAATACATAGTTATAAAATAAAGCTATTTAGAATCGGCTCGGTTGCATCAATAATGAACCCCTTCATACGCTAGCAGCCAGCGTTTCACGGTACGGAAATAGCCATCGCCACCATGATGCGCAAAGCCACCAATGCCAGTTGAGCCAACCACCCGGTGGCAAGGAATCACTAACGGAAAGTAATTGGAGCCGCAAGCCTGCCCGACCGCGCGCGGCGCACTACCAATGGCGCGCGCGAGTTGTCCATAAGTCATCACGGTCCCCGGCGCAATCGCACTAATTGCTTGCCATACACGGCGCTGGAAAACGCTGCCCACTTGGGCAAGCGGCAATTCAAAGGCAGCGCTAGGCTGTTTAAGATAGCGTTCGATTTGCCGTACTGCTCGCCGCGCAAGCGCATTATTGGGCGGTATTTCCTCGGCCGTGATGGGCAAATACACAATTTCACATAGCGCATTTGCGTCTGTGCGGATACCCACTTTGCCAAATGGCGTAGCAAACACGGCATTAAACGTAGAGATTGCATGCATAACTTTAACCACTCCTTTTAGCGCACAAACCGTGTCACCCAACGCATCGATGAGAGGTCAGGCGCACTTCTATATAAAGAAGCTTAGCAAAACTCATCGCACCGTGGCAGATAATCTAACGCAAATCCACTGATCCGGAATTTTTTCTAAGAAAGCGTGGAGTTCTCACCTTGACGACCTATCTCACTAGCTTACGGCACGTTCATTTCCTTGCTATCTTCTGCATCGAAGGTGTTGTGTGGAGCCAAGCCAATTCCCATACCTTGCATATAGATATTAAATAATTCAGCATCCAATTGAGGTATATGGATACCTGCGTTTCCCAACTCGGAGTGCGTGTAAGAACAGTTAAAGGAAAGGTTTGCAGGGTTCGCTTCAGTCGTTTGTTGCGGCGGGCTTTGTCGATTGCGGATCAGTGTATTCTGAACGTAGGATGTAATCGGTAGAATCTGCCCTTGCTCGTATATTTTGAGCAATTTGCCGATCCATTCATGAGATGATATTAAATCTATGCCGACGTTAGATACAGTGTTGTACAAGGTGAACATTTCACTGAGAGGCACTACCTTGGTTGAGGCGAGGTGAAAAATCCCTCCGCCACGTGCGTGACGGCTCGATAAATAAGCGATCGATTTGCACACATAGTCGACTGGAATGGTACTAATAGTCATGGGCATATCATTAAATCCGGCGCCCATCATTTCCCAACTTTTAAACAACTGATGTAGCCATTGTGACTCGTCGTGCCGACCTTGCTGCGAATCAGCTATGACGAGTCCAGGGCGGAAAATATTGCATGGGACACCCCGCGCATGAGCCAGATGAATTAATTGTTCAGCAACCCATTTTGAGCTATTGTACCCGTCGATATGAAGATGTTTTTCTTCTGTAATCGATGAAAATTCATCAATGACAAATTCGCCGGAACGGTCATGCGGAGTGAATACGCCGAGTGTGGAAACATAATTAAATGTTTTGAGCTTATGGGTGGTGGCGATGCGTAATAGTGCTTTGACGCCATCAACATTGGTGGCGCGTGCCATCGCAAATGATTCCCGATTATTCATGCTCGTGCCGCTATGGTAAATGGCATCAGTCTCTCGGCAAAGCTTGCTATAGTGGTGCCTATTTATGCCCAATTTTGGCAAGCCAAGATCGCCTGGAATGACTTCGATCCGCCTCTCATCGGAGGTTTTCCACAAGCGCCAACGTCGCAGCGTATTGATAATCCTTTGCTTGCCATGGTCGGCATGATGAGTACGCACCAAACAAAAAATCTGAGCCTGGGTATCGTCTAACAGTTGCCTTAAAAGAAAACGCCCAACAAACCCTGTGGCGCCCGTAAGCAGAATAGCGCGAGGTTGATTTTCTGGTTGGCTATTGCCAGGTGGGAAAATATCCTCATCAAGTTGTGCTGCTTCGTTCAAATCAATATATTGATGATCGACAACGTGATGCTGCTCGATGTCCTGGCTATGCTTTGCAGCAGGGGCGCTATTGGGCGCCAAGCCAACTCCCATACCTTGCATATAGACATTAAATAATTCAGCATCCAATTTAGGGAAGTTGATACCCGCGCGACTTAACTCGGAATGCGTGTAAGAACAATCAAACAAAAGTTTTGCCGGGTTTAGTTCGGTGTTTTGTTTCTGATGACTTTGTTTGCCCTGAAGCAAATCATGTTGAATATAGGGCGTAATTGGCAGAATGTGCCCTTGCTCGTACATTTCGGATAATTTTTCAATCCATTCTTGATACGATACTAAATGTATGCCAACGTTAGAGACAGAGTTGTATAAGGTGAATATTTCACTGAGAGGCACAGTCTTCATCGAAGCGAGATGAAAAACACCGCCACCCTGCACGCGAGCGCTCGATAGATGAACGATCGATTGGCACACATAGTCGACTGGAACGATATCAAAAGCGGAGTGAACATCATTAAATCCGACGCCCATCATTTCACAGCTTTTCAGCAGCCGATGTAGCCATTGTGACTCATCGTATCGACCTTGCTGTGAATCACCCGTAACCAGTCCAAGACGGAAAATATTGCATGGAACTCCCCGTGAATGAGCAAGCTGAGTTACTTGCTCTCCAACCCATTTTGAGCCATTGTACCCGTCGGTATAAAAATGTTTTTCTTCTGTAATCGATGAAAATTCATCGATTACAGATTCGCCGGAACGGCCATGCGGAGTGAATACGCCGAGTGAGGAAATATAATTAAATGTCTTGAGCTTGTGGGTTGTTGCCATGCGGAGTAGCGCTTTGACGCCCTCAACGTTGGCGGCGTATGCCATTTCAAATGATTCCAGATGATTCATGCTGGTGCCGTTATGATAAATAACATCGACTTCTTGGCAGAGCCTAGAATAGTCATCACTATTTATCCCAGTTCTGGACAGACGCAGATCACCTGGAATGGCTTCGATCCGCTGCTCATCGGAGGTTTTCCACAAACGCCAACGTCGCAGCGTATTGATAATTCTTTGCCGGCCATGATCGGCATGATGACACCGCACCAAACAAAAGATCTGAGCCTGGGTATCGTCCAACAGTTGCCTTAAAAGAAACCGCCCAACAAACCCTGTGGCGCCTGTGAGCAGAATGGTACGAGGTTGATTTTCTGGTTGGCTATTACTAGGTGGGAGAATATCCTCGTCAAGTTGTGCGACTTCGTTCAGATCAATATATTGATCGACAGCGTGATGGCGTTCGAACTGTTGAGCGCTGGCGAGTTCGGCAACGCTTGGATAGCGGAAGATATCTCGCGGCGTGATCATCAACCCTGCTTTGCGAGCGCGGCTCACTAGTCGGATAGAAAGGATGCTATCGCCGCCCAGTTCAAAAAAGCTATCATCGATGCTCACGCTGGATAAGCCTAGCACTTCGGCAAACAATTCGACCAGCATTGCTTCTTGGGGCGTGCGTGGCGCACGGGCGTTGTGCATAGCAAACTCTGGCGCAGGCAATGCCTGCTGATCGAGCTTGCCATTGGGCGTGAGCGGTAACGCATGGAGCGGTACGATGGCTGCGGGCACCATATAACTGGGTAACTCGCGCGCGAGATATTGACGTAATTCAGCGGGGTCCAGTTCGCTTTGCGCTGGTATAGTAGGCACAACATAGCCGACCAATTGCTTGTGGCCAGTGTGATCTTCGCGGACGCTGACAGCAGCGTGTGCGACAGTCGAGTGACGCTGCAACACGGCTTCGATCTCGCCCAGTTCAATCCGAAAGCCACGGATTTTGACTTGATGGTCATTGCGACCGAGGAACACCAGATTGCCGTCGGACAGGTAGCGAGCCAGGTCACCCGTCTTATACATCCAAGCATCTTTATGCTCGCTAAACGGATCGGGGAGAAACCGTTCGGCGGTTAATTCAGGGCGGTTCAGATAGCCGCGCGCAACGCCAACTCCGCCAATATATAGCTCGCCCACAGCACCCAACGGCACAGGTTGACCGTGTGTGTTCAGCAGGTAGAGACGGGTATTTGCGATCGGGCGGCCAATCGGAGCCACTTGATTGCCAAGAAGACCTGAGCAATTCCATATGGTGACGCAGACGGTGGTTTCCGTTGGACCGTAGGTATTGAAGGTGACAACGCGGTGGCGGAGCAAGCTTCGAAGTAATTTTGCGCTGGGGGCTTCGCCTCCAAGAATCAATGTCAGAGATGTACTCAAGTTGGGCAAATCTTCACCGTCCTGCAGTAGAGCAGGAGGTAAGGTGATATGCGTAATGGCTTGCTGGATTGAATAATTCCACAAAGCATGGCGATCACAGCGGGCCGCATCGGGTGACAAATATAAGCCTGCGCCACACCCCAGGGTCATGAAAATTTCGGCGGCGCTTACGTCGAAACTAATGGAAGTGAACTGCAAAACCCGGCTGGAGGGGTAAATTTTGAAATTAGTTATATGTGCCTGAGCAAGATTCACGAGGCTTCGATGCTCGACCATCACACCCTTAGGGCTACCTGTGGAACCAGAGGTGTAGATCACATAGGCGAGATGACGCGAAGTCAACTCCGATACCTGCGGATTAGTGATGGGCGATTGTGGCAGTTGATTTGGATCAAGCACAATCAGCGAGGTGAGGGCTGCTGCGCTCAGCGCAGTGTGACCAGCCGCATCAGCCAGCAGAATCGATGGCGCCGCATCGGCGAGAATATGCGCCAGGCGCTCTTCCGGATAGGCCGGATCAAGCGGCACATAGGCGCCACCCGCCTTTAGGATCGCTAGCAACCCGACCACCATCGCCGGTGAGCGTTCGACACAAATTGCCACGCGCGCATCCGGTTGCACACCTAGCTCGATGAGCTGATGCGCGAGACGATTGGCACGCGCATTCAGTTCGGTATAACTCAATACCTGATCTTCGTACACAAGCGCGGCGGCTTCTGGCGTGCGCTTAACCTGTTCTGCAAACAATTGGTGAATGCATTGGTGTTCTGGATAGGGCGTGGCCGTCATATTCCACGTCTTGAGTAAGCATTCGCGCTCATTGCTCGGTAGCACTTCCAGTTGCCAGACCGGTCTGTCGGGCGCACATTCAAGTGCCTCGACTAAGCTCTGCAGCGTTTGTTGCATGTAGCCGCAGACTCGAGCGGGATCGAGCGGCTGCACGACCTGAGCGGTCAGGCCCAGGGCGGAGCCAAAATCTTCAACCGATAACGTAAACGGGTAATTGGTGCGCTCCTGTGCGCCCAGGAATTCAATACCAGACAGGGTTGGGCTCTCGCCCGACGGCATGGCATTGTGCCGGTAGTTCAGCAATGCGCTAAACAGCGGCGCGCCGGCCGGCACGCCGCTGCAGCGCTGCGCTAGCGCTAATGACGCATGCTCATGCTCGAGCAGAGCGGCTAAGCGTTTATGTGCCTGATACACACTATCTTGAACGCTACAATCATCTAGATCAATGCGTAGCGGTAGGGTGTTGATGAACAGCCCCATCGCACGATCTGTCCCTGCGCCCGCCTGCATTCGCCCGAACAATATGGTGCCGAACACCACCCGCTGTTGGCCGCTGGCGCGCGCAAGCACCTGAGCCCAGGCCAGATGGCACAAACTGGCCAGGCTTACGCCTAACCGTTTGGCTTGAGTACGCAGACGGTCGTTTAAATCCTGCGACAGCATCCGGTTCGATTCTATGACCTGGGATCCGTCGCGATGGATCTCGGCTAGCCCAAAAGGTAACGTAGGTTCATCAACCTCGGCGAGCATCTCGGTGAAGAAGCGCTCGTGCACCTCTTGGCTTAGTCCTAAGCGTGCCTGCGCCACCAGATTGCGGAACGGCTGGGGAGTTGGCAGGGCATCGCCCTGATCTGCGAGGAACGCCTGAATTTCAATTTGCATCTCCTCTAGTGTTGAATGATCGCTGATGAGATGGTGTAGCAACTGAACGAGCAGCCAGCGACCATCGCTATTTTGCGCAATCGCAAAGCGCAGCAATGGAGCTTGAGTCAAATCAAGGCGATATCGACGAGGATCAAAGTGTTGGCTCAGTTGCTCGGTGATAAGTCCCTCGATCGGATCCAAGGTGAGTTCGGTGATTGACAGCGACGCCTGACGCCAGACCACTTGTGCAGGTGTTGCCAGACCATTCCAGACAAAGGCGGTGCGTAGGATGTCATGGCGGTTGACCACCTGCTGGACCGCGTCCAGATAGCGATCGAGCCGTTCCCGATCGGCAAAAGCCATCTGGACAATCAACAGATAAGGGTCGCCCTCGGTGGTGAGTAAGTGGTGGAACAGGATACCGTCTTGCAGAGGGGACAAAGCATAGATGTCCTGGATATTGGCAACACCGCCCGGAGTCTGTGCCACGATACAGTCAATCTCAGTTTGGGTAAGGTCGATCAGTGGCAGAAGGTTCGGCGTCAGCGTGGTGGTGCTGGGCGTAATAAGATTAGGAGGTACAACCACCTCTTTGTGTTGGCCGAGAGATTGAGCAAGCCCGTTGAGCGTAGGCGTCTCAAACAGCGCACGCACGGAGACCGTTAGGCCGAAGCGACGCAGGCGTTCGATCATCTGCACAGCGAGCAGCGAATGGCCACCGAGCGCGAAGAAGCTGTCGTGACGACTGATTTGCTCGACACCAAGTAGTTCAGTCCAGATGCCTGCCAGAGTGGTCTCAATCTCGCCTTGCGGGGCTTCATATACCTGATGGGCGAAGGCTTCGTCATCCGGCGCAGGCAGCGCCCGACGGTCAAGCTTACCGTTGGGTGTCAGCGGCAATGCATCCAAGCGCACGAAGGCGGCTGGCATCATGTACTCAGGTAACCTGACTGCTAAGTGAGAGCGTAAAGTATGGGCGAGTTGTGTGTCAGGTTTGGCCACCATATAGGCGACGAGCCGTTTAGCGTTACCTTCGCCCAGTGCGAGTACAACGGCTTCCTGTACCTGTGGGTGCTCGATGAGGCGGGCTTCGATTTCACCAGGTTCGATCCGAAAACCGCGGATCTTGACTTGGTGGTCATTGCGGCCAAGGAATTCCAGGTTACCATCGGGCAGATAGCGAGCCAGGTCACCCGTCTTATACATGCGAGCACCCTCACAATCACTGAACGGATCGGAGAGGAAACGCTCGGCAGTCAATTCAGGGCGGTTCAAATAACCACGTACGACACCGGCTCCGCCAATGTACAGTTCGCCGATTGCACCTAACGGCACAGGCTGACCATTGGCATCCAATAGATAGACTTTAAGATCCGGAATCCGTACCCCAATTGGACTACCGATTTGATCGCTATCATGTGCTTGCAACGGCCGATAGGTCACATGCACGGTGGTTTCTGTCGTGCCATACATATTCACCAATTGGGGAGAGCGCTCGGAGCGGGTGGCGTACCACGCCTGCAAGATGGCGGGCTCAAGCGTCTCGCCTGCAAAGATAACGTAACGTAAACGGTCTCGCAATTCACTTTGCGCCTGGCAAACGATTAATGGCTTAAAAGCACTAGGTGTCTGATTCAATACGGTGACGCCTTGTTCGCAAACCAAGTGGTAAAACTCTTGCGGCGAGCGGGCGATGTGATGAGGTACTAGGACGAGCTTGCCGCCATAGCGCAAGGCTCCCCATAGCTCCCAGACAGAGAAATCAAAGGCAAAGGAGTGGAATAGGCACCAAGTATCATGCTGATTAAAGTGATACCAAGGTTCTGTAGCGTCAAATAGTCGGACAATCTGGGCATGCTCGACCATCACGCCCTTGGGCATGCCGGTGGAGCCGGAAGTGTAGATCACATAGGCGAGATGGTGGGAGGTCAGTGCAGACACATGCGGATTGGTCTGCGCCTGTGCCGGTAGCTCATTGGGATCAAGCACCGTCAGCGAGGCGAGGGCGGCCTCGCCCAGCGCACTGCGACCAGCCGTATCAGCCAGTAGGATCGATGGCGCTGCATCGACAAGAATGTGCGTCAGGCGCTCTCCCGGATAGGCCGGATCAAGCGGCACATAGGCGCCACCTGCCTTTAGAATCGCCAGCAACCCGACTACCATCTCCGGCGAGCGTTCGACGCAAATCGCCACGCGCGCATCTGGTTGCACACCTAGCTCGATGAGCTGATGCGCGAGACGATTGGCGCGCGCATTTAGTTCCGCATAGCTTAACGCCTGCTCCCCATATACCAGCGCAGTTGCGTGCGGCGTGCGCTCGACCTGTTCTGCAAACAATTGGTGAATGCACTGGTGCGCCGGATAAGGCGTGGCTGTCGAGTTCCACGTTTCAAGTAAGAGAGTGCGCTCGGCCGGCGTGAAGAGATCAACCGTACTCACGGCTTGCTTCGCATCGTTCGTCATCGCCCGCAACATGGCATGCAGATAGCCGACTTGCCGTTTAATCGTTTGCGGATCGAAGAGAGCGGTTGCATACCGCAATTCCCCGACGATCTCGTCGTCCGCCTCTTGTAGGTTGAGTTCAAGATCGAACTTCACGGTGTTGTAGCTCGATGCGGCTAGCGACCCTTCCAAAGCAGGCAAGTGCCAATCAGCAATCTCATTATTCTGCCAGGAGAACATGACCTGGAACAGCGGCGTATGGCCAAGCTTGCGCGGCGGCTGCGCAATCTCTACGACTTGCTCGAAGGGTAGATCCTGATGAGCGTGAGCGGCCAGCATGCGGTGCTGGACGCGCTCGAGTAATTGAAGCGTATTCGGCTCGCCGGACAGATCAATGCGCAACGCCAGCGTGTTAACGAAAAAGCCGATCAAAGGCTCGATCTCACGGTGGCTGCGATTGGCGCTTGGCGTGCCGATAACGATATCGTCTTGGCCAGCAAGCCGGGATAAAACCGCGCTCCAGGCGGCCAATAAGGTCATAAACAGAGTCACCCCATGCTCTTGGCTAAGGCGCTTGAGCGAGTGCGTCATCTGTGCATCCAAACGAACTGGCACTTGAGCCCCGGCAAAGGATTGCTGAGATGGGCGTGGCCGGTCGGTGGGCAGATCGATCAGTACTGGCGCACCCGCTAGCGTCGTGTGCCAGTAAGCGCTCTGAGTCTGAAGTCGTGCACCGGAGAACCATTGCCTTTGCCAAGCGGCATAGTCTGGATATTGGATAGTAAGCGGCGGCAGCGGATCATGCTCACCGGCTTGGTAGGCCACATATAGCGCGCTCAATTCTCGCCAGAGTACCCCCAAAGACCAGCCATCTGAGATGATATGGTGTTGGGTGAGTAGAAAAACATGCTCCTCGTTAGCGAGTTGGATCAAGCGCGCACGAATCAGCGGCCCTTGTGCCAGATCAAAAGGGGCATATGCCTCCTCAGTGATTAAGCTCTCCAGCTGCGCATTGGCGTTTGGGTCTTCTCTTAGGTCATGCCAGCGCATTGGCAAACCTGACCCGGGGGCCAACAATTGGACTTGAGGCTGGCCATCGATAGTGACGAAGACAGAGCGTAATGCCTCATGGCGAGCGTGCAGAGTATTCAATGCGTGCTGCCAGGCGGTCCGATTCAGGGTTCCGCGTAAACGTACAGCTACCGGAATATGATAAGTGTCGCTGACGCCATCGAGTTGGGCCAGGAACCATAGCCGCTGTTGAGCGAACGACAGCGGCAGGACGCCCTCGCGAGACACCGGTGTGATAGCGGGAAGGGCGCTGTCGCTCTGAGTCAGACACTCATTAACCGTCGCGGCGAAGGCTGAAAGGCAGGGCGAGGCGAACAGCGCTGCCAAGGGCAGTTCAGCCCCCAGCGCCGCGACGCGGTTCATCAGTCGCACGGCGAGCAGCGAGTGGCCGCCGAGCGCAAAGAAGCTGTCGTGACGGCTGATTTTCTCGACCTTGAGCAACTCCGCCCAGATTGCGGCGAGCGCGATCTCGATCTCACTTTGCGGGGCTTCATACGATTGACGGGCAAAGGCCTCGTCATCCGGCGCAGGCAATGCCCGACGGTCAAGTTTGCCGTTGGGTGTTAGTGGTAGCGCATCCAAGCGCACGAAGGCAGCTGGCATCATGTACTCAGGCAGCCTGGTTGAGAGGTGCGAGCGTAGCGTGTGGGCAAGCTGTTCGTCGGGTTCAGCTACGATATAGGCAATGAGACGTTTGTCATTGCCCTCGCCCAGCGCGAACGCAGCGGCTTTCTGCACTTGGGCGTGCTCGACAAGGCACGCTTCAATCTCGCCGAGCTCGATCCGAAAGCCGCGGATTTTGACCTGATGGTCATTGCGGCCCAGAAATTCTAGATTGCCATCAGGCAGATAGCGAGCCAGGTCGCCGGTTTTATACATCCGAGCTTCTTCGAGATCGCTGAAAGGATCAGGTAGGAATCGCTCGGCAGTTAACTTGGGCCGATTCAGATAGCCACGCGCCACCCCATCTCCGCCAATGTACAATTCTCCTACTGCACCTAGTGGCACAGGTTGGCTGTGCGCGTCCAGCAAATAAAGTCGAGTATTGGCGATCGGCCGGCCAATGGAGAGCACCCCATGGTTGAGTTCACTTAATACAGCAGGCCAAACGGTTACCGCATGAGTTTCCGTTGGGCCATAGGCATTGAAGACGATACCCTGGCAGTGCAAAGTTTGCAGCAAAGCTACACTGGGTGCTTCGCCTGTCAGAATCAGCGTCAGAGGCATCTTCAGTCTGGGCAAATCTTCTCCACCTTGAAGCAGCGCAGGAGGCAAGGTAACGTGAGTGATCGCCTGTTGGGCCAGATAATCCCACAAAGCATGGCGATCATGGCGGACTGTATCGACCGGCAGATATAAGCCTGCGCCGCCCCCTAAGGCCGTGATGATTTCCCAGATGCTCACATCGAAACTGATAGAAGCAAACTGCAAGACCCGGCTGGAAGGATGAATTTCAAAACATGCTATGGATGCCTGAGCGAGATTCACAATACTTCGATGCTCCATCATGACGCCCTTGGGAGTACCAGTGGAGCCGGAGGTATAAATCACGTAGGCAAGATGGCGGGAAGTTAGGCCAGGAACCTGGGGATTAGCGAGAGATGCCTGCGGTAGGTTATTGGGATCAAGTAGTAAGTTATTTGGATCAAGTACATCCAGCGAGGCAAGAAGCACCTCGCCCAGTGCGGCGCGTCCAGTTGCATCGGCCAGCAAGAGTGTTGGCGTTGCATCAGCCAAAATGTGCATCAGACGTTCGCTGGGATAGGCGGGATCAAGCGGTACATAAGCGCCACCGGCCTTGAGGATCGCCAGCACCCCCACGACCATTGCGGGTGAGCGTTCCACACAGATTGCCACGCGTGCATCGGGCTTCACGCCCAACTCAATGAGTTGATGGGCGAGGCGATTAGCGCACGTGTTTAGTTCGGCATAACTGAATATCTGATTTTCATAGATCAGTGCAGTGGCTTCGGGTATGCGTTTGACCTGCTCTTCGAACAACTGGTGAATGCACAAGTGCGCTGGATAAGGGGCAGCCGTTGCATTCCACTCAACCAGCAACTGTTGTCGCTCCTCAGCGCTGAGTAGGTCGATGTCACCAATTGGCTGGGTGGGTTCGGTGACAAGAGCATCGAGGAGCTTATAGAAACGGCGTTGGTGTGCACGGAGTTCATCTGCCGTATAGAGCGTGGGGTTGGCATCAAAGTCAATCCGTAGGGGGTGTAGGCTGTTTTTGGGTAATGTATATATGGCAACCATCAAATCTTCAACCGGTCCATTGAGAAGATTATGGTTAGTCGATGAATGCTCACCAAAGGACAGGTCATAGTCGAATGGCATCAGATTGATGGTGGGGCCAAACAATGGTTGCCCATGCGTCAATCCGAGTTCTCGCTGTAGCTCTTCAAAGCGGTAGCGTTGATGTCGGAAGCCATGTTGAATTTCTTGCGCGGCCTGTTCCATCAGTGATGATAGATTGGTTTCTGGCTGCACATTGAAACGGATCGGCAAAATATTAGCCACGGTGCCAGGAATACGCCGGTCGTCGCCAAAACGGGCGGGTACCGGCAAACCCAACACCACATCCTGAGCACCGGTCCAACGATGAAGGTAAGTCGCCATGGCAGCCATCATGAGCTGCGCCAAACGATTGGCATCAGAGGCATAAGCGAGCACAGCTTGAGAGGAGACATGAGCCGTCTGACGCAAACGGTAATGCAACGCGGGGGCTTGTCGATTTGCCAGCGTCACCGGTTCAGGCCAACTGGTGCAGCGTTCAAACCAATACGCTCGGTCTCTGGTAAATTGCACAGAGGTACGGTAGCGAGCATCGTTTTCTAACAGCAGCGATACTGGCCCCGAGGGGGGCTCTTGAGTTGCTACGCCGTTGACCAGCATGCTATACACCTGCGCCATACGTTGTGCAATGAGAGCGCCTCCAATCCCATCTATTGTGATATGGTGATACCGCTGGTACCAAAAAAATCGATCTGCTGCAAGTTTTAACAACGCATAGTTAAACAAAGGGCTGTGCAGAAAGCTGCTGGGTTGTTCATAGTCTGCTCTCATCCAAGCTTCAGCGGCCACCTGTGGATCCGCCTCTATGCTGACATCGATGAAGGACAGCGACCAATCTGGTGAGCCAACATATTGGCGAAGGCCATCACCGTTGTTGATAAACTGCAGACGTAGACTTTCTGTTTCTGCGACCACCTGTTGCATAGCCGCCTCGAACAAGACCGGATCGACCTTGCCATGGATTTCTATAAATTGGCATATGTTGTAGACCGGGCTGCTGGGTTTGAGGTGCTGCGCAAGCCAAATCTCCATTTGTGCGGAAGATAAGGGAAAAGTTACCGGATTGACACAAGCAGTCATAAGCCACCCAAAGCAAAAGTTAAAAGTCGACCCTAAAATGAAGAGCCGCGCGATAAAACTTAAAACTACAGAATTTGGACTACAGAAACTTGAACGGCAGAATCTAAATAAATGCTGGTAGGCGATTTGAATCGAACACCGTCAACAAAGCAAGCGCCTTCTTATTTTCTGGGGTAGCCTGGGTCAAAGCTACATAGCCGCTGCCTGCTTTGAGAACCGCCAGCAATTCCACCAGCATAGCGGATGAACATTCCACACAGCTTGCCACGCGCATTCAACTTAGGATAACTCAGTGCTAGATCCTCGTATAGGAGCGCAAGAAAAAATTACAAATATCTTGACTTTTATTAAAAATAAGAATCTTATTTAACATAATTAATTTTTATAAAAAATGGCATTCTCGGACTGCTTCTTTAATAATTCAAAGAGGTGTAAAGCTCAACTTGAGACCGTTGGCGCCAAACATGGAGATGACGTATGGAAACACTGACGGCTTGTCTAGATGATCATGCGAAGACGTGGGCGTGGTTGGAGGAGTATTTGTCCCGTGGTCAAGAGAATTTGGGGAGGGCAGGAAACGTATGCCCGTTCATGCGGCCGTCTCTGAATGCCGGCGCGCTGATTATGGAGACGGCGATCTACGACGGGAAGACGGACGGAGTGGCGGAACTATGCCATCTGATGCAACAGCAGATCGATCGGTTCTCCGCCATGCCATGTCCTAAGGGTAAGGAGTCGATCGCGGCTCTAGTGACAGTCATGGTTGGGTTGCCGGAACATCAGCTAGTGCTGTTGGACGAGGCGCAGCGCAGGACCAGGACGTATGCGGTAAAGCAAGGATACATGCTGGGGCAGTTTCATTCTCGTTGTGCCGAGCCTGGGGTGTTAAATCCTGCATTTCCAGTATCCCGTTCCCCGGAGCCATTATTTGCGGTCCGGCGTATGATTGTACAAGACATCATGTTTCTGCACCGAAGTCCCGTGATGTTCGCCGAGTACCAAAAGCGGTTCGGGGACCGCTACGATCGCCCTGACCATCCTATGCCAGAGACCCATGCGCGCCTGTATGCCCTGGCTCAACAGCGGAGCAGCGGGCGCAGTGCCGATGTGGACTACCAGAAGATTGATGTGCCACTCAAGCTACCGCAACCACACACTGATCATCCGGCCGAGATGACGTTCTATCTGAGCGGGCAGCTCAAGGAGCTACTGTTCAAGCTGATGCACGAACAGGCGTGTGCCGTCCGGGTGGAACTCGCCGCGGACCGTGTCGAGGAGGCGATATGGGGGTTACGCCGGCTGACTGCTGCACTGGATATGCTCTCGCGCCTGTGGGACGTGTTGGGAACGCGCGCGCCGACCGAATTCAACGCATTCCGCGATCAGCTTGGTGACGCGTCTGATATCGACTCGTATATATTCCGGATGGTGGAGTTTACTCTAGGCAAGAAATCGGAGGAACTCGCGGCCCGGTACGCGTTCGTGCCAAGCATCGCCGCGGATATCTACCGTGCGTTTCATGACAGCAGCGTATACGATGAGGTCCTGTGCCTCTTAGTTAGGCGAGGGCTACTGGCCCAAGACACGGCCAGTCCCGAGAGTTGGAACGCCGACGCCGTGAGCGCAGCATGGGCCGGGATCTACCGGGAGTACGCTCCCTCGGACAAGCTGTTCCGTCTGGCTGAGGCATTGATGGATGTCGCAGAAGGCTTTGGGCGGTGGCGTACCCGGCACCTGTTAACCGTCGAGCGGATGATTGGCTCGACGCCCGAGACTGGCGGGACAGATGGCATAGCGTGGCTGCGTCGATCGGCTGAACACAGGTTCTTCCCCGAACTGTGGGCTGCCAGGACGCGAGGTGGGCTGTCAATAGTAGGCGCCATAAATTAAGTCATGCGGTAGGCTTATATCTGTTTAAGTTCTCTAGTACAGCCCTGCAGTCTATAGCTGACATTTAACTTTTGCTCGAGATGATTTATGACTGTTTGCGTTAATCCAGTAATTTATCCTTTATCCGCTGCGCAAAGGGAAATTTGGCTCGCCCAGCAAATCAATCCCGCCAGCCCTCTCTACAACATTGGTCAGTTCACAGAAATCCACGGCGCGGTTGACCCGATCTTGTTTGAGGCCGCGTTGCGGCAAGTGGTCGCAGAAGCTGAAAGCCTGAATATTCAATTAATCGAAAATAACTATGGCCTGCAACAATTTGTCGGCTCACCGGATTGGTCGTTCCCCTTGATCGATCTCACTACAGACGTTGATCCTCAGGCCGCTGCCGAAGCTTGGATGAGAGTTGACTACGAGCAGCCAACCGATCTTTTGCACAGCCCGTTGTTTAAGTATGCATTGTTAAAAGTCGCATCTAACCGATTTATTTGGTATCAGCGCTGTCATCATATCGTGATCGATGGAGCCGGATTCTTCCTGATTGCGCAGCGCATGGCGCAGGTATATAGCGCGCTGGTTAAGGACATGGCTGCGAACGAATGCCCCTTCGGGCCAGTATCGGTGATGATGGAGAGCGATGCCCATTACCGCGCTTCTGCGCAATTTACCAGAGACCAAGCGTATTGGCTTAAGCACTGCGCGAATTGGCCCGAACCAGTGACGCTGGCAAATCGACAAGCCCCAGCTGTGCGTCACCGTCTTCGTCAGACGACTTACCTATCTTCTCAATCGGTGTTCACTTACGCTGCTGATGCAAGCCGTTTGGCGCAACTCATGTCAGCTGTCATGGCAGCGTATCTTCATCGTTGGACCGGCGCTCAGGACGTGGTATTGGGCTTTCCGGTGACGGCCCGCTTTGGTGAAACCCGGCGCACTCCCGGCACGGCGTCTAATATTTTGCCTATCCGCTTCACCATGCAGCCGAACATAAACCTATCCTTATTGATGGAGCAGGCCGCACAAGAAATTCAACACGGCTTTCGGCATCAACGCTACCGTTATGAAGAATTGAAGCGAGAGCTTAGGCTAGTGCAAAACCAATCATTGTTTGGCGTCACGATCAATTTCATGCCATTTGATTATGACCTAACTTTTGGCGAGCATTCGTCGACCAATCATAATCTCACCGCTGGGCCAGTTACAGACCTGATGATCGGGATCTATACCCAATCAGATAGTTCGCTACAAATTGACTTTGACGCTAACCCCGATCTCTATACGGCAGATGAATTGATTGCACACCAGCGCCGTTTCTTAAATTTCCTGGATGCCCTCACCACCGAGCCCTCGCGACCGATTAACAGTATCGATCTGCTCGAGGCTACAGAGCGGCGGCAGTTGCTGGTCGAGTTGAACGCGACAGAGCATGATTATCCGGCGCACTTGTGCATTCACCAGTTGTTCGAAGAACAGGTCGAGCGCACGCCGCACGCAACCGCGCTTATGTACGAAGATCAGGTATTGAGTTATGCCGAATTGAATGCGCGCGCCAATCGTCTCGCGCATCAGCTCATCGAGCTAGGTGTGCAACCGGATGCGCGCG
>JASSUB010000093.1:0-11753 GCA_031963205.1 Mycoavidus cysteinexigens
CTCAAGCAAACAAGAATAACGCTATAAACCGGCAACGGAATAATGCCGATGCGCAGATTCATTAGTTTTTGCCATTGAAGGCAACCAAACAGGATGCGAAACATACTAGTTTTATGTCCCTGTAGAAAATATCGCCACTTTTTATGCGCCAAAGCACCGCTATCAGCGGATGAAGTATTCATTTGCCTACATCTCCATGATTTGAGTTATTCATTTCACACTCGCTGCCAAAAGGTGGCCCCTAAGTGGTTTTTTGAGCGTTATCAACTAAGGACACTCTATTTAAATCATCTTGTGTTGAGAGTGCCGTAGATCTCGCGTCCATGATTTAAGCGTTAGTATGGCTGGCAAAGAATATGTAAAAAATAGTAATCTCAAGCTTTATCTTTGCTCGTTGGGCAAAGAATCTAATGAACTAGGATTGAGGCAGCGTTGCTGAGGGAAAAGTCAAAGAGGACTACAGAGTTATGCGGAGGCTTCTTAGCTAAGGTGAAATAAGAATATATAAACCATCTTATATAAAACTTGAAGATACTCTATCGAAACGTTGCCTTTAAAGCACTGTATATTTAACCAGTTATTAAATTCTCATCTTCAAAGTATACTTTCCATTGCTTATTTAGCATGTTTAAAAAATAAATAAGCAAATTCTACACTTTCAAATTAGCTCTATAATTTTTTTGAAAATAAGGTGGGGTTACTTTAGGGGCTGGGACAATGATCATCAATCAGCAGCGATTGCGTTACTTCGATGCCGTATTTACACATAGACAAATTTCTAAAGCCGCGGTGAGCGCGAGTGCAGACGCATCCGTTGTTACGCGCCAGATACAGATTTTAGAAAAAGAGATAGGATACCCATTATTCGATCGCTGCCCGCGTGAAATGAAGCCAACTCGTGTAGCTGAGTTATTGTCTGAATATTATCGCCGGACTCGTGAGGCCCAGACAGTCTTTGAGGCTAGCTTACAGGAGTTGCGCGATATGCGACGAGGTAGCGTGAGTCTTGCTATACCTGCCATTTTTGTGCCTGTATTTATGGATATATTTGATGATTTTCGTTTTCGATATCCCGGCGTGCACCTACAGATTGAAGAAATATTTGAAACCACAAAAATAATCGACCAAATACTTAGCGATACTGTTGATATAGGGATAGCAGATGTTTGCCCAGAAACTCTGGATATTCAATTTTATGCAAGCGTGCTTTTACCGCTATATCTGTTAGTAAGTAAGGATCATCCGTTAGCAGGTAAACGCAAGGTAACCTTTGCGGAAGCGATAAGTTATCCAGTTTCACTACCCGCTTCGGGGATGATACTAGAAACAGTACAAGCGGTAGCGCGATCAGAAAAACTCCAACTTTGCCCGTCATCGTTTGTGAGTAATTCAACGACAGTTCGTAAAACATTTGCGTCTACTGGCTCTGGTGCCGTGTTTATGTCTGCTTTTTCCGCTCGAGAGGAAATTAAGGCAGGTACGCTTATCGCGTTGGAAGTGGATCACCCTGCTTTTCAATCTAGCAAGATGGCTTTAATTACCAGGCGTGGCAAACCCATTTTGCCAGCCGTGAATCAATTACTTAGATTGCTCAAAGCAAAATTATCCGTTTTTACTCTCTCGCCAGCGGTGGATAGTAATTCGTTCACTTCACTAGGAGCCTCAAATGCAGAGTAAAAACCCACCTCGTAATAATCGCCGTAATGTCATTAAGGCCCTCATTGCCGCAGGTGCAGCGGCGATTGCTGCGCCCTATATCATCACCTCCCGGAAGAGCGCGGCTTCAGGGAAAATGATTACAGAATCCGCAGGCCAAATTGTAATTCGTACTTCGGGGGGCAAGAGTCATTATGCGTATACAGAAATACTCTTTGAACCCTTTAGAAAAGAAACGGGTATTAAGGTGATCGGCATTCCGTCGAATGTGGAGCCTATTGCAGAAATTAAAACCATGGTCGATACCGGGGAGTACAAGTGGAATATGGCGTGCCTGGGTAATAGGGCTATTCCAATACTCGGGCAACAAGGTTATTTAGAAGCGCATAGACTTGAAAACGATGATGTCGTCAAAACCATTATGCCGCACCTTTTGTCAAACTATAGCGTTGGTATGAACGTTTACTCTATTGTACTCGCGTATCGAACGGATGCTTTTAAAGGACGCCCAACCCCCAAGACATGGAAAGATTTTTGGGATGTGAAACGTTTCCCAGGCCGCCGTAGCCTACGTCAAATCCCTTTTGATACCATTGAAGAAGCTTTGTTAGCAGATGATGCGCTTCCAACTGACATCTACCCTTGCGATCTTAACCGTGCGTTTCATAGCCTCGATAGAATAAAACCGCATATCGCCGTCTGGTGGCAGAATACACCGCAGGCCGAACAGCTATTAAAAACTGGCGAAGTAGATTTAATGCCTGCTTTTATCATTTCGACACTATCCGCTATTGATGCAGGTGCGCCGGTTGCATTTTCATGGGACCAACATATTTATGGGTATGATAATTGGACGATTTTGAAGGGAACTCCTAATGTGGATGCCTGCCGCCAATTTATCCGATTTGCCACCGATCCAGAGCGCCAGGCGCGGCTTATACCTTATGGGATTAGCCCTACACAGCCTAGCGCGTTGGAAAAAGACATTTTGGAAAGAAACCGAATTGATAAAAAATATGTAAAGTCACTCTCAACATACCCAGACAATTTAAAAAAAGGGATACCTAGTAATGGATTGTATTGGGCAGATAAGCATAGTGCCATTATCGAACGCTTCAAGCATTGGATGATAAGCTAGCTACATATTAGAATCACGATTTACACAAATAAGATGGAGAAGTGATTCGTATTTTCTGGATAATCCTGCGTGATTACTCTAAAAATTGAAACTCCTTCCATGGATTCGCCAAAATTGATCAGTAGGTGCAATTTATGGCGAATTCATATTCATTTTTCAAAAGCAACTAGCTACTAAATTATTAATAGTAACGTTTCAGGAGTGGAGATACATTTAATCAATGATTAAATTCCAAAGTTCCAAAAGATATTTTTTATTGCTCATCAAGCAGGTTTAAAAAATAAATAAGCAAATTCCACATTTTTAAATTAGTACTATAATTTTTATTGAAAATAAAGTGGAATTAATTTAGGAGCGGGGACAGTGATCATTAATCAAGAGCAATTGCGTTACTTCAATGCCGTGTTTACACATAGAGAAATTTGTAAAGCCGCGGAAAGTACGAATACAAGCGCATCCGTTATTAAGCACCAGATCAAGATTTTAGAACAAGAGATAGGATACAAATTATTTGAATATCGCCCGGATGGAGTAGCGCCAACTTATGTAGCTGAGTTATTGCTTGAATATTACCGTCAGAGCCGCGATGCACGGATGGTCTTTGAGGTTGGTCTACAAGAGCTAGGCGATATACGGGAAGGTAATATTCATCTTGCTATGCCGGCCATCTTTGTGCATGTATTTATGGATATATTTGATGATTTTCGTCTTCGATATCCCGGCGTGCACCTACAGATTGAAGAAATATTTGAAACCACAAAAATAATCGACCAAATACTTAGCGATACTGTTGATATAGGGATAGCAGATGTTTGCCCAGAAACTCTGGATATTCAATTTTATGCAAGCGTGCTTTTACCGCTATATCTGTTAGTAAGTAAGGATCATCCGTTAGCAGGTAAACGCAAGGTAACCTTTGCGGAAGCGATAAGTTATCCAGTTTCACTACCCGCTTCGGGGATGATACTAGAAACAGTACAAGCGGTAGCGCGATCAGAAAAACTCCAACTTTGCCCGTCATCGTTTGTGAGTAATTCAACGACAGTTCGTAAAACATTTGCGTCTACTGGCTCTGGTGCCGTGTTTATGTCTGCTTTTTCCGCTCGAGAGGAAATTAAGGCAGGTACGCTTATCGCGTTGGAAGTGGATCACCCTGCTTTTCAATCTAGCAAGATGGCTTTACTTACCAAGCTCGGCAACCCCATTTTTCCGGCCACGGATCACTTACTTAGATCACTCAAAGAAAGATTATCCGTTTTTACTTTCTCGCCAGAGGTTGATAATAATTCGTCAATTCCATTAAGGCCTTCATTGCCGTAGGTGCAGCTTATCCCTTACGGGATTGACTCTAGACAGCCTAGCGCGTTGAAAAAAGACGTTTTGGAAAGAAACTAAATTGATCCAAAATATGTAAAGTTACTCTCAACGTATCCAGACAATTTAAAAAATGGGTGCCTAGTAATGGGTTGTGTTGGGCAGATAAGCATAGCGCCATTATCGAACGCTTTAATCAGTGGATGCTAATTTGACTTAGCGCTTGATCTTGTTGTCTAGATTTGACTGCAAAGCAGTTTTGTGATGCTGTCCGCCATAGAAAAAACTAATTAAACCTCTGGAATCAAGGCGGAAACGCAAGATTCCAGAGATATTTTTCGTTCTAAAGATATTAATATTTTAAGTAATTTTATTAAATATTTTTTGTTTTATTAAATTAATGCCTTGCTCACGGTCAGAAAGTGCTATGGAGTTTATTAACTCTAATTCAGGGATATCTTTAAATATAATATGGTAATTCCCGTTTTCATACCAATTAACATAAAAATATTCGCCTTCCCATTTTCCCCTCGCTTCATAATTTCTTTCCATAACGTAAACCATTTCAAAATCCAATTCCCATCGATTGTTAGCAATAAGAAATATTCTCATTATATTGTCCAAATGCTCACTCGATGTTAGAATAATTTTTTTGCAAAGCGAAACTATTTTTCCATCTTCTTTGTTACGAGAATTTCTTTTAAAAAAAGTTATTATAAAATCATAAATAATTTCTTCTCTATTTTCGTATATTTTTTTAAAATAATTTATAATATTTTCGTAATTTATTTCAGAAAAATCTCCATTTTTCATCCTTTGATCCCATTCATATTTATATGCTTCACTAATATAGTAATATATGCCAGATTTTTTCATTAAAATTGACCAGATATTATAGTCGCGATCTTTTTTTATGGCATCTATATTTTCTTTTGAGAATTTTACATGTCCGCTATAAGTGTAATAACCCGATTTAAATCGGAAATTATTTTTTAAATAGTAAGACAGTCCATTCAAATGATATTCGCAATCTTCAGGATTGTTTTTGCACCTTTCTTTGATATTTTCTAATAAATCAAAAATTTTATTATACATATCCAGTGAAAATTTCCTTTCTTCCATTATATCTCTAACTTTAATATCTCTAAATAAAGAGAGCACTGGATTATTTATTAAATTTTCTTCTGTCATTTTATTCCCTCAATATTTAATTGATATAATCACCTCTTATTGCGTTAATATAAAATAATAAAAAGACAAAGTATTTTATGTTTTAAAAGTTATTTAAATCCATTGCCTTTAAGATGAAAATCGGTATTATTATACTTAATAACTAGGAAGCGATATTTTTTAATTTACTTATATTGAGGAAAAAATGAATAAAAATTTAGAAGATATAAAAATCGGCATAAAATCTTATCTTAATGGCTGCGCAAAATATAATAGTGATGCTTTAAAGCATTATTTGAGTTACAAGGATTGGCAGATCGATGCAAATAAAGAGCTGGAGCGGCGCAGAGCCAGATTTTTAGATATGTTTTCAATGCAAGAATTATCAGCAGTCGCTAACGGCGAGTTAGACATGGCTCAATTGGCAGAAGAAGTTAATAAAAAACTTGGTCACAAGGACTAAGTAAAAGTATCAAGCCAGGTGGCATGGGAACGGCTAGGCTGGCTCCCATGCAAAATACTTTTTTTCAATTTATAGTGAAAAATAATTGATTTTAAAGAGGTGGCGATCATTTCGTTAATCGCGCAGCGGCTACATATACTAGATAATTAATATGAGGTGAAAAAATGAATGGAAATTTAAATGGCATGAAAACAGATTATGCAGCCGAACATCATGGTAAGCGCATTACTGCTTCTCTGGTTCCAGAAGATGATGGTAAAGGTGGTCGCCTCTGGTTTTTACCAAAATATTTTGGTAAAAATCTATATATTCGTGGAGAAGGCTTAATCTACACCTGGATGCAAAGACTCTGCCGAGAATATAAGGGTGGTTATTGGAATTTCTATGAATTATCAAATGGCGGCTTTTATATGGCTCCCGCCGATGATCCTAGATTTCAGTTAGAGTGTCATTTGGGAAATGGCTTTAGTAGAGAAGTATCTGCTGATACTGCGGGTATTGTAGTAACGTTGTTTGTATTGGGACAGATTTTAGAGGAAACTCTTGACGGTCGTATTAGGAAGCATTATGACGCACTGCGCGACTTTGCAGCTCAACATATTGAGCGAGCTATAATTTTTAAGGCGATTGACTGACCAGCTAAAGGAAGAGAAGGTGCTTACTTTATCTTCCTTTTTTTGCTTTGAGTCGGCCCGCGTAGCGGGCATATTTATTATGCGTTATTCTAATTTTTTCAGTTATCTTCTTAAGACTAGGTGAAAAATTAGCGTTTTATTTTCAAGGTAGGTTATGTTTTTCCAAGGACTAAGTGATATGGAACATATACTCCTAGCTCATTATCCGAAAAATCTTTCGTATTGCGCGTAACAAGAACTCGACCGTTTTCTTGAGCAGTCGCCCATATAATAGCGTCGGGCAATTTAATTTTGTGATTTTTACGAAGCGTGACGGCGATATTAGCGACCCGTTCATCGATAGGTAGATTGACGAAGCTATTTAAAAAACCTCTCAGCGCTACGTCTGTCTCTGGTGATGCGCCAACCATCACCTCCATCCATGTGATAATGCTGATTGCTTTATCAGCGCATCTCTCCAACTCAGTCTTAGCCTGCTCTATTCCGTTAAGATAATCAACCAAGATATTGGTATCAAACAGAGCGCCTACCATTCCGAACGCACTCTTTCTTGATAATCCAGCCCGTCTAAGCTGCTGTTTTTCCAGATACCAAAAACATCAACCACTATCGGTTTACGTTTCTCGAGATATTCAGCTATTGCTACCCGGATTAATTCGGCTCGAGTCTTCTGCTCTGCTGCGCAAATATCTGCCAACCCCTTAATTTGCCCATTGGGTATATCAACTAACGTACGCATGGCACACTCCATATATGATATACATATTATATATCAACCACCTAAAGAATGCCTAATCGCACATGTTTTCAGGCCCCTCTACAATGCAAATCTGGCTATTGGCTCACAATTGGCTACGGTATTTTTATGCAGTTCATCATTTGTTAGTTATTTTTTACGTTCTTTTTCTAAAGTAACTATCCTTGCTTATTTAACATCACATCCCACCGTCTCAGGCCGAACCGCGCATACATACCCCTGCAATGCTTTTAATTTACTGATTTCGTAATCAGCGTTAGCCGCGACTCGGAAAATACTTTCTGCAACTGATGGGTCGATGTCTGCGTAGATGGGGCTACCATCGCCCACGCTGGTGGTGCGGGTGGTTTGGGGCATGTTGCGCAAACAGTTGTGATAGGTTGAATAATTGGTGAGTGCGACGTGCAAGCGCTCAGTGCCATTAGCGAGAGCGATACGATAATTGCGAGTGTCGGTTTCATGGGCTAGGTACTCCTTAGTGAGTTGGGCATCAAGTTTTTCAATTTTTATAACAGCCGTTTGATAATCGGTATAGGCTTTTTGCTGCGCTGCAATAGTGGCTTCAGATAAAGATTTCAAACGAATAGCGTGCTGTTCGCGTTCAATTGCTATTTCAGTCTGTGCTTGTGCGAGTTGGGTGCGGTAGTAAAGAGAAATTACGGTGTTGGATAAAAGCGCGGCGGCAATAGCGATGCTGATAGCGTGCACGCGCATCAATCATCCCTTCGTGTAACAAGCGGCTGTTTATAAAACATGAGGCCCAGGAAGGCTAAACAAAAGCCACTAGTAATAATCGGCTCACCTGGCCATACGTTTGTATATCCCAACCAAATTAACCCGGCCAAATTCCATAATGCGCCGAACTGAATAAGGCCAAGCACAATACGCCATGCACGAGGCTGTCCGTGAAGGGTAAGCAATCTTCCAACTGCAATAGCCAACACGATATGCAGTACTACGTAAAAAAGTCCTAAGGCACTCATCATTTTCTATCCTCTGAGCTGTTTATGCGGTTAAGGAGTTGTTCGGTAAAACCGGGGCCGTGTTGTTGAATCAAGCGAATGGCTATCTCAGCGATCAATGGGCCGATTACGCCAATGGCTAGGGCCAGCATGCGCTGCATTGCTATGCTGCTACCGGTTAGCCAATATTCGACCGCGCCAGGCGCAATAAAAATTGCCATCAGTGCGCCACTGATGACGTGTGCGAGTCTTAATCGAGTGCTAGCAGGTGGTGCCACGATGAGCCGTATTACTGCACCTGCGGCACCCGCAGCTAAGACCGACAAGGGGCCGTTGTACAGTTCTAAGTAGTTCAAAGTGTCCTCTTATGTTTTTCCAGTGCGCATCATGTCTGCTAGTCGGTTTGCTCTTGCGCCAACTTGCGTTGCCCATTTCGAGGCGAGCATAGCGTTAGCCGCCGCCGCATAATCAGTGCGTTGTATAGCGGCTAATGCGTTAACGAAAGTAAGGAGTTTTCCGCCCAGATTGAAGGCCATATTGATAAGAACACGCTGTCGTATTGCGTCCAAAGTTCGCCACCATGGGAGATGATGATCGAGCCATATCAGCGTTCTTTTTATATCGTTTTCTAGGAGGATGCTGCACTCACTCGAAGAGATTCCAACGTCAGTAAGATTACGTCCCACACCGATAGTTATTTTGCCAACGGTATCAAGATAGGGTTTTAAGCGTCGATCTTCATCGCGTCTTAGCTCTGTCACTAGTGCTGATATATCGAATGTTTCGGCCATATATTTTTTAGTGCGAGGGAATAAAAAAAAAACGGCGCCGGGCCGGGTTCGGAAAAGTTAAAGTCTTATTGCCCTATCCGTTTACCACCTGAGTATCTGGCTATTTCGTAATTTCAATAAATAACCTGAGATTTAAAAATGAAGAATAATAGGCCCGGGCTGTTTCGCGTATTTCGCTTATTTTGCTGTGGCTATTTAAGCGGGTTTCATGACAAGCACTTTATGGTATTAACCCTTAGGTTCATTAAGAGCCGCGGTTAGATGGGTTTTAAAATCTTGTTCCAAGGCTTCTATTTCGGCTTGAGTACTAGCTTGGTTAATGGTTTGGGTCAGGCGATGTTTTAACCCTTCGGTGATACCTATGGTCTGCATCAGGCATATGCCCTGTTTTAAGGCTTGATCGCAGAAGCTCTCTAGGCTCTCATTCAGGGCGCGTGCTTCGATCTCTTTTTCAAAGGCGTTTTGCTCATCCGGTGTGGCGGTGCCTTCTTGTATCGCTAATGCGGTGCGATAGCGATGTAAACAAATCGTGATCTCGCTCTCATCGCATGCGCCTATGATTTGTTGGCGTTCAGCGCGTATCAAACCCATTAAGCGGCTAAGCGCGACCTCTTTAGCCAACGCTAACCATTGCGCTTCAGGAGGAAAAACGGCTTGCGGTGTGCCCCCTGCATTTGCCTCAATCCTTGCTCCTTGTGCATTCGCATTAAGTAATGCTTGATGGGTTTGTGCAGTGATTGCTACCGCATCATCGGGCAGGGTTTGATGGATGTGGCTATCGTAAAATCCACCTGTTTTAGCTGAGTAGTAAAGTTTCATCGATTACCCCCTTATTTAATAGCCCAGTGCGAGCCAAAAACCATCTATAGTAGGCGCGTCACCATGATGGTCACGGTACAGCTGAAAATCCTGAGTGCCTTTTACCATTACGTTGATTGCGTTGATTCCGCCTCCGGTGCGACCTGAGTTAGTCGCATACACTGAGAACACAGCATGGGGGAAAGCAATCGGATACGTCACTTTGACGGCAGAACGAGGAAGTTTTTCAACAAATCCCCATTGCAAAATAAGGCCACTGGGTAGCGCTTGATAACCTGTCTTGAGTACTGGAAAAATCAATTCTTCTCGCCGAAAGTAGCGGCTATCTGCGTCTTCTGGCTTGAGGTAGTGTTTATCTACATAATCAATACTTGCATAGCTAGCGAGATGCTGATCAAAAACAAAATTCCCTTGATCGGTATCGTCTACCGTTGCTTTCAGCCTGCCTTGTCCAGACCACCCAACTTTGACAGCATTCGATGCTTGGCCAATGCCCGTTCCTTGTTGCACAGGTGTATAGCCTAGATTAGGCTGTTTATTAAACGTGGCCTGCGCCACCCGTAACGGCGTCATGATCGTGTTGTGATCGGTTCCCGCAATTGCTTGTTCTTCGGAAGCAATGGCAGACACAATACGCCGCCATTTATCAGTATCACTCGGGGCGGCCGTATTGTTATCGACAAGAGATTCATACACGGCCCAACGGTCGGTTTCCTTCGCTCGATAGAGCACGCGCGCGCATTGAGTGTAGGGGACTTGATGACTGTCGCTATCTGCTTTGGTCGCCCATACAGGTGTACCAATCGTCTGATACTGCTGCAATACCCCGGTAATGTCGTGCAATATAGCGTTAAGCTTAGTGCGTTCGATGGGTTTAGCAAGTGGATCGGTCGCTTGGTCGCGCTGATAATCGTACCCATAACCCTGTTCATAGCTAACGTCGCCGGTGATTTGGATGTCGTTTGGCACCGTTTCACGGTCGCCTAACTCGGCAAACGGTTTGATGAAAAATTTTTGTTGCATACCTAACTCCGAAAATGTACTGCGTCATAAAAATGTGTACCCCTCTTTTTATGCTGCCTTTAGTCGTTTTCGTTGGTTAGGCACCATTGCCCATCTAATTGGGTATTCTTCTAAGATTAATACCGAATAAATTAGGTGAATTCAGTTATGCGGTTTAGTGCTGTCTGTTTGGCTGTGAGGCTAATATTTCATCGGAAGTAAGAAAAACGGCTTGCGGATAGCCTTATTCATCGGCTGAAAATTTGCTCTTTGCATAGCTTCTAAGTCGTGATTTCGACCCTATCAGCAGTTGAGTAATACAGTGTCATTGGTTGATCTCCTGCTCGTTTTCTAATGGCCAAGCGCAAACCAGCTGATATTCTTCGGATAGCGATTGCCAGCGTAAGTAATACCAGCGGCAAAAAATTTAGTTTGGTCTCGAATGCTGTAACAAAGGCAAGCTGAGGGGATCGTGTCAATATGGCTAAGTTGAAGCGTGAAGACGGCATTCGGAAAACTCCGCGGAAACGAAATTTCACTGCCATCGGCATCTATTACCGCTTTACCCCATTGCAAAATCAGGCCACTCGGTAACACTTGATAGCCTGACTCGAACTCAGGAAAAGCCAATTCTTCTCGCCGAAAGTAGCGGCTATCTGCCTCTTCTGGCTTGAGATAGTGTGTATCAACATAATCAGTGCGCGCATAATTTGAATCAACAAACTGTTGCGTTGCATAGTTCGCGAGTTGATTTTCAAAAATAAAATTTCCTTGATCGGTATCGTCTACCGTGGCTTTTAGTCTGCCTTGTTCTGACCAGCCAATTTTTACGACGTTTGATTGCTGGGCGATGCCCGTTCCTTGCTGCACAGGTATATAGCCTAGATCCGTCTGTTTATTAGCCGTGGCTTGCGCCACACGTAACGGCGTCATGATCGTGCTGTTATCGGTTCCTGCAATGGCTTGTTCTGGTGAGGCTACCTCAGACACCATACGCGCCCATTTCTTAGCATTGGTCGGCGCAGCAATGTTGTTATCAGCGAGAG
>JASSUB010000094.1:0-26121 GCA_031963205.1 Mycoavidus cysteinexigens
AGCCTTCCAGGGAAATACCTCTCAACTCGTCTCTAACCTTACCCCAGGATAAATACCTGGGGAGTTACCACTGAACTTAACCACGTCCATACCAGCGGACCAGCCAACGATAGCCAGACCAAGCCACACAAACACAATGCCATAAAAACAGCAGCACTAGCAAAATCTTTCGCGCGTTTGGCAAGTGGATGTCGCTCTAGCGAAATCCGGTCAATCGCCGCTTCAACAGCAGAATTAACTAGTTCAAGACTTAATACCCAAAGTATCGAGGCAATCAACATCAGCCTTTCAACCATCGTCACGGGTAAAACAACCGCCAGTGGAATCAGTATCAGGGCCAGCATCATCTCTTGGCGAAAGGCGCTTTCCTGCAGCAGCGCATCGCGAAGTCCGCACAAAGAATACCCTAGCGCATGCCAGAGACGAGCAAACCCTCGGTGCTTTTGATCAGGATTATTCATTGGCTTTGCCTCCTCTATTTTGCGCACTGGCGCGCTGCAATCCTTGAATCACTTGATAACGCGTATACCAATCAGCCAATGCCAACCAGGCGCGCGCGTGCCGGCCTTGCTCTTGTAACCGAGGGGCCGCATCGGCACTTGCTGCTAGCGCAGTCTGAGAAACATCCCAGTCAAAGGCAAATGGATGCCGGCCAACAAAGGGCAATAAAGCGCCTTCTCGACTGAATAACGACTCAAAAGCTACGATCGCATACTGCTTTTGTGACGGCAACTCAGCAAACAGGTTATCACCAAAATGCGGATACACGGCGTCCGACAAGGCAAGATGATAAAGGCTCGGAAAAATATCTCGATGACCGGCATAGCGGCTAGGATCAGGTTTAAAGCTGGGTCGATACGCTTGCGGCACACGAAAGTACGCAGGCACGCGATACAAGTCTTTACTATCGGTTGGTTGACGATAGTGCAACAAGGCACGCATATTATGATCCCCTGTTGCCGCCACCAGCGTCTTCTGATTTAAGGCTGAATCATCAATGCGGTCAAGAAATAAGCCTAGTTGATGATTCGCATATTGGTAAGTCCAAACCATTTTCTGAGCGTTCTGCGCATCAGCAGAAAAATGGGGGGCCATCTTCGAGAGTTCGAGTGCTAACGGCTGATAATGAGCCGGTGTTTGATGAGGAGGATGATTCGTGGTCGTTAACAAAAAAAGAAAAACTTTCTCCCCGCGCGCTTCGCTCTCTTGCAAAAGGTCATAAGCCAAGCGGAATAAATATTCATCATAGATACCCCAGACGTTACGTTGCGCCTCAGGGTAACGCTCAATAATGTTACCCATATCGTAGACTTCATCAAAGTACTGATGCTTCATCACGCGGCCAATCGAGCGCCACGCATTGCTGCCGCCATATAGAAATACAGTACGATAGCCCTGCTCTTTAAAGGGTTTTGCTGCCGCCGCTGGATAACTCATAAAGCCATAGCTACCTTGCGTCAATGGCGTCAAAGGTGAGTTCAGCAGGAGTGCTTCTAAGGTTGGATGAGTGCCTAATTGGGCTGAGAAAAAATTATGAAAGAGTGTATCGCGCTCTAAATGCTTTTTTAATGCGCCGGTTAGATTGTTTTGCGCCGTATCAAATTTAAGCTGATGCGCTCCCCACGATTCCATCAACGCAAAGACCACATGCGGCGGGTGTGCCTTAATAAATGCATTAGGTGGCGTACGCTGAAAAATAAAGGCCTCTAAATCATCTTGATTGCCGGATTTTGCCCCGAGCGTATGCGCTACCTCTGCAAGTGAATCGAAGCCATAGAGCGCCAATTGCCGAGTTGGATCGTCAGTGCTGATATGAATTTGCTGACGCCGATCTTTAACCGCATCGTAGAGTGTCTGCCAGGCATTGCGGACCAAATCATTAATGAAAGGGTTGGCACACACCACGGCATCCTGATCGCGCAATGGAAATTTGCCTAATTGCCCACGCGCAAAAAATACCAGCGCCAATAAAGTGATCAGCACCACCGCAGGCGTTCGCCAGCAGAACTTTGTGACGCATGCAACGCTCTGCGCTCTCCTCGCCCAGCCAAAGGTCAAGCGCGTTTGCACCCAGGTTAATACGATCACCATTAACCATGCCCATACCACCGGATAATCACTCCAAATCGCCGCTATGACGCCATATGTATCATCCTCATACAAGCCGAAGAGAATCGGCGTAAAGGGTGTCTTATAAAAACCGTAATAAAAATATTGGCAAATGGCGGCAAAATTGGTAGCGAAAAACAATGCGATCACCATCGCTCGCTGCACACAGCCCCCGAGCTTGCGCGAAAGTTTTGGCACGGTGATTAGACTCGCTAAAACAAAACATACGAGCAATCCAGTCGCCAACATTTTGAAATCAAAACGCGCGCCCATCCAAAAGGCTCGCACCAACTCTTTACACTGCTGTCCAATTAAGCTTGGGTCGCCATAGCTCAACAACTGAGCAATACGAAAGCCGGTAAAACTTAAAGTACCCAGAATAAGCACGGCCCATACGGCGCGAAAAAAACGTAAAGTTGGCATAAAGTGAATGGTTTTAATAGACGACTTCGACGGCGGTTGCCCAATCCTCGGCTTGCAACCCCAGCAGCAGTTCATCCGCTGGTTTAACGCGCCATTTATCTCCGAGCGTGAATTCGCTACGGATCGCTTGGTTACTGTAATCGATCAGTACCGGCAGGCTAGCATCTGAATGGTCTTTCTTCGGGGCGCCATAGGCGCGACTGACCGGTGGCTGTATCTCATTGCTTAGCGCAGGCTGCATTTTATTACTTGGCGCACTTAGATCGCTCGATACCCGGTGCGATTGCAAGAGTTCATGCAATCTAAGCAGTTGCACTTGGCCGCTCACTGAGATGCGCAGTGCGCGGGCAAAAGAGCTACGCGCACGCGCTAGGTCCAGGACGGTTTCGGCATTAAAGCGAATGCCGCCGGTGAAGCTATCATAGCGCGCGTTACCCATCACCACCAGCAGTTCATCCTCTTTAAAAAGCTCGCGGTTGGCTTCATAGAGTTCATTAAACACGGTCACTTCACATTGTGCGGTGCCATCATCAAGCATCACAATCAGCATTTTGCCGCGCTGCGTCAGCTGCGTGCGCATACTGCTAATCACGCCGGCCACCCGTTTCTCCCGCCCTTCCTGCAAGTTATTCAGTTTTTGTTTAACAAAGCGGCTGACCTCGTGGCGATATGCATCAAACAAATGCCCTGATAAATAAAAGCCCAAGGCGGCTTTTTCTTCTTGCAATAGGCGCTTTTGCGGCCAGGCAGCTTCCGCCACCAACTCACAGCCATCGGCTAGCTCAGTGTGGTCGAATAAACCCGCTTGCAACGCATGCGCGCAACGCTGCTCGGCAGCTTCTAGCGCCAGCGATACCGAGGCCAATAACTGCGCGCGATTGGTCTGTAACGAATCAAACGCGCCAGCGCGAATCAAGGCTTCAATCGTACGGCGATTCACCATCCGGCGATCAATCCGCAAACAAAAATCGAACAAATCGGTAAACGGCTGTTCAGCCCGCGCGCGCAAAATATCTTCGATAGCGCTCTGCCCGCTTCCCTTGATCGCTCCCAGCCCATAATGAATCATGCGCGCCGGCTGGCCAGCGGCCGCCGCCGGCTCAAAACGATAGACGGAGCGATTAATATCAGGCGGCAATACGGTTAACTGATTGGCCAGGCAGTCTTCAAATAAAATTTTGATTTTATCGGTGTCATCTAGGGCAAGGCTCATATTAGCCGCCATAAATTCAGCCGGATAATGCGCTTTTAGCCAAGCTGTGTGATAGGCAAGAAGTGCATAGGCGGCAGCATGGGATTTGTTAAAACCGTAGCCGGCAAATTTTTCCATCAAATCGAAAATTTCATCGGCTTTCTCGCGTGTCAGCCCATTTTGCGCCGCCCCCTCCCGAAATAACTCACGATGCTGCGCCATTTCTTCGGGTTTTTTCTTACCCATCGCGCGACGTAATAAATCAGCGCCGCCTAATGAATAGCCACCAATGATTTGCGCCATCTGCATCACCTGCTCTTGATAGACCATAATGCCATAGGTCTCTTCAAGCACGGCTTTAACCCGCGGATCGGGATAATCGACTTTCTCGCGGCCATGCTTGCGTGCGCAAAAACTTGGAATTAGATCCATTGGCCCCGGACGATAGAGCGCAACCAGCGCAATAATGTCTTCAAAGCGATCGGGTTGCGCGTCTTTTAGCATCCCTTGCATGCCGCGACTTTCAAGCTGGAACACGGCCACTGTATTGGCTTTTTTTAGAAACGAGAAAGTGGCTGAATCGTTCAATGGCACCTGCGCGAGCGACCACGCAGAACGGCTTGGATCAAGCCGACGGATATCGCGCTCGGCCCAATCCAAAATGGTCAGGGTCGTCAAACCCAAAAAGTCGAATTTGACCAAGCCCACAGCTTCAACATCGTCTTTGTCATATTGACTCACCACCGCGGCGCTGGGTGCCTGCGCCTCCGGCAGTTCTGTCGCGTTTTGCGCCAACGGCATATGCTGGGTATAGAGTGGGCAGAAATGCGTGAGCTTGCCAGGGGCAATTAACACCCCCCCCGCATGCATACCGACATTGCGCGTTAATCCTTCAACGCGCTGCGCCAGTTCAAGTAGCTGCTGCACCTCATCCTCATCAGCTAAACGTTGCGCCAATAGCGGCTCTTCTTTGATCGCATCAGCAATGGTTACATGCTTGCCTGGCTTAAACGGGATCAGCTTGGCAATCCCATCCGTAAAGGTGTAGCCAAGATCGAGTACGCGGCCAATATCACGCACCGCAGCCTTAGCCGCCATCGTACCAAAAGTTGCAATCTGCGAGACGGCATCTGCGCCGTATTTACTCTTCACATATTGAATCACACGATCACGCCCGTGTTGACAAAAGTCAATATCGAAGTCGGGCATCGAGACCCGCTCTGGATTGAGAAAACGCTCAAACAATAATTTATAGCGCAGCGGATCAAGGTCGGTAATGCCTAACACAAACGCCACCAGCGAACCCGCGCCAGAGCCGCGGCCAGGCCCCACCGGCACGCCATTTTGCTTAGCCCAGTTAATAAAATCAGCGACAATCAAAAAATAGCCAGCAAAGCCCATTTTGATAATCGTCGCGCATTCAAATTCAAGGCGCTGACAATAAGTCGGCCGCTCGCGCTCACGCTGCGTTGGGTCCGCAAATAATTGCTCAAGCCGCAATTCAAGCCCTTGTTGCGCTTGTTGCATAAGATAGTCATCAAGCGATAAGTCAGCTGGCGTCGGAAACAGGGGCAATTTAGGCTTACCCAACTCCAGCGTCAAATTGCAGCGTTGAGCAATTTCCATGGTATTCGCTAAAGCCACAGGCAAATCGGCAAAAAGCTCCGCCATGTCAGCCTGCGTGCGAAAGTACTGAGCGCGCGTAAAATGTTTGGCGCGGCGTGGATTGGCGAGTAAATTCCCTTCGGCGATACAGACGCGCGCCTCGTGTGCCGTGAAATCATCCGGCGTCATAAATTGTACTGGGTGCGTCGCTACCACCGGCAGTTGCAACTCAGCAGCCAGCGCTGCTGCTTGCTGAATATAGGCAGCTTCGCCAGGCAGGCCCGCGCGCTGCACTTCGATATAAAAGCCATCCGGAAAAATCCGCGCCCAGCGTTGCGCATGGCGGCGTGCAGCCGCTTCATTACCGACTGAAAAAGCTTGTCCAATATCACCGGAAAGCCCACCGGACAAAGCTATCAACCCATTCGCCAAACCGCTTTCGAGCCATTCAATTTGGATCTGAGCACGGCCTCGATGCTGGTTGGTTAACCAGGCCCGGCTTAACAGTTCACACAGATTCAAATAGCCTTGTCGATCCCGCACCAGCAGCAAAACTCTGGCTGGCTTATCCATATCTAGCGGGTTAGTGACCCAAACATCGCAGCCGACAATCGGTTTGACGCCGACACTGCGTGCTTTCTGATAGAACTTCACGACCCCGAATAGATTACCCAAATCAGTCAGCGCAAGCGCTCCTTGGCCATCGCTGGCGGCTGCTTTGACGGCATCGTCAAGGCGCGCAATGCCATCAGTCACTGAATATTCGGAATGAAGGCGAAGGTGAATAAAGCGAGAATTTTGCATAACCGCTATTGTACCTAACGCCAGGCTGTTGCATGATCTTTGCGCGCTCAATCTATTTACTAGCCCTGGACTCCAAGTCAAGGCCGTGCGACCACCCAGGCACATTGATGTAGTAGCGCACCGCTTTGCCGACGCCATGGCTCCACAACTGCCCACCCGCGACCATCTCCGCAAGGTCGCGTGTCGCCGTGGCCTTTGAAACGCCGGTCATTTTCATGTACTTGTCGACGTTCAAGCCGCCCAAGAAACCACCGTCCCCGTCATCGAGCAGGCGCTGCAGCATCTTGCGCTGCCGCTCATGAAGTCCGCTGCCCTCGTGCTGCTCCCAAAAACGCCTCTTCTCGATTGCCTGGTCAAGAGTGTGGCTCGCGGCATGACAGGCGGCCGTAGATTGGCGCGCAAACCACTGCACCCACGCCGTGACATCGGTGTCGCCACGCTGAGCTTGGTTAAGGGCATCGTAGTACGCCGAGCGCGAGGTGAGTAGCTGGCGCGAAAGGCTATAGAGGCGCATCGGTTGTCGCAAATGCTGGGCCATGGCTAGGTCAGCGATGGCCCTGCCAATGCGGCCGTTACCGTCCTCAAACGGGTGGATGCTCTCGAACCACAGGTGCGCGATGGCGGCACGGGCGAAGCCATCGATCTTCTTGCTGGCCGCCGACACCGCCCAGGCCTGCGCAGGCGATGTCTCAGCAAACCACGTGAGGAAGCGCTGCATTTGCGCCGGCACGTCCTTGGATGGCGGCGCCTCATAATGCACCACTTCACGGCCGAACGGACCGCTCACGATCTGCATCGGGTCGTCATGATCGCGATAGCGGCCGACGACGATGCGGTGAATGCCGGACGTGCCACTAGGAAACAGCGCAGATTGCCACCGGCACACGCGATCCTCATCGAGAGGCAGGTCAAACTCTGTCGTGGCATCGCTAATCACCTCAACAAGGCCATCAACATGGCGGTTGAAGGGCCCCGAGGTTGACAACCCGAGTCGCCGCATCACGGATGACCGGACCACCTCGAGCGACAAACGCTCTCCTTCTATGGCGGCGGTGGCCAGCACCTCATCCGATAGCGCATCCAGTGCGACTTGACTGGTACTTCCAAGGCCAATGGCCGTAGCCTTGCCTTCGACCACGCCGTGCATCCGGTAGGCCTCCGCCAAGTCAGGTGCGGTCATCTGCGCGTCGTAGGCGAGATCAGGCCATTCAGCCCGACGCCAGATCCAGGGGGATTTCGTGTTCATGAGCCGCAATCTACCATATTCGGCTCATATTGTGAGCCGATTTCCCGGAATCTCGGCTCACGCAATTGCCTGCAAACAACGGCATTGCATTCAACTCCAATTAGGAGAGTGTTTCATTCTGGGGGCTAACGTAATCAACTGATTTTTTGATTGTCGAATGTGGTCCGGCTTTTCTGACGGCTATTCGACAATCTCAAAGCGCTTGCTTCCATGGGCTCGGCCATTAACCCCCCAAATGAAATACTCTCCTAATTCAAATCCAAGTTTGTTGGAATAAAATGCGATAAAATTCTTGTTATGAATATCGTTAATCTTGCTGCTTACCATTTCTTTGCCCTCCCTGCACCTGCACAGTGGCGCGCGCCGATGCGCTCGCACTGCGAGGAACTGGGCTTACGGGGAACTATTTTACTTGCGCCGGAAGGCATTAATCTGTTTATTGCCGGCACGCGCGTGGCGGCTGATGCTTTTATCCAATGGCTGCGTACAGACCCCCTATTTGAAGGTCATTTAGCAGATCTACAGTTCAAAGAAAGCCTATCCGCTAAACAGCCGTTTCGGCGAATGTTGGTTAGATTAAAAAAAGAAATCATCACCATGCACAGCCCAGCTATCCAGCCTGGCCAGTCCCGCGCACCCGACGTCAGCGCGCAGACACTCAAGCAATGGCTTGACCGTGGCCAGGACGACAACGGACGCCCAGTTGTAATGCTGGATACGCGTAATAGCTTTGAAGTAGAGGTTGGCACTTTTGCTGGCGCCTTGGATTACCAGCTCACTAAGTTCAGCGAATTCCCCGCAGCGATTGAAGCGCACCGTGAGGATTTCACTGGCAAAACCGTGGTGTCATTTTGCACAGGTGGCATTCGCTGCGAAAAAGCAGCCTTACATATGCAAAATATTGGGATTGAATCTGTCTATCAGCTAGATGGTGGCATTCTCAAGTATTTCGAAGAAGTCGGGGGCGCGCATTATAACGGTGATTGCTTTGTGTTTGATCAGCGCACAGCATTAAATCCAGAGCTTAAGCCAACCGCTATGCTGCAGTGCTTTGGCTGCCGTGCTGTGCTGACTCCTGAGGAGCAGCGCTCGCCCCATTATGTGCCTGGCGAACATTGCCAATATTGTCATGATAGACGGGCTGCTGCCTAAATGGCCTCTAGCTTTTGACAAGCTTATACCAATTCCGAATAAAATAGGTAATAATAAGATCATGCGATTAAGGAGAAAAGCATGGCGCGCAAAGCGAGTGGTAAGGAAGAGTTAGAGGCAGCCCGAGAAAGGGTGCGCAAAGCAAAGACAGTGCAGGAATTAAGGGCAGCCCAAGCGGTCTTGTTGCCGTTAGAGTTAGGATTAGATATGAAGCAAACAGCGTTAGCAATAGGCCGCTCGGTAAGCGCGACGTGCACGCTGCATACCCGCTTCGTCCAGGTTCTCAAACTGATGTAGAGCGAGTGGCCCATGTCATTCGCGCGCACTGGCCTATTGAGAACCAGCAACACTGGATATTGGATGTGCAGTTTAAGGAAGACGCTAACCAGACTCGGCTCAAACGCACCGCCTCCAATTTAGCCCTCATCCGGCGCACCGCCCTTAATTTGCTACAACAAGATCCTTCTACATTGAGTATCCGACGTCGAAGAATGCGCGCCGCTACTAATGATGCCTACCGCGAGCAGTTGCTTTTCCTCAGACTGCCAACATAGCGCAATCGCCCTGGATTCTAGCAGAGCTTTTTAAAAAAAGCACACATGCGAAGATTCTGGGGCCGTAACCTGGAGTCGGCGCTATCCGAAGCCGGCTGGATCGCCCAGATTCTTTCCTGCCTCACACTGATGACAATAGGCCGGTCCCAGACTTTCTAAACGCCATACGGCGTACTGGACGTGCTTATTGCTTGTAGTATCAAAGCGCGCGGCTGGATTTTCCGGCAGTCAGGTGGCTACTGCGCGATAGGTGCGGCCCAGTTCAGCGTACTGCCTTTATTTTACTTTGGGCTTATAGGACATGCCGCCAAGTAGCGCTGCTAACGGGCGTTTTTTTACTGATTTAGAATGATGGTCCGTTGCAGCTTCCGTTTTTGCTTGCAGAGCTGATTCAGAAGGTTGATAAGGTCGCGTGAAAAAATCGTCCAACTCCGCCGTCGGCCGACCAGCATCAAGCGAAGGCCGCTTGCCTGTTGCCCGCCATGGGGAAAACTCACGATCCTGACGATGCGAGCGATTTGCTGAACGCGACCGCTCAATCGTCAGCGACTCACGCTCAAGCGGGCGCTGAATAAGTTTCTCAATATCCGCTAGGTGTTTAGCTTCATGCGGGCTACACAACGAGAGTGCTTCGCCTGAGGCGCCCGCCCGGCCAGTGCGACCAATCCGGTGCACATAATCTTCTGCATTAAAGGGCAAATCAAAATTGATCACCGCCGGCAGTTCAGCAATATCGAGGCCACGCGCAGCCACATCCGTTGCCACCAGTACGTCGATTGCCCCCTGCTTGAAAGCATCAAGCGATTGCATGCGCTCATTTTGAGTTTTATCGCCATGAATGGCAGCCACTACAATGCCTTCATTTTCCAGTTGCCGCGCCAGCCGGCTCGCGCCGATTTTGCTGTTGCAAAAAACGATCACTTGCCTTAACCCACGCTGGCGAATTAATTGGACCACTGCTGCCTGTTTATCGCCTTCTGCTACTTCGTAAACAATTTGGCGAACATTCGTGGCGGTTGAATTGCGTTGGGCCACTTCGATGGTGACTGGATTCCGTAAATAGCTCGCCGCTAGTTTTTTGATTTCATTTGAGAAGGTCGCCGAGAACAGCAAAGCTTGCCGTTCAGACGGTAACATATTTGAGATACGCTGCAAATCAGGCAAGAACCCCATATCCAACATCCGATCTGCCTCGTCTAAAATCAGTATTTGGACTTGGTCTAATTGGGTATTTTTTTGCTGTATATGGTCCAGTAGACGCCCAGGTGTGGCAATCAAAATCTCGATACCGCGCCGTAATTCAGCGGCTTGCGGATTCATATCGATGCCACCAAACACAACTGTACTGCGCAAGGCGGTGTGTTCGGCATAGATCCGAACATTTTTAGCGACCTGGTCAGCTAACTCGCGCGTAGGCGTTAAAACCAATGCGCGCACTGGATGCCGTGCTGGCGAAGCGCTGGTGCTGGCGTAAGGCAGCAACCGTTGAATCATCGGTAACGCAAAACCCGCGGTTTTACCGGTACCGGTTTGCGCCACCCCCATCACATCGTGGCCAGCCAGAATCACCGGAATGGCCTGCGCCTGAATTGGCGTGGGCGTAGTGTAGCCCTGCCCAGCCAGCGCCTTTAGAATATCTGCGTGCAAGCCAAAATGATCAAAACACGGCAAATCCCCGGCATCGGTTTCAGGCACGGATGAAATAAGTGTTTCAGACATCATAGCGTTTTTTTAAAGTAAAGGGCAGAGATCGCACCGTGGGTTTGCGCTAGCCCTCGGCATTCAATCGGTTAAAATAGCCGTGGCTTAGACCACGGCACTTGTGCGCTCGGCCCGACGGCGCTCATTTTCTTTTAGGTTCCGCTTGCGCAACCGAATCGACTGCGGCGTCACTTCGACAAGTTCATCATCTGAAATAAATTCAACCGCATATTCGAGAGAGAGCTGAACCGGCGTCGTCAGATCAATATGCTCATCCTTACCCGACGCACGCACATTGGTGAGTTTCTTTTCGCGAATTGGATTCACTACCAGATCGTTATCACGACTGTGAATGCCAATAATCATCCCTTCATATAGGGCATCACCTGGACGCACAAACATGCGCCCACGATCTTGCAACTTCCAGAGCGCGTAAGCCACTGCAGCGCCGTCATCTTGCGAAATTAACACACCATTACGGCGTTCACCGATACTGCCTTCACGCACGGGCGCATAAGAATCGAAAATATGGCTGATCAAGCCTGTGCCGCGCGTGAGCGTTAGAAATTCACTCTGCAAACCAATGAGACCACGTGCCGGCACACGGTATTCAAGGCGAGTGCGTCCACGTCCGTCAGATGCCATATCTAGCAACTCTCCCTTACGGCGGCCAATTTCTTCCATGACCCCGCCCTGGTGGCTATCTTCAACATCCACAGTAAGTAGTTCAAGCGGCTCATTTAGCACGCCATCGATCTCACGCAATACCACGCGTGGACGCGATACCGCTAATTCATAGCCTTCGCGGCGCATGTTTTCAATCAGAATCGTTAAATGGAGTTCGCCACGACCTGAAACTTCAAAGACGGTTTCATCAGCGGTGTCGTTCACCCGCAACGCAACATTGTGATTGAGCTCGCGCATCAAGCGCTCGCGCAATTGCCTGCTGGTTACGAATTTACCTTCACGCCCAGCTAAAGGCGAGGTGTTGACACAGAAATTCATGGTCAAGGTTGGCTCGTCCACATTAGTGATAGGCAGCCCTTCAGGCTTGGCGGGGTCGCATATCGTTGCGCCAATGCCAATCTCTTCAATGCCATTAATGAGCACAATGTCACCCGCTTCCGCGCTGTCTACACTGACCCGCTCAAGCCCTTTGAATTTTTGAATCTGGTTGATTTTGCGATTCAGCACTTCGCCACCAGGCTCCATGACTAATGCCACTGCCTGTCCCGTGCGGATTGTGCCGCGTGCAATCCGGCCAATGCCAATGCGCCCAACATAAGTTGAATAATCGAGCGAGGAAATTTGCAGTTGCAACGGGCTATCTGGATCATCTGCACGCACTGGCACGTATTGCAAAATCGCATCCAACAGCACACGTAGATCGCCTTCACGTACATTTTCGTCAAGGCCCGCGTAGCCATTCAGACCAGACGCGTAAATCACTGGAAAATCAAGCTGTTCTTCGGTTGCACCGAGTTTGTCGAATAAATCAAAAGTTTGGTTCACGACCCATTCAGCACGAGCGCCAGGCCGATCGACTTTATTCACGACCACAATCGGTTTCAGGCCTTGTGCGAGGGCTTTTTTAGTGACAAAGCGAGTTTGCGGCATCGGGCCTTCGACCGCATCAACCAGCAGCAATACGCTGTCGACCATCGACAAGACACGCTCAACCTCACCGCCAAAATCCGCGTGACCGGGCGTGTCAACAATATTAATATGCGTGCCAGCGTATTCAATCGCACAATTTTTGGCGAGAATGGTAATACCCCGCTCTTTTTCAAGATCGTTTGAATCCATTACCCGTTCAACCATTTGCTGGTTTTCGCGGAAAGTGCCAACTTGGCGGAGT
This sequence comes from Mycoavidus cysteinexigens, assembly GCA_031963205.1. GTDB lineage: Bacteria > Pseudomonadota > Gammaproteobacteria > Burkholderiales > Burkholderiaceae > Mycoavidus > Mycoavidus cysteinexigens_C. The sequence continues at coordinate 12,645 of JASSUB010000094.1, forward strand.
AACTGATCAACTAAAGTGGTTTTGCCGTGATCGACGTGAGCGATAATGGCGATATTGCGAAGCGCGCGGGTCATAAGATATTCTAGGATGGAAAAGCCAAAGCGTGTCAGCGCGTACTGCTTTGTACCACCGCATCGCTTGCTTGAAAGCTTTATATTTTAGCACACAATGCATATTGTATCGGGCTAATGTATATCGCACTTATAGTATAAATGACTGCGATACCCTATAAATGACTGTGTACCCTATAAAGGGTAAGGAAATATACGCCTTCGCTAGTACTACGGTACGCTTAAGCCCTAATACCGTAAGCTTAAGCCCTAATACAGCGCGCTTAGGCCGTAATACAGTACGCTTAAGCTATAAGACAGCCACCAGAATAGGAGGGGCAATGGCCACGATGATTAAATACGTGACACGCATTCTGCTAGCAGGATCGATGATGGGTCTCAGCATCATGACCGCGGCGCACAATCCGCAGCATCGCGCAGAAGTCAAAATTGGCTGTGCCGTGCCACTCTCCGGAGCGCAAGCACATTACGGTCGAGATTTTCTCAATGGCGTGATTCTTGCTGTCGAAGAATTTAATGCAACTCACCCCATCATCGGCGGCAAGCCCATTCGGATCGTCCTGAACACAATGGATGATCGCGCCGACCCTCGGATGGCGATTATGGTTGCTAAAAAGCTTGTCGATCAAAAGATTAAGGGGGTCCTCGGCCATTTCAATTCAGGCACCACGATCTCCGCCTCTCATGTTTATGCCAAAGCAGGCATTCCCCAAATCGCCATGGCCTCTGCCCCTCAGTACACGCAGCAAGGCTATAAAACCACTTTTCGCATGACCGCTTCGGATCTGCAGCAAGATGCCGTGATCAGCGCTTTTGTCGCTAAGAATCTGGGCCTTAAACGGATTGCCATCATTGATGACCGGACCACGTATGGTCAAGCGTTGGCAGATCAATTTGCACAAATCGCCACCGCAGAGGGAGTCGACATCGTTGGCCGTGAATACGGTAACGATAAAACCATTGATTTTAAGGCACTATTAACCAGACTCAAGCGGATTAAGCCGCAAGCGATCTTCTATGGAGGGGTCGATGCACAAGCAGCAGCCGTGGTTAAACAAATGCAGGCGCTAAAAATAAAAGCCGTCTTAATCGCCAGTGAGGGCGTCAAATCAGAGACCTTCTTAAAGCTTGCCGGGCCAGCTGCCGAAGGCACCGTGGCCTTATCGATCTGTTTGTCGCCGGATAAAATGCCGCGCGGCCAGGAATATGCTGAGCACTATAAAAAGCGCTTTGGCGAGAAGGTTCAGACTTATTCACCTTATGCTTATGATGGTGCGATGGCGATGTTGAACGCCATGAAAACCGCAGATGCAACCGAACCTGAAAAATATTTGCCCTATCTCGCTAAGATCGAAATGCCAGCGATCACCATCAAAACGCTTGCCTATAATGCGCACGGTGACCTAAAGCAAAGCGATATGGTGGTGTATAAAGTGGTCGATGGGCAATGGCACACTTTATCTATTATTCGCGGGAAATAATCTTGCTCGGTCAAGCGCTCGCCAGGGCCGCCTTGTATCATTGTTTCTGTGATGGTTAGCTGCCATCGCATGAGATGAAGAGAGCTTATGAGCCGCCTTAAGGCCTGGACCTTGTTAATGAGATTAAGCCCTTCATCTCATTATAAAAATGCCAAGAGAGATATGAATTTAGAAAGCCGAGAGGCATAGAAATGTTTTAGGATTCAAGATGGTGGCTGGTGACACAAGGGCATAAGTTTCGCCGTGCATGATATTCACTATCGCTTACCCGATTCAATTTAGAGAGAAGTCCCCAGGCCTTTAGAGAGAAGTCCCCAGATTTGAAGGGTATCTATGTGCCATAGTTAGCAAAAGCATTTCATCCGTAGATTTTTTTAGGTTCAGGTTCTGTGTTGCACTATTCGACCCATCCGTCTAGGGTCAGGAGCTTCTAGGTGACTTATGGCTACTTGCGTTAATCCGGTAACTTATCCTTTATCCGCTGCCCAAATGGAGATTTGGCTCGCCCAGCAAATCCACCCCAACAGTCCGGTCTACAATGTTGGCCAGTTCACTGAAATCCATGGCGTCGTTGATCCGATTTTGTTCGAGGCAGCCCTACAGCAAGTAGTCGCAGAAGCAGAAAGTCTACGTCTGCAGTTCATCGAAAGTGGCAACGGCCCGCACCAATTTGTCGGCACACCGGATTGGTCGCTACCCTTGATCGATTTTAGTTCTGAAATTGATCCTCAGGCCACGGCCGAGGTTTGGATGCGCGCTGACTACAAGCAGCCAATCGACTTTTTGCACGGCCCACTGTTTAGTTATGCATTATTAAAAATCGCACCTAACCGATTTTTTTGGCATCAGCGCTATCACCATATTGCGCTAGATGGGGTCGGTATTGCTCTGATTGTGCAACGCATGGCGCAAGTCTACAGTGCGCGAGTCAAGGGTATGGCAGCGCAAGAGCCTGCTTTCGGACCGCTAGCACTGTTGCTAGAGAGTGATGTCCGCTACCGTGCCTCGGCACAATTGGCACAAGACCGTGCTCATTGGCTTAAGCTCTGCGAGAATTGGCCTGAACCCGTGACGCTCATAGACCGGCAAGCACCTGCCTTGCAGCAGTGTCTTCGTCAGACCGCTTATGTCTCCTCTCAAGCAGTGCGCACTCTCACTGCTAACACCAATCGTTTGGCCCATTTCATGGTGGCAGCAATGGCCGCTTATCTGCATCGCTTGACTGGCGCTCAGGATGTGGTGTTAGGCTTTCCAATGACCGTCCGCTTTGGTGAAGAGCAACGTATTCCGGGCACGACGTCTAATATTGTGCCAATCCGACTCACGGTGCAGTCGGATACAACCCTATCCTCTTTGATGGAAAAAGCGGCGCAAGAGATTCAAGGTGGCTTTTGGCGTCAGCGCTACCGCAGCGAAGAGTTACGGCGAGAACTTGGTCGAGTTCAGAATCAGCCATTGTTTGGTCCTGCGATCAATCTCATGCCATTTGACTATGACCTGTGCTTTGGCGAGCATGCGTCAATCACTCATAACCTTGCCAGTGGGCCCGTCGATGATCTAATGGTCGCCCTCTACCTCTCATCCGAAAACGGCCCACTACGGATTGACTTTGATGCCAACCCCACACTCTATACGGCAGACACAGTCGCGGCACATCAACGCCGTTTTTTAAAGTTCTTAGATGCCCTCGCCACTGAACCCACCCAGCCAATTGGCGGAATTGATTTACTGGATGCCGCAGAGCGGCGGCAGTTGCTGGTCGAGTGGAACACCACAGAGCGTGATTATCCGGCGCACCTGTGTCTTCATCAGGTGTTCGAAAAGCAGGTCGAACGCACACCAGACGCCACTGCGCTCGTATACGACAATCAAAGATTAAGTTATGCTGAGTTGAATACACGCGCCAACCGCCTCGCCCATCAGCTCATTAAATTGGGCGTGCAACCCGATGCGCGCGTGGCAATCTGTATGGAACGCAGTCCTGCAATGATCGTAGGTCTGCTCGCGATTCTAAAAGCGGGAGGCGCCTATATACCGCTCGATCCAGCTTATCCAAGCGAGCGTCTGACGCATACTCTCACCGATGCCACCCCAACCATTCTGCTCGCCGATGCGGCTGGACGCGCGGCACTAGACGCCGCCACGCTTGCCACCCTGACTGTACTCGACCCCAATAGACTGCCAGAATCAGCACTCACCAATCCGCATATCTTAGGGCTGAACTCCCATCATCTCGCCTATATTATCTATACTTCCGGCTCCACCGGCACGCCTAAAGGCGTGATGATCGAGCATCAAAGCGTCGTGAATCTGGCCCAAGCACAAACGGCTTATTTTGAGGTTCACCCAGGCAGCCGGGTCTTGCAATTCGCCTCTCCTGGTTTCGACGCGAGTATCTGGGAAATCATCATGGCCTTCGGGTCTGGCGCAGGTTTGTATTTGCCGCCCGATGATGTCCGCCGTGATAAAAATGCACTGTGGGATTATTTGGAAAAACATGCCATTACTCACGCTACCCTACCCTCTGCGTTGCTTCAAGATGGCGAGGATTTGGCTCGCCTGAGCACGCCTCTGACGCTGATTCTAGCTGGCGAGGCGCCCAATCTGACATTGCTTCGGAGCTTGCTCCACCAAGGCACTGTATTCAATGCCTACGGCCCAACAGAAACCACCATTTGCGCCACTGCATGGCGTTGCCCACGCGAACTGAGCAGCGAAACCGTCCTGATTGGCCGACCGATTGCCAACACTCGCCTTTATCTGTTGGATACGCATCGCCAACCCGTGCCATTAGGGACTGCAGGCGAACTTTACGTTGGTGGCGTCGGTATCGCGCGCGGCTATCTGAACCGGCCCGAATTGAGCGCCGAGCGTTTTCTTCCTGATCCGTTTAGCCATCGTGAGAATGCCCGCATGTATAAGACGGGTGACCTGGCCCGTTACCTGCCCGATGGCAATCTAGAGTTCCTTGGCCGCGATGACCATCAGGTCAAGATCCGCGGCTTTCGGATTGAACTGGGTGAGATCGAAGCACGTTTGATCGAACATCCTCAGGTACGTGAAGCTGCCGTACTCGCGCTGAGCGAGCAGAGTAATAAACAACTCATCGCCTATGTCGTGGCTGAAGCCGACACACAACTCCCCAGCACGCTACGCGCATACCTCGCAGCTAGACTACCTGAGTATATGATACCCGCTGCCTTCGTACGTTTAGAGGCACTGCCGCTCACCGTCAACGGCAAGCTTGACCGCCGCGCCCTGCCAGCCCCAAATGACGAAGCTTTCGCCCGTCACGGGTATACAGCACCACAAGGTGAAACCGAGATCAAGCTCGCCGCCATCTGGGCCGAACTGCTCAAGGTTGAACGCATCAGCCGTCACGATAATTTCTTCGCGCTGGGCGGCCACTCACTGCTTGCAGTACAGATGACTCGTCGTGTTCACACCACGTTGGGCGTCGAAATCGCCTTGCGCCTGCTATTTGAGGCACCGACCGTCGCGGAACTGGCGCAGCGCTTACTGAAGCTAGAGGGTGCCCAAGACGATTCATTTGACGTTGTGCTGCCGCTGCAACCCAAAGGTACTCGACCACCTCTTTTCTGCATCCACCCCGGGACGGGACTAAGCTGGGGCTATACAGCTCTATCGCAACATTTAGATGCGGACCAACCCGTCTATGGCATTCAAGCTCGCGGACTCAATGGCCTGACACCGTTGGCAGAAACATTTAACGCCATGGCAGCAGACTATCTCAAGCAAATTCGCCGCATTCAGCCTAATGGACCTTACTATCTGCTGGGCTGGTGCTTTGGTGGCAAGGTCGCTCACAGCATCGCCATACAACTCGAACAACAAGGCGAAAAAGTAGCCTTGCTCGCTTTGCTGGATACCTATCCAACAGACGGCGTTCAGCAGAGTGATGAAGCAGAGATAAAGCAGACAAACGAACAAGAGAAGGAGCTAGAGGCCACTTTTATCCAATTTTTTGCCCGCTACAGCGATGAAAACATTCCAGATGCAGGTGAATATCTATGGGAAAAAACCCGAGACGTCATCAAAAACAATTTTCGCATTTTAAAGAATTTTTCCCTGCCTATTTACTCCAGCGATGTGCTCTTCTTTCGGGCAGCCATCCCAGATAATGAGCTCACTCCGCTCAGCTCTCCTGATTTATGGCAACCCTATGTTCTGGGTGATATCGAGGCTTACGATATCGCCTGCAAACACGAGGACATGGATCGACCCGGACCCATCGCCGAAATGGGCCGCATTCTGGCACGTAAGCTAGATCAATTACAGGAAGCACTCCAGAGCGAAGATAGAACCCTCGCTCCCCTTATTTCATAGCCGTATATCCTTACCATCAAAAATGGCGAACAATCTGCCGCCAGATAGGGGGACGGTCATCGTTAACTACACAGGTGCCCAATCATCATTTGGGATTGGCAGAAATTCTCCACCCGTTTCATCCGCTTAGAGGCCAACGTGTTCCAGTGACGCATCGCGTCGCACGGATCGATACGCTGATCCCTTCTCATGTAGAGTGTGGCGCTTCAGTACTGCCGGTGAATGGACTGACTGGGGCGCGCCATCAACTCATGATGGTCAAGAAGCTGTCGCTCACTACCTTGACCTTGGTATTGCCCTTGGATCTAAGCGCCTTGATTGAACAGCTTACCCACCCACCTTCCAATCAATAATTTGCAAAAAAGCTTGATAAATGAATTTTTTCATCCTATTATCAGGCATAAAAAAAATATAGTTAAACATTCTGGGATTCTACTAGAAGATTCTGTTCCATTATAAATAGATGTCAAAAAAACATTTCCCATATGGAGATGGCTATGCTTTTGAGCGTATAGTAAAAACACTGGAGGAAATATTGGAGATGTACAGAGAAAAAAATATTTTATTTTTTGCAGACCGTCTTCCTCCATTAATTGGTGGAATGGAGATGCATGCAAAATATTTTATTGAATATTTTAGGGATAATCAGAATTATACCCTTTCAGGGATCGTCACAAAAAATCAAGATGCAAGTGACAATCTAATATTAAATGATAAAAACATTAAGATAAATATTGAAGAATTAGGTAAATATACAAGTCCAGATATTATATTCTTTAATAGTGGTAGATGGATTGAAGAATTTAGAAAAATTCGTAGTGTATTTCCGAGTGCCAGATTCTTTTATCGAACAGGCGGCAATGAGATATTAAAATCTCCATTGGTTGAGGCTAATTTTCCTAGTCATAAGGCACGCCAGTCATATTGGGTTAAAATAATAAATGAAAATATAAATATATTAATTACCAACTCATTATATACTGAAAAAAGGCTTAAGTGTTTGGGCATCAAAACCCCTTTTAAGCGCTTTGTTGGGGGGGTAGATATTTCTGGATTTAAAAACATTAAACCCAGAAAAAATGATCTAGTTACTATTTTGTGTGCTGCACGTTTTGTTCCTTATAAAAATTATTCATTAATGATATCAGTAATCAATGAATTGGCGCTGCGCGGATTAAAATTTAAAGTCAGATTAGCAGGTGATGGACCATTGCTCACTGAAATAAAGAAACAAGTTCATAAATATAATTTAGACTCAGTTGTTGAGTTCTTAGGTGTATTAGAAAATTCACAGGTATTTCAAGAAATTTTTAACGCAGATATTTACATGCAGCTTAGTAAAGATAAAGTAACAAAAGTTGAAGGTGGTTCATATATTCACTCAGAAGGAATGGGACGTTCAATCTTGGAAGCATTATCAGCTGGAACTTTTGTTATTGCTGGGAAAAGTGGCGCATTACCAGAAATTGTGCATCCTCCGTATGGTCTATTAATTAACCTAAATGATGGAGCAAAAGCAATATCTAAACGTATTACACATATAGTAAAAAAACCAACTGCCAAAATGAAAATTAAAAATAATTTTGACTGGAACAAAATTTTTACAGGCTATGATGAATTATTTGGAAATATTTAAATGAAAATACTACTTGTTACAGAAAAATATAATCCAGATGATGCTCAAAGAGATGGCGGTGCACGCTTAGTAGAAACGTTAAGGCAGAATTTTGATAAAAACCTAAGTATTATGCAATTTGATGGCAACAAACAGCACTCAAATAATGGCTGGAGTTTCAAATATCCGGTGAATTTAGATAATAGATTTGAAAGACGAATTGCAAACGCTGCATTTATTGCCAAACAGGTAAATTCCGTAGCCAGTAAATTTACTTATATAATTTTTGTTCATGTGTCAATGCAGTTTGAATGTCTAATACCAGATAATATAGAAACTTGGACGTTTCCTATGTTTCTTACGCCATCCTATGAAATTTCTGGAGAAATAGTTCCACCTAAGTATACTGAAATGGAAAAGATAGCATTATCACGTGCAAAAAATATAGTAACTCCAAGTCATTTTGAAAAAAAGCAATTAATAGAATATTATGGTGTTTCAGAGAAAAAAATTCATGTTATACCAAGAGGTGTAGATACAAGTTTATTTAAACCAATACCTCGTATCCTAGAAAAAAAACCTCCCATCTTTTGCAGTATAGGAACTATAAAACCACAAAAAAATACTTTAGAATTAATAGATTTATTTTCAAATTTACAAAATAAATACCCTAAATCCGTATTACGTGTTATCGGATCTATTCAAAACCAGAAATATTACCAGCAAGTTAAAGATAAAATAAATGAGTTAGGTCTTAGCAAAAATATAGAATTAACCGGTTACGTATCTCCTGACAAACTAAGTAATATGATAGCAGATTGTCATATACATATTTCAGCTTCAAATTGTGAGACATTTGGACGATCAATTTTTGAAACTTTGGCATCTGGCATTCCTAACATTACTCGATTAAAAAATAATGCTGCATATGATTTTCTACAAAATTTACCTTATATTAAGTTTACACTTAATAATAACGAGACCCTACACGCTATTGATGAGATATTGTTAGATTTTCCTAAGTTGTCATCAATGGCAACTGAGATAGGAAATTTATATGATGATAAAAGGCTTGGAAAGCTAATAGTTGCAAAAATTTTTAATCGTAGCACTTTAATTGTGAGTGATTATGATGGTACGCTTTTTCACAAAAGCTGCCATAATAGAACGATTTTTTATATCAAAAACTTTAAGCAATTTAGACCTAAGGTAATTTGTAGCGCACGTTCGACAGAAGACTTACTTGTGGCAATAAAGCAGTATAATTTAGAAGTTGATTGGATTATATCTTATAGTGGAGCTTTGATTACAGATGGAACAGGTAATATATTATTTATAAATCCAATTTTACAAGAAGAAATGGAGAAAATTATGGATTTAGTACCTGAATATGAGAAAATAATAGTTAATGATCAGGTTATCCAAATTTCTACTTCATTGATAATAAACAATCCTTTTCCAGAAATGAATATTGAAACATATCAGAATAAAAAATTTATTTCTAACTGGCAATCATCTAAACTACGTGCAATATGTAGACTTCTGGATCATATTAATTGGAAAGGTAATATACAAGCACTAGGTGATGGAAAATATGATTTAGAATATTTAAGATATTTTGATGGTCATCTTGTTCAAAATGAGAACGATATTAATTTTTCAAAACAAATAAAGGAGTTATAAAATGTCAGATTCATATTATAAAGGGTATTGGATGGTTACGAATCGCTGTAATTTAAGATGCAGCTATTGTGTGCTTGAAGATGCACCACATCAGTTAAAAGCTGAACTTGACTTGGAATCAAAAAAGGAATTAGTTACCCATTTATATAAAAATCTTGGATTTCGTCGTCTTACTTTATCTGGCGGTGAAGTGATTATTTTTGGCAAACATCCACCCAAAGAATTTATAGAGTTATTACGTCATATCCGCAAATTTCGTGCAAATGATCCAAAACAAAACCTAGCTATGGAACTTTACACAAATGGAACATATTTGAGTGAAGAAGTTGTAAATGAAATGACAGGAGTAGTTGATACTGTTGCTGTAACGATTGATAGTACAGATGATAGTTTTTTAACTAATATTGGCAGAAATTTTGGTCGATATAAAGATTATTACAATAGTGTAATGAAAGGCTGCTCACTTTTATCAAAAGCTGGTATTGAGGTTAAATTTCATAGTGTGATTAGCACTAAAAACCATGAACTATTACCTACTCAGGTTAACGATATTGTTAATTCGCTTGAAGAGGCTGGAGGAGAATTATCTTGTTGGAAATTTTTCCAATATATGTCTTATGATGATCCAGAAAAAGATAATGCTCATTCAATTCCAACTGAAACATATAATAGATTTAAGGAACGTACACAAGGTACCCTGCAAGGGAAAACGGCACGTTTGCACTTTAAAGATAATAATGAAATGAATGCATCTTTATTCAACATTCTATCTTATGGTAATGCTCAATATATGAGAGATAATGATACATGGTCTACTAGCAAACGTACAGACGACTTACGTTCCTATGCTTCAATGTCTGCGCTATTTGCCAAACATGACATTAACGAAGAAAGATTCAGAAAATTTCATGAGATAAAACTATGAGTGAATTAACAGTCACTATTGACATTGATTGGGCTTGTGAAGCTGCAATTGAGCAAACATTAGATTTTTTTTACAGGCAAGGTATCAAGCCAACTATCTTTACTACCCATAATTCGCCGGTAATAGAAAGTGTAATAAATGATTTAGAGGTAGGTTTACATCCATATTTTGCACAAGATTCTTCACATGGCTCAACAATTATAGAGGTAGTAAGGCACGTTATGAATTTACCTCATAACATTACAGCATTTCGGTGTCATAGGTTTGCTAATTGTAATCTTTCAAATCAGGCAATGGTAGATGCAGGGATGTTATTATCGTCCAATGTTTGTACAGATTTAGAAATAATTCCATCTTTTAAAAATCGTTTTGGTATAATTGAGTTACCTATTTTTATGGAAGATGGAGGGTATTTATGGCGTAACCATCCTCTTGAAATAACGGAAGAATTAGAAAATAAAATTAAAAACGATAAAACTAAAACTATACTGATCCATCCAATGCATTTTTCTATAAATACTCCCCATTTCAAATATATGTATGATATAAAACGATCAGTAAATCGTGGTGAATGGAATAGTTTAACATCAGAAAAGTTAAAAAAATTATCTTGGAAAAATCGTGGTATTCGTGATGTAGTGATAGACGTTATTAAGCTAGGCACAAAATTTAGTGGATTAAAAGAATTACTTACACCTCATCAAAAGAGCATAATCCCCATATAGTCTTGCTTGAATTGCAAAGTTAAAATTATCTATTTCAAGGCAATATTTAAAATCTTCTCTAGGATATTGCCATTGATCTTCTAAAAAGAAATATTTTCCGGGCCCCTCCTTTAATTCTTTTTCAAAAGTAGTAATATCAAAATCTTTACTGTTAAGTAAAGATTTGATATATTCAGCACAAATATCATCTTCTATTGATGGTGTACTGGCTTCATGTCCCATAGGAATTATTTCAATTTCTGGATTTTGCAATTTCTTGATATATTTTACAGTAGCACCAGCATTAACAAAAGATGCAGCTAATATAATATCAGCATCTACAGCATTTAAAATCCCTTTCGCTCCAGCTTCTGTTCTATGGAGAATTATTTTATTAGCAAGATTAATTTCTTTAACCCTAGTCGGTGAGTTTGGAATATTATACTTAATGTTTTCTCCTATTTCATTCTTACCTATGAATAAGGTATTTTCATGATTTATAGCCAGTTTTCTTAGTGCACAACTTTTTGTTGCGTAGATATACCTTTCTGGATTTTGTTTCAACACATAGCAGGCTGTTGTAAATGCACGAAAAACATCAATTATGACTGAAACTTTTGGATTTTTATTCTTTTTCATCTATTAAAAAATCTCCAATTTGTGCATGCCATAATTTACTATATAATTTCTTGACTTTTAGTAATTCCCTGTGTGTTCCCTCCTCAATGATTTTTCCTTTATCAAAAACAAGTATTCTATCCATTTTTAATAATGTAGATAAACGATGGGCAATCACAATAGTTGTTTTGTTTTTCATGAATTCGTCAAGCGTATTTTTAATTGTATTTTCTGTAATAGAATCTAACTGTGATGTTGCCTCATCTAAAATTAAAATCGGAGCATTTTTTAGAATAACTCTGGCAAGAACTACTCTTTGCCTTTGTCCACCAGATAGTTTAACTCCTCGTTCACCTACTAAAGAATCATATCCTTTAGGCAGCTCATTAATAAATTCATGAATATTAGCCTGTTTTGCAGCTTTTATAACTTCATCATTAGTTGCATTGAGCTTACCATAACGAATATTTTCCATTAATGTACGGTGAAATAAAACAGGATCCTGAGGAATTACTGCTATTGATTCGTGTAGGGAATGTTGAGTGACTTCTTGAATATTTTGATTATCAATTAATATTTTTCCAGAATCAATATCATGCAATCTAAGTAAAATACTAATAAAAGTCGATTTCCCTCCTCCAGAATATCCAACTAGTCCTACTTTTTGCTTTGGCTGTATAGTAACGGATTTATCCTGGAAAAAAGGAGCTGTATCTTTATATTGAAAATACACCTTATCAAAAATTATCTTTCCCTCTGTCACAACCAAATCTTTTGCTGTTTCTTTATCCTTAACCTGAATAGGAACAAAGATTGCTTTTAAAGCTTGTCTACACTTACCGGCAGCATCATTAATTTGATCAATATATTCAGTTAATGTCCAAACACATTCTGTCACATATAAAGAAAGGCCTAGGATAAAGGCAAAATCACCTATAGTTACTTGCCCGCTTATTTTTAATTTAATTAAAATATATACCGTAAACCATATTAAAAGAGTTATAGACAGACCCTGCAGATACTGAAATTTTATTAAAAACCAACCTCTCTCTTGATAACATTTTTTCGTTACATCTAAAAATTTCCATAAAATTATGGATTCAAAATTTCTTCCTGAGAATATTTTAACATTAGAGAAATTACTAATAGAATCAACAATTCTTCCGGATACTTCTGACTGACTTTTAGCATATGCATCTGATAGAGTTAAAATCCTTCTAGAAAATTTTAGGCTTATACAAAGAAAGAAAAATGTCCAAATGATTAGAGCAAATGAAAAAATCGGGTGAACAAAATACACTGAAATAAAAGCAACAGATACTTGTACAACTCCTCTTGTTATACGTATAAAAATTATTTTGGAAATAATATTTATGTTATCTACAAGAACGCTTATATTATTTGATATTGCTCCACTTAAGCTACTCTGGAAAAAAGACTGCGAATGGTTATGTATATAATTAAATGCATGATCTATTATATTGTTTCTGATTACCGGAACTATTTTTAGACAAACATAATCTAATATCCTCCAAGAAATATTATATATCTCCATATGCAGGACAATAAAAACAGCCGGCCAAAATATTACGTCTATTATCTTAGTCTGATTGTTTAAATCAACTAGCGAGTTAATAATAATCTTGGTTAGGTATGAGTTAATAAATCCATTAAATCCAAGAATAGTAGAAAAAAATAGTAAGAAAAAAACATGCCATTTATATGGTTTGTAAAAACTCCAAAAATATTCCGGTAAATTCATATTCGTTGATACTCCTCATTTAGGATAGCTCAACACCCGGAAAGGGTTGGGCTTTAGGCCTTTCGTTATTTGCACCGCTTCAAAAGCTTGAAAGATCTTTTCTAGCTCTGGCTCTTTTACATCTACCAGACTTAGGCCTTTTTCTGTATAAAAATGAAGTTGATCATCTTGTACATAGAGTGGTGCTATGTGTTCACAGCTGTACTTAAATAAAACGTAACTCCCCAGATATTTATCCTGGGGTAAGGTTAGAGACGAGTTGAGAGGTATT
>JASSUB010000007.1:0-65642 GCA_031963205.1 Mycoavidus cysteinexigens
GCTATTGCACTAACCCTGCCGCAATGCCCTTGTTGCGGGACACAGAACAATCGTGTTCTGAGAATTTAATAACACAGTAGTACTAGGTCGCTAAAGTTTGAGTTGCTGCTGCCACCCATTGAGCATAAGCAGAGTTAGCAGAAGTAGACCAACTGAGAATTTCAGGCGTTTGGTAAGGATGATGGCGCGCAATCCATTCTTTGAGCGCTGGCGCTATTTCTGCAGTGGTTTTAAAAAGAAGCATGATTTCTTCTGTGTCCTCAAATTTCCCTTGCCAAAAATAACGCGAGTGCATTGGCGCAAATTGCGTGACACAAGCCGCTAACTGGGCATCGAGTACTTGACGGCTAAGTGTATTCGCGATCTCAGTCGAGGGTAAGGTAGTGAGGATAAGGATGATTGAATGATTCATAGACAACTCGCAAAAGGCATCGCAATCAGCGCTCTGAAGATAGAGAGTGCTGCCCAAAAATCTCATTAAAACTATCGCCCTAGGCAGAGAGACAAACCATTTAGCTTTTACGCGTAGCGCGCAACACGCCAACTACTTCGCGCAATAATGCGGCTGCCCGCGAAACCTCTGCGGTGCTGGCCACTTCAACCGTGAAGTGCATTAATGCAATAGTACGCTGGCGAACCGTTTTCACGTTAATTACATTGATCTTTTCTCGTGCGAAAACTTCCGAGATATCACGCAGTAACCCCTGGCGGTCATTCGCTTCTATCACCAGATCAACCGGATACACCGTCGCCCCTGAGCGGCTCTGTAGACCATTCGGCCAAGTCGTTTGCATCACTCGCTCAGGCATGCGTTGCGCCAGATGAAGAAAACTTGCACATTGAGCACGATGAATCGAGATGCCCCTAGCCCGCGTCACAAAACCGGTAATTGCATCGGGCGGAGCGGGCCGGCAACAACGAGCAAATTGCGTCATCAATGCGCTCACTCCGACCACTAACACACCGCTTGAGGCGCCTTGCAAGACGCTTAAATCACTGCTTTTTCTGGTCGCTAGCGGTGTGCTAGTAGTACTGTGCTCAGTATCTGGGCCAGCTAGCGCCTGCTCAATGCTGCGTGGACTCAACTCTTCTTTGCCCATTGCCAGAAATAATTCTTCAGCTGACTTAAGGCCAATTTTAGCGGCTAAATCGTCTAGGTTAATCGAGGTTTTTCCTTCACGTTGTAAGGTCTTTTCAACCAGAGCGCGCCCGCTCGCAATCGCTTGCTGCAAGTCAATTGCATTAAACCAAGCACGCACTTTTTGCTTAGCCCGCGCGCTGCTTAGATAGGCTAATTGCGAATTGAGCCAATCACGCGATGGGCCGCCTTGTTTTACCGTGATAATCTCAACCGTCTGCCCGTTTTGCAGAGGGGTATTCAGTGGCACCATGGCGCCATCAACGCGTGCACCACGACAGCGATGACCCAGTTCAGTGTGCAAATAATACGCAAAATCGACGGCGCTGGCCCCTTGCGGTAACGCCACTACATGCGCCTGCGGCGTGAGTACGTAAATGTGATCATCTAGCGCTGCTTGTTTTAATTGCTGCCAGGGTTCTTGGTCAGCCAGTGAATCTAGATCGGCATTGCGATGCGTTATATCATCCTTCCAAGCGAGTAATTGCCGCAACCAGGCGAGCTTTTCATCGTAGCGACTCTGGGCTGGAGCGTGGCCATGATAGTTCTCCCCAGTTTCTTTATAGCGCCAGTGTGCTGCGATCCCATATTCGGCAAAGCGATGCATTTCATGCGTGCGAATTTGAATTTCCAGCGCGCGGCCGCTAGCATCTAGCACGACGGTATGCAATGACTTATACCCATTCGGTTTGGGCCGTGCAATGTAATCATCAAACTCTTTTGGAATCGGCTGCCAAAAGTTATGCACAATACCCAATACGCTATAGCACTCTTTGATGTCGTTGACGATCACACGTAATGCACGCACATCATAGAGCTCAGAAAAGTCGAGTTGCTTACTGCGCATTTTGCGCCAAATACTATAAATATGCTTTGGCCGGCCAGTGACTTCAGCCTGGATGTCGGCTTTAGATAACTCACGCTCTAGCTGAGCGATGCCCTGCGTGATATCGGCATTGCGCTCAATACGCTTTTCGTCAAGCAAGCGCGCAATGTGTTTATACGTCAGCGGGTCCTCGAAGCGAAAAGCTAGGTCTTCAAGCTCCCATTTCAGTTGCCAAATACCCAAGCGGTTCGCCAGCGGCGCGTCAAGTTCAAGTATTTCACGCGCCATTTCAAGCGCAGGCTGTGGCTGCACAGTAGCATAGTAGCGTAGCGTTTGCAGCCGGGAAGCCAGTCGGATCAGCACCACTCGCACGTCTTGGGAAAACGCTAAGACCATTTTACGCACCATCTCTATTTGCGCATGCCGAGTCGCTGCGAGATCACGGCTAGCGCGCTGCGGCGTCGCTGCGGGTGCAATTTGCCCGCGGCTTACGCCAAGCCGCACCAGCTTGCACGCATCCAGCGCAAGCTGGGTAATCTCCAGGCCAAAGCGAGTTTCAAGGAGCGCTCCAGGCTCTTTTATATAAGCGATTGCATTAAAAATCACCGACGCAATCAAAGTTGGCCGATCGACATTAAGCGTTTCGATAATACGCACGGTACCCCGTGCATGATCAAGCACCGATTCTCCCGAGTGCAAGCTAAACGTGCCCGCGTGTTCCTGCAGGAAGGCCTGCGCATCATCAAGCTCAGCAGCAGCTGCTGCTGCCGGCTGTAAAAAAGTCTCTTTATTCATCATGAAATAGGAGGATAAACATAACTTCCCTCACCCAAAAAGCCAGATTAACAGAATATTACTGTGTCACGCCTTGCGGTATAGAACTACTTCCAGCACAATAATGTTCGCAAAAAACGAATCATCATTCGCCGTGGAAAGCTATGTCACCGACCCCCTTTACTGAACAATACGGCCAGCGCGAATCAATGGAATATGATGTAGTCATTGTTGGCGGCGGTCCAGCAGGACTTACGGCAGCGATTCATCTGAAGCAACTCGCGCAGCAAAAAGGCACTGAAATTAGCGTGTGCGTACTTGAAAAAGGCTCAGAAATCGGCGCCCATATTGTGTCGGGCGCAGTGATGGATCCGCGCGCGCTGAGCGAATTATTTGCCGATTGGAAAGAACGGGGCGCGCCACTCGAAACGCCAGTCACAGAAGACCGCTTTCTATTTTTGACCAGCCAACGGGCTTATCAAGTCCCTAACTGGATGCTGCCGGCAACGTTTAAAAATCATGGCAACTATCTGATTAGCCTGGCCAATGTTGTACGCTGGCTCGGCCGCCAGGCTGAAGCGCTCGGCGTTGAGATTTTCCCAGGGTTCGCTGCTGCCGAAATTTTATATGGCGACGATGGCGCTGTCAAAGGCGTAGCAACCGGCAATCTGGGCATTGGTCGTGATGGCAAACCGAGTGAGCAATTCCAGCTTGGCATGGAGCTCCATGCCAAGTACACACTTTTTTGCGAAGGTGCACGTGGGCACCTTGGCCGCCAATTACAAGAAAAATACCAGCTCAATGCCCATAGTGACCCGCAAGTCTACGGGCTGGGGATTAAAGAATTATGGGAAGTCCCGGCCGCACAGCATCAACCTGGACTCGTCATCCATACAGCCGGCTGGCCGCTTGAGCACACGACTTATGGCGGCTCTTTTCTTTACCATATGGCAAATCAGCAAATTGCCATCGGCCTAGTGGTTGGCTTAGGCTATGAAAACCCCTATCTTTCGCCCTTTGAAGAGTTTCAGCGCTATAAAACACATCCAGCGATTCGTGCCTTTCTGGCCGGTGGCAAACGTATTTCATATGGCGCCCGCGCGATCGCTGCCGGCGGGCTCATGTCTTTACCACAGTTAGCCTTTCCAGGTGGGGCGCTGGCTGGCTGCGAGGCAGGTTTTCTGAATGCAGCACGCATTAAAGGCAGCCATGCTGCGATTAAAAGTGCCATGCTGCTAGCGGTCGCGACCTTCGAGGCGATCGCCAACGGTCGGCAAGCTGATGTTTTAGAGGATTACCCGCAAGCCTTTAAACGTTCTTGGCTTTACCAAGAACTGCACCGCGCTCGCAATTTCAAGCAATGGATGAGCAAAGGACTCGCGCTAGGCACCGTCATGACCGGTCTTGAACACACCCTACTCGGCGGCAGAGTACCTTGGACCCTGCACCATCGGCACGCTGATCATACTTGCCTCAAGCCCGCGTCACACTGCAAGCCCATCGATTATCCCAAGCCAGACGGTAAGCTGACCTTTGATCGACTTTCTTCGGTTTTTATTTCTAACACCCACCACGCAGAAAACCAGCCCGCTCACCTGACGTTGAAAGATCCGACGGTGCCAAGCAACGTGAATTTACCGCGCTATGCAGGGCCCGAAGCTCGCTATTGCCCTGCTGCTGTCTACGAATTTGTGATCGGCAGCGACGGCGAGCAGCATTTACAAATCAATGCGCAAAATTGTGTGCATTGCAAGACTTGCGATATTAAAGACCCGACGCAAAATATTGTATGGATCACGCCAGAAGGCGGTGGCGGCCCCAATTATCCCAATATGTGATGACTCTCTAAAGGTTAAACGGGTACCAGCGCTTCTTGCTCAGCGTCTCGCCACAACCTAAAGGGGTGATTAAACACGCGGCTAACTAGCCTGGGTGAGAGAATGTCCTGCACTAGGCCGCTATATGCAGATCCTTTGCCATCAAGCAAAAGTGCATGGGTGGCAAAACGACGGGCCAAATTTAAGTCATGGCATGAGAATATAATGGTGCGTGGCGCGTCCCCTACCCAACTCCGTAAGCGTTGCAGGCAATCGATTTGGTAAGGTAGATCTAAATGCGCTAGCGGCTCATCCAACAACAGCAATGGCGCCTCCTGGCATAGCACGGCAGCTAATGCAACCCGCTGCCGTTCGCCGCCCGAGAGTGACAGCACATCACGCGTAGCCAACGGCGCTAAACCGAAGGTATCGAGTGCCGCCCACGTGGCCAAGTGATCTTGAGCCGTCTCCCACCCCCAGCCCACCAGGTGAGGATAACGACCCAGTAAGACAATTTCTAATACACTGGCGTTAAATATATCTTGCTGGGTTTGCGGCAACCATGCCCGCCGCCGCGCAAGTGCCGCTGCTGGCCATAAAGAGAGTGCACGACCGTCGAGTTCAATCGTACCCTGCCAGGTTTGATGCACACCCGCTAAACTTTCGATTAAAGTCGTTTTGCCCGCGCCATTAGGTCCAGCAATGCACCATATTTGCTCGGGCAAAAAACCTTGCTCTAAGCTGGCAACCAGCGTGCGAGAACCTCGTGCCAGCGTAAGATCACGCACAGTCAAGACACTCTTCACTAGAGAGCTAACCTGTGCAGCGGGCGCAGTCGCAGCACTCACAGCCGCACCGTCTTGCCGTTGATGATTCATCGCCGCTCGCTGGCTAACAACCATAAAAAGACCGGTACCCCAATCAGTGCCGTGATCGCGCCCAACGGCAATTGAACCGGAGCCACTACGGTACGAGCAACGAGATCTGCCATCATGGTTAATGCCCCACCCGCTAGGGCCGCAGCCGGCAGCAACATGCGCTGATCATTGCCCAATAAGAGCCGCACTCCATGCGGTACCACCAGGCCAATAAAGCCAACGCTCCCCGCCGTACTGACTGCCGCCGCGGTAGCCAGCGACGCCAGCCAATAAATGCGCCGCCGCAAGGGCACAACGGCAACCCCTAGCGCATACGCCGTAGCTTCACCACGCAACAAAACATTCAGTTGGGTGGCGCTACTTAAACTCACGACTAGCACCCCTGCTAGCACAATGAATGCAAATCCGCCATGACCGGCACCACTCAAATCCCCGACCAGCCAGAACACCATGCCACGCAAGGCACGCTCCGGCGCCAACGTGATTAATAGGATAATCAATGCGCCCCAACCCGTGGCTAGCACAACACCCGTTAACAGTAAGCGCGATGAGGCAACCTGCGATGCTCCCTGCAACCACGTACGCCGCGTAGCAAACAGTAGAACCATGATCGCGGCAAGCGCTCCAGCAAACGCACAAAGATTGATATAAAGAGTCGGCAACGACAGCATCATCGCGCCCAAAGCAAAACTCGCTGCGCCACCCGATACGCCTAACACGTAAGGATCAGCCAGGGGATTACGCAACAAGATTTGCAACAACGCGCCCGCCAGCGACAATAATGCACCACAAGCAAAACCTGCTACGGTACGAGGCATACGCAAAGTACGCACAATTTGTGCCGCGACACTCTCTTCATCGCCGCAGCAAACGCGCAATAATTGCGCCGCAGACAAACTGACACTGCCGGTGGCCAGCGAAACCAAAAATACAGTCACGGCAAGCAATAAGAGTACAGACCAGATGATGACTGCACGTCGTAATGTCATAGTTTTGATCATTTTTTAATGCATATTTTTACAATTTATGTAAGAAAGTGGGTGCACGGCCTGCGTCAATTAACGTTGCTGCCAACCCAACGTAAAATATATCCCACGAGGCACTGCTCGATACGCGTAAGCCAGTTCATGGTGTTTATTGAATACATTCTCAATCCGAGTTGCCGCATACCATGAGCGAGATACATCATAACGCGCGTTTAAATTCACCACCCCATAACCGCCCAGCACAGTGCCATTGTCATCACGCCGACTGCTGGTCAACCACATGCCGCCCACGCGCCAATCACCCAGTTGACGAGTTGCGAGAAGGCTCGCAAAATGCCGCGCCCGGCGTGGTAGATCCTGTTTATGCACTTCATCAATGGCGCGTTGCGTGGTCAGTGAGGCGCGTAGGCGCGTGCCGCGCACACGTCCGGACCACGATGCTGCAAGTCCTTGCACCCGCGCGCGGCCAATATTTTGAGCTTGGTACAGGTTGGCCAACTTAGGCAACTGTAGCGTAGCGGGTTTGATTGGCGCCGCTTCAATCAAGTCATCATACCGTGTCTGAAATACGTTCACACGTGCCATGCCCCATTGATCCGAACTATGTTCAATGCCCGCCTCCACCGAATGACTAGATTCAGGTTGAAGTCTGAGATTGCCATAGTGCGGGTAATATAAATCATTAAAAGAGGGGACGCGAAAGGCACTGGAATAACTGCTGGTGAATTTCCAATGTGGATTAAAGTAATAGCCGTAACCGGCATAATAACTATCTGCGCGGCCAAAATTTGTATAGTGATCACGTCGCGCATTCAATTGGAGTTGATGTGCGCCAAAGCCAGCTTGATAACCCGCAAAAGTGGCGTGCACCTGCCGGCTAGCTGCTGCATAAATACTGGCGTCCAGGTTTTGCTGCAGGTATTCATAGCCAAACTGTAGCCGCTGCCTTGGCCGCAGACTCAGTTCATTTTGCCAGATAAGCTGGCGATTGGTGGTGCTAAAGCGATTATCGAATATGCCATTTAGCCAATTCAGGTTTTGCTCGTGACCGTTGGCCATCATCAGCGAAGTGCGCCAAGATTCGCTCAACTGGCCGGCGACATGGAGCGATAAAGCCCGCACCCGGTTATTGGCCAAATTGAGATCTGTGGGATAGCCATAGGCCTGGTCAGACCCCACCGTCCCGTGTGATTGATAAAATCGTACCCCGGCCAGCCAAGCTGGGTTAAAGCGATGCTTAAGCGCTGCCGTGATACTTTCAGCAAAAAAATCATAGGCATTCGGCTGAGTCGGCTGCAGTCGTTTGGTGTTGGGCGATGCCAAGCCTTCGGTTTTCAAGCGCGAGCCATGAAGACTAAAGGTCGTAGCACCTGCCGTATCCAATGCGCCACTGATGCCTGCTTGCTGATGCTGGGTATGATGACTCCCCATTTCCGCCAAAACATTTAATTTGGGTGGCTGCTGACCGCCTGCTTTAGTGAAAATGTGTACCACGCCGCCAATTGCATTCGAGCCATAAAGCGCTGAGACATTGCCACTCACCACTTCGACCCGCTCAAACTGAGCCAACATCAATTGCGCTAGCTGCGTGCTACCCAGGCTAGCTGAATCAACCCGCACCCCATCGATCAGGAGCAGGGTTTGGGTTGCAGCGGCGCCACGCAAAAACAGGCTACTGGTCGCACCAGGCCCACCATTTCTCACCACCTGAGCCCCCGCGACAGCAGGCAATAATGCCGGCAAATCAAGCGCGCCACTATCGACTAGATCCTGCTGACTGAATGACGTCGTCGGTGCCTGCGTATGCGTCAACGGTGATGCAACACGCGCGGCCGTCACGACCACTTGTGGGGCCAACCGAGGGCGCTTGACCGGCTGTGGTTGGGCGGCAATCACCGTAACGGCGCCCATTTTCTCAACCTTCGATTGAGTTGAATTGGCGCCCACCCGCTGTGGCCACGCCATGAAGATGACACAAATCAGCGATACTGCTATCGCTGCTAGCATAGAATGAGCATGCGCTATTTTATAGCTAACGCTGTTTCTCTTCGCGCAAATTGCCTCAATACGATTTGATGCGGTTAAAATATTCCGACTTCCAAGGATGCAGCTCATGCTTAACGAATTAGACTCTTTACGACAAAATATTGGTCGGCTGATCATGTTGATCGACCGCTACCGCCAACAATGGCAAGATTTAACACAACAATTGGAACAAAGCCAAGCGGCACTCGCCGCCATGCGCTCAACACTTGAACAAACCTGCAGTGAACGCGATGCACTCACCAGCAAAATCGAGGAGGCTCAGTTGCAACTCAATGCTATCCTTACAAAGTTACCGCCGGCCCTAACCTCTGAGATTTAATCTCAGCTTTCTAGCTAAACACCAGTACGTGCTCATGACAAACAAGCAAATCGAAGTCCAAATATTAGGTCAGCCATACCGACTCGCCTGTTCAGCAGAGAACGAAGCGGCCTTATTGGAAGCCGCTACACGGGTTGATGCAGAAATGACAAAAGTGCGCACTCATAGTGCCGCGCGCGGCACTGACCGCATTGCCGTCATGGCCGCGATCTCGCTCGCATCCGAGCTCTTATTACTACAACGTAACGTACGCCAAAGTGAGGCATTCCCTACAGAGGAAATTCGACGTACAATGCAACGTATGAATCAACGGATTACGACCACGCTTGAGCAGCATGAGCAAAGCACGCCACTGCTCAAGCCTAACCCAACGTGATCGGAACCCCGCAGTAGAGGTAGGCAGCTTATACGAGAGAGCCGCTTTTTAATGTACTTAAAGGTTAAATGCCATAATTTAAAGTTTTCCCTGCCTGGTTCGCGAAGATCCTATACTCTTTGAACCAATGCGATATGCAACGGTTGCGGAAATTTGTGATATGGGCGTGCGCATCACTCGTTTGATGCGCTCAAAGTGTCACTAACTGCGACCATCTTGAACCCAGGTTCAGGATGCCGGTCTAGCGGCTAAGGCGGGGATCTTATAGCACGGCACCGAAGCTTCGGTGCCGTTTTTTTATCCTCTCAGTTTCACTGCCTAGCAGCAGGTGGGGGGCGTTGCCCGCCCCGATACACATAAGCCAAGACACCCACGCCAACGACGATCATCGGTACGGATAGCCACTGCCCTAATGACCAACCAAAGGTTAATAAACCTAGAAAGTCATCTGGCTCACGCATAAACTCAACCAGAAAGCGCGCGCAACCATAACCGATCAAAAATACTGCCGAGATCGCCCCAACCGGCCTGATTTTGCGTGCAAACAGCCAAACCATCACAAACAACGCAAGCCCTTCAAGCGCCACCTCATACAACTGGGAGGGGTGACGCGGTAAGGCCTGGTAGTGGTCAAAGATGACCTGTAACCCGCCGGCCACGGCTTGCTGCGGATGACTCAACAACCAGCTACGATCTGCGTGCGCTGCCTGTGGGAAGAGCATGGACCAAGGCGCATCAGGAGCGCTGACCCGGCCCCACAATTCACCATTAATAAAATTACCGAAACGACCCGCCGCCAGCCCAGCAGGTACCAGCGGCGCCATAAAATCAGCCACCTCCAACCAGCGGCGCTGAGATTGACGCGCAAAAAGAAACAGGGCGAAGCTAACGCCAATAAAACCACCATGAAATGACATCCCGCCTTCCCACACTTTAAAAATATCCAGTGGGTGGGCTAGATAAAAGCTAGCCTTATAAAACAAAACGTAGCCAAGTCGCCCCCCCACAATCGTGCCTAGCACGGCGTAAAACATCAGGTCATCTAGCGCCTTCGCAGTCCAGCCCTGGGCGACAACCTGCGGCAAGCGTAAACGCCAGCGGCCAAGCCCAATCGCGGCCAGAAAAGCCAGCAAATACATCAAGCCATACCAACGTACAGCAAGTGGCCCCAATTGCAGCGCAATCGGGTCGAATTGTGGATGGATCAGCATAACTTGACCTCTAAACCATTAAAAAAGTGCATTATAGTATTTGACATCGATAAAAAGAGTCTTCATTCTTATGCTGACCCTATTGATTACAAAGTAATCGCCAGTTCATCACGGCGCGCCTACCGTTCAGCGCCGTTGGCTTTGTTTTTTATCTATTCTTTTTCTGAAAGGAAAATCCATGCCTCACAATCCACGCTCACGGCATATCACGCAAGGTATCGAGCGCGCGCCAAACCGGTCGATGTATTACGCGCTTGGCTATCAAAAAGAAGATTTCGATAAACCGATGATTGGTGTAGCCAACGGCCATTCTACGATCACGCCTTGTAATGCCGGCTTGCAACCTCTAGCAGATGCGGCCGTTAAGGCGATTCAAGCGGCCAGCGCCAATGCGCAAATTTTTGGCACACCGACTATTTCCGATGGCATGTCGATGGGCACCGAAGGCATGAAATATTCGTTGGTCTCGCGCGAAGTGATTGCCGACTGTATTGAAACGGCGGTGCAAGGCCAATGGATGGATGGCGTGGTGGTGATTGGCGGCTGTGATAAAAATATGCCAGGCGGGATGATTGCACTGGCGCGGATCAATGTTCCCGGGATTTATGTCTATGGCGGCACGATCAAGCCGGGCCATTGGCATGGTCAAGATTTAACTATCGTTTCGTCGTTTGAAGCGGTGGGTGAATTTATGGCTGGCCGCATCAACCAAGAAGATTTTGAGGGGATTGAGCGTCATGCTTGTCCCAGCACCGGCTCATGTGGCGGGATGTTTACCGCCAATACCATGAGTTCATCCTTTGAGGCCTTAGGCATGTCACTGCTGTACTCCTCAACCATGGCTAACCCAGATCGAGAAAAAGCAGAGTCCGCCGCGGCCTCGGCACGCGTCTTGGTTGAAGCCGTCAAACGCGATTTAAAGCCGCGCGACATTATCACCAAAAAATCGATCGAAAATGCCGTCTCTGTGGTCATGGCAACGGGTGGCTCAAGCAACGCTGTCCTGCATTACTTGGCGATTGCCGATGCCGCCGAAATTGACTGGAGCATAGATGATTTTGAGCGTATCCGTCAGCGCGTGCCGGTGATTTGTAATCTCAAACCGTCTGGCCAGTATGTGGCAACCGATTTGCATCAAGCCGGCGGCATTCCGCAAGTCATGAAGATTTTATTAAACGCGGGCTTATTGCATGGCGATTGCATCACCATTACCGGCGCGACACTCGCTGAAGAATTGGCCGCTGTACCGGATACGCCTCGCGCCGACCAAAAGGTGATCTTCCCGCTTGAACAAGCCTTATATCAGAAAGGTCATCTGGCGATCTTAAAAGGCAATTTAGCGCCAGATGGCGCTGTCGCGAAAATCAGCGGCCTCAAAAATCCTGTGATCACGGGCCCGGCTCGGGTGTTTGATGACGAACAAAGCGCGTTGGCGGCAATCCTGGCCGACCGTATTCAAGCGGGCGATATCCTGGTGTTACGCTATCTTGGTCCGCAAGGAGGTCCCGGTATGCCGGAAATGCTCAGCCCCACTTCTGCCCTCATCGGCAAAGGCTTAGGTGAGTCAGTCGGCTTAATCACTGATGGCCGTTTTTCTGGGGCGACCTGGGGCCTGGTGGTTGGACATGTGGCGCCTGAAGCATTTGTGGGCGGTGTGATCGGCCTCGTCCAAGAAGGCGACTCAATTACCATCGATGCCCATCAGTTACTGTTGCAACTCAATCTTGATGAGGCTGAACTGCAGCGCCGGCGGGCTGAGTGGCAACCACCCGCACCGCGCTATACGCGCGGCGTACTGGCAAAATACGCGGCCCTCGCACTCCCCGCCAATCGAGGCGCTGCCACGGGCTAAATGTCAGCTGATGCCCCTTACTCTGCTCGCTTGTAATTGTTAGGCTGATAGCCGTGCTCACGATAAAAGCGATACCGTTGACGCGCAGCGGCGAGTTCTTCAGCGCCGCTGCCGACGACCTCAAGCACGCGCGTAAAATGCGCAAAATCAGGCGGCACAACGGTCCCAAGATTGAGCAGTAGCCGGCCATATAATGCTGGCTTCACCTCGCTTGCCAACACAATCGGGGTGGTTAGGCTGCGGCCATCATCCTCCATACAATGTGGGATGAACTCAAGCGCGGCGAAGGTCCACAAGCGCGTGTCAAAAGTACGCAAAAGCGCTGGCTCAGCAAGCACCAATAATTGCTGTCCGGCCGCATAGACTTTGCGCGCCAGCCGACACGCATAGTCCAGTTGGTCGCCCACGTGCGTATGGAAATCAATTTGTATCATAGTGGCTAAACCATTAGCGGCTTGCGCGCTCAATCAAAAACTGCGTCAAGAGCGGCACAGGTCGCCCAGTTGCGCCTTTAGCTGCGCCACTTTTCCAGGCCGTGCCAGCAATATCCAAGTGCGCCCAAGAGTACGCTTGCGTAAAGCGAGCTAAAAAGCAGGCAGCCGTCACACTACCGGCAGGACGCCCGCCAATGTTTGCCATATCGGCAAAATTTGATTTCAGTTGTTCTTGATATTCTTCATCAAGCGGCATGCGCCAGATCGGGTCGACAGAAGCGGCCGCGGCCGCCAACAATTCATTGGCGAGCGCATCTTCTTTGGCAAATAAGCCACTATGATGATGGCCCAGCGCAATCACGCAAGCCCCGGTTAAGGTCGCAATGTCGATCACCAGCGCCGGTTTAAAGCGTTCAACATAAGTCAGCGCATCACACAAAATCAGGCGCCCTTCAGCGTCCGTATTCAAGACTTCAATGGTCTGTCCTGACATACTGGTTACGATATCGCCGGGTTTATAGGCATTGCCTGCCGGCATGTTTTCGCAGCTCGGAATCACCACGATCAGATTTAACTTCAAAGCCATTTCGGCGACGGCACGCAACGTACCCAGGGCGGCGGCTGCACCACACATATCGTACTTCATTTCATCCATGCCTTCGCCTGGTTTCAGCGAAATCCCACCCGCATCGAAAGTAATGCCTTTGCCCACCAGCACGATCGGCTTGGTTTTTGCGGCAGCGCCTTGATAATGCAGCACAATCAATTTCGGCGGTTCAACTGAACCTTTGGCAACCGATAGGAAAGCGCCCATTTTCAGGGTTTCCAACTGTTTTTGCCCCAGCACCTCGGCTTTTAATGCGAACTCATGGGCGAGC
The DNA here is from genome assembly GCA_031963205.1 of Mycoavidus cysteinexigens. GTDB lineage: Bacteria > Pseudomonadota > Gammaproteobacteria > Burkholderiales > Burkholderiaceae > Mycoavidus > Mycoavidus cysteinexigens_C. The sequence goes on from JASSUB010000007.1 coordinate 13,536, forward strand.
TCTTTGGCCGTCTGCGCCAAGTAAGTGGGGGTGCAGATATTACCCGGCAAGTTGGCTAAATCACGCGCAAAATCCATACCACTGGCAAGCGCAACACCTTGTTTAGCCGAAGCCTTTGCGCTTTTTTCATCGGCCGCGTTCACCGTGATGATGATTTTCTGGGGCCTAGGCTGACTTATTTCCGCTTGGCTTTTTAGCTGAGTAAATTGGTAGGCTATTTCACGCGTTAAGCAAATAGACAAACGTACCCCCCTAGCCACATCCACTTCGCTGTTACATTCTTGGACCAGCGTCCAAAGTAGGGTTTTTACTTGTGGCACAAACAGGGGGCTGGTCAAAAGTACGCGCGCAGCGGCCCGCACTGCTTGCGCAAAAATTTTGGCGTTAAAATTCTCACGTTGACCCAAGCCTACGACTAATACGCGGGCCGCGACACCAACTGTCTCGTGCAACATCCACGCCTTGCCGCACTGACCATTGATCTCTCCGGCCTTCACCAGCCGGCCAATTGAGCCCGCCATCGCTTGATCGATTTGTTGCGCTACACCGAGCAAAGGACTGCCCTCAAAGAGTCCAATTACAATACAGCTAGACTGCGCGCGCAGCATTTCAGTCTGCGCAACACTATTCCAGTTGCAGGCTTTTATGCTAAAGTCCATCGCGCTCCCCTTGGATAAATTTCGGTTTGGTTTGAATTAAACCGTAATTATCCGCTATTTTCCTTAGTCGCTGCCGGCAGAGCAACTGCAATAGACATGATTTTCGAACGTTCCCTACAACGCGAGCTTGCATATACGGCTCTTGCTGTATTTATGGTGCTACTAACGATTATGTTAGCCACCATGATGATTCGCATTGTCGGCTTTGCCGCTTCAGGCCAAGTCGATCCGCGCGACGTACTGTCGCTGATTGGTCTTACCGTGATTGGCTACCTCGCGGTCATACTGATTGTGACGCTGTTTGTCTCAATCTTGTTCGTACTTACCCGTTGGTACCGAGATTCGGAAATGGTTGTCTGGATGTCATCGGGGATTAGCCTGACGCATTTGGTCAAGCCGATTGCGGTTTTTTCCGCGCCGCTGATTGCCGCCATTGCGTTTTTCGCTTTTGTCGGCTGGCCCTGGTCAAACGAACAAAGCAAGCTCTTGCGCGAGCATTTTGCGCAGCGCGACGAGGTATCATTACTCGCCCCAGGCCAGTTTCGGGAATCTCCGTCCAACCAACGCGTTTTTTTTATTGAAAGCATCTCGCCTGATGCCACCCATGTACGCAATGTTTTTGTCAGCAGTACCGAAAATGGCAAAGTCAGTATTGTCGTTTCAAGCCAGGGACATATTCTGACCCAAGCCGACGGCGAACGCTTTGTTGTCCTTGAAAACGGCCGGCGCTACGATGGTCAACCTGGCCAGCCTGATTACCGCATTATGTCGTTTGAACGCTATGGCGTACGGATTGGCGAACAACGCTTTGTCAACAAGCCAACCTCGACCAGTACTTCAACCCCGCAACTCATCCGCCAACCCAGTTTAGTGAATCTAGCAGAACTCGCATGGCGCGCGGGGTTGCCTTTGATTGCCATTAATTTGATGCTACTCGCGATTCCGTTGGCGTATCAAAATCCCCGCCGCAGCCGCACCATTAACCTCGTGATGGCGGTGTTAATTTACCTGACCTATTCTAATTTGCTGAATTTAATGCAATCATGGATTGAACAAGGAAAGATCTCATTCAGCGTGGGTCTATGCATTTTGCACCTCATCGCCGCCGCCGTAGTCGTGCTGCTTTTTTGGTTACGCACACGCCACCGGCCATTGCTGAGCTATCTGCCCATGACTAGGTCTAAAGAGAAATAAATCATGTCTGCTCCGTCAATGCCCACTGCTCTGTTGGTGTATGAAAGTTATTTCGCGCGCCAGATATATTTGGCGTTCGGCTTTGTGCTATTTGCGTTTTCTGGGCTCTTCTTCTTTTTTGATCTGATTAGCGAATTAAACTCGATTGGGCAGCACAATTACAAGTTTGGTTATGCTGTGATACGCGTAGCCTTACTCACCCCATCTCGCTTGTACGAGATTATTCCCGTAGCGGCACTGATTAGCGCGATTTTTGTCTTTGCCACCATGGCCGCCAATTCGGAATTCACGATCTTTCGCATTTGCGGCCTCTCAACCCGGCGCGCACTCGGCTCCCTCATGAAAATCGGCCTGCCACTGGTCACCGCCACATTTTTATTTGGTGAAGTGATCAGCCCTTATGCAGACCAATTATCCGAGCGTGTACGGCTCGAGGCATTGGGCGCCTCCGTCTCATCGAATTTTAAGTCTGGAGTCTGGGTCAAAGATACGCTCAACAATGACGGTGAAGGTCGTCCAGTCATGCGCTTTGTGAATGTTGGCAAATTGATGCCAGATACCACGATTCGCGATGTACGGATTTATGAATTCGACCATCAATTCCAGTTAACCGATGTGCGCGTTGCCGAGCGTGGGCAGTTTATCGCGCCAGATCATTGGCAACTCACCGAGGTAACAGCAACTCACTTATTTAAAGCTGCAACGTTGCCGCCCCCAAGCACTGCTCCCAATGAAACAGTAGACCTGCTACAACCACTGTACCACGCTCAGCAAGCGGCTCTGCCGGAATATTTAATGCGCTCGCAGTTGACCCCACAAATTCTGTCTGTGCTGCTGGTGTCCCCCGACCGGATGTCAATGCTGGATTTATTTTCATATATTCGCCACCTACAAGAAAATCACCAAGATACGCAGCGTTATGAAATTGCCTTATGGCGCAAATTTTTCTACCCATTCACCGTCTGGGTCATGCTTGCGCTCTCCTTACCCTTTGCTTATTTGCATACCCGTGCTGGCGTGGTCGGCATTAAAGTATTTGGCGGCATCATGCTAGGCATGAGTTTTCAACTCATCAATACACTGTTCTCGCATATTGGCATCCTGAATACCTGGCCAGCGGCGCTGACCGCGGCCACGCCTAGCCTGATTTATATTGCGTTTGGCTTAATCGCATTACGTTGGGTTGACCGGCACTAAACACCCCCCGTACTCTGTAACTTTGAGCGCTAAATGACACGAATTACTAGCGTTATGCGGCACCAATCACGAGGATGGAACAAGCGGCGTCTACCACATCGTCGGTGACAAATCTCACAGAACTGTTTTCAATCTCCAGGACGACTGTCTACCAGACCTTCAACCAACAGGCGGGCGAAGCTTTAGAGAAGGTGACATGAGTATTTGGGGAATTCCTCTGCTGTTTTCTTTCTGGACGTTCTACACATCACGCGGCGTGACCCAGGGTGTCAAATAGCGCTGATAATTCGTGCCATTTAGCGATCGTTACACCATACGCAAAAAAGCTCAACTTTAAAGAGCGCCTCAGAGCACTCGCCATTTATGCCAAAATTGCGTACACTATATCCATAATGGCATAGAAGGAGTGCATCATGAAACCTGTGGCAGCGAATATTTCGACTGGGACTTTACTAGGCGGCGTCGCGGTGCTGAGCCAATTGCCTGGTTCAGCGCTAGAATGGGTGCAGATAATTCGGCGGGGGATTTCATCCGGTGCGGTCGATTCAATGCTGAAATCCATCGGTCTGTCACAAGCAGAACTTGCCTCCGCCCTGGCTATTCCAGAGCGTACCCTGGCTCGACGCAAACGAGAAGGCATCCTGAGCAGCGAAGAGTCAGCCAAACTCCTGAGACTCGCGCGCATCGTCGTGCGCGCCACCCAGGTTTTTGAAGATCTAAAGATTGCGACCCATTGGCTCAAATCTCCGGCCCCCGCTTTGGGCGGTATGACTCCGCTGAGTCTGGTCGACACCGATATCGGTGCTGACAGTGTATTAGACACCTTAGGCCGGATTGAGCAAGGGGTATTTTTCTAACCGCCTATGGCCATTATCTAGATATGAACCTTCATCAGCTTCGCTTTGTGCGCGAAGCAGTTCGGCAGAATTATAATTTAACCGAAGCGGCTAAGGCGCTGGCGACATCGCAACCCGGCGTGTCAAAAGCAATCATCGAACTTGAAGATGAGTTGGGGGTCGATATCTTCAGGCGGCACGGCAAGCGAGTACGCTCACTCACCGAGCCTGGGCGCGCCATTTTAATTTCGGTCGAAACCATCCTACAAGAAATCGATAATATTAAACGTATCGGCAAAGAATATACTGAGCAAGACCAAGGCAAGCTCGTGATTGCAGCGGTGCAAGCACACCTCCGCTACACGCTGCCCCCGATTGTTACAGAATTCAAGAAAAAATTTCCCAGAGTTCTTTTGTCCATTTTGCCAGGCACTCCCAGTCAAGTGGCAGAGATGGTAGAGAGTGAACAAGCCGATCTTGGACTGATCGCTGAAGCCGTGACCGGCCACCAAGAACTCAATTTATTGCCCTCTTTGCCATGGCATTATGTCGCGCTCATGCCTAGCCATCATCCGCTGACGGCGCATGAGCGCTTAACGCTCGCAGAACTGGCCAACTATCCGTTAATCATCTACGACACGGCCGGCGCGGGTCACGCTAAGCTTATGCAGACATTTGCCTTACAGTCATTAACGCCAGAAATTTTGCTCAGAGCCATCGACGCAGACACCATTAAAACCTACGTCGAACTGGGTTTAGGCGTAGGCATCATGCCCAATATAACCTTGGACACTCCGCCCAGCGGTAGCTTGCGCGCACTCCCCTTAGAGCATGTATTTGGCACCCATCTGACGCAGATCGTTCTCAAACAAGGCACGTATCTACGCCGCTATATGAATGCTTTGATTGAGCTGCTGTCCCCTAGTTTGAACCGCAAAGAAATTGAGCAAACGCTGCATGAGGGGTATGCCATTGACTCACCTTGAGTCGGTCTGCACCTCACCCTGGGCATGGAGGGCTTAATTTATGCCCACAGTTTGGCGGATTGTGACTGAACCACACACCGCTACGGCTTTTTCCGGTGAAGGCGCGCGTTTATACGGCGGACGCTGGAATCCCAAAGGCCTGGCCGTGATTTACACCGCGCAGAGTCAGTCACTCGCGGCGCTAGAAATGCTGGCTCAAGATATACCGCTACGCGCTCGCTATGTGATCATTCCAGCCAAAGTCCCCAAACAGCTCATTGAACACTACAATTTACAACAGCTCCCCCCTAACTGGCGAGACCCCGCTGTGCGCAGTACGCTGCAAATGATTGGCGCCACCTGGGTTAAAATAGGACGCAGTGCAGTACTTGCCGTTCCCAGTGTGATTATCCCAACCGAATTGAATTACGTACTCAACCCACACCATCCTGATTTTGTTAAGATCGAGTTTGGTCAAGCGGCCCCATTTACACTCGATACGCGACTTTTACGCCACCTTGGGTAATCAAAACGATATCGTTTGATTGCTTAACAATATTTCTTATAATACTTAGCCATGGTCCATACCAGCAAGGCGCAAAAGCTCACGACAGGTAAAAACAAAATCTCAAACGGGAGTTTGACTGGCGCCACCAACCACCCAATTGCCGCCAGTGGCAACAAGCCAAATTTTAGCCAACGCTTCGCCCGATGATAACGAGTGGCTGACTCATGGCCGCCGTTTTCTCGGCGAATCACTCGCGCGACCAAGCCATCGATCAGAGCCACGCCGATAATCAGGCCAAACTTAGGCGCCACCAGGATCAGCAACGCAAGCCGTACACCGAATAACTGCAGAGCATACATGGCAATCAAAATAGGCTCGCGCAAATTGCTCAAGGATAAATTTCGATACTCTGCCACCGGCGACTGTATCGCAAGTTCAATCCTATTCCAGCCAAACCAACACCAATAAGCCCAGCCAGCAGCGTGTTGAGCTAACTCTAAATTGGTACACTGCGCTAAATAATAGTGCAGCAAAGCCTGCATCGCCGCAATCGAGTCCGCGCGCCAACTGTAGTACCCTGCAAGCCAACAAGCCAACACCGCGAGCACTGAAATAACGACGATCCACAGCAGCAGATTAAGGGTTGCTCGCAGCACCCAAAAAAACTCTCGTAGGCTCTCGTCATCCGCTTGAGATTTAGAGCGCATCACGTGGTCCTGAGGTGCGCTCACGCAGCGCCTCAAACACTGCTTCTAAAACCCACTGCTGGCTCGCCTGGTCATGTTCTTCCGTGACCAAAGGTAAACGCAATTTAACCAATTGCCCGCCATCGATTAAAGCAAATGCCTGCCCTTTGGGCAATTGCGTTAAATCTGCTGGCTGCAGCATCGGGACCTCGCGGGCAGTCCAGGTGTCTTGGGTGGCGGCGGAGAAATCTGCAAATTCTCCCGGCTCATCCATGTCACGCGTACTCGAGCCGGTACTGCGCGACCAGATTTCAACGGTAGGCAACTGCTCAATCAAAATAGCTGCTGTGCTAGGATTTTTTACCCGCAGCATGATTAACGTGTTGAAGTTGCCAAACATCTGTTGGGCTTTTGCTCTAGAACCGATTTTTGCTTCAAGATCTGCATCCGTTTGAGTTAATGCGGTGACACGTAGGCCAGTCCCTCCCGCCTTGTTAAGCAGCGGAATAAATTCATCGCCGCACAGTTCATTAAATTCATCGGCATATAGACTCACATCACGCCGCCTACCAGAGCGGGTTTGGCCAAAGCCCGTGCCGTATTTATACATACGCCCGGCGGTGGAGGTAAGATCCGCAAACATGGCATTGCCCACTGCTGCTGCGACTTCAAAGTCAGACAGCGCATCTAAACCAATATACACAATCTCGCCTTGGTCAATCACCTGCGGCCAATCAAAAATGGCGCGCGGATCATGCGGGTTATCGTATTGGGGAGAAAGAAGCTCAGAAATTTTACCTGTGGTGAGTTTTTCTAGAAGCGGATATAACGACGAAACCAATTTTTCAAAGTAACTGCGATCATTGGCTAATATGGATGAGAGCGCATCGGCAATTGGATCATGCCAGCCCTGCTCTTTAATCAGCGCAAGCATTTGCAATGCAGATAATGCACGGCCCGTTTTACGAGCCTGTTCTTGTAGCGATTTACCCGGCTCTTTGATTTTTTCTCGCCAAACCGGGTGCGCCTGATTCAGCCAAAATTCAAAATACTGAATACATAAATCGTCGATATTAACCGCGTGCTGATAGACTAACTCATAGGTCGGTTTCATGCCCAATGCGGATAGTGCGCGCGCCATAACATTCACAAAACGCCAGACAAATTCCTTGAACACCGCACTTTGGCCTGCGCTTGGCAGTTGGTTGCTCACCCGCGTGGCAACCTCGGTAACCCTTGAAAAAGTGCTGATCGGGCTATAGCGTGCAGAAGACTCTGGATACCCTAAATGAAACACGTAAAATAGATCTTCGCGCTGGGCTCGTTTAGCTTCAGTGTACATCCGCAACAGTAAATCCACGTCACCTTTAGGATCGAAGACAATCACCACATCGCCACGTCGAATATCCTGGCTGACCTGAATCTCCACATAGCGAGTTTTACCCACTCTGGTGGTACCGAGCACTAAGGTATGGCCGACCCGCTCACGCAGATCCGTATAAATGTCGCGCTCATGCACTTCGACACCATGTAGCGCTGGTTCACCACCGGCTGGCGGCAAACGCGAAACGACAGGTCGCAGGCCCCCTATGCGTATGAACTTGCTCAACCAAGCACTAAAATACTGACGCTCATCACCCGCACATAAATGCCGGTTTTGGGGCAATCTAGCCCAATACAGCCGCTGTGTATGCTCTGCTGTCCAGCGAAAACCTCGTCCAAGAAATTGTTCTTGAGTGGAAACTGGAATATCTCGTGCCTCTATTTCATAACTTGGCAAGCGTCTTAAGTTGCGTTGAAAGCGAATAATACAGCTTGCCTGATAAGCTCTAATGAATGCTAACAACAGCATGCTCAGCGTAAAAATTAAACCTAATCTCGGCGTCACTAGAAATGTTTTATGCCAAAACCACATGCTGCCGCAAGCAATCAGTGCTGAGATAGAGGAAACCAACTCGACCGGTTTACGGAACAGATTGTTCATACAGGGCTTCGTGCAAACGCTACGTTAAGGCCTAGTCCGCCTGCGGGCGGCTAGGCCATAAGCTCAGAGCACTATCCTGCGCCTCAAGGTAGGCAGGAAAAGCCAGCTGCGTTTCGGTTGAGGCTTCGGTTGAGGCTTCGGTTGAGGCTTCGGTTGAGGCTTCGGTTAAGGCTTCGGTTGCAGATGAATTGGATACTCCCTCAGACACAGGCGTCACTAATCCAGTCTTGGCCCTAGCTGCTTGGCCAGCACGCGCCGCGATGCGGGCCATGGGGTTACTTTGAGATTCACGACTCAACGCGTCGAACAACTCATTCAGCACCGGCGGATGTTCACCTAACCAAGCTAACACTGGCCGCGGAATGAACCATTGTAGAAAAATCAAGGCTAACTGGCCCGTTTGACGATAATCTAAGCACTGCGATGACGGATCAGGCTGAACCGGCTCGAAGGTATACCACGCACCGCCTTGCTCGCGCATCGTGCCGCCGAGCACGATCCAGGGCCTGCGTTGGCCCCCTTGGGCATCGCAGATCTCCACCCCCAAAGCCGCCAAGCCTTGCGCCACTCCTTGTAGCACAGCCATCGCCAGCACCGCATAGCTGTAACGGGCAGCTAAGCGCGCTTGCTCTTCAGCACCGCCACCCACTGGCAGGGCATAGGCATTTCGATAATGCAACGCATCTCGAGCAAGCGACATGATATGCATAAACAAACTACGGTTCTGGCTCGGCTGGGCGGTTAGCGTAGTGGGCAATAATTGCACAAATTCACCGCAGCACTGTAACAACGGCTCAACGTCGCGGCTGAAATTTTCTGGCGTAAAAGCCAGGTGCTGACGAAGCCTATCCAATACGTGGCGTGCGCCGGTACGCTCGATTAATTCCTCATATGGCAGTATCGGCAGATGACGTGTGCTTGGTGCTTGGGTGGTTGCGCTAGCCATCACCGGTAAGCGGCGCCTTAAAGGCTCACCATAACGCACCCCACAAACAGCCAGCCCGCACCCCACGGCCAGCCCGTATAACCAATCATGTTCAAACCAAGCGAGCAGCATAGCCAGTCCGTATCGATTGCAGCGCAGTGAAAAATATCACTTTAAGCAAAAAGCCGGCTCGGCCGAAAATTTGAGTGCACGCACTGCCATCACGTCGTGCACCCAACTACATGACAAAGCTACTTTATGCTATTAAACTGTAAAGTTTTATTGCTTTCTCTTAATCATTTTTGCTTTATTAAAAAAACCTTTATTCTTATTCAATCGAATTCAAAAAAATATCTAACTTATTGTTTTATATTAATTTTTAAACAAGTAAAAATTATATTTTTCCATTCAATTTATTACTGTTAATTATTAAAATAAAAATAAACCTCATAAAATGACTGCGCAGTGTACCCACACATCGTGCAAGCAAATTACAGACAGCCGCCAATACATTTTCTAAAGTATGTCTTGTCGGTCGCTTCCTCTTGCGCCGACAGGTCTTTCCCGCCAGGTGTGATCCCCCCCTGGCGGGGTTTTTTCTCAACCTCAAAAAAATGCAAGACATGGATAAGTCCACCGCCACCATGGCCAAGCAGGTTCTAGATGAGCATTTACGGCCCATTCGCCCGCTGCTAGATGATCTCGAGGTGCAAGAAGTGATGATCAATCGCCATGACAATATTTGGTTTGAACGCAACGGCAAGATGATGTATTTGGCCGACATACAACTGGCTCAAGCGAGTCTTGAAGCATCGATTACCTTACTCGCCAATTTAAATGGTAAGCCCGATGCATTGATTATGGATTGTCAGTTACCTGGTTTGCGCATCGCCAGCGCACGCCGGCCAGTGACCATCCACGGTCCAATGCTCTGTGTCCGAAAGCATATGGCACACCACCTTAGCTTGCCAAATTATGTGGCGAGTGGCGCGTTTAATACCTTGCCGCACCCCCCCCAGAACTCGCCTCAAGATGCTCCCCTGACGACCTCCCCCAGTGCGTCTCTATGCCAGGCCATGCAAACCGGCGGCCAAGCCTTGCAACAGTTTTTTGAGTGGGCCATTCATTCCCGCCAAAATCTGATTGTCTGCGGTTCGACTTCATCAGGTAAAACAACGCTGCTGAATGCATTAATTGAAGTGATTCCTAACGACGACCGACTGATCACTATCGAGGACACTCGCGAACTCCAAGTACGCGCCCCTAATTACGTATCGTTTGAAGCCCACCCGGCCCGAGGCGTCAATCTGCGCGAGCTGGTCCGACTGTCCCTACGTTGCCGGCCGACACGCATCATCGTAGGTGAAATCCGCGGCGCGGAGGCCTTTGACCTGATGGATGCACTCAATACGGGCCACCCTGGCTCAGTCGTTTCATTTCATGCTAACTCTGCCGAATTAGCCCTCACGCGCCTTGAATCATTAATCCGCATGGCGCCTGAAGCCCAAAACTGGCCTTTGGCCGATCTGCGTCAGCAGATCGCCGCCACTTTCCGCTATGTGGTGCAAGCACAGCGTATCGGTTCTCTACGAGGTCCTTGGGAGATTCGAGAAATCCTCGGCGTTGCTGGCAAGCGCTATCAAACCCGTTTGCTATTTTCCAAAATCCGACAAGCAGCAACGGCTTATGACACTGTTCAATAAGCTCAAATTTGGAGTACACATGACAATATTTATCTGGCTGTTATGCACCTGGTCATCTTATGCTTATGCAGGCATCTGGGGCGGCGGTTTGTGCCGATTTTATAAACAGGTCGTCGATGACGAATTGATCGCCTTTGTGAGCATCGGTTCATGCGCGCTCGCCATTATTTTATGGATGCTAGATGACAAATCGTCCGCCATTAAATTATGGATTCTGCGGATCGTGGCGGCAACGCTCATGATCTTCAATCTCCCCATTTTCTGGACGACCATCTTTGGTCGCTCGCCAGTCTGTGGTTAAACCAAAAAATAGCGCAAGAGCATGTATGTCTAGCCCACCTCCTCCCCTTCATGCCCCAGTCAAAAAAGTGCTGATTGAGCGTAAGCGCTTACTGGCGGTGGACCAGCGCATACTAGTGGTGCTGCTGGTGAGCGTATTTGTGGTGGCGGCCACTTTGCACAATTATTGGGTTTTGCTCGCTGCCCTGCCAGGTTACGGCGGCATGTGGCTCGCCAGCCGACGAGACCCTGATCTACTTGATATCTACCTCAAATACCGACACCAAGCAGGCCATTACGAGCCCCGTCAACAACTCCGGCAAACACGCCATCAGCGTCCATTAGGCTTTGCTCGCAAACACCTATGTTAAACCTTAAACACCCCGGCACCAGCCCTTTTGAGCATGAATCACTGACCGCCATCGGCCAGCGCCATAACGCAGGGGTACGCACGTGCGCCGAACTCGTGCCGTGGCTTTTTGCTTGCAATCAGCAGACTCTAGTCTGTAAAGATTCTTCCTTGCTCGCGGCCTTCGAGTATAGCGGTCCAGATACTGACAGCATCACGGCTGGCAGTATGCTCAAATTAATTGAAGATTTAACGCAATCTCTAGTGAGTCTATGCCATCAACCGATCACTCTCTGGTGGACTGTCTATCGCCGGCAAATCAGCGGCTATGACACGCTACCGCTACCAGACCTGTACGCTCAGATAGTTGACGACGAACGGCGGCGCGCCTTTGAACAAAGCGGTAGTTACCTAAACCACCACTATCTGACCATCACCCAGCCACCTGAGGTAGGCCTAGACCGCTTCTCCGGCAAACTCTCCCATGCTTTATCGCACGATGGCCTACCGCTTTACAAAGCGCTCTGGCAAGCGGTGCGCGGCACCTTCTCCGACCAGTACGCATTTGCCTATACTGCTGATGAGTTAGACCATCAAGTAGAGGACTTTGAAGCATTATTAAGCGCCTTGCTGGCTGGCCTGCCCAACCTCAAGTGTACGCGCTTAAGCGGCGATCGACTTGGCGCTTTCTTGCACGCCGCTTGTTCACCCTGTGCCGAAGATAAAACCACCGCGGGCATCTCCGATCACCCCTTTCTGGATGTCGCACTACCCGATACGGAAGTGATCCCCGGCCACGATTTTTTGTCTTTTGAGGGCAATGGCTGCAAACGTTACGCGTTGGCGCTCAGCGTCCCGGTCGCTCGCGAGAACTGGCCCGACCAGGTCGCACCCACGACCCTTGACGACTTACTCAAGATTAATGGGGAACTCACCCTCAGCCATGTTTTCCGCCTCGCCAGCCGAGCTCGGGCAGAACGTTTTATCGATAGTATGCGCAAATATCACGATAACCGACGGCTAGATATACGTGGACTGCTCAGTGCGGCCTTAAAAAAAGGCGACACCGAAAAAGTCGGGCAGAACCGAGCGCGGGCCCAAGCCGCAAATGAGGCAGAGACCCTGCGCGGCGAGGTGTCAATGAGCCAAGAAGCATACGGCTGGTACAACCTCACGATTCTTGCCTGGTCACCGGTATTTGCAGCCGGTGGGCCTGATGTTGCGCAGGCCACAAGCGCCGCGCACTCTGCTTACACGCAAGCAAGCGCCACCTGTAAAGCCGCCGAAGAAATCATGCGCGCCGCCCATTTTATGCCGGTGCGCGAAAAACTTCATGCCCTGTCAGCTTTTACCGTGACCATTCCCGGCATGTGGAGTGAGTGCGCCCGCTGGGCCTTTATTGATGCCCAGGTACTCGCGCGGCTTGCGCCCCTATGCACGGTCGCCCAAGGCGAACGCTATAACCCACACCTGAGCCAGGAAATGGGCATTGATTGCCCTGCCTTAGCGACCTTTCCAACCGAATACGGCACCCCTTTTCATTTCACCGGCTACTTTCATGATGTCGGACATGTGCTGCTATGTGGCGACTCCGGCTCCGGCAAAACTGCGTTTCTCAATCTGAGTTGGACGCTTTTTCGCAAATATCCAGGGGCCATGATTTACTTATTCGACAAAGATTATTCCTCCCGCATTCCGGTGCTGATGCAAGGGGGGACTTATCTAGATATCCAGCCCGAAAACGAGCATAGTGCCCGCTTCAATCCAGTCGCCTTGCTAGCGCATGAACGTCACTTTGAATGGCTCAAAGACTGGATTCTATTTTTAGGCAGCTTACGCGGCTATACCCCTAATGCTCAAGATGACGCGCAACTCGTCAACGCCCTCCGTGCAACGCACCATATCGATCGCAAACTTTGGCAACTGCACGCGATTTATAGTCAGCTGCCCGATGGGTCCTTCAAACAACAACTGGCGGCGTGGGTAGGGAGTGGCGTTTACGCTCATTATTTCGACAATCTGGAAGACAGCTTTGCCAGCACCAGCATTATGGGTATTGAGTTAGGCAAGATTATCCACAATTCACTGGTGGCCCCAGCGCTGCTCGATTTATGCTTTTATCAGATTGACGATACGCTCACCAGAAACCGGCTAAATGGCAAAATCGCCCCGACCTTTATCGGCTTGCCAGAAGTATGGCACCTGCTTGATAACCCGCGCTTTGCCAACAAAATCGTAGATTGGGTCAGCACCTTGCGCAAAAAGCTCGGCTGCGTCTGGATGGATACGCAGTCTCCCGAAAGCTACCTTAATTCACCGGTTTATCCAAGCCTGCGTGACAATGTGCCGACCTGCATTTTCTTGCCGCCTAGCGGCAACCTCGCCCCTTCGCAACGCGAGGCACTAGAAACTGGCTTCGGTTTACATGCGGGTCAAATCCACGGCATCGAAAAAGGCACGCGCAAACGCGATTATTTCATTACTCAAAAAAACGGCTTTGCGCGGCGCCTCTCGCTTACCTTGGATCGCAGGACACTTGCCATACTACGCAGCGAACTGAGTGCACAAGCGATTTTCGAGCGCCACTACCGCTCCGGCCACGCCGCTTGGCAAGCGCGTTACTTTGAAGAAATGACCCATGTTAGCTAAGCTGCATAAGCATTCTTGGCACACGCTTTGGTGCCTCATCGGACTCTGCTTGGTTACGCCTACCCTAGCAGGCGGTGGCGTAGGAACGCCCATCGGCGGCGCCACCGAATTAACGCAGATCATGAATCACGCCGAGTTGCTAACCAGCGTCAGCCAACAAAGCACCATGGTCGCCCAAAATATCACCGCACACATTACGCGCGCACAGCAATATATGGCGATGCTGCAAAATCTTGCGCAACTGCCGGCCCATGTTTTAGAACAAATTATGGCGCCCTGGCAACATCAGTTGCAAGCGTTTATGCAACTTGCCCATTCAGTTGACGCACTATTAGACGCCACCCAGCAAACAGGCGCTTTATTTAAGCGCAGCCTAAGCGAAATCACGCAGCTTAACCTAGCCCCCCAACAATGGCTATCAGCCTATAGCAATTTAGCTAAAAACCGAGACAGCCTGTATCAGCAACAATGGCAACAGGATCTAGTCGCCCTCGATACGCTCGCGAATCGCGCACGCAGTGTCCACAGTCTATCGAGTCAAATTCCAGGTATCGGGAGCACCATCCAAGGCCTGCAGCTTCTCAACCAGCAAGCCTCGATCCTAGCTGCTGAAATGCTCGAATTACGTGCTTTGATGCAGCGCCAGATGGCTCTGCAAACGCAAGATCGGTTGGAACAAGAATGGGCGAACAGCGCCCTCTTCGATCTGCTCCGGGCACGTCAAGCGCACGCACAGCAACTCGATACGCACGAGCGCCAACTGATCAACCACGGCCCATTCAATGTCTTACAAGATCAACCATAGGTCATTGAGGAGACGCACCATGCCCTTATTTTTGCGCTGCTTAGCCCATCGACTCTGCCACAACCGACATGAAATTTTTCAGTTGCAGCGCGCTTATCAGCGCTATGCGAGGGCTCCGCAGCAGGCAACTCCAGATCATTTGCGTACCCCACAGGAGTTCGCTAAACCGCGTTTGTCGCTGGCTTGGGCTTGCTGCCGCTTAACTCTAGAACAGCCCACAGTATTGCCTGCTGGCATGTTAGCGCTCGCTGGCCTGCTTTTTTTCATCGTCTTGCATCTCATTGCGAACATAGGATAGCTCGATGAATGCGAACGATCCAGTGGCCATTGTTAACGAACTCTTTCTGCTTATGCAGAAAATTGGACTTGGGCTATACGGAAAATTCATCGGTGAAGGGATTGAATTGCTATTCGTGCTGGGCCTGATCATGGCGACTTGGCATACCTTGATGTGGATGCTAGCCGACTCTACGGTCGACTATTTCATTAACCAATTGAGTTTGCTGGTTAAAGTTGCCATCATTTTATTGATGCTCACTGGCTGGACCGACACCGTGCGCGATTTCTTGGTCGGCAATATGGAGCGAACCATCCAGCAGATTAGTGCACATAGTACGGATCCAGTCGAGACGGTGCGCACCCTATGGAGTGCCGCCCAGACGATTTTCTCGCTCACCCGCGCCAACGCGGCGAGTGTCTGCGAGGAATTACCCAAGCTCGCCGACGATGGCGCACCGTTGCCTGGCACCCAAACAACCTGCCACCTCAGCCACGGCAAGAACCATCAAAGCGGCTGGATCGATACCTTACGCAATTTATCGTTTGTATTACTGTCATTTGTCTTTAAAGTCATTGCGGTGCTAGCGATTGCCCAAATGGCGATTGCCTTCATGCTCGTCGCTCAAATGTCTTCTTTCTTGCTCGCCATTGGCTTTTGCCTGGGGCCCATTCTACTGCCCTGGTACCTCTTGCCAGCCACTGAGTTTCTATTTAACGGCTGGCTACGATTCATCATTGTCGCCGGTTTATACAAAGTAGTCGCTTGGCTGATGCTCACCATGGTCCAAGCTGGGATCACGCCAGCCACGCAGAAATTAGTTCTGCAATTGAGTGGTAGCGTGAATAGTCATATCAGTTCAACACTAGATTTTAATTGCCTCACCCTGCTTGGACTTGCTTTCACCTGTAGCGTAGGGGCTTGCATGATGTGGCAAGTCCCCCACATTGCCCAAGGAATTGTTTCAGGCCATAGCGCTCTTACTCTGCGCGGCTTTGGCAACAGCACGATTGCTGGGCATTTGCGTAGCAACAGCAAGCGCTAAATAGCCAGAGACTGACCACCATGTCATTTTTAAAACGCCCGCCGCCAACAGAAAATTCACCGCCTCCTGGCACAACGCTAGAAGCCATCAATACCTGGTTTGCTTATTTTCAGAAGCCACTCCTGAATGCCCGATGGGCGCGCCTGGCAGCAGCCGGATTTTTCACGCTCGCCATGATTGAAGCGATAGCGCTGATCCAACTCCTCAAAAGCGCGGGTCCGCAGCCTTATTTTATCGAGCATGATGAACACTCTGGAGCGGTCTATTTATCCTCTCGGGTGGCGCAGCAATTTACGCCAAGCACCGCCAACATCACCTATTTTTTGCGTATTTGGGCAACCCATATGCTCTCGATCAAACCAGATCCAAGGCAAACCCAAGAACATGACATCCCAGCGGCAGCAGCTTGGACTATCGGCGCAGCAGCTCAGGCATTTACCGAATATTTCGAACAGACTGACCGGATTGCCGAACGCATCGCCAAGCACCCCGGCCTAACGCGTGAAGTCGTCGAAAATTCAACCTCCTATGCGGCTGACGGTAAAGTGGCCTATATGGTCTTCACCCTGATTGAGCGCCTCAATGGCATCGAGACACAGCGTACACAAAAAATATTAACCGCCAATTTCATTCTGGCTCCCGAACGCTTTGACGAACAGCAGCGTCGAACTAACCCGATTGGCCTAGGCGTGACTCACTTTACGCTCAGCCCCTATTACGGCCCCACTTCTCCAACCCATGCTGCATCATGAAATTGCTCCGTCGTGACTGGCTACAGCTAAATCAGCTTGGTACCGCGTTCTTCACGGTTCTGCTCCTCGGCACAGCGCAAGCCGCAAAGCTCAACCCGCCTGCCCCTAAGCCAGCGCCTGCGATGATGCACGCTGAACCCACCGCGCTTGACCCCAAGTTGGTCGTGTATACCTATGATCCAGATTACACTTATCCGATTTTGACGCAAATCGGGCGGCTGACGCATCTTGAATTTGAAGAAGACGAATTAATCATCGGCATTTATTTGGCTGACCCCAAAAGCTGGTATCGTAAAACCGCCGTCACGCGACGTGATTTTTTTATTCAACCAAAACTAGCGGGGCTTACCAATACAGCGACCATCATCACCAACAAACGCCGTTATGAATTGATGCTAACACCCGCCGCCAATCAATACTACCAGCGGGTATCTTGGCAACATAACGACAGCGATCACCTAGATGGATTTATTCCTGAGGTCACGGGTAACTCAGAGAGCACCCCTACGCCACCAACCAAATCCTCGCCCACCCCGTCGTCTCAGCAGAGCAAAAGCCGCAAGCCTGATCAAGCAAGCGCTCATCTACCGATAGACCTCGCCCACGCCAACTTTGACTATACCGTCAAAGGCAAAACGCCATTCAAGCCCATCGCGGTCTTTGACGATAGCCGCTTCACTTGGCTAAAAATGCCCCCGATTCAGGAAATCCCAGCCATCTTAATCCTCGCCCAAGATGGCACAACTGAACTGGCTAACTTCATGGTCCAAGGCGATTATTTTGTCATCCGGCAAATACTTGACCATGGCGCTTTGCTCAAACTCGGCAAGGACGAAGTCCGAATCTATAATAACCAAAGCCAGAACTGCGGTTTTTGGGGTTGCTCGAAGCAAGCATTCACTAATCTGTGGGAACACTAAATGGCACCTACTCCCCGGTCAAGGCCAACTGCACCGCGCACCAAACGTAATATGGTCCAAGTCTTACTCACGGTATTCTTGGTTTCTATGTTGGCGATCGTGCTCGCACGCCGCTTCAGCGGTGCGGCTCAAACACCGACACCACGAGAGGCGATCGAGCGTAACACTGAATATAGGGAGCAAGCAGCTGGGCACGCCGCGGATATCCGCTTAGCCCTACGGCAACAAGCCGCACACGCCCAGCAATTGACCCAGCAAGAAAAGGCCAAAACGCCAAGCGAGCCAGCCACGCCTCTCACCATAGCACCGCCTCTACCGCCTGAATACAGCAAATTGTTGACTACCAGCCGTCCTTTGGGACAATTAAGCGATGAACAAAAGCTCTCGCTCGAGCGCGCCAAAGCAACGCTCAATGATGACACTGAGATGGCGGTCTATGAGATCGAAGATCGTCGTGCGTTAGAAAACCATCTAGGCACTCACACCGGTGACAAGCTATATCTGCCTAATCTCACACCATTACCGATCGCCACGGCAACAGCGCCTACCGATCCGCACCCTCACACCACTCTACAGCACCTGATAAGCCAACCCAACACCTCTTTCCCAGCGGTCAGTCATGATCAACGTTGGTTGCAACGCCAAAGTGAGTACACCAGTAGCCAACCTCTTTTCCCTACGGTCAGCAGCTCACCCTATCTATTAATGATGGGCGAACCCATCCCCGCCGTCACCCTCCAAAAAATCAACAGCGACTTGCCAGGGACCGTACGCGCAATGGTCACGCGCGATATGTATGACAGCATTCGCGGCCACTTCAAAGTGATTCCCCGCGGGACAATTTTAATCGGCCTGAGTAACGCCGATGTCTCAGTCGGTCAAAACCGCCTGCTGATTGCCTTTAACCGCATCAACTTCCCAAGCGGAGCGTATCTAGATATTAGCGGCGTCCCCGCCACCGAACGGAGCGGGGACGCCGGCTTAGACGCCCATGTGAATAACCATTTCTTGCGCCAATTCGGCCAGGCGTTTTTAGTGGCAGGGATTGCCAGTTGGGCCGGCCGCCAGCAATCTGCACCGCCTAATATGACCATCAACCTCACGGGTACAACCTTGCCTTCAACATTTTCACAAGCCGCCGCGCAAACACTTTCAGAGGTCGTGCGGCGCATGCTAGACCGTCACCAAAACATTAAGCCTACGCTCACTTTGCCAGCTGGCGAAAAAATCACCATTATCGTTGCGCGCGATATGGTGCTGCCTCCTGCTGTGGTCTCAAATTACGAGAGTACTCTATGAAGCATGCACCCACCCGGCTCTTGATTATGCCTGCACTGCTCAGCTTATTGTGCGGTTCAAGCGAAATACTCTACGCCTCTGACTTTGTTCAAGCACCTAGGCCTAACTTTGTTCAAGCACCGAAGTCTAACTTTGTGCAAGAACTTAGGCCCCCAGCCACTGTGCCTCAAATAATCTCACCCCAAACGCACACGCCTACGACGTATCACTTTGACTGGCATATATCAGGGGCGCCAGAAGTCGCACCAATCCAAGTCTTCGATAACGGTCATAAGTTGTATGTACAGTTTCGCGCCGGCTCACCTACACCGGCGATTTTGGCCGAAAAGTCTGACGGACAGGTTCTGCTTAACTGGCAAGCAGAACCGCCCTATATTGTGCTCAACCAAGTTGCATCACGCTTGCATTTTCGTCTCGGTAAGCAACTCGCGCAGGCCTGGCGCAAACCTTCCAAACAGCAAAGCGCCACCGCTTGGCCTGCAAAAATAGTAAAAACGGTCTCGCCGAATGTACTATTTCTGCCCGCAGCCCCGCAAAAAATACCCCCAACAATACAACCGGCGCAGAAAAAACCAGCCCCCACCCAGTGGCAAGTCAAACGCGCTGATGAGAATTTACGGCAACTGCTGACACGCTGGGCACAGATTGATAATTGGCATTTAGTCTGGGATGTAGACCATGACATCCCAATTCAAGCCGAGGATCAAAGCCAAGGCAATTTCAAAGAAGCCGTACGCCGCGTGTTGGGCGCCACAGCCTTAACCGAATACCAGGTTAAGCCATGCTTCTATACGAACCGTGTCGTGCGCGTGGTGCGTCAAACGACCGTCTGCAACCCGCACCAATAAGCTTGCCAAAGCCGCTATGCACACTCTCTGCCAGCCATTTTTTGCGGTGATCACAGCGCTGGCGTTAAGCAGCTGTATCTCACCTCAGTTGCTACAACAAACCCGCACAAATATCGACCGCGCCCAAGCCGATGCTCAGCGACTGCGTACCAGACTGCTCACACAGATGGAGGGCAGCAAACCACATCAAACCATCAACGACGAAGTCGATCTGCCCTATTTAGCCGGTAAGCCGGTACCCCTCGCGCGTGAAGTCACCCTACCCTATGCCCTACGCAAGGGGGTCAAAACGGCGGTGATGTTCCCAGAAAAAACCGTGCCCCTGAATTTGGCCGCCGAACGCATCACCTTAGCCACAGGCATTCCGGTTAAGATCGACCCAGATGTCTATTTATCCGCCTCAGCACTATTGCCCCGCGCACAGCAAAGCAATGACGCCGCACTGAATGCGAGCGAGGTCACCGGTGGCAAAGTAGGCGCACTGCTGGCCTCGGCCGCACCCAATCCATTGCTACAGCATACCCCGCCAGGATTCGCCAGCCTGCATGCAGCCACCCCGTTCAATGCGCTGGCCCAGGTTGAATTTCAGCCTGGTGAAATACCGCTCAATCAAATGCTCGATCTGATCGCCACGCGCTTATCCATTAACTGGCTATATGATGAGGTTAGGGGCGCCATTCGCTTTTATCGGATGCTCACCAAAATTTGGCAACTGCCTGGTGCCGCAGGTGAAATGTCTTTTACGACGACCTTTCAAGGCAGTACGGTTCAATCCAGTAACGCCAACGCTACGCTCCTGCCACAAAATACTTACACCAACTCTGCCGCTAAGCGTGAAGCCACGCATGTCAATGAATTGGACTCAATTCGTCAGAGCCTCGAAACCCTGATGACCCGAGCGGGCTCGATTGCAACCAATGCCGCTACCGGCACGATCACGCTCACTGACACTAAAGAGGCAGTAGAGCGCGCAGACGAAATCATCACCCGCGAAATTCATATCCTCTCGCGGCGCGTGCTGCTTAAATTACAAAAAATACAGGTGCTCACCCAGGACACAGGCCAAGCTGGTATCGATTGGAATATGGCGCTCACCACAGCGCTGTCTAAGCTGCCCGATTTCAGGCTGACAGCACGCTCACCTACGCCGTTGGCCGGCTCTCATACTGCTGGGTTTAACCTCAATCTCTTGGCTGGCACACTGAATAACTCAAGCGCGCTGATCACTGCTTTAAGCGAGATCGGGCGTGTGCAATCCTCCACCGAGCTACCGATGACGATTCGCAACCGCCAACCCATGAGTTATGACATTGGCAATGCCTTTTCCTATGTCTCAGCAGCCCTGCCCGCCCCCTCTACGGTGGGTGGCACCGGCAGCGTGCCGGGTCTTAAAACCAGTCAAATTTCAACCGGCTTAAAGCTCCTGATCTATCCCAATGCAACCAGCAAAGATACGGTCGATCTGACTTTCTCGATTGAAGATTCGATGCTTAAAAGCCTGGATCGATTCGATGCCGGCACAGGCCAGCAAGCCCAATCCGTGCAGCTACCAAGTATCGATCGCCAGAGTACTACCTTACAAACCACTGTACGCAGTGGCTCGACCATTGTACTGACTGGCTTTGAACGATTCGATGATCAATTTCGCCGCAGAACATTAGGGGAGCGCATACCGTTACTCGGCGGAGGTTCAATCGCAGCAAGTCGCCAGCGCACCACAACCCTGATTGTGATTTCTGCGGTGATTCAGGACGATATCTAATGCGCATTATTGAGATCGACGGCAAACACCTGGCTTTTGGCTTGCGCTGGAAGCCCCTGATCAGCGCTCAAGAATCTTACGAGTCGCTGGCTCGAACCGAAGCGGATAAGCTCAATGCAAGCCTGATCTGGCAAGATGGGAAAACACCGCTGCTCGGCGCTTATCACGGCATACTGGCCACTCAGCTTAACCATCAACCCATTTATGCGGCCGCGCATATGCTAGCGGCCATACCCGGTTGCGGGCCAAACGTATTATTAGCCCTCAGCGACCCAACAGGGATGCATTCACTATGCGGGATTTTCCAAGGCCGACCGTGGGGAAGTGCCAGTGCAAGCGGCAAAAATTTCGATCAAGTCGGGCTATCTAACGAAGAGTTAATGCACCTTATCGGACAGTTTGCCGAATTATGCGGCAACGATGACTATACGCTACTCGGAAATATAACGCTCGCCGAGTGCAATCCATTTACATTAACTGAGCTAGCGCACTTTGCCAGCCCGGCTTCCCGCATGTATCAGCCGCGTCGCAGAGTATGGCGCAGCTTTATAGTATGGCTGCTGATGGGGATTTGCGTCGCCACTGTCTGCTATGCACTTTACGCATACTGGGGGAACAAACGTAGCGCCACTGCAGCCCCCAAATTATCCTTTGAACAGCAATATGAACAGTCAATCAATGCCCGCAACCAGCCACTGCTGAATGCCCCTGCAGTGGTCACCGCCTGGTTCAAATGGGCGACAGCACTGCCGCTGACAATTGGCGGCTGGCACCTAAAAAGTATCGACTGTACGGTACAATCGTCTCCCTCAAGATGCTTGCTGAATTATGAGCGCACACTGCCGCAAGCCACGCAACAGACTTTTGTGGCAGCGACAGTGCATGACTGGGCCGAGCACATCGAGGCGGTTGACGACAAATGCCTACAGGTCAATTTGGCTATGCCCAGCGTTGCGACAATGAGCCTCCGGCACGCTCTGCCTAACTTGCCAAACGAGCGTGAAATCCGCTTAAATTTCATTTCACAGTTACAGCGCATGCAACAAATCGCCCATACCAAGCTTGAGGATTTTCAGGTGTATGGCAGACCCGCGGGCGTACCCGCCATGGCGATTCCCCATCCAATTAAACACGCAGCGTGGGAAGTCAACGGACCATTGCACATGATGGCTTTGTTTGAAGCATTTCCAGCCATCAGCAGTGTCACTCGGCTCGCCCTCACCATTAAAGACCCTCAGCCAGTGACTTCACTCAAAGCATCGAGCTTGATGTTACACGTTAAAGGAGAGATTTATGCCCGCGATTAATCGCTTTCCCCCTCACCCTATGAGGCTGGGAGTCATACCCATCGTGCTGTATTTACTGAGCATTTTCAGCCTCGCTAGCGCTCAAACAGTGCCTACAGTAGGCGAGCTCATGCAACTAGAAAGCCAACTCAAACTACAAAAACTGAAAAACGAGCTGACTCAGACTAACCCCATGCCTCCAGGGCAGCTTAACAGTAGGCTGATGATGACAAACATGCCACCGCTTGACTCGGCGCTTGCTAAATCCGCAGAGCACCCTCGTTACATTGCCGCTTTTGGCATTGCCCCCGAGTATCGCGGCTATCTCACTTGGGGGGAACAAATCTATCCTCTCTATCCCGGGGCAATAGTCCGTCGCGCTACAGTGATCGAGCTCACCCCCCAAAACGTGAAATTGCGCTATCCAAACGGCCGGATTCGCTCAATTCCATTCGCTTTCGATACTCGCATTGCATGGCCTATCACCGCGGCGCCCTCAACGCCACCGGATCTGCCGCCATTGCCAGCCGCCACCAAACCATTGCGCCCTTCGGTCGAGCCTTAAACCACGCCGCCACGAGGCCTTCAGCAAAAGTAGCTGCCCATGCTCTCCAAATTGATCCCCAAACCGAATCGCTCCAACCCGCACAGCACCCGTGAAGCGCTGCATTTTCGTCGCGCCAGCCGGACGGCCACAGCCCCTCAAGCGAACTCGACTATCCCGCGGCTCACGCAAGCCAATACGGTGATCAACTTACCCAATGAGTTGCCCTATTTCGTGCGCACCCTGTATGAAGAAATCTCTCTACAAGCCTCGCTACGAAACCAAATTTGCCCAATCCTGATGGCACCTGCAACAGAAAAAATGCAGCGTGGCCGTTTCGCTCTGATTGTGCTGGATACCATGCTGCGCTCAGATATCACCGAGGAGATTGTACGGCAATTAAGCACCCGCTACGTCCCGGCCGAGCCCTTCTATTATGTTGCAGCGCCGACCTTAATGATTGAATTATGCCGCGCTCGCAGCGAGCCGCACGGCAACCTTCAGCTAGCGGACAGCGCCGCAAAAAAGCCGGATGATAGTGCCTTGTGGGCCCATTTTTTAACCGCAGCACGCTTTGCAATCGCTCACAGCGCTTCCGATATCCATCTGGAAATTCGGCGCACGCAAGAACGCTCGCCAATCGGTTTTCGGGTGGCTGGGCGCTTGGTTCGCCCCTCAGCCTTCCATATGTTCACAGCGCATTTGACCGATATGGCCGCGATTATCTATTCTCGCGGCAACTCAGTGTCCGAATCAATTTTTAACGAAAATTATGCCCAGCAATGCCAAGTGCCAGCCACCATCGATAACCAGAAGATTCTGTTCCGCTTAGCCACCTTTCCACTGGTCAGCGGTACCGATGTGGTATTGCGTTTACTGTTTCAAGACGACGCCCAAACCATTCGCTCGCTGGCAGACTTAGGCTATCTACCTGACCAAGTCGCACTGTGGCAACGCGCCATAGCCCGCTTAAGCGGCGCGACGATTGTCGCCGGCGTGGTCAATTCTGGCAAATCGACCACGATGCAAACCGTGCTAGCCCGTATGCCAGTTTGGCATAAAAAATTCTCCATTGAAGATCCGGTTGAATATCTAATCCCAGGGGTTTCTCAAATCTCGATCGCCCGCTCGCTCAGCGAGCAAGACCATCACATCGACCCGTTTCTGACCATCAAACGGCAGCTCAAACGCGGCGACTTAGACGTTTGTTTTATCGGTGAGGTTCGAGACCGGCAGAGCGCTGCTTTGTTGCGCGACATTGCCGAGTCCGGCCATCGTGCTTTCACCACACTACATACCCCTTCTGCCATTGGCATTGTAGATCGTCTCTCCGATCACGAACTCGGTATCCCACGCGAAATACTTGCGACCCCTGGCTTTCTCAATCTACTGATCTACCAAACCCTGCTGCCGACACTCTGCCAGCATTGCAAAATACCTGTGGCTGAACTGATGCGTCCCGCAAACGCTCGAACGCATCACTTGGCCCAACTCGCCGAACTGTTTCCAGACTCAGATCTATTTACCCTAGCCGAAGGGCTGACCGGCTATCTTGCACGTATTGTCCGCTGCTTTAAAATCGAACCCTTCAATGACCCGCAAAGGCTTGGCTTTTTTTGCCGTAACCCAAATGGCTGTGGGCACTGCCAGCGCGCAGGATTACCTGAGTTGAATGGCTTACAGCATCGCACGGTGGTCGCTGAAATGTTCGAGTTAGACCGATCCATGCTCCAATTAATCCGTGCCCATAAAAATCTAGAACTGCACCAATATCTTTACAACTTGCATAAAGCCCCGCTCGACGCCGCGCCGACCAGCGGTAAATCTGTCCTGGAAATTGCGCTTTATAAAGCCTTGCAAGGTGAGATCGATTTGCTTGATATTGAAGCCAAATTCGGCTCATTTCTACACTATGAACAACAGTTAAAACTGCATAGGAGCACGCGATGCATTCGCCACCCCTGACCAAACTGCAGCAACTATGGCAAGTCATGAGTAGCAGATACAAGCCCAATTTCAAGCGGCGCTTGCGCTGGGCCCAGCGGCGCTTCCACCAAAAACGTGCTGAATTCTATCTTGATCTGGCGAGCCAAATCGAAGTACAGCCAGGGCAAACACTGGCCCTATTTTTACAAAAATATGCCCTACGCTACCCAGGCGAACCGATCGGCATTGTGTGCGCTCACTGGCTCGTGCGCTTCGAAGAAACGGCCCGCTTCTCGCGAGCCGTCACCCAAACGCTTCCTCCCGAAGAGGTTACCGTGCTTGCCGTTGCTGAAGAATCAGGTGATCTTAAAATAGGGCTACGCACCTTAGCAACCAATATCAATGCCCTTGAAGCCACTAAGCATTTATTCCTTTTAATCAATGCCAGCGCGCTCGTCGGCCTGGCCATTTTGCATATTTTTTTAGGCCTAATTGGCTATTGGATCGTGCCGAAAATCGAATCTGCGATGAACCTCGATAGCAACCTGTATGGACCGATTGCGCAAACCTATCATCTATTTGCCACCGCAATCCGCATGCTTGGCCCAGCTTGGCTGGCCCTACTCGTGGCCGCCTTGATATGGGGCTCTTGGTCAATCAAAAACTATACTGGGCATTGGCGAGCATGGCTTGATCAACACGTCATCTTTTACAGCGTGCACCGAGATTTTGCCGGTGCGCTGTTCCTCGCGACCATCGCTTCCATCACCCAGAAAATTGGCGCACGTGCAATCAGCATCCACGAAGCCTTGTTACGCATTAAACCCTACGCGTCCCCTTGGCTTGCTACGCACATTGAGCGGATTTTGCGCAATCTTGAAGAAATTCCCAATGCCGGCGGAGAAGCATTTGCCACCGGCATTCTTCAGCGGGAATTCCAGTATCGCCTGCAAGATATTAGCGAATACCAAAAACTGGATCTCGCGCTCCTCACCGTCGCCCAATATATTCTGCGCGAAACGCCAAAGCGTATTCAACGAACCGCTACGCTAATCCGCTATAGCCTCTCATGCGCCACCGTAGTGATCATGATGGGCCTGTATTTTGGGCTACTTGGGATGATTCATGAATTCCAAGCCTCTGCCGCCATGCAAAATATCATCCTGAGCCCCTAGTCGGCCGCGGCTTGGCTTCTGGTTAGCAGCACAAGCCCCCTCCTTTATTTCATTCACCCGATTTGGAGACCACGATGAAGAAACATTCACGACCACAACCCAGCACATTGGTCAGCACTGGGCACCATGCTCAGCCACCTAAAGATCGCCGTCAGCGCGGCTCGGCCATGGCTGAATATGGCTTAATGCTCTTGCTGGTCTCCTTTGGGCTAGTCGGCACACTGGTTTATTTTTCCACCAATAGCCATATCACACACGCCAACACGCTGGCGATGGATCTCAACACTCTGATTGGTACAGTGCGTACCGCGTATGCTGGCAATTACGGAGCAATTAACAATACCGCGCTACATCAAGGCGGTTTTTTCCGCTCTATGCCGTCACTCAAAGATAATCACGGCACAGTAACCGTCTCACCCGGCAATGGCGTACTGATTGTGACCCCTGGCCAAATCAACACAGCCAGCGACGCGGTTCAATACCAAATCACCAACCTACCCGATATAGCCTGTTTACTGCTTGCTACGGCCCTGGCGCGCAGCGCGGCACGACTCACGCTCAATGCCAGCGAAGTTAAAGCGCCTGGCAGCCAACCCGACCCCTCTCAGATCCGCTGTTCAGGCGACGCGAACACACTCACCCTGGTGTTTGGCTAACCGTACTCACGCCGAGAAGCCCCATGAAAACCTTCACTGACATCAACTATTTAACCCCTCTGCGCTGGCCCCCTGATCATCGGCACGCTGAGCGACCGCCAAGGCGCGTTGGACGCTCACCCAATCTCGGCTGGCGCAAAAAATGCCAACGTGGTTTTATCACCATCGATATAGCATTAGCCATGACACTTTCGACCATTAGCATGGTGGCTGCGGTCTACAAAGTACACACTGAGATTGCGCAGATTTTTGCAAAATCGACCGGACAGTATCTCTACATCCTACAAACTGGCGTCAATAACTATGTGCAAACTCACTATGACACACTCGCCAATGGCGAGACGATTACGCGTATAGAAAATTCGCTTGAGCCAACCGTCGCCGAATTGCGCGCACTCAAATTCCTGCTTCCCACCTTTGCCGATACCAGCCCACTTGGACTCTCTTTTGCCACCCAACTCAAGCCAGAAAACTGTCCAGGCCTAGCCTGTTCAATCACCGGACTGATTTATTCTAAACACCCTTATCGTGATCAAGAAGGCACGCTGCGGATCGATTTGTTAGCTCAGGCCAGATTGGCGGCTGGTGCAGATGCCGCCCTCTCCACCGCGGCCAATGGCGGCCGACTGGTTGGCTTGGATAATAAGTGGTGGCAAGCTAACCCGCTAGGCAACGTAGCCGGCACGCTAGCCGCACGAGTAGGCGCTGTGACAGGTAATTTAACTTGGCAACTGAAACAGCTGTACAAACTAGATGGCTCACGCCCATTAACCGGCTCAATGAATGCCGGTGGGCAAGCTATCCTCCACGCTAAAACCATGGCAACAGAATGGCTGGCAGCAAATGACGCCATGGTGCAAAAAAAACTCACCGCGCACAATTTACAATTAACCCGCTTGGCGCCAGCAGGTGCGAGTTGCGATGAAGGATATGGCGCGATTGCCATCGATCGCTCTGGTTTTCTATTGACCTGTCAAGCCGGTATTTGGCGCTCAGGCAGCGCACAAAGTTTCACTGGCTGGCAGTCTCTGCCAGCGTCCGGATGCGTGCAGCAAAACGGCTTGCTACTGGCCACCTCACACTACAATACGCATATGGTGGGCCGCACCTCTGGCATGGTGCGCTTTGAAGACTATAAACGCGACAAATATGGGCAGGGCAAAAACAGTGCATTGATGCCAATCATGCAAGGGGAATGCTTCGAAATCCAGGGCGCAGAAAGAGTCTGGTTTATGGGCATGTAAAGCGTTCACACCTGCTCAGTTGCCTGCTGATGAGCCCTCTTTCAAAGCCAAGCCATGCGCCAAACCGCATGCAGTTGCCTAGCTTAATTTATTACAGCCTTGCCGGCACAGCCATTGCCCTTATTGCCTGGTTTCCTGGCCACTGGCTAGTCAGTTTAGCGCTGCTACCCTGGCTCTGGCGCAAAGCGCATACACACTGGCAAGTGACGGCACTTTGGCTGGGCTATTACCTGACTGGGGCACGCGATATTCCGCTGATATGCGCACGCTTTTTCAGCGGCCACGAAGAGCTGTCTGCCAGCTTGGGCTATATGCTAGGCATCGGTTTTTGGTTAGCGCAAGCGGTCTTGCTTGCACTCCCCTGGTCGCTATTCCACCCCGCGTCCAAAACATCTGTAGCCAAAATCATGATCCGGGTATTTATCGCCCTCTTCTGCACCAATCTACCGCCGCTTGGCATCATTGGCTGGCTATCTCCGCTGCATATCAGCAGCGCACTCTTTCCAGCTTGGGGAGGGTTAGGTTTACTCCTTGGCCTCGGGACACTTTGCCTTGCCGCTGTGCGTCCCGGCAATCGTCAAACAATATGGCTTATCTTATGTTTAGCTAGCCTGGCTCTAAGCGCACATAAAAATGAAACTCGCCCGACCATACCTGCCGGCTGGCTAGCACTTGATTTACAACTTGGCCGACTTGATCAAAGCACGCTACCTGCATTATTTAAGCGCACCGAGCAAGTGCAAAGCGCGCTCTCACAAGCACTCTCCCAACCTACCACCACAGTGGTTGTCTTACCAGAAGAAATTATCGGACTCTGGCGGCCAGCTTTGGCTTTTTGGTGGCAAGAACAGATACGCCAAGCGGCGCGTCAGGGTCAAACCTTTTTACTTGGCGCCGATCTCCTTAAGCAAGAAATTCCGCTACGCTACACCAATAGTGTCTTGGCATTCGGCCACTACCCAGCTCGCTTAGATAGCCGTATGCCGATGCCAGCCGGCCTCTGGCGCCCAGGCAGCGCAATCAGCGCAATAGCCGGAAAACTCGGACAACCTTACCTCAAACTTGGCGACCTTCAAACCGCGCTTTCGATCTGCTATGAAGACTTTTTATGGTGGCCGCATTGGCGCCTATTCTTCGCACCACCGGAGGTCCTCATTAGCGTGGCAAACCAATGGTTTAGCAGCGATTTGCCTCTAGCCGAAATGCAACAACAAAGCATCCATTCCCTGGCTCGACTGGTTAGAGTTCCAATCGTGCGCTCGACTAATCGCTGAGTGCCCCCCGACTAATTGGCTAATTATTCATTCTAAGGCGTGTATTAACTTGCATTGTCACTCCAATCGTATAAGATAAAACAAACCTCATAAGCACAGATCAGTGCTAATGAAATGTTCGCGGTTTGGCTCTGTTCATTTTGAATGGCCGCAGGTCTGTCTGACTTAGAGCTTTTAACCCTAATGGGGAACTTATCCTTCCCCATTAGGGCACATGGTGAGTTCCTTTTTTTTATTTGAGGAGAACCATCATGAATCAAATAACTCAGTTCGATGAAGCCCAAGTATCTGAATATCAAATCACCGGTATTCACTACTTAGCTTCTACAGGCAAAAAACCACCCAAAGTAAGCCAATTTAGCCAATCCACTCAGCCCTTTTTAACCTGGTTTTTTTCAGTTTTTCGTGGCAAAACCAAGGGTCTTCGTTGGTTGAGTCTGGACTGGATATCCCCAAAACGTTTACTGCAATTAAGATGGGTTAAGATTGTGAGCAGCGACGCTCAGCCACGCTTGCTTGATGAAGCATTGGTTGAAATAGATGACATCATCAACCCCTTAGATCAATATTAACTGTATTATTTTTAAGCAAAATGCTTAAGCTTTGAAAATCCTGTCCTATCGACGGGATTTTCTTTTATGCGCTAAAGCTTTTTCACGAAAAAATTGACCCCCCTTAATATAACGCCCAAACTTTTGGGTCTGCTGTATGACTGACTCATTTTAATGGCCCTAAAGCATAGACGCCTGCAAGAAAGCATGGCACTATACCCACTAGCTCAGGATGTTCGAGCGTTTGCGTATATCGCTTGATAAATACGCCCCAATACCCGATTCGGCTGCCGCAAGGTCGGGTGAAAAAAGCAGTGTGCTTCACCCTCATCTCCAGGTTGCTGCAAACGTGGCGCTTCCAACCCTGGGGGCTGAGCTACTCGTCGCAGCCCGAACGGCTGCGATTATTCTTATCTTGACGTGGAAGCTGCAATTTTCCCAGCTAAAAATCACCCTACTCGGGCCAATAAAATAAGCGCCAAAATCACCGTTAACGCCCCGCCAATACGCGTCGCCAATTGCGCAAACGGCATTAACTGCAGGCTGTTAGCCGCTGTCAGAATCGCCATATCGCCAATCCCCCCCATACCGCTATGACAGGCATTGATCACCGCACTTTCGACCGGCTGCAAACCAACCCAACGCCCAACCGCAAAGCCCACTGTCGTTAAGGTCAACACAGTCGCAATAATCGTGACGCAATTGGCCAGCGTAAAAGCGGCTAGCAGCCCCTCCCATGGGGTCAGCGTCAAGCCAATGCCAAACAATAACGGATACGCCACAGCGCTACAGAAAAAATGATGCATCAGCTGCGCACCATATTCCAATTTAGGCGAGACCGTGCGCGTCAATTTAACCAGCACCGCCAGGCACAGCATCACGATCGGCGCCGGCCATGCTGTGCATTGATGCACCAACAGTCCAATCATATAGAGGCCCAAGGCGAGCATGCCGGCCCCGGCTAAAGGCTCCATTGCCATCGGCGACAGAGTATGTTCTCTAGCTGGGGTACCCATCAATAACCCACAACCTTCTGCACGATAGCACGGATAACGCTTACCCAGCTGATGATATAACGCGGCACAGATAACCGCCGTCAAATTACCCAGCACCACTGGCGGCACAACCTGCGCAAAGAGTTGAGGTTGCGGCAGATGTAAAATTGCCGCATAGCCAAATGTCAGCGGAATCGCTCCCTCACCGAGGCCACCGGCCATAATTGGAATCACTAAATAGAAAAAAGTATCATATGCGCTACGGCCAAACGCGAGACCCGTCAAAGTACCAACTAACGCGGCGGCAATCGAGCCTGCCGCCAGTGGGATAAAAATTTTAGCGCAACCTTGAAGCAACACCTGTCGATCCATACTCAGCAAGCTGCCAACCACAATGGCCGCGGTAAACAGATAAAGAACCTTGGTGGCATGCCAAAACTCGCCAATCGAGCGAACTAAATCAGCGGGTATCCACTGATAATGCACTAAGCATGAGGGCAATAAGAGCGTCATAATCACTGGCCCGCCAATGCGCCGTAAGCCAGGCAGACGTGCGCCCAACTCTGAGCAGGTAAAACCAAGCACGGCAAGGGTGGCGAACATCACGGAAATTTCGCCTGGCAGTGTACCCCAAATTAAAAAAGCGCCTAAGCAAGCAAAAATGGCGCAATACAGAGGCAGTGGCACAATGCCGATACGAAACTGTAACAGTTGCCGCCACCCAACTGACCAAGCTCGTAATCGTAGCGCATAAAAATAGCTTTTAGAGACCGGCAAACCTTGGTATAAAACTACTTTTGCCCGCCCGCGAAATAACATAGAATACATTAGATAGGCATAACAACGATGCATCCAATGCCTTTTGGCTTGAGGTTCCATAAACGCTCCCTTTTACGCCGATCATTACAGTTGAAAGGAGTGTAGGTAGCTTCCTCTCTTTTTGATAACGACAGGCCGTATTATTTTATTTATATCGATGATGGGAATAGGGGATAAGGTTTTATACCCTCCGCCTATGGCAACAACTGAATCATCTCCGGATTCACAGATACCGCTTCTGCCACCAGCGGCACCGCCTCAAGCAAACGGTATTCCGCTTCGCTTAAATTGAGATGACGCTTAGTATGGCGAGGTTGTTTCAGGCCCATAAAAATATCTTTAGGGACCGCACCAAATAGTTTTTTGATGGTATTCACACGTGCTTGCGCCAACGCCTGAGCGGTTGGCAAAAAATCAAGCCGCGTCAGCTGAATCAGAGCGTCCTGGGTTAAATATTTTTGCCAATACACTGCGCGCTCAAAGATGCTACGACATTTATGCTTGACTGCTTGTAAAGCTTGATGGCCTTCCTGCGATGAAATCAAATCCCGATACTGCGCAGATTTGACAATCCGAGCATAACTGTCGACTTCAACCAACAGTAACGCAATCATAAAACCGTATGGAGAAGCAAAACCAAGGCGAACCTTAGCAGGCTCCCGAGCTTGTAGAATTGAATAAGAAAGTCCTTTTTGTTTCAATTCGTCAAGTTTGCCTAGCATGCGCTTTTGTTGTGCGTTAATAAGCTTACGCACTTCGGCAATACGGTTCGAAATTTCAATCAAAGCCCAGTCAGCATAAGGATTATCATTACCGGATAACGACCAAAGGGCGCGCAACGCAGCGGCCACGCGCTTGCCTCCGGCGCTCGGCGAGCCTGATTCTCCAGGCCGAATTGCCAAACCGAGGAAAAGCCGCATCGCATGCACCGTATGCAACTCCATCGTATCTTCCACTTGAGTAGCCAGCTGCCCCAACGTTTTAATTTTGCGCGCATCGCTGATGGGTACAAGTGCGTCTGCACTTTGCCGCGCAGCATACGTTGCCTGCATGTGTTTCAGGCTTTGTTCGCGCTCACAATAAAGCTCATAACGGGCAAAAAATGGATCGGCCGGATCAGGCGCATTTGATTGCAGCAAGTGCCACACAATTTTACGCTCGGCCGCCAGATCATAATGGTCTGGAAAAGGCGAATCCGCCGAAGTCGCAAATGCATTAAGAGCCGAGTTCCACCGCCTGGGCCGTGATGGTGCTTTAGTGACCATCACGATACTCCGTACGCGCCTGATGAACCGCTAAACAGTGCCCTCTCCATTGAAGCAACTCAACCATTAGCAGCCCATGCCACACAACACTCCTAAGATAATAGGCAAACCACACAAGATAGAAAAAATACAGTTCATCCGAACGCATCCAAAAACGATTAAATTGCCGCTCAAAGTCGCCCATTTCGCTCAGTAATATATCTGTACGAGGTTTCCAGCTCATCACTTTCTCATTTTCACATTCAAAGCAGCACATAACGTAGTCAACGTGAACTGCGGAAATTCGCTATGGAGCGCAATGTAACGCTCGCGATTGTCTTGACGCTCTTGGCAAATTTTTTGCCAGATGCGGTAAATTTGATGAACTTGTTGTAATGGCAGATGAACCGCTTTAGCCGGCGGCACGACTGCCAACGCTTTGCGTAATCGGCCCACCTGTGTGCGTGTCACTTGGGGGAAGGTACTTCTGAGCAACGCTAGGCTAGCTTGCGCGCGTACAAAATACTGCAGCGCCGCGTCCTCCCACTCCATCGATTCAATATGCTCACACCGAAAATTCAATGTATGAGCATGAATTAACACGCGCACAGAATTCATTGCCAACAGTCGATTGATCAAGCCTTCAATATCCGGCTCGCGCAAGATCTGCAACGTAGCGCTGGAGAGCCCCTCCAACTTGGCATGAGCTCTAATAGAGGTGATTAATTCAAGTAACGCAGACCGGCGCAGATCATTTGAATTCAATTCAATCAACCGATCATCCAGGCGGCAACCTTGCGCCAAGCAGGACACAGTATTTTTAGGTTGAATTTTTTTATTTTCAGTTAAATTGTCAGCGTTTACATGACCCTCTGGCAATTGACTGACAGGATTTTGGGCATTCACGCATGAGGCAAGCTTGGCTTTAATGTCCTCCACACTAAATTTACGCACGAACTGGCTCATACGCATTCCTGCTCGCAAAGAGCCTGCAGCACTGCGATTATTGGGTGATAAAATAAACGATAAGGCAAGAGGTCACATAAACTCCCTAGCCCGTTCCTGGTCAAAACCAGTGAGCTAATCGTCGACATCGGCGCTTCCCTTGATTCGCTAAAAATGGTTTAACATACTGATCTCCCTCACTATCGCCCCTCTTGGGAAATCCAACTTTTTCCTTTTTCACTTTATTTTCAGTGACTTAGATTAAAAGACGGATAAAGCAATCACTCTAAAACCCTCTTTATGTATCAATATATGCCAGTTATTTTTGTTTAACAAGAAAAATTTGCAGTGACGCTATTTTTTCTGGCAGGTACATTGTATGACATGGACATACATGCACGAATCAAACAAAAACGCCTAGAAAAAAAGTTTTCGCTAGAAGAGCTTGCCCAGAAAGTGGGAGTTAAAAGTTGGCAGGCCGTTCAGCATTGGGAACGGGCAGAAGATAAAGGCGGTACAGCGCCGCATAGAACCCGGCTGCCTGCTGTCGCTGAAGCGCTAGGGGTATCGCCAGAATGGCTGCAATTTGGGGACGAAGCGATTTCTGCCCGAAAACGGGCCAAGAAAGACAAATCACTTTTAGCGTTTGAACAAAAATTAATTAGTCATCATGAAAATCTAACGCTGGCCGTTCGTCAGTTGATCCAAAAATTGATCGATGCGGATAAAGTGGGAGCCTTGCCAAATAACGTAGTTACAGCGCTTGATAGCGTTTTAGGCGTATATCTGGAACTGCGTCAAGCATTTCAGAATAAAAAGTCACAAAAAACCAGCGTGCCCTAACCAGCCTGTGCTTTACCATGAAAACTAAAATCATCCCTGTCACACCTTTTAAGCAAAACTGCACTCTACTCATCTGTGAGGCGAGCAATCGCGCAGCAGCCGTAGACCCTGGTGGAGATTTAGAGCGTATCGAGGAACACATCGATAAAGAAGGCGCCACTTTAGAGAAAATATTTCTAACGCATGGCCACCTTGATCATTGCGGCGGCGCACAAGCACTGGCGCGCAAATATCGCGTCCCCATTGAGGGGCCTCAGAAAGAAGAGCGTTTTTGGCTAGATTTATTGCCAGAGCAAAGCGTACGCTTTGGTTTTCCAGCCGCCAGCGCATTTGAACCTGACCGCTGGCTAGAAAACGAAGATCGTGTGTATTTCGGGGAAGAAATGCTAGAGGTCTATCATTGCCCAGGCCACACACCGGGGCATATTATCTTTTTTAGCCGAGCGCATCGCTTGGCCATGGTAGGCGATGTATTGTTTGCTCACTCCATCGGCCGCACCGATTTTCCCCGCGGCAATCATGCGGAGTTGATTCATTCCATTCGGAGCCGATTATGGCCTCTTGGAGATGATGTCACTTTTATTCCTGGACATGGCCGCACCTCTACTTTTGGGCAAGAACGCAAAACCAATCCACATGTTGCCGATAGCTTCATTTCATAAGCCTAGCGCTTGAATTAAGACATTAGGCAAGTGCTAGTCTATACGAATGATATAGATCTAGCGGACGCGAGCTTGAAGGTCTTAAGCCAGCCCTTCAAATTCTTAATGTCTTCGAACGCAACAAGATCACGCTCAAGAACTCGGATGTTTTGCCGGAAATTTTTGATTTCAAGAGCCAGATTTCGTAAAACAATCTCTGGGGACAGTTCCTCGAAAGGCGGAACTCCATAAGTACACCGAAAGGTGTTTTCGACATGCCGAATTTCTTGATCCAGTTCGCGCACTTGCTCTTTCAAAACCTTGTTGTAGTGTTTCAGCCGGTTTTCGCTGAGGCCATTGATCGAATGCTGATCGATATGTTCCAGTTCCAGTTGCAACTCCAACAACTGTAATAGGTTGTTCTTGGTATAAGCAGCATTGACGCGTTGCATCAGCTTGGTTTTCCGGTCACGTTCTCGCGGATCAGCTTCGCGATCAGGGTGCAGGACACTGGCTAGTTTGCGATAAACCTCACGGATCGAAAGACTAATCTGCGCCTGCTCTTCATGTGCGCGAGCTTCTGCCGCAAGTTGTTTGGGCGATTTTTTTCTTGCCGCCCGGCGTGCTTGCCGCGCTGTAGTCTCGGCTTCCGCTTGCACTTGTTGTTGCTCCATGTGCGCTTGAGCATGTTGCAATAAATCTTCAGGGGAGCTGATGTCCTCATCGCCTAGTTCAACACCGAACATCGCCTCAAACATCGATTTCATATCGTCAACTTCGCTAGCAGTTTCGCTGTCGTAGTCGATCGGGTTGTATTTGTTGTAAATGGTTTTCAAACTCTCCTCTTCGTCGATCAGATCACGCGCCCAATCGACGATGATGGCTGCAGTCTTGCGACGTTCTGCTTGGGTGAGTCCCTTTTGGCCATAAGCCCGATCGAGGCAATGCACCATCTGGATTTGCAAAGAGGCCGAGGTCTGTTCAAGCGGCAACAGATCGTTGACGTACTGTTTTTGGAACGCGGATGCCGCAGTTTCCCAGGCGCCAAGCCGCTTGCGTCGCTTATCAATCTGTTTGATCAGAGAATTGAACGCTTTTTGTTCTTTCGACAATGCGGGGTTGTTTTGATCAGATGTAATACTGACAGACCAATTGTTTGTCCTGGTCATAGGGTGATTTTTTACTGAAAGCAGGAGAAAAATGATAATTGTACGTATTTTAACTTGAGATACAAGTGCTACCGTTTACAAGCTACAAGCAAAATTCGTTACGTCGCGCGAGCACGCTGCTCCGCCAAGCTTGACGAAGCCAACCGACCAAACGGCGCAGTGTTGTGCAAAACCACACAATATTTGTTGATATTCTAATCTATCAAAAAACAGAGTGGTGCCGGGGACCGGACTCGAACCGGCAAGCCTTTAGGCGGCGGATTTTCTTCACACTACGTCTTTAAACGCCAGCGTTGCCGCTGTTTGTGCGCTGGACTATGCCTTCACCCTAGCGCTAATGCGCAGTAGGTGCCCTCCGTCTAGTCTCTACACCTTCTTTTTGCACCAGTACTGCCTGGCTACAAAAAGCTTGGCTCGGCGTTGCCTCGGCGCGTGCGCCAGGGGGTTCACCGAATTTGAAGGGTTCTACGCTGGCCGTTTCCAGCCAGGCACTCAAATTTTAAGTCCGCTATGTTTACCAAATTTCATCACCCCGGCAAGGAGTGAGTCGCGGATTTTACCATTGCTGCAGTCGCTGTGTTCTAATAATTAGAAAAAATAATCCGCTTGACACGCTTTAATTTCTCATTAGGTGCGGATAGCCGTCCACCATCAGCGTAAAACCCTGTTCATCTGCGATTAGCTGTGCGTGTGCACCCACCGGCAGCGTGACAAGTTTATCGCAGTGTCCAAACGGCAAACCTGTCACAATTGGGATGCCAATCACTGCGCGCATCTGCTCGACCATCGCCAACAAGTCATAGCCATTATCATGAGGAGCAAGCCGAATCCCACTAAAATCACCCAATACAAGCGCGCGCTGACGAGCCAGCACACCCGCAAAATATAACTGATAAATCATCCGCTCCAACCGAAACGGATGTTCGTTGACATCTTCAATAAACAATATACCGTTTTCTATTTGCGGTAGATAAGGCGTGCCAATCAACGACGCAAGAATCGCCAGGTTACCGCCCCATAGCGTACCGCTTACGGCAACCGACTGCACCTGACACACGTT
Source organism: Mycoavidus cysteinexigens (assembly GCA_031963205.1). Lineage (GTDB taxonomy): Bacteria > Pseudomonadota > Gammaproteobacteria > Burkholderiales > Burkholderiaceae > Mycoavidus > Mycoavidus cysteinexigens_C. The sequence continues at coordinate 51,550 of JASSUB010000007.1, forward strand.
GCTAGTTAAATGGACTTGCGGAGATTCAAGTGCTTGCCAAAAATGCTGCAGAGTAAATTCATCTATTGTTTCAGCACCAAAGTGGCTGCATAAAGTCGGGCCGCCAAATGTCACTAACCCAGCCTGAGCCAGTAACGCCATCTGGATGGCCGTAAAATCACTATGCCCGACAAAGGCTGTCGGCCTATCCTTAAAGCGCCGCCGCAACCCTGCATAATCCAGTCTGGGCAAAATCCGTGTGGCGCCATACCCTCCTCGCACCGCAAGCACAATATCCGGGCGCGCATACGCCGGGTCAACCAACCGATTAAAATCAGCTGCCCGTTCATCATCTGTGCCAGCGAAGCGCTGGCAACGCCGCTGCGCCGCCTCTTCATTATCAATCTGACAACCATATGCACGCAACCGCTCAAGGCCACGATCTACCGTACTGGCCTCTAACGGATAGCCAGAGGGCGCGACCAACGTCAGATTATAATTTTTGCTCATGATTTTGATGGCCGCGCATCCCGTAATGCGCGGCGCTTATCGGCAAAAAAACCACTCAATAATTGCGCGCATTCCGTACTCCGTACGCCCCCGCTAATTTGCGTATGATGATTCAGTTGCGGATTAGAAAATGCATTGAATACACTCCCACCCACCCCTGTTTTAGGATCGTATGCGCCAAACACCACGCGCGCAATGCGCGCATGCATCATGGCCCCCGCGCACATCAGGCAAGGCTCAAGTGTGACATAGAGTTCACACCCCGGTAATCGGTAATTACTAAGCATATGGGCGGCTGTGCGTAGCGCATTCATCTCAGCATGGGCAGATGGATCGTGTTTGCTAATCGGTTGATTAAACCCTGTCGCAATCACTTGATTATCTCGTACCACCACGGCTCCCACTGGCACTTCACCTGCGGCTTGCGCTTCGCGTGCCGCGGTAAGAGCCAGCGCCATAAAATGCGTATCTCGTTCAGCGTCAGACGCCATCATCGCAAGCTCCTGCGTTACCGCCTTTGGTTTTTAGCAAACGGCCCCTCTCTGTACGCCGTAGAAAGCAGTAATGATAATAGAAAACCTAAAACGCTTGCGGCAAATACGCGCCGTTGCTAAAACTTAGTCAATCTAAAAATAGCCTTATCCCACCTGCCTTTGAGAAAGATATCAAATACTTTTCAACGTAGTTATGCACAATATCTGTGGATATCTTTGGGCTACTTTGCCTTTTATAATGACAACTTTTATGTTCCCCAAGGGAGTATTGAACGCTTTAATGAATGGATGCTAGATCAACCCAATGTGTAACTACTTTGATTTTAATTTCGATCGATGTGGATCACTGCCAAACTACTGGCGCAGTTCAGCGATTGATGCTAACTTACTCGTCTATTCGTTTAATTTAGGCGTTTCCTTGCCACACCTTCGATCTGTAGCCAGAATCGATCAACTAGCAACGCGCTAGTCATCTTTTGGCGCGGGCGTTGCGTAGGCCGCCTACTCTTGTTGACTTAAAGTTCAGTGAATTTTTATGCAAGAAAAAAAGCTTAGCACCACCACGAGATTCAGTAACACTGTCGAGCATTACGCGAAATATCGCCCTACTTACCCGGTGGCGGTGATTGAGCTTCTCAAAAAAGAAGGACAGCTTAAAGCTAGCGCGGTAGTCGCAGATATTGGCTCAGGCACCGGTATATTCGCAAAATTGCTGCTTGATCATCAATATAAAGTATTAGGTATTGAACCTAATGCACAGATGAGAGAAAAAGCAGAGCAGCAATTGGCTGATTATACAAACTTTATGAGCGTCAATGCCACTGCTGAAGCGACCGGTTTGAGTAACCATAGCGTGGATAGCATTACCGTCGCGACAGCATTTCATTGGTTCGACAAAGAGAACGTCAAGCAGGAATTTAACCGCATTCTTAAGCCAGGCGGCTTGTGCATGCTGATATGGAATGTACGGCTGCTTGAAGCATCGCCGTTGATGGCGCAATATGAAGAGCTCTTAAATCAGTATGGCGCTGACTATAAAGAGGTCAATGCTAACAAAGTAGATGAAGAGAAAATTCAACAATTTTTTACACCGATAAGCGTTAATCTTGCTGCATTTCCTCATCAACAAAGATTGGATAAGAATGGTTTTTTAGGACGCATATTGTCTACCTCTTACACACCAAAATCAGGGCAACCCAATTATGAAGCCATGATGCAAGCGGCGAGCCATCTTTTTGAGGCACATCAAAAAGATGGTTGGGTTGAATTTATTTACAGCACGAAATGCTATTACGGACATTGCGGAAAATAAGACTGATGAAAAGTAGCGCCGCCACCTTGATGGTCTGTATGGCAGCCAAACATCCCATGCTAAAGCATGACACTCGTGCCTACGCACCATACAATCTCAATCTTCGCTGCGACTCGCCAATTTCGGTAAATCACAAAGGAGCGTAAAACAGCAGAATCCCTTCTCCCGTAGCTAGTGAGGAAAGAAAAATAGGCTGCATCGCCATTTAAATAAAAATGTCACGAAATTATGCCTAATAAAAGAATGGCAACAGTAATAATCAGTGCTCCCCCCAGGCGAGTTGCTATTTGCGCAAACGGCATCAGTTGCAAGCGGCGCGCAGAAGTGAGTATCGCAACATCGCCAATGCCGCCCATCCCACTGTGGCAGGCATTAATGATTGCACTTTCGATCGGATATAAACTTACCCATTTGCCCACAAAAAAACCTACCCTAGTCAGGGTAAAAACCGTGACCGCAATAGTCACGATATTAGCCAAGGTAAAAGCAGCCATTAGGTCGCTCCACGAAGTGGTAGTGATACCAATAGCAAAAAGCAAGGGATAGGTCACTGCTGTCGAGAAAAAATGATAAACCGTACGAGGGGTTCTAATCCCAAACCGGCCGAATTTATCCAACGCTCCAAATGAGTTATTTATTACCAATTATTTACAATCAATCGTCCAATTGATTGTTGACGATTACATCAAGATCAATGCACCCGGTTAATTCTTGATGGCGTGCTAAGTCACAGCGGATAAAAATTGCTAAAATAGTAATTTAGATAAATTCCGCCGGTTTGGGATTAGAACCCCTTAGTATAGGAGAACCAAATCGATAACCGATTATGGCCTGCTACAATTAAGTTTCTGTTGATATGGTTGAATAACCTGTAGCCCATCATGTTAGGAGAATTTTATGAATATAGGTGCCATTAGTCAGTATAGGCCTGTGAGAGCAGCTAGCTTACCTTTATTTAAGAATAGGTATGAGGCAGGCAGACAGTTAGCCAATGTATTACTTCGGTTACGCTTGCAACAACCGATTGTGTTAGCACTGCCGCGGGGTGGGGTGCCACTCGGCTTTGAAGTCGCACAGTCTCTTCATGCACCACTCGATATTCTGTTGGTTAGAAAGATTGGGGTGCCTGAAATGCCTGAGGTAGCACTCGGCGCTGTCGTCGATGGCAGCGCTCATCAAACGATATGGGATACAAGCTTAGTTAACGATCTAAGGCTTAAAACGACTGAGTTGGAAACGCTAAAGCAGCAGCAATTAGAAGAGATCGAACGCCGCCGTCACCTATACCGAGGCAGCAAACCGCTGCCCACGTTGAACGGGAAAACCGCAATTGTGGTTGACGATGGCATAGCCACTGGCAGTACGATGAAAGCGGCTTTGCTTGCCTTAGCTAAGACTGAAATAGCAGCGCTTGTCGTAGCCACGCCGGTAGCACCGCCAGACGTATGGGAGAGTATTATGCCTCTTGTCGATCAGGGTGTTTGTCTCTACTGTCCCGAGCCGTTTGGCTCGGTTGGTCAGTGTTACGACCATTTTGAGCAATTGGAAGATCAAGAAGTGATCGACTTGTTGAGACGCGCCGATTTATCTACAAGTTAGTCGAAAAACGTAGCCTTTAGTTAGGCCTTTCTCAACGTCTTTCTGCCAATGCGTGGCAACTAGTTTTTGCAAAGCGTCCTTAACAAGGGGCTTGGTAAAAGTTGTTAGGTGTAGCGACCCGATTACATCCTAACTCTCGCCCGATAACATAGGTTGTTTTGGAGTCGAATTAATTGAGAATATCCGCTTGCTCTAGCTCGTATTAAATGATAATGGGCCCGCATTTTTTGCAAACAGCCCGATTACATCGGCCAGGAATCACATTCGTTAAGAGCACGCCGGCGGCCAGCAGGCGATTGTGCAATTCTTGGGTACGCTCGGGCGGCAATTTTGACAGTCTCCCCTTTCCATCACGAACAATTTCCATCAAGCGCTTCAAACTGATCAGTGTCTTCGAATGCAGTTGATGCGCATCGTCGATGAACAGGGCAACTGGCTTTTTGCGCTTACGGATCAGCATACGTAGCGCGCGTTCGCGCTTCTCGGTTTGGGTCGGCATTGGATCATCTTTTGCGGCCACTAGGTCGCAAAAGAGCGCGAGGATGAGCGTGCCGAGCGAAATCTCCCCACCGTCGACCGACAATGCCTTGGCAATCAAGATCTCTTTACCCTCTTCCAAAGCTTCCTGAATTTTCCGCAGCGTAGTGGTTTTTCCGGTGCCAACGATCCCAGAGAGGACAATCAGCTTACCGTCTTTGATCGCGAGCTTCAGTTCCTTAACAATATGCTGGGACTGGGCCGTCTCGAAATATGTCGATTGGCCAGTTAGTGCAATTTCGCGCGTCAACCCGAAGAAGCCTCGAATATCACTCAGCATCAGATGGATCCTCCAATGCAGACTCGACGTATGCGCGAACCTGTGCCACACTGCGTTAACCCAGAAAGTGACTTTGTTAGAAACCACGCTTACAGGTGTGAATGCAAAGGCTGACGAAACCATTAAACTATTGAATAAACTTCTTGAAATGAAAGCCTTAGTTTAATATTTTTTATTGCCTATTAATACATACCTATCGCGACTCCATAAGAGAATGCCCTTTTTATCAGAGAGGGCTTTTTTTATGGAATTAGGATTTATAGTACCCAAACCAGCATTATTTGCAACTCATGTTCAAGTTTTATGCTGCCTCATCGTGCAAAAAGTAGCAGATTATTTTATAAATAACCTATCCGAGAACATCATCTGTAACAAAAGTTCGGCTCTAAGATTGCTCTATTTTTAGGACTATTCTTATAAAAAAGACTACCTAGGGTACGGTGGCGGGGGCCACACTATTCTTCTAGACGTTCCTTCAATAGCCTCGTACCGCTCGCCACCTCCCACTTAAGCTGAAGTTCTTTATTACGTTGAGCAATCTCTTTCCTACGATCAATAAGAGGCTCATCCTCATCCTCTTCATCCCTATTTACTGTAAATGGAATGTTAATCTTTTTAGCTTGATCCTGAATTTCTTCAGTTGATTTACTAAGTCCATTGAGATGTTTTAAGTAAACTATCTCATTTTCAGGATTTACCCATATGGATTCATCTATTTCATTCTTTAACTGATCTGCATCATTTAAAGTTTGATTTATAATATTTCTCCTATTTTCTCTATCCATGTCACGATGAAGTAGGATTATCAATCTTTTTTGCAAAAGTATAATTCTACTTGCAAAGTCACCTATAGGTTCTGGAAGTGATCTTTTCAAGTCCATTGCAATTTTTCCTAACGAGTCCTGCTCACCTACCACCGCATCCCAGGAATCAATCGTTACTTTTTCCATGTCAGTAGCTATCTCTGAGAAGGATTTTGCAGGCGTACCGACATTATCACCACCACAGCCCATCAAAGTAGACATTAAAAAAATCATTGAAAATAAAATGAGGCGCATAGCTATTTAAATAAAAATTATAAAGTGTTTATTTCTATATCGTTTAAAATGAATCATAGCCAATATGAAGTGATTATTTCATTTTCCAAGATGACCATAAATTTATGCTAGGAGATGGGGGTAGAAAAATCAAGGAATTGGAGCATAGACAAGCAGGCCTCTCAGGCTCTACGAAAGCAGCTCAAGCAAGAGAATAGCGGCAGTAATAGTGATTGCTCCCCCTAGGCGAGTGGCTATTTGCGCAAACGGCATCAGTTCTAGGCGGTGGGCGGAAGTCAGAATCGCAATATCACCAACACCGCCCATGCCACTGTGACAAGTATTAATAAGTGCGCTTTCAATTGGATATAAACCTATCCATTTCCCCACAAAAAAGCCAACTGTAGTAAGCGTAATGACCGTTACCACGATTGTAACGATGTTGGCTAAGTTGAAAGCGGCCATTAAATCAGCCCAAGAAGTGGTCGTTATCCCAATGGCAAATAACAAAGGATACGTCATCGCTTTAGAGAACAAATTATAAATAGTGCGAGCGCCATTTTCTAATGTGGGTGAGATCGTATAAATAAGTTTGACGAGCACAACAAGAAATAGCATGGCGACAGGCGCGGGTAAGCCAATCAGCTTATGGGCGATGATGCCTACGATATAGAAAGCAATCGCCGCCATCCCCGCGGCTGCAATATGCTCGACTTTGGCCGATGAGGTATTGATAAGATCTGCTGGCACACTCTTTTCAGCGTCGTATAAACGCCCTTGTCCATTATATCGCGCATAACGCTTACCCAATTGATTAAGCAGGCTTGCACAGATAATCGCCACCAAATTCCCCAGCACGATAGCCGGTACGACTTGGGCGAATATTTGGTCTTGCGGAATATTCAAAATCTCGCCATAAGCAAGAGTGAGAGGAATAGCACCTTCACCAATGCCGCCCGCCATAATAGGGATAACGATATAAAAAAATGTGTAGTGCGCACTTAGCCCAAAAGCCATACCCGTAAGTGTTCCAGCTATCGCCGCGATAATAGAACCCGCGCCAACGGGGATAAAATCTTAACAATGCCAGCAATAAGGGCGTGGCGGTCCATACTCAGGATGCTGCCAACGATCACACAGGCCGTAAACAAATAGACAAACTTGGTTGAGTGCCAAAAATCGCTAACTGACCCGACTAATTCGGCTGGTAACAGTTTGTAATGCACTAGATAGGCTGGAAGGAAGATGCTCACGATAACCGGCCCGCCTATTTGCCTTAATCCTGGAATCCGCGCTCCTATTTCGGCACAGGTACAGCCACATGCGGCAAGTAGCGCAATCATGATTGAGATGTCGCCGGAAACCTTTTCTAAAGCTACAAGGGTTCCTAGGCAAGCAAGGATAACGAAATATGCTGGCAGCGGAATAATGCCGATGCGCCTGTGCATCAAATTTTGCAATCGATTACAAATAAATGCGAGATAAAACATACCTATTTTATGTTTCCGTCGAAAATCTCGCCATTTTTATACGTAAAGACACTGCTATTCACTGATGGGTTATTCATCTTTCTGCATCTCCTAGATATATACTGTTTATCTCGCATTCACCATAAAAAATGAGCACTCATAGTTTTTAAATCACTATTGACTATAAGGGAACACCCCAAAATAGCAACAATATTTTTCTGACGTTTTTTAGGCGAAGCGAGAACTGTTCAAATCATGTTTTATGGGCAATAAATTTTATTCCCAATAAATTGATCGAGGTACTATTATGAGTAGCAGAGAACATCTATAACAATAACAATAACCATCTTTATTACTGATGATTTTGTAAAGAGTGAGGGCTATGTTTATCCGTGCGTTATGGATAATTTAAGTTCGTGAAATGTTCTAGGAATGTGCTAGGAATGTGCTATCGAGTGGTTACCGCTACACTACTGTATATTTAACCAGTTATTGATTACCGTTTCTTCACCAGTAAGCTATCTATTGCTAATAAAGCACCAATAAAATAACGAATAAGCAACGCAGCCTGCTGAAGTTGACCCTATACTTTCCTTAAGTGTGCTTTAAGGATTGGAAACGATGTTTATCAACCAGAAGCGATTAAATTATTTTCACACGGTCTATACTCATGGAAAAATCCAAAGAGCTGCAGATTATTTGAATACACACTCCTCTGTTATTACACGACATATTCAGCTCCTAGAACAGGAAATGGGCGCAAAACTGTTTGAGCGCCGCCCTAGAGGAATGGTGCCGACTGAGGCAGGCGAATTATTAATGGAATATTATCGTGGTCAATATAAATTAGAAGAAACTTTGAAAACAGGATTACAAGAACTTGAGCAACGAGGCAGGATTCGTCTTGCTATGCCTACTACCTTTGTTGCTCCATTAATGAGTACATTTAATAATTTTCGCCTTCAATATCCTAATGTCCATCTTCAGATTGAAGAAATTTTTGAGTCTAATAAGATTGCGAATTTAATTGCTGAAGACATTGTGCATATAGGAATAGTTCATTGTTGCCCTAATTTTCCTGACGTTCTTTATTATGCAAGCGAGCGTTTGCCTGTAAGGCTATTAGTCAATAAGAGTCATCCACTATCTGGCAAACACAAGGTTACCTTTTCAGAAGCGGTAAGTTATCCATTTTCATTAGCTGCTGCCCCAGATATTTTTTCAGCAGCAATAAGGGCTGCAGCTCTTTCAGAAAAAATTGAATTGCCTTCTCCCATATTCGTCAGTAATTCAACAGTAGCCCGGAAAAATTTTGCTTGCACGGGTTCAGCCGCGGTATTTATGTCTGAATTTTCTGCGTATGAGGAAATTAAAACGGAAAAACTGGTGGCGTTGGAAATTGAGCACCCCGTTTTTAACTCTGCCGAGTTGAATATCATTGTCAGGCGAGGCAAACGGTTGTCATCAGCAATTAATCAATTACTTAGATTGCTTGCTTCAAGATTACCTATATTTGGGCAAAATAAATTATACGCTAGCGATAGTCAGATACCATTAGGAGCCTCACATGAATAACCAGAAACAGCCTAACGAGAAACGTCGAGCAATGATTAAAAATATGGCTGTTTTAAGTACAGCAATTATATCCTCACCTTTCATTATTACCCCTTCTAGAGGAGCTACTAGAAAAACTGAAAAAGAGGGTTCTAATCAAAAAATAGTTATTCGCACTGCGGGTGGTAATATTCAGCAATATTACACAGAACATCTATTCAAACCATTTTATAAAGAATCTGGTATTGAAGTAATCGGTGTTTCATCCAAAGTAGAGCCAACCACAGAAATTAAAACCATGGTTGAAAATAAAAATTACCTGTGGAATATGTCATGCCTTAGTCATCGGGCCGTTCATTTTTTGGGCAAGGATTATCTCGAACCTCATAAACTGGAGAATGATCCGATCATATCAACCATTATGCCGCCCTTCGTAACGCCTTACGGCATTGGCATGGACGTATATGCTTTGGTGCTTGCGTATCGGACGGATGCTTTTGAAAAGAAAGGACTCAAAGCGCCGAAAATATGGAAGGATTTTTGGGATGTAGAGAATTTTCCAGGCCGCCGTGCTTTGCGTAAAGTTCCATTTGATACGATAGAAGAAGCGTTGTTAGCGGATGGTGCACTCCCAAGCGAGGTCTACCCCTGCGATCTTAATCGGGCGTTTCACAGCCTTGACAGAATTAAATCGCATGTTCCTGTTTGGTGGCAGAATGCGCCCGATGCAGGAAATTTATTGACAACAGGCGAGGTAGACTTAATGCCTGCTTTTGTGGTCAATGTACTCTTTGCCCTTGATGCCAAGGCACCTGTTGCGTTTTCTTGGGATCAGCATATCCGCGGATGTGATAACTGGGTAATTTTAAAGGGTGCGCCTAACGCAGATGCATGCCGAGAATTTATTAAATTTGCTACCCATCCAGAGCGGCAGGCGCAGCTTGCAAAGTACGGAGTCGCGCCAAGCCAGCCTAAAGCCTTTGACTATATCGATCCAGAATATTTCAAATTTCTTTCCACTTATCCAGACAATTTCAAGAAAGGCTTATTTAGCAATGCCTTGTATTGGACGAAAAATCAACATTTTGTTACCGAACGCTTTAATCAGTGGATGCTAAGTTGACTCAACGCTTAACTTATTTGGGCTGTATTCATGGCCTCTGATGTTCCGCCACGAGCATTGCTCGTATTTGGTTAAATTACTGACTCAGAACAGCATTCAAACGAATTTGCCAGTTCTGAATGGGGTATTAATGATGTTGAAAATAGTTAATGCATCAGCTCAACAGGTTCCAACAGCCTCCACCTCATCCAATGAGCAGAGGCAAACCACAACGGATGCTCATACGGTGGCGCATCCCCCTACTGTCGATATTGCCCCACCCAATTCAGCGGGCATCTCGTATAACTCGTATCAAGAGTTCGATGTTACTTCCTCAGGCACAGTCATAGAGAATGGCCCTGCTGCGCGGATGATCTTGTATAAAACCATAGGGGACAAACCCTCCAAATTTAATGGCATCGTAAAAATCGCAGGACAACCAGCCCAACTGGCCTTTTCCAATACCAATGGCATGCATGTATGGGGATGCAATTTCCTCAATACCCGCCGCATTATATTTGCGGCAGGTGAGCCGATTATCGGCAGCGATGCCAATCTTGACGCCTTTCTCGTAAGCGAAAAAGGCCAAATTACCATCAAAAGTGTCGCAAAGCTCAAGCAGTTTGATCAAATTGATCTCATCGCGTATTCCATAAAAATAGATGGAGAGTTGCAGGCCAATACCATCAACATTAGCACTGGAAAGCATCAAGTCAATTACACAAAGTTGGGCGTTCCGGTAATGGCCACTCAGCCCGTGGCGAGCCTCCAGAGTGGGCAAAATCTGTCCACATTAGACCAGGTCAGCGCGGGGTGGCTAAAATTCACAAAGAAAGCCAAAGTACATGCTGATGAACACTTAAGAATTAAAGCGACCCTCTTATATAACTCGAGTCATCAGATTCAATCAAACGGTGATATCACACTTGAAGTTGATCGCTTAGACAATACCGGCACACTCTATGCTCATCGTGATATTTCGCTGGAGGCGAACACCCTGGAGAATCAAGCAGGCGCTTTGATCGACGGGCGAGTTTTGACACTGAATACCCAAGAGCAACTCAAAAACCAAGGCATGATTCAAGGCAGCGCTGTCGCCATCAGTGCGCGTAGCTTAATCAATGATGGTGTAAAAGATACAAAGGAACATCAAGCTGGGGTGATCATGGCGCGAGGTCAACTGTCGATTGCCGTACAGACCCTGCATAACAAGGAGCATGGCTTAGTGCATAGCGAGGGCGAATTGGGAATCGGCGGTACGATCAATGCCGATGGAAAAGCAACAGGCGCAGCACTGGAACTAAACAATATTACGTCTTCCATTATCGAATCAAAAGATAAATTATGGATCCAGGCCGACGAGTTGGACAACGAAAATGGGCAAATTACAACGAGTGCACATCTTACTCTGAAGAGTAAAAATTTTGATAATACGCGGGGTTATATAGAAGCTACTGGCTTAGTGATGCAAGCCGACGTGATTTACAATAACGCAGGCCGGCTGCTCCATACTGGCACAGGACAGGCTCAGATTGAGGGCCGCCGCGCGATAATAAATGGCCATTTTAGAGATGAAAAAGAAGCCGGTTTTATCTTTAGCCAAGGCCCTCTTTCTGTCACCGCACCTAAAATAACTAATAATGATGGCGGGAAAATCCTTTCAAATCAATCGCTCAAAATAAAAGCCCTCGCTTTTTTAAATTATAAAGCTTGTCCCTCATTTAACATGGCAAATGAAGCGCGTACATCAATATATGAATTTTTTGTGAATAATAGATCTGGCACGATATCAGCCCGCCAAAAAATCGAGATTGACACCATCCTCTTAAATAACCCTGCAGGAAAAATCATTGTAGGGTCGGATGAGGACCCCCCATCGCAACCTGCCCATAACGCTCACTCGCTTGAAGTGCATGCGAAGGTAGTGTTCAACCAGAATGAAGGTCAGATCATCAACACTGGCATAGGTGACATAAAGATTTTTGCAGATGAAATCGCTAATCGTATGTTTAAAGTAATAAAAGGCGGCCGGATCAGTACTCAAGGCGGAGTTATCATGGAAGCGCGGCTTATCTACAATGGGAGCTACGGTCAGATTTCAGGCAAAAGTGTAAATCTGAGAGCAGAAGAAGCCTTCGAAAATCTCGACGGTACAGTGTCTGCAAGCGATAAATTATCGCTGAAAAGTACATCTTTTGTAAATTGTATGGAGGGAGTCCTGCAAAGTGATGGAGATCTCTATGTTTCAGCATATCGTTTAATCAACGCTAGTATTTTGCACGGCAAGGGACAAGTCTTCCTCGAGGGTGAAGAGATAGAGAATAATAAAGAGGGATGGAATGAGAAGTATAAAATTTTTAAACTTGCTCAAAATGATGTGTTGAAACAAGGCTCGGTTTTAATTGTTGGCGATACGGTTTCAATCGGCGCACATAGTCGACCTGATGCTTTTCTGAAGAACAGTGACGGCACAATTTTTGCACACAACCACCTCGAGATCGGCACCAAAACAGTTGAAAACCTCAAACATGGTGTGTTTTATAGCGGCGGTACCCTGACCATCGGCGGTGAACTTGATGCCCAGTTCAAAGTACAGGGCGTCAGTGAGCATGTTTTCAATCATGGATCAACAATCGATGCGCTAGGCGATCTTGTGATCAATGCAAAAACGCTGCTCAATGCTAACGGGGAGTTCAAGATCAAAGAGCAGGTCATCGAAGAACGGGAGATACACGAATGTCAAGATCACCATACCAACCAACGCTACGATGGATCTCAAATCGGCTGGCATGGTGACGTAGGGGGGCTTTACCGTGTGCACTCCTCCGGTGTAGAATTTTTTTGTTTTACTAACTATAACTTTACCCGTCGTGTGTCAACGACCGTGGTCACGCACAGCGAACCCGGTAAGATTCAAGCAGGGGGGGCGATCCGCTTATCAGGAGTGGTCACTAATGATAAAAGCCGGATGATTGCAGGGGGAACGCTCAGTGACCTCGAAGGTGGAGCGGCTCAGATTAATAATGTTGATGCCAACGGTCAGCGTATCACCACCGATCAGGGTACATCCCAATGGTCAGACAGAGAATGGCGGGGTGGATTCAAGCGGTATTTTCAGCGCCATAGGAGTCAACACGTGCCCTACGAGCCAGCTCCGGTGGTAGAACACGACAATCTGAATGTAGCCGTCTATCAACAACACACCGCGGTCGACCATCAAGCACCCTCTACGGCGCTAGTGCACACCTCTGCCCTAACCAGCAGCAGCCCTTTCTTAAATAGCAGCTTGCAGCACTTTCAGCTCGATCCTGCTCAACCCTATCTGATTCAAACCGATCCCCGTTTTACGCGCAACAGCGACACCATTTCTAGCAATTTCTTGCTGAATTTACTCAATCTTGACCCCCAACGCATCCCCAAGCGCTTAGGAGATGGTTTTTATGAGCAGCAACTGATTCGCGACCAGATCATTGGCCTAACAGGTCACTACTATCTATCGGGCTATCGAAACCCGATAACTGAATTCAAAGCTTTAATGCATAGAGGCGCAAATTGGGCCAAGCAACATCATCTGACGCCAGGTATAGAACCCACGCCGCAGCAAATTGCCGCTTTAACCGCGAGCCCAGTCTGGCTGGTGAATCAACGTGTCAAATTGCCCGATGGCTCAGAACAGACGGTCATGATGCCCAAAGTTTATTTGGCTCAAAGCGATATCAGTCCAGTCCCGCTCAGCGGCTCGCTGATTTCAGCCAACGCCATTGAACTGCACAGCGACCGCCCATTCAAAAATGCTGGCACGATACTCAGCAACGGCAAGATAAATCTTAATGCACACAACATTGATAACCAGCGCGGCGCAATCGTCAGCTTGGACACCCTATCGATGCAGGCGAGCGATGACATCGATAGCCGTGCAGGCCAACTCTTTGCAAGCAAAAAAATCACCCTAAAAGCCGGCCAGGATATCCACCTGCAGAGCCAAACCCAAACGACCCATGCCATCAGCGGCAGCCAAACGGCGCTAGATGGCATTACCCAGGTCCAAGCCGAGCAGTTGGAAGCGTATGCCGAATCGGACATGCATCTAGCCGCGACTCAAATCAAGGTGAATGAAAATGCTACTTTAGAAGCCAGAGGCGACCTAACGTTAGGCACGGCCACGGTAGGCGCTCAGCACCAGTTGACATGGGATGCGCGTAATCGGTTAAGCGTCAGCA